>JBBSCF010000026.1:0-46637 GCA_038250545.1 Candidatus Limnocylindrales bacterium | reverse complement strand
GTGGGTTGCACCCCGATCTCCCCGGACGGCACGACGCGGGTCGTGTCGTCTCGCCCGGCCATCGCGCCGGGCGTGGGTTGAAACTCATACACGTAGAGCGAGCGGGCGAGGATGCCGTCGTCTCGCCCGGCCATCGCGCCGGGCGTGGGTTGAAACATCAAGGCCGCGTGCGCGAAGGCCCGCATCACCGGTCTCGCCCGGCCATCGCGCCGGGCGTGGGTTGAAACATCATGGAACGGACGGAGATCTCGGCGTCGCCGAGTCTCGCCCGGCCATCGCGCCGGGCGTGGGTTGAAACCCGTTGCTGCGCCATTACAAGGGCGAGTGGGGGCCGTCTCGCCCGGCCATCGCGCCGGGCGTGGGTTGAAACTTGATCGGCCCGAGGTCCACCTTCGGGGTGGACGTCTCGCCCGGCCATCGCGCCGGGCGTGGGTTGAAACGGCATGTCCCTCGAGATCCGGGCCCAGCGGGCGAGTCTCGCCCGGCCATCGCGCCGGGCGTGGGTTGAAACCACGTGATCCCGTGCTCGGCGAGCCGCGCCTTGAGTCTCGCCCGGCCATCGCGCCGGGCGTGGGTTGAAACGGTGTGTCGGGCCCGACCGGTGGCACGTGTCCGGTCTCGCCCGGCCCTCGCGCCGGGCGTGGGTTGAAACTTGGTGACCCGGTAGATCTCGTCCGCGACGTCGGCGAGTCTCGCCCGGCCATCGCGCCGGGGGTGGGTTGGAAATTCTGGACGCAGATCGCAGCGGCGCAGGGCTTCGGTCTCGCCCGGCCATCGCGCCGGGCGTGACTTGAAACACGTCGAGGTGCCGCAGCCCGTGGCCGAGTCGACGATGTCGTCCGGCCCGCACGGCCGGGATCGCCTGACGGGACCGTGTGCCACCACCCCCGCCATCCGGTGTGAGATGGACCATCCGAAGATGCGTCGCGAGCCGGCGTCCCGCCGCACGCCCCCTCAGAGGTGAACCAAGCCATGCGGATCCTGGTCGTCGGCGCCGGTGGCGTCGGCACCGCGGCCGTGGCTATCGCGGCCCGGCGCGCGTTCTTCGAGCACCTGGTGGTGGCCGACTACGACCCCGCCCGCGTCGAGCACGCCCTCGCGCAGGTCGCGGGCGACGCCCGCTTCAGTGGGGCAAGCGTGGACGCGTCGAGCGTCCCGTCGCTCGTGGCTCTCATCCGCGAGACGCGCGCCACCCACGTCCTCAACGCGGTGGACCCGCGCTTCGTCATGCCCATCTTCGACGCCTGCTACGAGGCGGGCGTGGACTACATGGACATGGCGATGTCCCTGTCGCGCCCGCACCCCGAGCGGCCGCACGAGTTCGCCGGCGAGAAGCTGGGCGACCGCCAGTTCGAGATGGCCTCGCACTGGGAGGCGGCCGGCCGGCTGGCCCTGGTCGGCCTGGGCGTGGAGCCCGGCCTGTCCGACATCTTCGCCCGCTACGCGCAGGACGAGCTGTTCAGCGAGATCGACGAGGCGGGCGTCCGTGACGGCGCCAACCTCACGGTGGACGGCTACGAGTTCGCGCCGTCGTTCTCCATCTGGACGACCATCGAGGAGTGCCTCAACCCGCCGGTCATCTGGGAGGAGGGCCGAGGCTGGTTCACGACGCCGTCCTTCTCCGAGCCCGAGACGTTCGTCTTCCCGGAGGGCATCGGACCCGTCGAATGCGTCAACGTGGAGCATGAGGAGGTGCTCCTCATCCCGCGCTGGGTGAAGGCGAAGCGGGTCACCTTCAAGTACGGCTTGGGCGACGAGTTCATCAATGTGCTCAAGGTCCTGCACACGCTCGGGCTGGACCGGACCGAGCCGGTCACGGTCAAGGGTGCCCCGGTCTCGCCCCGCGACGTGGTGGCGGCGTGCCTGCCGGACCCGGCGGGCCTCGGCGACCGGATGCATGGCAAGACCTGCGCCGGCACCTGGGTCACCGGCAAGGGCAAGGACGGCCGCCCGCGGGCCGTGTACCTCTACCACGTGGTGGACAGCGACTGGTCCTGGCGCGAGTACGGGTCGCAGGCCGTGGTCTGGCAGACGGCCATCAACCCGATCGTCGGGCTGGAGCTCCTGGCCCGCGGGACGTGGTCCGGCTTGGGTGTGCTGGGTCCTGAGGCGTTCGAGCCCGTGCCGTTCCTGGACCTGCTCACCGAGTACGGGTCCCCATGGGGCATGCGCGAGGAGCCCGTCGCGGACTGAATCCGCGAGGGTCGCCGCCGGGGCGGCCGGGGTCGTCGGGCCGCCTGAGGGGCGTGGCGGGGTAACGCTTCTGGTGGGGGTTTCGTGACACTGGACCTGTCACAAGTCTCGCCCATGATGACCCCGTGAGCACAATCACCCGCTCCCGGGTTCGCCACTCCGCGATCGAGACCGACGCGGCCAAGATCGCGGCGGTCGAGGCCGTGGCTGCCGAGTTCGGGCGCCTCGTGCGCTGGCAGGTCCACCGGCTGCGGGACCCAGAGGCGATCGCGCTCGCCTACCGGCCACGGGACGTCGTCAAGGCGTTCCGGGCGTCGCCGGAGCGGGCAGCCTTCTCGTCGCTCAACAGCCACCTCCAGCAGGAGGCGATCACGCATGCCTGCGCCATCGTGGCGGGCGGCTGGGAGCAGGCAGCCGAGCGCGTGCGGTCACGGATCGCGGGGCGCCGGAAGGCGGGGCGGATCTCCGACACCGAGGCGCACGAGCTCAACTGGCTGCTGCGCTGGCCGCGGCACCTGGTCGCGGTGATGGCCGGCGGCGTGGTCCAGCCGACCCGCAAGGACGGCACCGAGCTCCTCCGCTCCAATGGCCACGCCCGCCTTGACCGCTGGCTGCGGTCGGCGCTCCTGCGGGTCAGGCCCGCGCAGCCCCGGCTGCGCCATGCCCTGTGGTTCAACGCCGACGCGATGACCTACCGCGCCACCGAACGCGCCGGGGAGCACTTCCCGGCCTGGATCTCGCTGCCCTCGCTGGTCAAGGGCAAGCCGCTCCGCATCCCGCTCGCGGGCGAAGGCATCGCCCACCTGGCGGATGGCAAGACGCTCCGGGTCTCGGTGGAGCTCGACACGCACGGCCGCAAGCGGATCGTGCTGCGCCACACCGTCGAGATCGAGGTGGCGGACCGGGCGGCTGGCATCGTCGCGGGGGCCGACAAGGGCATCAGCGCGGTCCTGACCGTGACGGAGACCGACGACCGCGCAGCGACGAGCCATGGAGCGGACGACGGCACGGCGCTCACGGCGCTCACGGCGGTCGCCGACGCGATGCGCCGTCCCCATCGCGGCCGGGTCTGGGCCGAGCAGAAGCATGCCGACCCCCTCAAAGCCCGCCGGATGCGCAAGCACAACCTCGGGAACGCAAGGCGCGATCGACGGCGCCGCACGGCCGAGGCACGGCTGCGCCGGATCCACAACGAGGCCATCAAGGAAGCTCTCACACGGCATCCCGACGTCAGCGACCTTGCGGTCGAGGACCTCGGCTTTGTCTCAACAACCGATCGGGGCGGCAGGGAAAACCGGAGGCTCAGCAGATGGGCCAAGGGCCAGCTCCAGCGCGACCTCTCTCGGCTCTCCGAGGCGCACGGTGTGCGTCCTCCAGGTGCGGCTACGCAGGGTCGAGTGACGCGGTGGCGGCCAGCAACCTGTGCACCAGGATCTCCGACCCGGAGATCGGACGCTTCACGCCGTTCGCGGTCGTGAAGCTGGTCCTGCTGCGTCGGGCTGCCGATCGGGCGGAAGCCCTCGGGCTGCCAGCGATGGCATCCGGGGATCACGGGGCCGCCCCGGGGATGACCACGGCCAGACACGACGAGAAGGGTCTCTCGTCGAGCCCTGCCTGACCGACATCCGCGAACCGACGATGGTCAGTGGTCCAAACCCCCACCAGACGCGTTGCCCCGGGGCGTGGCACCGGGGCGCACCCTGACACCACGCCGAAGGTCCCGGTACTGCCTCGGGGCAACGCGCCGAGGCTGGCCGCCGCCGCGTGGCTCCGGCCCGCGGGGTCCTATGCGGATCTGGTAGGAAAACGCAGGACCGCCCCGCGACGGTCCCGCGTGTGAGGCCGCGGCGCTACGGAGTCAGCGAGATCACCGCGTCGTCCGCCAGCGGCTGGGCGTCCAGCGCGCCGGTGATGGTGGCGGCGTCCGGCGCGCCCACAACGGCGCTCGTGTAGGTCGCGCTGTAGCTGCCGTCGGCGTTGTCCGTCACGGTCCCCGCGGAACCGGGTCCGCTCACGCCCAGTGTCACGGTGCCCGCGCTGGCGGTCAACGGGTTGCCGAAGGCGTCCAGCAGCTGGTGATCGTCTGCTGGGTCGGGCCGATGGAGAAGCTCCGCAGGACCTGCGGCGCCGCGTTCCAGTCGGCGTCGCCGGCCTGGTTCGCCGCGAGGACACAGGTCCCGACCGCGTCGAAGTGGACCGTCGAGCCCGTGAGCGAGCAGGCGCTGTTGGTGGTCGACGCGTCGACGGTGACGGCGGCAGCGAGGCCGCTGGTGGCCGTTGCCGTCTCGACGCCGGTTCCGCCCACGAGCGCACCCGCCGGCGCGGACCCGTCGAAGCTCACCGTCTGGCCGGCCTTGGTCACCGTGGGGGTGCCGCCGGTGAACGAGAACTGGTACGTGTCGGCGAGCCCGCCGGAGCAGGTGATCGGGTAGCTGCCCACGTTCATGTGGGCCGGGACGACGGTGCAGGTGGGCGGGGTGTCGATGACCCCGGCCCCCTCGCCGTTCACGAACGCGCCGTAGGTGAAGGTGAAGGGCGGTCGGCGGCGCCGTAGACCCCAAACGCGTCGCCCTTGCGCCCGGCCCCGGGGCGCGTCAGAGGTCGGCGATGCGGCGTGGCGAGAGTCGCGGGCCCCGCCGGGGCGCCTTCATGCCGGCCAGCTCCAGGAGGCGGATCACCCTCCCGCGTTGTCCGCGGTACGGCTCCAGGAGCTCGAGCATCCGCTCGTCCGTGCCGCGCGGCTCGCCGGCGAGCGCCCACGCGACGGTGTTGGGGAGGTGGAAGTCGCCGGCGCTCACCGCGTCCGGGTCCCCCAAGGCGCGGATGCCCACCTCGGCCGCCGTCCACTGACCGATGCCCGCGAACGCCCGCAGCGCCGCGTACGCGGCCGCCCGCGCCGGCTCCGCCGCTCGCGGTCCGGCGGCCGCATCGCCGAGGCGCTCCAGCCTCGCGGCCTCGCGCGAGACCGCCCGCACCAGCTCGGCTCGCCGCCGCTCCACGCCCAGCGGGTGGAACGCGTGGTAGGGCAGCGCGGCCAGCACGGTCGGGTCCGGCGGGAGCCGCAGCCCGAACCCGCCCGGCGCGTCCTCCCCGTAGCGGGCGACGAGCCCGCGCCAGGCGCGCCGGGCCTCGTCGCCGGTGACCTTCTGCTCGAGGATCGCGGGGACGAGAGCCTCGTGGACCGCGAGCGTCCGCCCGATCCGCATGCCGGGGCACCGGCGGACCGCGACCACGAGCGCCTCGTGACGGGGGACCAGCGCCGCTGGGTCATCGTCCAGGCCGAGCAGGGCGTCGAGATGCGCGAGCGCCCAGGCGCTCCCCGGCCCCCACGCCCGGCCGCGCACGCCGCCGGCGCGCGCCTCCACGAGCAGGGTGACCGGGCCCTCCGGCGTCCGCGACGCGCGCCACGTGCTGCCCGAGGCCTCGAACCGGAGCGCCGGGTCGCCCGCGCCGCGCGCATGGATCCCCAGCGTCCGGCGGAGGTCGAGCGCCCCCTCGACGACCAGCGCCCGCTCGCCGTCCGGCGCCGGGGCCATCCGCGCCGCGGTCATGCCGCCGCCGCCGGATCGCCGGCTCGCTCGGCGGAGGGACGCCCCTCAGTCATCAGCTCCAAAGATCGACCTGCGGCAGCCCGGCGATCCCCAGCGCCTCGTTGAGCTCGGCGCGGTGGTACGGCGTCGCCGCCGCGCCGGGCTCACCCGCGAAGTCGCACAGCCAGAAAACCCGCTGGCAGGCGACGTGGCCGATCGTCGCCCAGATCGGCCAGCGCCCAGAGGATGGGCGGATCGCGAACTGCTCGTCCGTCATCGCGGCGACGGCGTCGCGATGACGCTGGTTGACCTGGGGCCAGGTGCTGTAGGCCGGTCGGATGGTCATGCCGCGCATACCGCAAACGGTACGACCGATGCCCGTCGCGTTGTGTCAGGAATGCGCCGGATCCCCGGCTGATCGGCGGCCGGAATGGGGTCCTGGCGCGGGCAGGCCCCGAGGCGCCTGGCCGCATCCGCCCGGGTGCGGCAGGCGGGCGCGCTGGCGCGACGTTGACAGGGCAGGGTAGATTGCGGGGGCATCGTGCGAACCAGGCTCATCGTCGCGTTCGCGGCACTCATGGCCGCGTGCGCCCTGGTCGCCGTACCAGAACCTGCGGGCTCGAGTGCCCCGAGCTCCGCCCGGACGATCGCACCGGCCTCGTTGACGGCCGTCTCGATCGCGCTGCCCGCCGGTTCCCCGGCGACGACGATTCCCACCGACGATTCCGCAACGGGCTCGGCCGAGAGGCTCGGGCCCGGTTCGGCGTTCCTCGAGCCAGGCGGGCGCGTCACCCCCGCGGCACGGCCCACCGTGAAGCAGCCCGCGGCGAAGGCGGGCGTGTACGCCAAGAACTACTGGCGCTTCGACCCGGACATCAGCTGGTACGGGCCCGGCTTCTACGGCTCGGGTACCGCCTGCGGCCAGCGGTACACGCGGACGATCCTGGGCGTCGCCCATCGCAGCCTGCCGTGCGGGACGCTGGTCACGTTCCGGAACCCGGTCACCGGCCGCCGGATCACGGTGCCCGTCATCGACCGCGGGCCGTACGTAGCCGGGCGCACCTGGGACATGTCACGGGCGCTGTGCGAGTATCTGGGCCACTGCTACACGGGCTCGATCGAGTGGCGCTGGGGCGGCCGGGGCGGCTGACCTCGTCGCCTCGGGCGCTCAGGCCCAGGCCTGGCCGCTGTCCGAAGTCTCCGCGGGCGCTTCGGCGAGACACTCAACGCTGAATCGCCAGTCCACCGGCCCCTGCTCCACCCAGGTCCAGCCGTAGCGGCCGGGGTGCTCGGCCGCCAGCCGATACGACAGCCCGGAGGGGTCGTGGTCGTTGGTGACCTCCATGATCTCGCCTACCGCGAGCCCGAACAGCGTGCCGAACAGGAGCTCGTGGCGGGGATCGATGGGCATGCCGCGCAGGTCGATACGCTTCGGTTCGGTCATCGGGTGGCTCCATTGGTGCAGGGAACCGTCATCGGGGCTTGAAATGTACGGTCTGCACCGTGCAAAATGCAAGTATGCCTTCCTCCGACCGCCATGCCGTCCTCGCGGACCCGACGCGCCGCGCGCTGCTCGAGGCCCTGGATCAGGCCCCGGCGCCGGTCGGCGTGACCGAGCTGGCCATGCGCCTGCGGCTGCACCCCAACTCGGTCCGCGAGCAGCTGCGCCGCCTCGAGGGGGCCGGCCTCGTCCAGGTGTCCGTGGCCCGGCTCCAGGGCCGGGGCCGTCCGGGCCTGCGCTTCGCGCCCCGTCCGCAACCCGAGGATCCGTTCCGGCTGCTCGCGGGTGCGCTGGCGGACGAGGTGGCCCACCTGCCCGACGCGCCCGCCATCTGGTTGGCCGCTGGCGAGCGTTGGGGGCGCGCTGCGGCCACCGCCGAGGTCGGTGAGGCCGCGGCCGGCGTCAGCTCGGCGCCGCACGAGGCCGTGACCCGGCTCCTCGCTGACGCCGGCTTCGCTCCGGAGCGCCTCGCGCCCGACGACGACGAGATCCGACTCCGGGCCTGCCCATTCCAGCCAATCGAGCGCCGCCGGCTCCCGGCCGTCTGCGGCGTCCATCTCGGCTTCCTTCGGGGCGCGCTCCGCGAGCTCGGCTCGCCGCGGGACGCGATGTCCATCGAGCCATTCGTCCGGCCCGACCTCTGCGTCGCCCGGCTCGGGAGGTCGCTCGGTGCCTGATCCCGTCACCTCTGTTCCGACCACCGGTCACCTCGATCCCGGCGCGCAACCGGAGTCCGATGACGACCCCGCCCCGGTGTGGGAGGCCCTGCGCTCGGTCATCGATCCAGAGCTCGGCATCAACCTGGTCGACCTCGGCCTCGTCTACGACGTTGTGATCCGCGACGGAATCGGGTACGTGACCCTCACCACCACCACCCCGGCATGCCCGATCGGTGCGTTCCTGGAGGACCAGGTCCGGTTCGCCGTCCAGCGCCTGCCGGGGATCCTGGGCGCCGAGGTGGAGGTGGTCCACGAGCCGCCCTGGAGCCCGGCCCTGATGAGCGACGCCGCGCGCAGGCTGCTGGGCTGGCCAGGGTGACCGCGGCGTCCACGGCCGGGGCGAGGACCGGCGCCACTCGCACGTCGCCGAGGCGGTTCGGCCTGGTGGCGCTCGCCGGCGTGTCGTTGCTGGCCGGCCTGTTCGGGGCACTGGTGCTCCTCGGCGTGACCGGAGCGTCACCTGCGGCCCGCCTTGGAGGCTCGCACGGCCTGCTCATGGCCTTCGGCTTCCTCGGCACGCTGATCGCGCTGGAGCGGTCCGTGGCGCTCGGCCGCGCGTGGGGGTTCGCGGCGCCCGTGGCCGCGGGCCTCGCCGGCGCGGCCCTGATCGCCGGGGCGCCCGCCCTCCTCGTGACCACGCTGATCTCGGCCGCGTCAGTGGTGTATCTCGCGATGTACCTGGTCTTCCTCGGCCAGGACCGCGCGCTCCACACCTGGATCCAGGCCGCAGGCGCCCTCGGCTGGGTCCTGGCTGCGGCGCTGCTGCAGGCCGGGCGACCCGTGGCGGACGCCGTCCCGGCGGTCGCCGCGCTGCTGATTCTGACGGTGGCCGGGGAGCGGCTGGAGCTTGCCCGGATGGCCCTGTTGACGCCGCTCCGGCGCAGGCTGTTCGTGGCGGCGGCGCTTCTGTTTGGAGCCGGGGTTGTCCTTGCGACGTGGTTCCCGGATGCCGGCCTGCGCCTGGGCGGGTTCGGCCTCCTCGCCCTCGCGGCATGGCTGGCCCGGTTCGACATCGCCCGCCGCACGGTCCACATGGCGGGCGTCACGCGCTTCATCGCCCTCTGCCTGCTCGCGGGTTATGCCTGGCTGGCCGTTGGCGGCGCGGCCTGGCTGCTGGCGGGAGCAACAGCCACCGCCCTCGCCCGAGATGCCATGCTCCATGCCCTGTTCCTGGGATTCGTGATCTCGATGGTCTATGGCCACGCACCGGTCATCCTGCCGTCCGTGCTCCGCGTCCCGCTCCCATACCGGACCTGGTTCTATGGTCACCTCGCGCTGCTGCACGTCGGCCTCCTCGTCCGCATCGTGGTCGGCGACCTGTTCACGGTCCCTGCGGCGTGGCAGGCCGGCGGGGTGCTGACCGTGCTGTCGATGCTCGGATTCATGGCGGCGTCCGTGGCCGCCGCGGTCGGTGGCAACCGGTCGACCCGGCCTGGCGTCCGTTGATGTGAGGATTCACATGTCGGACTCAGGAGCCTGATCACCCGGATCCGGCATGATCCATCCCGGGCGCGCCGGTTCCTGCCGGCGCCAACGGACGAAAGGATCGGATGTCTCGTGACGCAAGGGCGATCGAGCCGGTGAGCCGTCGAGATCGGGATCAGCGCCGCGCGCGCGGCCTCCCGGCGTTCGGCACGGACCCGGTGCCGCAGCCGGGGAGCGCTCCGTCCGAGGCTCCCGGCCCCTCGCTCCTGGAGCAGCTGCGGCGCGCGGGTCCCGCCTTCATCGCGCTCCTGCCCATCCGCGCGTTCTTCGGCGTGACCTTTGTCTATGCCGGCGTCGACAAGCTCCTCGACCCCGCCTTCTTCGACGCGTCGAGCCCGGCCTCCATCGTCGCCCAGCTGGCGGCGTTCACGCGTGTCTCGCCCCTCGCGCCGCTCGTGCGCATCGCGGAGCCGTTCGCGATCCCGCTCGGCCTGCTCATCGCGCTCGCCGAGATCGCCATCGGCCTGGGCGCCCTCACGGGTCTCGCGTTCCGCCTCGCCGCGGTCGGCGGCACGCTGCTCTCGCTCGTGTTCTGGCTCACCGCCTCGTGGGCCACGCACCCCTACTACTACGGGCCGGACCTGCCGTATGCCTTCGGCTGGCTCGCGCTCGCCGTCGCCGGTCACGGTGGCCTGCTCGTCCCCGACGCCGTGCGCCGGATCGGCGCGCCCCGCCTCGACGCCTGGGATCGCGCCCGGGCGGTCGGCCAGCGCGCCGGCGGCCGGACCCGCGGGGCGCAGGAGCTCGACCCGGGGGCCGACGCGGCGCGCCGGCTCCTCCTCCAGGCCGGTGTCCTCGGCGCGGCCTCGCTGGCCGTCGCGTCCATGGCCGCCCCGATCCGCCTGTTCCGTGGTCCCGCCCCGGTCTCGGCCGCGGGCGGAGACACGGGCGCGGGAGCGGACCCGAGCTCCGGCACGGGAAGCGGGACCGGCGCCGGTGCCACGCCTGGCACCGCCTCCGCCCCGCCCGCCGACTCGGGCGCCCCCGCGACGCCGGGCACGGCGTTCACGCCGACGGGCCTGACCGTCGCCTCGATCGCCTCCGTGGATGCCAAGGGCGCGATCCGGATCCGCGTGCCCGCCGACGCCCCGGGATCCCTGCCCGCGGGGGACCCCGGGATCATCGTCAAGCTCGCGGACGGCAGCTACGTGGCCTACGACGCCGTGTGCACCCACGAGGGCTGCAAGGTGGGCTGGGACGCGCGGGACGGGGTCATGCTCTGCCCCTGCCACGGCGCGGCCTTCGACCCGAGCAACCACGGCGCGGTCCTCCAGGGCCCCACCAACACGCCGCTACCCGAGTTGCCGCTCGTCATCGACCACCAGGCCGGGACGATCACGCTCCGCGCCTGATCGCTAGCGCCCGCTCCCCCGGACGGGTGCGGGCAGGAACTGTCCGTTGAGGCTCGCGACGAGGCACGCCCCGGTCCGCTGCCCGTCCTCCCACGCGGCTTGCGTGGGCACGGCGACCACGGGCTCGAGCACGGAGCCCGCCGGCGCCCGGCCCACCCAGGCGGTGAACGCGGCGGTGCATGGCTCCAGCCATGAGGCCCGGAGCGACGCGGAACCCGGGTACGGCGCCCCGGGCGCGCCCGGCAGTGCGAACGACTCCAGGACCTCGTGGCTGTGCGAGCCGTCGCACGCTGCCCGCTCTGTCCCGTCCTCGTACAGCGCAATGACCGCGCCCGTGGCCGTGCCGGCGGGCCGCCCGGTGGGCGAGTCGGTGTCGGCGTCCGCCGCGTGGATGTACAGGCAGTCGCCCGCCCGCAGGTCCGTGACCCGCACGACCTGCGCCTTGGTCAGCGTGAAGAACAGCCAGCCGCCCGCGAGCACCACGATGAGCGCCAGGACCCCCGGGTGCGCCCCCAGGGCGGTGAGCTCGTCGGCCATCTGCTCGCGCAGCGAGGCGCGGGCGTACCGGTCCCGCTCCCGGCCGGCGGTCCCCACGCCGTCAGCCTCCCGCGCGGCGGAGGTGCTCCACGATGGCGTCGAGCCCCACGACGTATCCGGGCGGTCCCTGGCCCACCACCCTCGCGACCGCGATGTCGTGCAGGAAGTTGACGCTCCGGAACGGCTCGCGCGTCGCGGGGTCGGACAGGTGGACCTCCACGAACGGCCGCGCGATGCCCAGGAGCGCGTCGCGCAGGGCCACGCTCGTGTGGGTCAGGCCGCCCGCGTTGACGACCGCCCCGTCGAAGTCGCGCTCGTGCAGCCGGTCGATGATCCGGCCCTCGTGGTTGGACTGGAAGAAGTCCACGCCCACGCCCAGCTCCACCGCCCGGGCCCGCACCCGGTCGTGGACCTGGTCCAGGGTCTCAGAGCCGTAGATCGATGGCTCCCGGGTCCCGACCAGGTTGAGGTTGGGTCCGTTGACGACGAGGATCCGCACGGCAGCCGCTACCGGATGGGCTCGAAGGTCGCCGTGAAGTGCCGCAGCTGCTTCGGCTGCTTCACGATCCGGTAGCCGCGCAGGGAGGACGCGCGGGCGACCACGTCGTGGGCGACCTCGATGACGTAGTCGATGTGGCTCTGGGTGTACGTCCGGCGTGGGATGGCGAGGCGCACGAGGTCCATCGGACCCTCGGTCTCCGTCCCGTCCGGGTGCAGCCCGAACATGACGGTCCCGATCTCGCAGCCGCGGATGCCGCCGGCGCGGTACAGCTCCACCGCGAGGGCCTGGCCCGGGTACTCGAGCGGCGGGATGTGGGGCAGCATCGCCCGCGCGTCCAGGTAGACCGCGTGCCCGCCGAAGGGCATCACGCACGGGATGCCAGCGTCGACCAGCGCGTCGCCCAAGTAGGCGGTGGACGTGATCCGGTAGCGCAGGTAGTCCTCGTCGACGACCTCCCGGAGGCCCTGCGCCATCGCCTCGAGGTCGCGGCCGGCCAGGCCGCCGTACGTCGGGAAGCCCTCGGTGAGGATCAGCAGGTTGCGGCAGGCCTCGGCAAGGGCGTCGTCGTTCATCGCCAGCCAGCCGCCGATGTTGACCAGCGCGTCCTTCTTGGCCGACATGGTCATCCCGTCCACGAGGCCGCCGATCTCGCGGATGATGTCGATGACCGGGCGGTGCTCCTGGCCGGGCTCGCGGGTCTTGATGAACCACGCGTTCTCCGCGAACCGGCAGCCGTCGAGGAAGAGCGGCTTGCCGAACTGGTCGCAGACCTCGCGCACCGCTCGCAGGTTCTCGAGGCTCACCGGCTGGCCGCCGCCGGAGTTGTTGGTGATCGTCATCACGACGATCGGGATCGCGTCGCCCCGCTCCTCGAGGAGCCGGGTGAGGGCCGCGACGTCCATGTTGCCCTTGAACGGGTGGATCAGCGACGGCTGGCGGCCCTCGGCGATGACGAGGTCGACGGCTTCGGCGCCTGTGAACTCCACGTTGGCGCGGGTCGTGTCGAAGTGGGTGTTGTTGGGGACAACCTTCCCCGGCCCACCGACCGCGGTATAGAGGATCTTCTCGGCGGCCCGACCCTGGTGCGTCGGGATGACATGCTTGAACGGGAACAGGTTCTGGACGGCCTCGAGGAACACGAACCAGGACGGGCTGCCCGCGTAGCTCTCGTCGCCGTGCTGGATCGCGGCCCACTGGTCGCGGCTCATGGCGCCCGTGCCCGAGTCCGTGAGGAGGTCGATGAGGACGTCGTCGGCGTGGAGGTTGAACAGGTTCCAGCCGGCGGCTTCCAGGGCCCGCTCGCGCTCCGCCTCGCTGGTCAGCCGGATCGGCTCGACGGCGTGGATCCGGAACGGCTCGATGATGGTCTTCCAGCGGTCCATGGCCGGGAGCATACGCCGCGAGCCCGGCAACAGGGGCGTGATGCGCCATACGCGCCATACGCGCCACCCCGGCACCCGTCCGCCACGTCGTGCTCCTCGGGCTCATGGGGAGCGGCAAGATCACCGTCGGGCGCCTCGTGGCGGGGCGTCTCGGCTGGCCCCTCCGCGACTCGGACGCCGACACCGAGGCAGGCGAGGGCTGGACCGTCCGCGAGCTGCGCGACGCCCTCGGCTCGTCACGGACGGCACGGCGCCCGAGACCCTCGCCGAGCGGTGCCGGAGCTGGTCGCGGCGCCCGCCTGAGTCGCCCGCACGCCGTGCCGCCGACCGTGCGAGACTGCGCCCATCCGCCGCTCTCGCGCGTTCGAACGGTCAGCGGCGCCGCACCGGCGCCCCGACCGGCAGCGCGTCGAATCCGAGCCTGACGATAGGAGTTCGTGTACCCGTGACTCAACCCGCGACCGCCGTGGGCGGCGCCATGCAGGAGGGGGGCCGCGGCCGCTGGCTGGGCCTCGCGATGCTCAGCCTGGGCGTCGCCATGATCATCGTGGACGCGACGATCGTGAACGTCGCCGTCCCCTCCATCATCCGCGAGCTCAAGCTGGACTCGACGACCGCGGAGTGGATCAACACCGTCTACGCGCTGGTCTTCGCGGCGCTCCTGGTGACCCTCGGGCGGATCGGCGACCTGGTCGGTCGGCGCGTGCTGTACCTCGCGGGCCTGGGCGTCTTCGGCGTCGCATCCGTGCTCGCGGGCGCCGCTCCCTCGGGTGAGCTGCTGATCGCGGCCCGCGTCGTGCAGGGCATCGGCGGCGCCATGATCCTGCCGTCCACCCAGTCGATCCTCAACACCAACTTCCGCGGCCGCGATCGCGCGATCGCCTTCGGCATCTGGGGCGCCACGATCGGCGGGATGGCCGCGGTGGGCCCGCTGCTCGGCGGCTGGCTCACGACGAGCTTCTCCTGGCGCTGGGCCTTCTTCATCAACGTCCCCGTGGCGATCGTCGCCGTGTTCGGGACGCTCCGGTACATCCGCGAGTCCAGGGACGAGCACGCCAAGTTCGGCCTGGACCCGCTCGGCTTCCTGCTGATCACGCTCGGCCTGGGCTCGTTCGTGTTCGGGCTCATCGAGGGGCGCAGCTACGGCTGGTGGACCCCGGAGCGGCCGTTCGCGGTCCTCGGCTGGTCGTGGCCGCTCGAGACCGTCTCGGTCATCCCGTTCGCCCTCGGCTTCGGAATCGTCGCGCTGATCCTGTTCATCGTTGTGGAGCAGCGCCGGTCGCGGGCGGGCAGGTTCTTCCTGTTCGACGTGGACCTGTGGCGGTACCCGGCGTTCCGCTACGGGAACCTCGCGGGCACGATCGTCTCGCTCGGCGAGTTCGGGCTGCTGTTCGCCCTGCCGCTATTCCTCCAGGCCGTCATCGGCTACAGCGCGTTCGAGACCGGCCTCGTGTTCCTGAGCCTCGCGATCGGCGCGTTCTTCGCGGCGCCGATGGCGGCGCGGTTCGCCCACATGTGGGGCCCGCGCCGGGTCGTGACGCTGGGCATGGCGCTCGAGGCCGTCGGCATCATTGCCACGTCGCTGCTGATCTCGGTCGACGTCTCGGGCCTCGCGCTCGGGCTGCCGCTGTTCGTCTACGGGATCGGCGTGGGCTTCGCAACGGCGCAGCTGACAAGCATCGTCCTCTCGGACATCCCGGCGGAGCGCTCCGGCCTGGCATCCGGGGCCAACTCGACGATGCGCCAGGTCGGGTCCGCCATGGGGATCGCCATCCTGGGCACGATCCTGTTCGTCAACCTGGTGTCCGGCACGTCCGCCAACATCAGGGCCGCGGTCCCGCAGATGGCGCCGGCCTGCGTGGAGCTGGTCACCACGCTCGTCGACGAGTCGGCCGGCCAGGTCCTGCCGGCGCTCAGGGACCCGGCCGCCGCCGCCGCCTCCGGGGCGGGCTTCGGCGGCGATGGCGCCTCGCTGCCCGCGGCACAGGTCGCCTGCTTCCGCGACCCGGCGTTCCTCGCGGCCCTGCCGCTGGCGGTGGTCCCGGTCGAGACGGCCTTCGTGGACGCCACCCGGCTGGCCGGGTTCGTGGCCAGTGGCTTCGTGCTCGTGGGCGTCGTCCTGAGCCTGCTCCTGCCGAAGGTGCCGGGGCGCCTCGAGGACCGGCACGAGCCCGTGGATCACGGTGAGGCGGGCGCCGCGGCGTAGGCCCGGGGCAGCGCGAGGGGCGGACCGACGCGTGCCGCCGACGCCCGAGCAGAACGCAGACGAGGCCGGCACTCAATCCGAGCACCGGCCTCGATAAGTCCCCGGCCAATACTGGCCGCCGACATCATCGCGCCATTCGCGTCTGCCGTCTAGCCCTAGCGGCCGATTGCCCCAGCGGCCGATTTCTGTGGTGCGTGCTGGCGCCGGTGCGGCCGGGCGGTCCCCCTCTCGCCGCCCGGCTCCCGGCGCAGTACCCTGCGCGGCATGTGTCGCAGCATCCGCCAGCTCCGGCGCGGCGAGGACGCCGGCGCCGCCACCACCGGCGAGGCCCGCGCCGCCGCGCTCCAGTACGTCCGCAAGGTCAGCGGCTTCCGGGAGCCGTCGGCCCGCAACGCGGACGCGTTCCGGGCCGCCGTCGAGGACATCGCCGACATCACCGAGCGGCTCCTGCTCGCGGTCGGGACGCCGGTGGCCGACGGGCCGGACCCGTTCGCGGATCCCGTGACCCGGCGGGCGATCCTCGCCGCGCGGCCCGCGTCCGCCGGGTCCCGGACCCGCCGCGGTCCGGATCCCGCGACACCCGCCCCGGCCACGCCGGGCCCCGAGGCCACCGAGTGACCAGCCCTGCCGCCCCGGTGGCGGGGGCCGCCCCCGCCTGGTGGCGCAGGCCCGGCTTCGACATCGTGGATGGCCGCCTCTCGGTCAACGGCGCGGACCTCGAGGCGCTGGTGCGCGAGCACGGCACGCCGCTGTTCGTGTACGACCTCGCCCGGCCCGTGGAGACGGTGCGCTCGCTCCAGGCCGCGCTCGCCCGGGCCGGCGTCCAGTCGGTGGTCCGCTTCGCGCTCAAGGCGTGCCCGGACCCGCGAATCCTCGCCGTGCTGCGCGGCCTGGGCGCGCCCGGGTCCCCGGAGAGCGTGGGCATCGACGCCTGCTCGCCGGGCGAGGTCGCCCACGCCCTGGCCAACGGCTGGGAGCCGTTCGAGATCAGCCACACCGGGACCAACGTGTCCGAGCGGGACCTCGACGTGCTGCTGGCGCACCCGATCCGGATCAACCTCGATGGGATCAGCCAGATCGAGCGCCTGGGCCGGCGCGCGCCCGGCCGGACGATCGGGATCCGCATCAACCCCGGCACCGGCGCCGGCTACACCGAGCACCTCGCGTACGCGGGGGAGCGGCCCACCAAGTTCGGCGTGGGGGAGGACCGGCTGGACGACGCGATCGCCGCGGCCCGCCGCCACGGGCTCGTCGTGGACACGCTGCACTTTCACGCGGGGTCCGGCTGGCTTGGCGACCAGCTGGACGGGTTCGCGGCCGCGCTCCGGCGCGCCGCCCGCTTCCTGGACCGGCTCACCGATGCCGGCTTCGCGATCCGCGAGGTCAACGTGGGCGGTGGCCTCGGCCGCGGCGCGCGCGACGGGGAGGTGCCGGTGGACCTCGATGCCTACGCCTCGGTCGTGCGCGAGCACCTGGCCCCCTACGGCGTCACGGCCGCCTTCGAGCCCGGCGACTTCGTCATGAAGGACGCGGGACTGCTGCTGGGCGAGGTCGTGAGCGTGGAGCGCCGCGGCGGGACGACATTCGTCGGGCTCGACATCGGCTGGAACGTGGACTGCTCGTACTTCATCTACCGGTACGCCAAGGAGATCCTCACCGTCAGGGACCCGCTGCGGCCGCGGACCCGGGTCGTGACGATCGCCGGCCACATCAATGAGGTGGGTGACGTGTTCGCCGAGGACTACCCCTTCGGTGAGGTCGACGAGGGCGAGGTCGTCGCCGTCCTCAACGCGGGGGGCTACCTGCAGGCGATGGCGATGACCCACTGCCTCCGGCCGACGGGGAGCGCGGTGTACCTGGAGCGGGAGCCGGCGCTGTGAGCGAGCGGCCGTTCGAGCGATACGTGGTGGAGGTGCCCGGCGCGCGCCGCATCGACCTGCCGGGCGTCGCCCACCTGCCCAGCCTCGAGCGCCCGGACTGGTTCACGGACACGCTGCTCGCGTTCCTCGACGAGGCCGGCTGAGCCGGCGTGGACGAGCCGTCCCTGGAGCGCCAGGCGACCCCCGTCCGGGTGACCGCGTGGCGCGCGGGCGTCGCGCAGGAGCGCGAGGACCGCCTCGCGGGCGAGGAGCCCATGGCGATTCGCGCCTGCGGCCCCGGCCAGGACCCGATCGACATCGCCGTCACGATGCGGACCCCGGGTCACGAGGCGGAGCTCGCGGCCGGGTTCCTGCTGACCGAGGGCCTCATCGCCGGCCGCGGGGACATCGCCTCGATCGAGGTCGCCGACCCCGGCACCCACGCCCACCCCGACGACGAGGTCGTGGTGCGGCTCGCCCGAGCCCTGGACCCGGCGAGCATCGTCGCCCGGAACTTCGTCGCCACCGCGTCCTGCGGCATCTGCGGCAAGGCGTCGCTGGACCAGGTGGAGATCCGGTGCCCCCCGATCCCGGACGGCCCGGTCGTGACCCCTGACGTCCTGCTCTCCCTGCCCGGCCGGCTGCGCGAAGGCCAGGAGGTCTTCGGCGTGACCGGTGGGCTCCACGCCGCCGGCCTGTTCACGCCCTCGGGCGAGCTGGTGGCGCTGCGCGAGGACGTCGGCCGCCACAACGCCCTCGACAAGCTGGTCGGGAGCCGCCTCCTCGCGGGCGGGCTGCCGCTCCACGATCGCGTCCTGCTCGTCTCGGGGCGCGCGAGCTTCGAGCTCGTCCAGAAGGCGGCCGTCGCGGGGATCCCGGTGCTGGCCGCGGTCTCCGCCCCCAGCGACCTCGCGGCCGAGGCGGCCGCGAGGCTCGGCGTGACCCTGGTCGGGTTCCTGCGCGGGGACGGCTTCAACGTCTACGCCCGCCCGGACCGGGTCGCGGTCGGGCGGGCGTAGGGCTCCTCCGGGGTTCGGGCGCCGGCCGGGCTGGGCCCCGGGTCGCCCGGTCCTCGTCAGCCCCCAGGCGTGAGCGGCCAGGAGATCCCGGTGGCGCGGTCGGCCGGCACGGCTCCCTCGCCCGCGGGGTGCGACAGCGGGGTCGTGACCGGCAGGACGGGCTCCGCATGGCACCGCGCGCAGAACACCGGCAGGTGGCAGTAGGCGCAGGCCTGGTTGCCCTGCTCGCGGATGACCTTGGCGTGGTTCGTGGCCATCTCGTCGTGGTCGATGGTCACCGCGCCCGTCGCGTGGCAGTTCACGCAGTAGTCACGCGCGTGGCACTCGCCGCAGGTCTGGCCACCCGGGTCCAGGCTGGTGGCGACGTTCTTGTGGTTGAAGACCCACAGGCTGTCGTCCGAGTGGGTGGAGGGGGGCTCGCCGAGCGGCAGGCTCGCGACGGCCGGCCCAATCTGCGGGAACGTGTGACAGGTGTTGCAGGTGGAGGGGATGACCTCCCTGGTGGCCTTGTTGTCGACCAGCTTGAAATGACCGCCATCGTGGCAGCGGAAGCAGCCGGGCCAGTCGAGGTGGCCGATGTTGTTGGGGTAGGTTGCGGCAGTGACCTTCATCGCCGGCGTCGCGGTCAGCCGGTAGAGGACCTTGAGCTCGTCCTCGGCGTCCACGATCTGGGCACCCTTGGTCGCGTAGACGTCCGGGAAGTTGGTCCGGTAGAAGTCGGACAGCCGGTTGATCTCGGCGTCGGCGGCCGCAGTGTCCGGGAAGCCGCTCCACAGGATGCGCATGCCCTCGCGCTTGATGTACGGGAGCGACGGATCGATGACGCCCTTGGAGAGCTGGTAGTCGAGGCCGACGCGCGGGTTCGGGACGTCATGGCCGACACGGTTGTGGCAGTCGTAGCAGTTGAGGGTGACGTTGCGGTCGACGGCGCGCAGCGCGTCGATGTCGGGCCGGACGTCCTCGGCCACCTTGATCTTGTCCTGGGCGATGTACTCCACGACCGACCCGTCGTCCCGCGTCGAGGTCACGTAGTCGATCGTCGCCGAGTTCGTGTCAGGCGAGAGGTAGGTGAAGTTCGAGAGGACGTGCCAGTGGACGCTGCGGTTGACGTTGAACGCGTCGCCGCCGCCCGGGCGGATCATCAGGCCCACGAACTCGCGGGTGTTCTGCTGGTCCTCGGCGAAGGAGGTCGTCGTCCGCAGGGCCGCGAAGGAGCGGTCGTTGAGCGAGTGGCACTTCTGGCAGGTGTCCTTGGGGCTCGGAAGGAGGAGGTGGTCCGGCGGCTCGATCGGGGTGGGGTAGTTCCCGGTCACGACGCCCACGAGCTGGCGCGTGCCGGCGATCTTGGACTTGACCCAGCCCACGATGCCCGGCTCCACGTGGCACTCGCCACAGTCCACGTCGCGGTGCGCGGTCAGGTGGTACGCGGAGAGCTCCGGGGCCATCGTGTGACAGCGCCCGCAGAAGTCCGCGGTCTCGGTCCACTGGATCATCGTCACGCCCGTGAACGCGACCACGCTGCCGCCTGCGCCCAGGACGAGCAGGAGCGCGAACAGCCCGGCACGCGAACGCGGCAGGCGGAGGCGCCGCCCGCGCAGGTAGAACGGGTGGCGGGGACGGCGACCCTCCGACGGCGCGTCTGGAACCGGCCCGGCGGCCGGCGCCTCGTCCGTCGGTGCGCTCGCTTCGGGCGGCAGCCCGGCGGCGCTCTCGGGGTCGCTCATCGAGTCCTCAGTTCATGATGGCCGCGACCGCGCGGGCCATGTCGTCCTTGGAGAGGGCACCGATCCGGATCTCGCGGACCTTCCCGTCGGGTCCGATGAAGACGTGGGTCGGGATGCCCATGGACCGGTAGGCGGCGGCGATGTCCGCGTTGGGATCGACGGCGATCGGGAAGGTGAGGCCCGCTCGACCCGCGTAGGCGGCCACATCCGACGCGGGCTCGTTGATGAACACGCCCAGGACCACGAGGCCCTGGTCCTTGTTCGCCGCGTACGTCGCCTGCACGTCGGCCGCCTCGGTGCGGCAGTCCGGACACCACGAGGCGCCGAAGGTCAGCCACACGGGCCTGCCGGCGTAGTCCGAAAGGGCGACGGGCTTGCCGTCGTAGGTGAGCCCGGAGAAGTTGGGCGGGATCGCGCCTACCTGCGGTGCCGTCTCCGCGGCGTCGGCCGGAAGCGTCACCTTCGTGACGCCGTCCGTCTGGCCGATCCCGAGGGCCGAGTAGGCCAGGACCCCGATCACGACGGCGGCCACGGCGATCACCACGATGGTCTGCAGGCGCCCGGCCACGCGCCCCGAGAGACGACCCGCGGCGTTCGCTGCGTGCATGGATGTTCCCTTCGTCCGCCCGGGCTCAGCCCAGGCCGGAGTAACTGTGGAGGCCGCCGAAGATGAGGTTGCCGAAGTAGGTGAACAGCGTGGCGATGAAGCCGATCACCAGCAGCCATGCGGCAGGGTTGCCGCGCCAGCCGCGCATGACGCGGGCGTGGAGGTACGTCCCGTAGATGAGCCAGGTCACCAGCGACGCGGTCTCCTTCGGGTCCCAGCTCCAGTAGGTGCCCCACGCGGTGTCGGCCCACACGGCGCCCAGGATGATCGTGAGGGTGAGGAACGGGAAGCCGATCACGACGGCGCGGTAGCCGATCTCGTCCAGGACGAACGGCTTGGGGAGGCCCCAGCGGCCGCTGTTGTCCTCGGCGACGGCCTGTCGATCGGCGGTGACACGGCTCACGATGGCCATGACCACGCTGACGGTCGCGAAGGCGGCGAGGCCGCCGAGCATCGCGCCGGGTGCGCCCGCGACAAGGGCCCCGCCCGTGGTGGCGGCAGCACCGGCGATGGTGGCCAGCACCAGGGTGGCGGCCGAGCGCGACTGGAGGAGGAACAGGTACGACGAGGCGAACGCGATCGCGAAGGAACCGTACGCGACGATAGCGACGGCCACGTGGACCGTCAGCAGCATGTTGTTCTGGAGGGCGGGGACGAGCGGCTCGATGGGCCCCTGGATGCTCCAGGCGTAGACCATCATCCCAAGCGTGACCGGGAAGACGATCAGCGCCAGGACCCGCTGGTGGTACTTGCGCTCGAACCACATGTACGCGCCGAGGATGCCGAACGCGAACGCCACGGAGAACTCGTACATGTTCGCGAACGGGCCGTGGCCCGTGGCGACCGTCCGGAAGGCGAGGCTCGCCAGGAGCGCCGTGACCGCCAGCCAGCCGATGATCGACGCGTACCGGCCGATCGCGGCAGTTCGGGGCCCGGACACGATCCCCATGGGCCCGGCGCTCGTGGGCCCGCCGGCGGTCTGCGTGCGGGACGCCCGCAGGCCGGAGATCGCGTAGAGGTAGTAGCAGGCCGTGGCGAGGCCCGTCATCAGGATGGCCGCGACGAACGCGTAGCCGGACATCTTTTCCATGGTGGGACTCCCTCAGGCCTTCGTGGGCGCTGCCAGCGCCGCGCGGATGTCGGTGACGAGACTCTCGAAGTCGCTGCCCGCAGTGACGTTCTTGGAGGTCAGGGTTGCGAGGCCCACGACCGCACCGTTGGTCCCGTGGGCAGTGATCCGTCCCCAGATCCGCTTGTGCGGAATGGTGAACCGGCCCAGGAAGCCGAAGAACAGCAGGACCGCGCCGATTCCCACGAGGCCCACGCCGGGGTCTCGGGCGACGTTGAGGCCGGCGAATTGCCCCTCGCGCTCGAAGGTGACGGTCAGATCGCCGATCTTGACGGCGGTGCCCTGGTCGATCACCTTCACGTCGGTGAACTGGCTGGCGCCCGGGGTGTAGATGCCGAACTTGACCTGGCCGGGCTTGATGTTGGGATCGGCGCCGCCGGTGGTCGAAGTGACCTCCGCCGTGTAGCTGGAGCCCGGAATGGCCACCGTGCCGAAGGCGGCGTCGTTCTCGTCGCGGTAGGCGAGCGGGACGCCGCTCGAGGCAACGAGGACCTTGCCGCTCGAGTCCTTCACGGTCACGATGGCCGAGGCTCCGAAGAACGCCTGGTAGAGGGTCGTGCCGTTGTAGCGCAGGGGGTCGTTGACCCGGATGACGTGGCGCTCGATCTCCTGCCCATCCCTGGAGAGAACGACGCTGCTGGCGTAGTCGATGGGCGCGCCGGTCGTCGTGTCGTACTTGTCGCTGAAGTCGAGGAGCTGCAGCGTCACGCCCGGCTCGGCACCGATCGGGAGCGTCTCGCCCTCGGAGATCATGAACTGCGCGTTGCGATAGCCGAACATGCCGCCGATGATCGCGCCGGCCATGATCAGCACCAGGGAGAGGTGTCCGATGAGGCCCGCGAACGGCGCCCAGCGGAAGCGGTCGGCGTAGACGTGGACCGTGCCGTCGTCCGTGGTCAACGTCCGGTAGTGGCGGGCCCGCAGGACGTCCGTCAGGACGGCGCCTGTCTCCGCGATGGGTCGCCGGGCGACGATGGCCTCGTGCTGCGGCGCGTGCTCGAAGAAGGCTGGCCCCACGTCGACACGCGGGTTACGCGCGGTCCGGATCATGCCCGGGATCCGGTGGATGGAGCAGGCGACCAGACTGATCGTCAGGGCCGCCACGAGGATCCGGAAGACGACCGAGTTGAAGACGTTGAACAGGCCCAGGGTGGTGAAGAGGTCGGTCCAGCCACCGTAGCGCGGCCGGACGCTCTCCACCCACAACTGCTCGCTGGCCGGGTTGCCCACGACGTCGCGCGGGATCTGCATCAGCAGCGAGCCCGCAACTCCAAGCACCGCGATGGCGAGCATGAGGACCATCGCGAGGCGCATCGATGACAGGAAATGCCAGAGCCATTCCAGCCCGGCATCGACCCTGTCCATGAGTGACGGGCTGGCGGCCGCAGCCGGGGCCGAGGTGGCCGCCGGGGGGAGCGGCCGGCTGTTGACCTCGTGGGTCATGTCAGGCGACCTCCTCAGAGACCGAACGGCGAACCGAGGTTCGCCAGTCGGCCGAGCATGTTGGTGAGCATCAGCACGCCGAGGATCACGAGCAGCCCGCCCGTGACCACGCTGACGGCGTGGTGGTGGCGGCCGAACCAGGTCAGCCGCCGGGAGACCCACGAGGCGCCGAGCGCCACCGCGAGGAACGGGAGGGCGAGGCCCGCGGCGTAGGCGACCAGCAGGACCGTGCCCTGCAGGACGCTCGAGGTCGCGCTGGCCAGGCCGATGATCCCTCCG
The DNA here is from genome assembly GCA_038250545.1 of Candidatus Limnocylindrales bacterium. GTDB lineage: Bacteria > Chloroflexota > Limnocylindria > Limnocylindrales > CSP1-4 > CAIXZV01. The sequence goes on along the minus strand of JBBSCF010000026.1, from coordinate 23,170 downwards.
AGGATGGGCCCGATGCACGGGCTCCAGCCCGCGGCGAACAGCAGCCCGAAGAGGAAGGAGCGCGGGTAGGCGGGAGTCGCCGAGCCGGAGCCCGTGACCATGCCGCCGAACCCGCCGGAGCCGGAGCCGCCGGCCATCACCAGGCCGCCGCCCATGGTGGGCATCGCCCGCGTGTCGCGCCACAGGGCGCGGACATTGATCAGGCCGGCCACCTGGAGGCCGAGGAACACGAGGAGCGCACCGCCGACCATGTTCATGACCCGGCGGTCGAGGACGGCGCCGAGCGCGCCGATCAGCACCCAGAAGGCGACGAACACGAGCGAGAAGCCCGCCACGAACGCGAGGCCGTGGACGAAGGCGGGGCGGCGGCCGGTGGTGCCCTCACCGGTCGCGCCCACCATGTAGCTGACATACGCGGGCACGAGCGGCAGGCAGCACGGCGACGCGAACGACACGAGCCCGCCCAGGAAGGCGATGCCGAGGCCGAGGACGCTGCCGAGGTCGCTCACGGCTGGGTGCTCGCCGCGGGGGAGGCCGCCGAGGATGCGGCGGGGGACGCTGCCGGTGCCGCAGATGCACCGGGCGAGGCCGCGGGGAGCATCGACGCGGCGGCGAGGGACTCGAGGTGGGACTTCACGGTCTTGGCGAGATCCGACTCGGGATCGAGCGCGACGACCTTGTTCCACTCCTGCTGGACACCGGCCCAGTTCGGCGTGGTCTGGTTGAGGTACAGGAAGCCGAGGTCGTAGTGCACCTCGACGTTGTCGGGCTCGATGACCACCACCTTCTGCCAGGTCGCCTCGGCGTTCGCAAGGTCGCCGTCGTTGAAGTAGGTGGCGCCGCGGGCGAGGAGGGCGTCGATGTGCTTCGGGTTGATCGCGAGGACCTTGTCGAACCACGATCCGGCGGTCGCCATGTCGCCGCCCGCGTAGAACTCGGTGCCGAGCGCGAGCAGGGTGTCGACATCCTCCGGGTCCGCCTGCAGCTTCTGCATCAGGGTGCCGACCTTGGCCATGTCGACGACCGGCGCGCCGGAGCTCGCATCCGCGGCGACGCTCGCCTCAGGCACGGCCTTGGCGCCGCCGTTCACCACCATGTTGGCGCCGAACGCGATGCCGACGACCACCACGATGCCAACGCTGCCGAGCACGATCCGCTTCCAGATGTTGCCGCCGGCCGGCGGGGCCGTCGCCGCGATGGCGGCGGCGGGCATCGGGCGGGCCTCCTGCCGGAGCGGAGCCGCCTTCGGGCGCCTGGTGTCCGGCTTCATGTCGTCATGCGCGCTCGGGGTCACCATCGCGTACAGGGCCGCGAGGTCCTCAACGCTGGGCTCGCCCTCGATCTCGACGTCCTCCAGCGCCTCGGCGGGGATCTCCGCCGAGGCCGCAGCCTCCGGGGCGGGGCCCCGGCGGGCCGGAGGTGTCGCCGGCCCGCCGGGTACGACCGTCGGCGGACTCGCCGGGCTCTTGAGGGCCGAGCCCTCGAGTCCGACCGGGTCGGTCAGGGAGATGTACGCCGAGTCGAGCGCCGCGACCTGGGCGTGAGCCCAGCCCCGGATCTCGGCAGGCGCGGCCGCGAGGAAGTCGCTCACGGCCTGGTGGAGCTGGTCGACGTCCTCGGGGGAAGCGCTCGCCGGGAGGCCGAGCTGGGCCAGCAGCTCCGCCTCCTCGGCGGCTCGCCCCGTCGGCCGGAGCATCCGGGAGGTCACGAGCGGCCTCCTCGGGACTGCGCGCGGGATCGCCCGCGCGCAAGGGTGCGAAGCATGGTTGTTTGCCCTCATTCGTGGCCGCAGGGGTCGCGGCCTGACACCTGAGGAGATTGTCCGGGCCGCGCCCCCTCCGGCCCATCCGTCGGGGCGCACATTTCGGCCGGGACCCGGGAGGGCCAGAGGGGGGAGGAACGACCACGGACCTGTACCAGTCGATACAGGTCCGTCAATGGCGGCGCTCGGGCGCCGGTGCCGGGTTGCCCAACGTCGCCGGTGCTACGGCGCTCCGGCGTACTGCATGTTGGTGTGTCGCCTGCCGTGACAGCTGAGCGTGCAGGAGCCGAGCTGCGCGCCATCGGCTGCGACGAACGCGAGGACGCCGTTCGAGGGCCGGACGTTCGGCGCGAAGTTGACGAGTCGCGGCGCCTGGGCGTTCGTCCCCGTGGCGAGGGCGGTCGAGTGGATCCGGTAGTGGCACTCGGAGCACAGTGCGTCGCCGTTGCCGGCACCGGGTGCGTCGATGTCCGAACCCGGGGTGCCCACGCCCGCGATCGTGTTGACGTGGAAGCCGTGCCCGCTGAAGTTGGTGTCGGACCGGAAGTCGCCCGAGTCGTCGACCATCGGTGCCTCGGCATGGCACACGAAGCACAGCCCGAACTCGCTCGCCTTGTACGGCTCCGCGTTTGTCTTGAGCGTGCGGTCCCGGTACGGAGCGATGAGGATCCCGCGGTTGTTGCTCGCGTGGTCGTCCAGCCGGGTGTCGGCGGGTGGCGGCGTCGACGGCGTGGCCGCCGCCGGGTCGCCGTGGCAGCTGACGCAGCGCACCGTCTCGTTGGTCTCGTAGTTCCAGAGCTTGTAGGGCGACGTGCCGCTGAGGCTTGCGCTCATCGCCGCGGACTTGTTCGTGCCCGCCGCCTGGATCGGGTGGTAGGACGTGTTGGCGGGGTTGAACTCGATCGCCTTGTCCAGCGCCCAGCGGCTCGGGTGGAGCGGATCCTGCGCCGGCAGCGTCGTGTAGCCGGAATGGCACTTGTAGCAGAGCTCGTACTCGAAGGTCGGCGTCTGCTTCCACGCATACGTGGGCGCGGTGCCCGCCGCACCGTTGGTCACCCCGACCCCGGGGGCCAGGATCGCGCCGGAGGCGGACCACCCGGCCGTGCTCTGGATCGCCTTCGTGGCGTCGGCCAGGTGTGGCTGGTGGCAGTCTGCGCAGGCCGAGTGGCGATTGGACACGCCGGCGAACTCGTCCTCGATGCCGCTGACGTGGTTGTCCGTCGCCGTCGCCGGGTGGGAGTAGTAGCTGCCCGTCGCAGGGTCGTTGGGGGGCAGCGCCGGGTTCGTCCAGTCGGAGCGGACGTCGGACAGCGCGCCCGTGCCGTCGTGGCAGGTGAAGCACGTCGTGGCCGCAGGGTTGGGCTGCTGGAGGAGCATCGGGCCCTGTGCGGTGTGGGCGGCGTGGCAACCCGCACAGCTGTCCGATGCAAGCCCGAACTGCACGTGCGGCGAGGTCGCGGACTGGGCGGCGACGCTGGGGCCCGCGAGGTTGAACGAGGCGGGGCTCGTGGCCAGCAGCGCGCCGGGCGCCCGCACGCCCATGGAGACCGAGCCCTGGAGCTTGTAGCGCGGCACCGGGTCCTTGGTGGCCCGGCCGTCCTGCTGGCCCGGCGAGAGCTTCACGGCCGGCTTCTCGCCCATGACGATCACCGCCGGATCAACGCCGGGCAGCGCGGCGCCTGCGTCGGTCAGGCGGAACGTGTAGCGGTCGGTCCACATGGCGCTGGCCGTGGCGCGGACGGCGAACACGACCTCGGTATAGCCGTGGGCGGGCAGGGTCAGGGCGCCGAGCCCGCGGCCGGCGGCGAGGACGCCCGCGACGGCGGATGCGGTGGGATCAACGTCGTCACCGAGCCGGAGCTCGGCCACGCCGATCGACTCGTTGCGGGCCTCGAAGGTGCGACCGTCGTCCGCGGCCCCGTAGAACGGCTGACCCTGCACCGGATCGACCAGTGGCAGGTCCGACCAGTCGCCTGCGACGCTCACCTGGAGCACCGGCGTGAACGACGCATCGGCGTCGCCGTGGTTGACGACCTGGAAGCTGACGTCATACACCGTGAAGCGGGCCGCGTTCTCGAGGGGCGCGTCGAGCTGGCCGCGGTGGGTCACGTCGGCCTTGTCGTCGGCCTCGTCGACCCACGCGTGCTGCACGCGTGCCTCGGCCGGCGAGGGGGTCGCCGATGGCGTCGGCGTGGGCGACGGCTCGGTGGACGGATCCGCAGACGGGTCCGCGGAAGGGTCGGGCGACGGTGCGGCCGTGGGCTCCAGGGAGGGATCGGCGCTGGGCGGAGCCGTGGGCTCCACGGACGGGTCGACCGTGGGCACCGCGGTGGGCGCGGGTGTCGGCTCAGGCGTGGGCACCACGGTCGGCTCGGGAGTGGGGGTCGGGGTGGGATCAGGGGCGGTGGTCGGCGTTGGGTCGACCGTGGGCGTCGGCGTCGCATCATCGGCTCGGACCGCCGGCGTGGTGGGTGCGAACGCGCCGATGGTGCCGGCGACCACGAGGAACACGCCCAGCAGCGGTCCCGCCCGGCGGGTCGCCCGGCGCCTGATGCAGGTCGTCGTTTCGTGCTCGGTCATGATCCTGGTGGACGCTCTAGCGGCTGGCTGCTGCGGAAGCTTGGCGGGGAGCCGTCAAGCGAGGGCTTGGCGGATCTCCGCCGGGCTTGCGCCCGGTGGAGTTCGGAGTGGCCGGGGCGTTCGCCGCCGGCCACCCCAGGTAGGACGAGCTAGGGGAGGACCGGAACGGGCGTGGGCCCGACCGTCGTCCCGACCGTGATGGTGTGCGTCGGGTCGTGGCACATCTGGCACGTCCCGCGGTTATCGACCTTGAGCAGGCGGCTGTCGCCCACCGGAGCCGTGATGCCGCCCGGCCACTTCTGGGTTGAGCTGTTCAGGCCGGTCATCTGGGCGTTGGAGCCGTGCGCGACATGGCAGGTGATGCAGTTGCGCGAGCTTGCGGTCGACGTGTGTCGATACGTGTAGATCGCGTCAGCCTCCAGCACGGACCAGCCCCGGCTGAGATACCGGGTGTGGCACGTGAGGCACCACGCCGAGATCTCGCTGAAGAAGGTCGCGCTCTGGCCGTTCGGCGCGTCGTTGGCGGTGCCGCTCGTGCCGTTCCACGGAACCTTGCGGCGCCAGTAGTCGCCCGCCGTTGCGGGCAGGCTGAGGGCCGCCACCTGGCTCGCCGTCAGCGTGCCGGTGCCATTGAGGGTCTGGATGATGGTGTAGTTGCGTGCGTCACCGGCCGCGGGGGCCGCAGCGTCGGTGACCGTGGCGGCCGTGCCGGCCATCACGAACGAATCCGTGCTCGTCTCGGACGGATCCGGGATCGGATTCAGGATCCGATACTGGCCGTTGCCGTGGGGGTTGTGACAGGTCGCGCACTCGACCTCGACGAACGGTCCGGCGTAGTCGTTGGGACTGTTGGGACCATTGCCCCACGCGATAAAGTTCGCCGGCTCGATTACGCCGTTGGCGTTCGGCATGTGAGCAGACGTGGTTGCCTGGGAGCCCGCCGTCCGGACCGGCACCTTGCCGTTCGACATAACCCCGTAAGAGCCCAGGTACGACACGCGGACCGCCTCGTCCGACCCGAGCCGGGCCGTGACGAAACCGCCAGCGCGGAGATACCCGAGGGCCGTTCCGCTGCGGGAGCCGTCCTGCGCGAGCGCGTACTGGACGCCGTTTTCGACGTCAGTCGTCGCCCCGAGGCCGGTTGAGCCGTGACAGGTCAGGCACAGCGCGGTCGCATCGCTTGCGGCGAGGAGACCGAGCCCTTGGGCCGTGTGGGCCCGGTGGCAGCCGGCGCAGCTGTCGGCACTAATGCCGGCAACGCCGCTGTTCACCGAAGCCACGTGCGGTCCACCGTCGGCGAAGACCGGGACCGCGGTAAGGAACAGCCAGAGGGACCCAGCTGCGATAAGCAGCATCAGCCGTCTCACTGTCCTCACCTCCTTTCTCTTAGCTACGTGGACTTTGACATGGGCCGCGCAACTCGCGGCTCGACACTGTGGCTTCGGATTTCACCTCCCTCGATCCTGCTTCCGTCAATAGCTCCACAACTGCACCCGGTTGTTGGCCGAGTCGGCGACGTACAGTCGCCCACGACCGTCAACCGCGATGCCGTTGGGGTAGGCGAAGGCGCCGTCGGCCACGCCCGCGGTCCCGAAGGATCCGAGGTAGTCGAGCCCTGAGGCACCTTCCACGTACGTCCCGTACACGAAGACCTGCTGGCCGCTCGCGTCGACGACGTACACCCGGTTCTGGCCGTCCACCGCGACCCCGCGCGGCAGCCCCAGGTTCCCCTGGCCGGCGCCGCGTCCCACCTGGGCCACGAGCGTCCCGTCGGGGGCGAAGGCCAGCAACCGGCCGTTGTTGGAGTCCGTGACGTAGACGTAGCCCCTCGCGTCCGTCGCCACGCTGTTCGGGAAGCTCAGGCCGGCGCCCTCACCGTAGGTTCGAACCTGCTTCCCCGAGGCGTCGAAGACGCGGACCACGTTGGGCGTGGGAGCCACGTCGGTGACATAGAGCTGGCCCGTTGCGTCGAACCAGAGACCCAGGGGCTGCCAGGACTTCATGCCCTCGGGCGGGCCGAACGTGCGCTGGTACTGGCCCTCGGCGTTGTAGACGTACACCGAGCCGGTGGGCCGGTCGGACACGTAGACCTCGGTCGTGATGGGGTTCACGGCAAGGTAGATCGGGGCGTGGCTGTCGCCCGTCGAGATGGGCGGCTCCAGCTTGCCGATCTCGTTCCCGGAGCCGTCGAACACCCGGGCGGTGTTGTCGCCCGTCGTCTGACCGATGTAGATGCGGTCGCCGGCCGCGTTGACCGCGACGTCCATCGGGCGCTGCACGCCGTAGACGGCGGTGCTGTAGCCGGGCATCACGACCTCGCCCGGGATGGTCGGGAGCGGGATCGGCTGGCGGAACAGCAGGTACCAGATCGCGAGGCCAAGGAGCACAGCGAACATGAGCACCAGGAGGAGCAGGATCGCCACCTTGCGCCTGCGGTGCGTCGGCGGCTCCTCGGCGATCCCATCCGAGGGGGCCGACGCGACGCCCGGCATGGGCGGGTCGTTGACGGCGGGGGACGCGGTCATCTAGTTGCTCCCTTCGGCGCTCGGGGACGGGGCGATCGACGGGTGGCTCTGGGTGCCGTCCGTGACGCGGCTGAGGCCCATCGTGGCGGCCTTGTTCTCGGGCTCGAGCTCGAGCGCGGCGCGATACCACGTGGCGGCCGTGGCCGTGTCACCCGACTGCTCGGCGATGAGGCCCAGCGAGATGCGGGCCTTGAGGCCGGCCTGGCCGTCCTTGATGGCCTCCAGGCGACCCGTGGCACCGGCCGTGTCGCCACCCTGTGCCGCGGCCATCGCCGCGGCCCACTCCGCCATGTCGGCCTCGCCCTTGGCGGCATAGGCGGCCGAGAGGGACTGGTAGGGCTCCGCCCAGCCGATCGGCACGAACAGGATCGCGTTCTCGAGCTGCGCGATCGCCTTGTCCGGCTGACCGACCTTCACGTAGGCCGCGCCCAGCAGGTTCATCGTGTCGGCGTCGGTCCGCTTGATGCGGAGCGCCTTGGTCAGGTTGTCGACGGCGTCCTGGGGCTTGTCGGTCTTGAGCGCGATCGAGCCAAGGCCGTAGTACGCCTGTGCCAGCATCGCGTCGACGTTGGCCATCTCGCCGCCCGTGGAGAGCTCCACGACCTTCTGGTAGTCGGCGGCGGCGCCGGCAAGGTCGCCCTTGAGCTCGAGCGCGCGGCCGCGGCCAAACGACGCCGGCCGCTGCTCCTTGCCGGTGGCGAGGATCTGGGTATAGAGCGGGATCGCGTCGTCGTAGCGGCCCTTCGCCACGTACGTGTCCGCCAGCTGACCGCGCACGACCACGTCGGACGGGTCGTTGCGGACGGCCTCCTCGAGGGCCGCGACGTCACGGTCGGCGATCGAGGCGGTGGGGGCGCGGAAGCGGTCGACGGCGTAGAAGGCGACGAAGGCGACGATGCCGACCAAAAGAAGCAGCCCGATCCGCTTGATCCAGCGGTTGAGCTGCGCCTCGGGCATCTCGGTCAGGGACGTGACCCGGAACATGAATGGCACCTGTACTCCCGGGGTCGGCTCAGGGTTACCGACCCATCTTGTAATCCTCGCTCTCGCGCGGGCGCGTTCCCATCCGTCAGGGGATAGAACTGCGATACAGACCGTGGCAGCCGCGCACCGGGCCACCTGTATCGTCCGGCCGACGCGATCCGCGGGTACAGGTCCGCGCGGCCTGCCCAGAGGGGGCCGCGCGGCATGGCACCGCAGCATGCGCGGGGTTCTCGGTGCGCCGTCGCGCCACGCCGCGTCAGGTCGGCAGGGACTCCCGGGGCGTCTCGAAGTTGCCCGGCACGTCCACCTCGATGCCGTCGCCCACCTGCCGGACCGGGAAGCGCCCAAGGGGGCGCGGCGGCGGTCCGGCGAGGACCGTGCCGTCCAGCGCGAACTGGCCGTCGTGGCAGCCGCACTTGAAGCGGTCGCCAGCCTCGGACCAACGGTAGCGGCACAGGCCGTGGGTGCAGCGGGGGTCGAAGCCCACGAGGTCTCCCGAGGCGGCCCGCACGAGCCAGACCGAACCCGCGATGGAGGAGCCGCCCGAGGCCAGGGTGAACGGGACCTCCACGGGGGTTCCCGGGACGAGCGACGCGGGGTCCACGTCCAGCCGCACGGTGACGGGCGGGGAGGAGCAGGCCGCGAGGAGGGTGCCGAGGCCGCCGGTGGCGGCGAGCGTGCCGGCGCCCATCAGCACGAGCATCCGCCGGCGTGGAACCGGCGTTGCGCGCGGATCGAAGGCCGGCGTGGTGCGGGGCGGGACTGGCTGGTCACCCATACTGGCAACAGCCTAGCCCGGAATGACCGCCGGCTGCAGGGGGAGGTCCGGGTCGGCGCGGTGGGCGCCGCCGATCGCGGCCCGGATCGTGGCCAGGAAGTCGTCGGGACGGGTGGAGAGCGACTCACGGCGGAGGGTCCAGGCGCTGGTGGTGGTGATGTCGACGTCCAGGACCAGCGAGGCGTGCGAGCGGCGGACGACATCGGCGGCATCGACCGCGCCGCCCTCTTCGACCACGATCACCTCGGGCTCGGCGGCGAGCGCGGCGCTCACGGCGTCCGGATCGGCGATGTCCACCGCCAGGACGCTTACCCCGGGTTCGGCGGCCAGCATCCGCCCCAGCCCTTCGCCCATAAGGGGATGGCTGTAGAGGACAAGGACCCTCACCTGCTCAGGGCACAACCTGGTGCTCTCCCGCAAAACCTGGTGCTCTCCCGCAAACGCGCATCGCCCGCTGCGACCCGTGAGGCGATGCTAGGCGAGCCCCGGCGTGTGGCCAATCCGTCGCCCGGCACACGCGGACAGACGTTTTCTGTATCCGACGGGGGACGACGGTCCCGGTCAGTCCCGGTCCGGGGCATCCTCCCCTGGCGCTGACCGGGAGACGGCTCCCCGTTCCTGATCGGCGGCTGGATCAGGACGCGGGCGCCACGCACGAGTCGCGCGGTGACCCCCCGCGGTTTCGGTACCCGAGCCTCTCATGGATGGGCCGGATCTGATCCAGATCGCGATCAGCCTGTGGCGCGCGCCCGGCGATTCGCTCAGCCCCGGCCGCTGTCCGGATTGCTGAAGCCCTGCCGCACCGCGTACGCGGCCGCCTGGACGCGGTTCGTCAGGTGGAGCTTCTCGAGGGCGTTGTGGACGTGGTTCTTGACCGTGCCCTCGGTGATCGTGAGCTCGCTCGCGATCTCCTTGTTGGACAGGCCGCCCGCCACGAGCTGGAGGATCTCCGACTCGCGCCGCGTGAGGATGGAGTCCTGGGGCGCCGGCGTGGCATGACCGCGGGCGGGGATCCCGCCCGTGCGGAGGGCCTCGAGGAGCTTGCTGGCCACCGCGGGGGCGATGGGCGCCTCGCCGCGCATGACGCCGCGCAGGTCCTCGAACAGCTGCTCCGGGCGGACGTTCTTGAGCAGGTACCCGTTGGCGCCGGCCTTGATCGACTCGAACAGGTCGTCGTCGTCCTCGGAGACCGTGAGCATCACGATGGGGGTTGTGAAGCCGGCCGTGCGGATCGCGCTCACGCCGTCGACGCCCGAGGCGCCGGGCATGTTCACGTCCATGACGACGAGGTCGGGCTTGAGGGCCCGGACCTTCTCCAGCGCGTCGCGACCGTCCTCGCCCTCCCCCACGACCGTCATGTCGAACTGCGCACCGATCAGGGTCGCGAGGGCCCTCCGGAAGAGCGGCTGATCATCGACGAGCAGGATCCGGAGCCTCGGCGGAAGGTGTCCCAACAGTGTCCTCTGCGTCAAGCCGGACGACGATGGTCGTGCCGGCGTTCGGGGCAGTATGCATGTCGAGCCTGCCCCCGATCTGCTCCACCCGCTCCCGCATGGAGGCGAGGCCGAAGCCGCCCTCCATGGAGCTGGAGACGGTTGCGGGGTCGAAGCCTACGCCATCGTCCTCGATCGTGAGGGTCGTGCCCCCGTCGAGGCAGTTGATGCGGACCGTGACGCGCGACGCCTCCGCGTGCTTGCGCGTGTTGGTGAGGGCCTCCTGGACGACCCGCAGCAGCTGGACCTCGGAGCGCGGGCCGAGGAACCGGCGCGTGTCGCCGTCGCACGTCAGGTTGGCGACGATGCCGGTCTGGCGGCTGTACTTGCGCAGGTACTCGCGCAGCGAGCCCTCCAGGCCGTCGTCCTCGCGGACCGTCTCGCGGAGGCCGAGGATGGCCTCGCGGACGTCGCGGTAGGCCTCGTCGGCCGTGTCGGCGATGTCGCTCAACTCGGCGGCCATCGCGTGGCTGGCCTCGTCCTTGGCCCGGGTCTCCAGCGCGCGGAGCTGGAGGTGGATGACGCCCAGGACCTGGGCCAGGCTGTCGTGGAGCTCGCGCGCGATCCGGTCGCGCTCGGCGTGGATCGTCCACTGCTCCTCGGCCTGGTGGAGGCGGGCAGTGCGGACGGCGATGGCCGCCATGTCCGCGAGGGCGCCCAGGAGGCTCTTCTCGGACGGGGTGAACGGGCGGTCCGAGCGGACGGCGCACAGCTCGCCCAGGACGCCGTCGGGCCCGCGCAGCGGACGCGCGATCCAGACCGCGCCCTCGTCGTGGGTCACGAGCGGGCACAGCGGGTTCTGCGGGTGGTTGGCGGCGTCCTTCTCGTGGGCGACGCGGCAGACCGACCCGTTGTCGGACATCGCCAGGCGATCGCGCCCTGCGGCGGTCCGCAGCCCCGCCTTGCGCGGGTCGGACAGGCACGCGACGGCCCGCTCCGCGCCGAGGAGGTCGCGCGCGTGCTGGGTGATGGTGTCCAGCACCTCGCGCAGGTCAGGGCGGCCGGTGAGCCGCAGGGCGACCGAATACAGGGCCTCGCGCTCGCGCTCGCGCCGGTGCAGGTCGGCGACGGTGACGCCCAGCTGGGCGGCACCCGCGATCTCGCCCGCGATGTCGGTCAGGGCGGCGTCGCTGATGTCGGGCTCGACCGGCGGGTGGAAGAGCAGGCGCAGGTGACCGATGCGGTTGGCGCCGCGGATCAAGGGCAGGTCCAGGATGCCCGTGTCGATGCCGGTCTGGCGCGTGTAGCGCGGCGCGTCGACCGCGGGGTCAAGTGGCTCGTCGAGGGCCGGGGCCAGCCACGCGAGCCCGGGCGCCAGGGCCGCCGGGCGCCGGATGGTGAGCGGCCGGTCGTCCTGGCCCGCGACGCTGACGATGCCGGCCAGGGCCCCGGTCTGCGTCATGACGCGGTCCAGCGACTGCTCGAGGAGGTCCGGCAACGAGAGGCCGCCGCGGACCGCGGAGCTGACGGCGTGGGTGGCGGTCAGGTCCTTGTTCTGGGCGACCAGCTGGCGCTGGGTCCGGTCGAGGTAGATGGAGACGATGGTCGCGAACACCACGATCGCCCCGCCCATGATCATCGCCGAGGCGACGTAGCTGTCGTCGCCGGTCATGCCCGGGTCCAGGACGAGGAAGCGCACCAGCTCGAACGCCCAGACGAAGCCGATGGGCAGGATGACCGTCGCCCACTTGAGGCGATTCAGGTCACGGGAGCCGTTGGGGGCGCTCATGGCCTGACTGTGCCGTTCGATACATGGATCGGGTTAGGGCTGAACGGCTCCTCTGTATCCGGGCCTCCCGGCACCCGGCGGCGGGGCCTCCCGGCACCCGGCGCCGAGGCGGCGATGCGCCCTGTGCCCGCGCGCCGCCGGCCGGACCAACGATCCGGTCGCCGAACGACTGGTCCGCGCAGCGGCACGCCCGTCCGGTGCGCCGGCCCCGGGCCGAACGGATGTGCCACCCGTCGGCTGGATCGTCTGGTCAGCGAACCGTTGACCCGGTGGGCGGCCCACCCAGGACGGCCGCGGAATCCCCGGTGTCGGCCCCGGGGAGGTACGTGGGGTTCGCGGCCATCGGCCGGTGGAGGTTCGTGTGGACGGACTGCCACCGGTGGGGCGGATCGTCAGGGCGCGGGCGGGGCAGCGATGCGCAGCGTGACCATGAGGCGGCAGTGGTCGCCCGCGATGGAGCAGTCCGTCGTCGCCGCGACGGGCGTCAGCCAGGTCCCCGTCAGCACGTGGTCGATGCGCAGCACGCCGACCCCGAGGCCCTCCAGCGCGCTCGGCCTCCAGGTGAAGCCGGGCCCGGTCCCAGCCGCGGCGTGCGCATCCGTGAGCCCGTCCGCGAGCGCCGCCAGCGACGGCTCGCCCGGGGCCGTGTTGAGATCCCCCACGACGAGCGCCCACGCCGGGTCGTCCATGGCGACGACACGGCCGCCGATGACGCCCAGGTCCTCGTCGCGCCGGCGGGTGTCCAGGCTCACAGGGAGGCGGGCCACCGTCCCCATGTCGGGCGGGTACGGGTGGACATCGAGCACCTCGATCATCCGGCCACCGTCGAGCAGGAGGCCCGCCCGGAGGATGAGCGGCGCGCGCTCGCTGCCGCGAGTGACGAGCGGCCGCTTCGCGAGCAGCCCCATCCCATCCACGCCCTGGTCGGGTTCGAGAATCCGGTACGGGTAGCGGGCGCGGAGGATCGGGTCCGCCTCGATCGCGGTGGCGGCCTCGGGCGTCAGCTCCTGGAGCGCGACGAGGTCCGCGTCCAGGGCCGCGATCCCCGCCACCGTCGCCGTGGCCGCCCGGCCTCCGGCATCGAGGTTCCACGTCAGCACCCTGAGCTCGCTCGTCGGACCGGTTGCGGCGTCCGGCGTCGGCGACCAGAGCTCGTCGCCCAGGCTCACAACCGCGAGCACCAGCACGGCGAGGGACACCAGCCGGGTCCACGCCCGAGCGCGGCCGCCGCCGAGCGCGCCGGCGAGGGCGAGCAGCGCCGCGACCGTCGCGACGGCAAGGAGGTGGACCTCGAAGACGCCGGCGAGCGGCAGGGGCCCGGTCTGGGCGTGCAGGACCGCCTGGGCGACGACGGCGAGCGCGAGCAGCGCGGCGAGCGCGGCGAGGAGCGGGGAGAGGCGGCACATGCGTATGGCCTCGTGACCGGGGGCGCGCCGACGTGGCGCGCATGCCCGATCAGGCGGGCGCCTGGTCCTCGCGCTCGCCCTTCGGACGCACCTGGACGAAGTCGAGTCCGAAGCGGCCCTTGACGCACAGGTTGCCGGCCGTGACCCCGGAGTCCGCGGGCGAGAGGACCTTGACGATCCGGTTGTCCTGGACGTGGAGCGAGAGCGTGCAGCCCACCCCGCAGTACGGGCAGATCGTGTCCACCGCGCGCTGGCGGGACTCGTCCCAGGTGCCGTCCTGCCGCATCTCGAACTCGGACCGGAACATCAGGGCACCGGTCGGGCAGACGCTGATGCAGTTGCCGCAGAAGACGCACGCCGACGTGTCGAGCGGCGTGTCGAACTCCGTGGACACGCGGGCGTCGAACCCGCGGCCGGCGACGGAGATGGCGAAGGTGTTCTGGGCATCGATCCCGCACGCCTCGACGCACTTGTAGCAGAGGATGCAGCGGGCGTAGTCGCGGACGAACAGGGCGTTGTCCAGTTTGACTGGCTGGGCGACGGTCTCGGCGGCCGCGCCATCGGGGGCGTGGTGATGGCCGGCGGGGCGGCCGTCGCGTTCCCCGGCACCCGCGGGCGGCGAGGGTGGCCCGAACCGCGACGGATCCGCGCCGTAGCGCTCCATGAAGCCGGCGATCGACCCGTCGGGCATCGCCGGCCCGGCGAGGTCGACGTCGACCGAGCTGCCGAGCAGCTCCAGCACGAGCTTGCGCGAGTGGCGGACCTTCGCGCTGTCGGTCTCGACGGTCATGCCCTGCGCGACCTTCGCCGCGCACGAGGGCGTGAGCACCCGCCCGCCCGTGTCCACGACGCATATCCGGCACGCCCCCACGGGCGCGACGGTCTCGCCGTAGCACAGCGTGGGGATGTCGATGCCCTGGCGGCGGCACGCCTCGAGGATCGTCGAGCCCGTGGGGGCCAGCACGGGCGTGCCGTCGATGGTGAGCTCCACCTCGGGTCGGGCGGGCGCGGGCGGCGGCCCCGGCACGACCGGCGAGCGAGCGGGCGTGCCCACGAAGATCGCGGTGTCCACGCCGGTGTACGGGGCCTCGGCCGGGTCGGTCACGCGCGCACCTCCGCGAAGCGGATCCCGGTCCGCACGGCGTCGTTCGCCGTCTGGCCGAGGCCGCAGATCGACGCGTCCCGCAGCACCTGGCCAAGGTCGGCAAGCAGCGTGAGCTCGTCTCGGAGCGAGCCGTTGTAGCGCCGCGCGGCGAGCCTCGCGAGCAGCTCCTCCTGGCGCACGGTCCCGACCCGGCAGGGGACGCACTGCCCGCACGACTCGTCGCGGAAGAAGGCGGTGATGCGCAGGAGGATGTCCATGACGTCGGTGGTCTCGTCGAACACGACGATCGCGCCGGAGCCGAGGGTCACCCGCGCCGCCCGCGCCGCCTCGTAGGTGAGCGGCAGGTCCAGCGACTCGGGGCCGACGAAGACGCCCGCGGCCCCGCCCAGGAGCACCGTCCTGATCGCGCGCCCGCCGGGCACGCCGCCCGCCACCTCGATCAGCTCGCCGAGCGTCGCCCCGAACGGCACCTCGTAGACGCCGGGCCGTGCGACGTGGCCCGAGAGGCTGAACAGCTTCGTGCCGGTGGAGCCGCCGCTCCCGATGGTGGCGAACGTCTCGCCGCCCTCGAGCACGATCCACGGGACGTTGACCAGCGTCTCGACGTTGTTGATGACCGTCGGCCGGCCGAACAGCCCGACCTCGGCGGGGAAGGGCGGCTTCAGGCGCGGCTCTGCGCGGTCGCCCTCGATCGACTCGAGCAGCGCGGTCTCCTCGCCGCCGATGTACGCGCCCCCGCCCCGCCGGATCTCGATGTCGAACGCCAGGTCGGTCCCGAGGATCCGCTCCCCGAGGTAGCCGGCCTCGCGCGCCACGCGGATCGCGTGCGCCATGCGCGCCTCGCCCAGCGGGTACTCGCCGCGGATGTAGAGGTAGCCGCGCGCCGCGCCGATCGCGAAGCCCGCGATCGTCATCGCCTCGACCAGCGAGAACGGGTCCTCCTCGACGATCGCGCGGTCCTTGAAGGTGCCGGGTTCGGCCTCGTCCGCGTTGCACACGACGTACCGGGGCGCGGGCCCCGCCGCCACCGTCTCCCACTTGCGGCCGCTCGGGAAGGCGGCGCCCCCGCGCCCGAGGACCCCCGCCGTGCCGAGCTCAGCGATGATCCGCGCCGGGCCCATCGCCAGGGCGTCGCGGAGCGCGAGATAGCCACCCGACGCCAGGTAGTCCTCCAGGCTCGCCGGGTCGACCCGGCCCACGCGGGCGAGGAGGCGGAGCCCGGGCTCGCACGCCTGCGGAACGAACTGCCGGACGGCCGCGAGGCGATCCGGGGACGGCCGGGTGGGCCGATGGGCCGCGAGCGGGCTCGGGTCGGGCAGGGCCGCCCCCCCGAGGTGTCCGAGGATCGCCGGAACATCGACGGGTCCGGTCGCGATCCGCGTGGGAGGGTCGCCGGCGAGGGTCAGCAGGGCGGTCGGCGCCCGCTCGCACTGGCCCAGGCAGGGGGCCCGGTGCCACGTCGCCCCCGAGCCGTCGCGGGGGTGGCCCGCCGGCCCCAGCTCGCGCTCAAGCTCCGCGCAGATCGCCTCCGCGCCCGCGAGGCGGCAGGCCATGGCGTCGCAGACATGGGCCACGCGAGGAGGACGGGGCGCCGTCGAGAGGAGCGCGTAGAACGTGGCGACGCCGTACGCGTCCGCCGGCGGCACGGTCAGACGGCGACAGGCGTGGTTGAGCGCGCCTTGGCTGATCCAGCCGATCCGATCCTGGATCGCGTGGAGGACGGGCAGCAGCAGGTCCCGGCGCGCGCGGGCCGCGTGGCCGCCGCGCGCGAAGCGGCCGTCCGTCGCGATGTCGCGCTCGCCGCCGTCCCAGCCGCCGCGCGCGGGCCCGATCAGCGGGTCGAGGAACGCATCCACGGCCGCGCGCTCTTCGGGGGTGGCGGCCGGTCCGACGACGTGGAGGTCCATCGCGGCCGAGTGTACGACGCCGGCCAATTGCCGAGCACAGGGGGTTCCTGCCGGGCACGACGGGGTCCTCGAGCCCGCACGACGCGCCCGTCGGCACCCGGATCCGCCACCCGGGACCGTCCCGACCGGCCTGCGCGCCCCGCTCGAGGACGTGGCCGGCCGGAGGCAGACGGAGCCTCGGGAGTAGGCTCGCAGGCGACCGAACCGCCCCGAGGCCCGCCATGACCCTGCGCCACCACGAGATCGCCGAGGCCAGTCACCGGATCCTGGATCCGTTCACCGAGGAGAAGCTGCGGCTCCTGGGAGAGATCTGCGAGGTGGGGCCCGGGACCCGCATCCTGGACCTCGCCTGCGGCAAGGGCGAGATGCTCTCGCGCTGGGCCGGCTGGTTCGGGAGCACGGGTCTCGGGGTGGACCTGTCGCACGTCTTCCTCGCGGCGGCCCGGGAACGGGCGGACGAGCTGGGCGTCGCGGGGGCCGTGACGTTCATTCAGGGTGACGCCGGGGCATACGAGGCGGAGGCCGGGGCGTACGACATCGCGTGCTGCGTTGGCGCGACGTGGATCGGAGGCGGGCTCGCCGGAACCGCGGCGCTGCTCCGGCCCGCGGTGCGCGACGGCGGGCTGGTCCTGCTGGGCGAGCCGTACTGGATCGAGGAGCCGCCGCCCGAGGCGCTGGCGGCCTGGGGGTTCGCGCCCGGGGACTACGCCTCGCTGGCCGGGACGGCGGAGCGGCTCGACGCGGCCGGGTTCGAGCTGCTGGAGATGGTGCTCGCTGACGGCGACAGCTGGGACCGCTACGAGGCCTCGCAGTGGCGGACCGTCGCGGACTGGCTGGTCGCCAACCCTGACGACCCCGACCACGAGCCGATGACCCGGTTCCTGGACGAGAACCGCCGCACGTACCTGCGCTGGGGCCGTCGGTACCTGGGCTGGGGCGTGTTCGTCACCCGGCCGCGCTGAGCGTCCGCGCCGGTCGGCATCGGCCGCGATGGTGCATCCATCGCTGCTGCGGACGCTGGGCGCCTTCGTGACGTACGACGACCGCCTGCCGGAAGCTGCACGCGCGATCGGGCTGCCGGTGGTCCGGCCCGCCTGACGCGAAGGGCACGAAGTGGTTACCCCACCGGGATGCGTACCCGACTGCTGCTCCCCCTCACGCTGTCCCTCATCCTCGCCGCGTGCGGCGGCACCGCGGCGAGTCCCGCGGCCGTGCCGTCGAGCGGCGGCGCCGCGACCGAAGCTCCGGCCCCGGCGACCGGGCCGGCCGGCGCCGTCGACTGCACGAAGATCAAGGCCGCGGGCGTCCAGCTGATCAGCGTCCAGCTCCTCGCCCAGCTCAGCACCCCGGATGCCGTCGCGTCGATCAAGAGCAAGCAGCTCGGCATCCTGGACGTCGACGCCTTCCTCGCCGCCATGCACGATCTCCATGCGCTCGACGCGTACTCGTCGCCGCTGGGCGACCCCAAGGCGGCCATCGATGCGTACGAGACGGCCGCCAAGGCGGCCCAGGTGCTGTTCGCCACGGATCCGGTCACGCAGGGCGCCATCGACTCGTACATGACGAACGTCGGCACGCTCACGGCGTTCCTTGGCCACCAGGCCGCGATCGCGGGGGCGATGGACGCCGCCGGCTGCTGACCTGGGTCCGGCGCTGAACGGCGCCTCGCAGGAGGGCGCGGTTCCGGGCTGAACCCGGGCCGGTGGCTCGCCCTGGTGCCAGAACGCGTCGGCTGTCGAGGAGCTGGCATCCGGAACCGCCGGAACCGACGATGACCTCCGCAGCAAGCCCCCGGCTCCGGCACGGAGGCGTGCCGAGGTTGCCCGGATCGATCGCGCTCCATGAGCGAGCGCGATCGGCCGGCCCGCATGGGCGTGCGGGAGCTGCGCCACAACCTGTCGGCCCGCCTGAGACCGACCCGACGGTGATCCGGCCCGGCCGGACGGAGCGATGCCTCAGTCCGGCGGCAGGTCCAGCCAGCCCTCGCGCAGGGCGCGCGTGGCGAGCTCCGTCCGCGACGCGATGGAGAACCGCTCGAACAGCCGGGCCAGGTGCGTCTCCACCGTCTTGGCGCCGATCCCCAGCGCCGCCCCGACCTCGTCGTTGCTGCGCCCTTCCACGACCAGCGCCACCACGTCGAGCTCGCGGCGGGAGAGGCGCGACCGGCTGATGGGCGCGATCGAGCCCGGCACCGACGCCGCGCAGTCCTTCGCGGGCTTCGGGTCACGCGGCGTTGTCCTGGCCGCGCGGGCCGTCTTCGTCCTGGCGATCGGCGTCTGCCTCGGCTCCCTCCTGGGGCGGATGCTCCCGGCACTGCTCCTGGCCGCGGTGGTCGGGTGGATCGGGCTCACCGGCGGGTCGTACGTGCACTCGCGCTGGCTCGCGACCGAGGCGGTGGTCAGCCCCACCGAGACGGGCGCGCCCGGCGACCTGTTCATCGACCAGCGGATCCAGGCGCCGGACGGCCGGATGACCCCTCTCGCGCCTAACCGGAGCCGGCCGGCACCCCGAGCTTCTCGATGCGGATCGCCGTCGCCTTGAACTCGGCCGTGCCGGACTTCGGATCCGTAGCATCGATCGTGAGCAGGTTGGTGGCGACCTCGTCCTGGTAGTGGAACGTCATGAACGCGAGGCCCGGCCGCAGGGAGGCGTCCACGCGCACCGATGCCTCCACCGATCCCCGCCGGGAGACGACGCGGACGCGCTCGCCCTCGCCCAGCCCGAACCGCTCCAGGTCCTCCGGGCACAGGTCCAGCGTCTCGCCGCGCCGCCGCGGGGTCCGCAGCGGCCCGGACTGGACGCCCGTGTTGTACGAGTCGAGGTGGCGGCCGGTCGTGAGCCGGACCGGGTAGGCCTCGCTGAGCTGGTCCACGGGGCCCTCGTGCTCCACGGCGACGAACGGCGCGCGGTTGCCCGGGACGGGGTCCGCCCAAAGGCGCGAATGGAGGAACGGCTCGCCCGGGTGGGTCTCGTCGTAGCAGGGCCACTGGAGACCGCCCTCGGTCTCCAGCCGTGCGTAGGTCATGCCGGCGAACGGCGCCGCGAGCGTCCGCAGCTCGTTCCAGACGGCCTCGGCGGAGGCCTCTCCCCAGTCGTGACCCATCCGGCGCGCGATCTCGAAGATGATCCACAGGTCGTCGCGCGCCTCGCCGGGCGGCTCCAGCGCCTTGCGCACGCGCTGGACGCGGCGCTCGGAGTTGGTGACGGTGCCCTCGGTCTCGGCCCACGCGGCGGCGGCCGGCAGGACGATGTCGGCGAGCTCGGCGGTCCTGGTCAGGAAGATGTCCTGGACGACCAGGAGCTCGAGGCCCTCGAGGAGCCGCCGGACCCGGTGCGTGTCGGCCTCGGACTGGGCGGGGTTCTCGCCGATGCAGTACACGGCGGTGAGCTCGCCGCGCTCCATGGCGTCGTACATGGCGGTGAGGGTCAATCCGCGCTCGGGCGGGATCGCGACGCCCCAGGCCTGCTCGAAGGGTGCCCGGAGCTCGGCGTTCTCGACGTGCTTGAAGCCCGGCAGGCGGTCCGGGAGCGCGCCCATGTCGCCGCCGCCCTGGACGTTGTTCTGGCCACGGAGCGGGTTGAGGCCGCTGCCCCACCGGCCCACGTGGCCGCACAGCAGGGACAGGTTGATCAGCGCGAGGACGTTGTCGACGGCGTTGTGGTGCTCGGTGATCCCGAGGGTCCAGCAGATCATCGCCCGGCCGGCCTTCGCGTAGGCGTGGGCGGTCTCGCGGATCGCGGCCGCGGGCACGCCCGTCACCCGCTCGGCGCGCTCCAGGGTCCACGGCTCAACCGAGGCCCGGTACGCCTCGAAGCCGCTGGTCGCCCGGGCCACGAACGCCTCGTTCGCGAGGCCCGCGGCGATGATCTCGCGGCCCATGGCATTCGCCAGCGCGATGTCGGTGCCGATATCGAGGCCCAGCCACAGGTCCGCCCACTGCGCCGAGGACGTGCGCCGCGGATCGACGGAATAGAGGCGCGCGCCGTTGCGCACCCCCTTGAGGAGGTGGTGGAAGAAGATCGGGTGCGACTCCCGGGCATTGCTGCCCCACAGGAGCACAACGTCCGTCTCCTCGATCTCCCGGTATGAGCTGGTCCCGCCGCCAGCGCCGAACACGGTCGCCAGACCGGCGACAGAGGGGGCGTGTCAGGTGCGGTTGCAGCTGTCGATGGTGTTGCTGCCCAGGACGACGCGGGAGAGCTTCTGGGCCGCGAAGTTGACCTCGTTGGTCGACTTGCTGCAGCTGAAGGTCCCGTAGGTCCTGGAGCCGTGCGCCTGGCCCGCTGCCCGCAGTCCCGCGACCACCCGATCCAGCGCCTCGTCCCAGGTGGCTGGGCGGAGGGGAGCCCCGGAGCGGCGGTCGCCGTCGCGTACGAGCGGCGTCGTCAGGCGGACGTACTCCTTCGGCACTGGTGTACCTCTGCGAATGGAGTGGAGCCCGATCGGCCGAGTGTAGACGGTGCCGCAAGGGTCCCAGGGTTGATGGTGTCACGGCGTGGCGGCGGGCCCGGTACGCTCCCCTCCATGCAGCACGAAGCGCCCTCGCAGCGCCCCGGCATGGGCTCCATCCCGCTCGACGGCGGGACCACGTTCCGCGTCTGGGCGCCCCATGCCCAGGCCGTCTTCGTCACCGGCACGTTCGACGGCTGGGCGACGGACGCCACGCCGCTCGCACCGGACGACGCTGGCCGCAACGGGGGCGGGACGTGGTCGGCCGACGTCCCGGGGGTCGGCCCCGGGGACGAGTACCGGTTCACGATCCGGACGCCGCACGGGGATCTGTCGCGCATGGACCCCTACGCGCGCCAGGTCACGAGCTCGGTGGGCAACAGCGTGGTCTACGACGCGACCGCCTTCGACTGGGGCGACGACGAGTTCCGCGCGCCGGGCTGGGACGACCTCGTGATCTACGAGCTGCACGTGGGCACGTTCTCGGCGACCGCGGACCGCCGCGGCACCTTCGACTCTGCGCGGCGGCGCCTGCCCTACCTGCGCGAGCTCGGGGTGTCGGCCATCCACGTCATGCCGCCCTTCGAGTTCGCGGGCGACATCTCGTGGGGCTACAACCCGGCCCACCTATTCGCCATCGAATCGGGTTACGGCGGGCCGGACGCCTTCAAGCGGTTCATCCGCGCCGCCCACGAGCACGGGATCGCGGTCATCGTGGACATCGTGCTCAACCACCTTGGGCCGTCCGACCTGGACCTGTGGCGGTTCGACGGCTGGGCGGAGGGTGACGGAGGCGGGATCTACGTCTACAACGACGAGCGCGGCGACACGCCCTGGGGCCGCACCCGGCCCGACTACGGCCGCGGCGAGGTCCGGACGTATCTGCGCGACAGCGCCATGACCTGGCTCGAGGAGTTCCGCTGCGACGGCCTGCGGTTCGATGCGACCGCGTACATCCGGCACGTGGACGGCACGCCCGGCGACCCGGTGGGCGACCTGCGTGACGGCTGGTCGTTCATGGCCTGGCTGAACGACGAGATCCGCAGGCGCCAGCCCTGGAAGATCACGATCGCCGAGGACCTCCAGGGCGATCCATGGATGGTCACGCCCACGGCCGACGGTGGGGCCGGCTTCAACGCCCAGTGGGACCCGGCCTTCATCACCGGCGTCCGGCCGGCGCTGGCGGCGGCCGATGACGCGGACCGGGACGTCGAGGCGGTGGCCGCGGCGATCCTCGGCGAGGGTCGCGGGGCGCCGGAGACTCGGGTCCTTTACACGGAATCGCATGACGACGTGGCCAACGGCTCCGTGCGTGTCCCGGAGTCGATCGCGCCGGGCGCCGCCGACAGCTGGTGGGCGACGAAGCGGGCCGTGCTGGGCTCGGCGCTGGTGCTCACGGCCCCCGGAATCCCGATGCTGTTCCAGGGCCAGGAGCTCCTCGAGGACCGGTTCTTCGACGACGCCGTGCCCCTCGACTGGGACAAGGCGACCTCCAACAACGGCATCCTGCGCCTCCATCGCGACCTGATCGCGCTCCGCCGGGCTCCCGACGGCCCGACGCGGGGCCTGCGGGGCACCAACCTGCGGATCCTCCGCGCCGACAACGACGCCAAGGTGCTCGTCATGCACCGGTGGCTCCACGGCGGGCCGCACGACGACACCGTGATCGTGGCCAACTTCGCGGACCGGACGATCGACGACCTGCGGATCGGCTTTCCGGCGCGGGGCCGGTGGAACGTGCGGCTCAACCTCGACTCGGTGGTGTACGCGGCGGAGTTCGGCAGCCACGAGGCGAACGACACCGACGCCGACGGCGGGCCGCTCGACGGCTGCGACCAGAGCGGGCTCGTGGCGGTGGGGCCGTACAGCGTGGTGGTGCTGTCCCGCGAGGACTGAGCAAGGCTCGGCGCCCGACCGGCCGCGCGTCCGGGTGCGCGACGCGCCGCCGGGCGGTCCAACGATCCGGTCACCGGACGATCCGTCCGCTGCGTGGGGCACCCGTTCGCTGGACGGCCCCCACACGGGACGCATGTGCCTCCGGCGGGCTGGATCGTTCGGTCACCGAACCGTTGCTCCGCTTGGCGCAACGCCGGGGAGCCAGAGCCGCAGCCGCCGGCTGCGGTCGCGGGTCGCGAGGCCGGCCCGTCCCGCGCACCACCTCGTTCCCGGTGTCGCGGCCCCGGAGTAGCCTCAGCCCGCGTCCAGCGCCCGGCCCGATCCCACCGCGCCCGCACCCAGGGCGCCCCACCCGGAGCGAGCACCATGTCGACCGCCATGCGGGTCCTCACCGACGCGGAGGTCGCCCGCATCCACGAGGACTCGCTGGCCGCCCTCGCGCGCACCGGGATGCGTATCGACTCCGCGAAGGCCCGCCGCATCCTCGGCGAAGCGGGGGCGCAGATCGACGAGGCCGAGCGCCGGGTCCGCTTCCCGCGCGCGCTCGTGGAGACC
>JBBSCF010000025.1:0-48171 GCA_038250545.1 Candidatus Limnocylindrales bacterium | reverse complement strand
TGCTTCCCTTGCGCCTGGGTCCGTTAGTCTTTGGCCCGGTGCTGCTTCGCACGCATACCCTCCGCCTGCCGACTGGGGGGCTCCCGTGCGTTCCGCGCCCGGGTCTGCTACTGGCCCAGGTGGGGGGGCGGGCGCCCGCGCCCCGGCCCGGCAGGCGCCGGGCCCCGCCGCAACGACGAGATGACAACGGATCACCGGCGTTTCCCGAACCCCGGGTAGGAGGCTCAGCACCCTGATGGCCCAAGCGCTCCAGTGGCTAGTACCGATCGCGGGCATCGCCGCGGTCCTGTTCGCGCTCTATCTCGCGCGCGACGTCCTGTCCCGCGACAAGGGCCCCCAGGCCATGCAGGACGTGGGCGACATGATCCGCGAGGGCGCGGACGCCTTCGTCAAGCGCCAGTACACGACGATCGCAACCCTGGCCGTCGTGGCGGCCGTAGTCATCGGCGTCGTCATCGCCCTCGTCGAGAACGAGCAGGTCGCGGACGTCCAGGCTCTGGCTGGCGCGCCGATCGGCATCCTCACGGGCATCGCGTTCCTCGTCGGCGCCACCTGCTCGATGGCCTCGGGCATCATCGGCATGACGATCAGCGTCCGCTCCAACGTGCGGACCGCCGCGGCCGCCCGCCGAAGCCTCGTCGAGGCCGTCCAGGTCGCCATGCGCGGCGGCGCGGTGTCCGGCTTCCTCGTCGTCTCCCTCTCGCTCCTCGGCGTGTGGGGCATCTTCAGCCTCTACCAGGCGCTGTCCGCGGACATCGGGATCGCCCAGGCGCCGTTCGTCATCGTCGGCTTCGGCTTCGGCGCCAGCTTCGTGGCCCTGTTCGCCCAGCTCGGCGGCGGCATCTACACCAAGGCCGCGGACGTCGGCGCCGACCTGGTCGGCAAGGTGGAGAAGGGCATCCCCGAGGACGACCCCCGCAACGCGGGCGTGATCGCGGACCTCGTGGGCGACAACGTCGGCGACTGCGCCGGCCGCGGCGCGGACCTGTTCGAGTCCACCGCCGCCGAGAACATCGGCGCCATGATCCTGGGCGTCGCGGTCTACACGATCGCGTCCAACGCGGGCTGGGCCCATCCCGAGGCCTGGATCTTCTTCCCGCTCGTCGTGCGCGCCTTCGGCCTCCTCGCCACCATCGTGGCCGTCGCGTTCTTCATCCGCGGCAACGAGACCGAGGACCCGATGAACATCCTCAACCGCGGGTACTGGGTCACGACGATCCTGTCCGTGGTGGGGCTGGGAATCACGACCTACGTGATGATGGACACCGGCGGAACGGCCAGCGCGGGCGGCCTCCCGGCCTGGCTCTGGTTCTTCTTCGCCGGCATCGTGGGTCTGGCGACCAGCGTCGCGTTCGTCTACATCACCCAGTTCTACACCGCCGGCGCATATCGCCCGGTCCGCGAGATCGCCGAGGCCAGCAAGACCGGCCCCGCGACCAACATCATCAGCGGCACCGCGGTCGGCTACGAGACCACCGCCGTCACCGCCATCACCATCGGCATCGCGCTGATCGCCAGCCACTGGCTGGGCGAGCAGGCCGGCCTGGTCAACGCGGCCGGGCACAACGTCGGCGGCATCTTCGGCACCGCCGTCGCCACCATGGGCATGCTGATGACCACCGCCTACATCCTCGCGATGGACACGTTCGGCCCCATCACGGACAACGCCGGCGGCGTCGCCGAGTTCTCCCGCGCCGAGGCCGGCGCCCGCGAGATCACCGACCGGCTCGACGCCGTCGGCAACACCACCAAGGCGCTGACCAAGGGCTACGCGATCGCGTCCGCCTCGCTGGCCGCGTTCCTGCTGTTCTCGGCCTACATCGACAAGGTCAACCTGATCCTGGGCAACCAGATCGCGGCCGGCAAGCAGGGCGTCGTCCTCCTGACCTCCGTCAACCTGGCCAACGTCTCGGTCTTCGTCGCCGCCTTCATGGGCGCGATGCTGGCCTACTTCTTCAGCAGCCTCGCCATCCGCGCGGTGGGCAAGACGGCGCAGTCGATCATCGTCGAGGTCCGCCGCCAGTTCCGCGAGATGCCCGGCATCATGGACTACACCCAGAAGCCGGACTACGCGCGTGTCGTGGACATCACGACCCGGGCCGCCCTCCGCGAGATGGTCGCCCCGGGCATCGTCGCCGTCGCGGCGCCGATCGTCGTCGGCCTCCTGCTCGGCTACGAGGCCGTCGCGGGCATGCTGATGGTGGGTACCATCGCGGGCGTCCTCCTCGCCACCGTCCTCAACAACGGCGGCGGCGCGTGGGACAACGCGAAGAAGTACATCGAGTCCGGGAACCTCAAGGACGAGAACGGCAACGTGCTGGGCAAGGGCTCCGACGCCCATGCCGCGGCGGTCGTCGGCGACACCGTGGGCGACCCGTTCAAGGACACCGCCGGCCCGTCGCTCCACGTCCTCGTGAAGCTGCTGGCCACGATCACCCTCGTCCTCGCTCCGCTCTTCATCCGCTAGGACGTTGAGCATCATGGGCGGCCGGACGCATCCCCCGGCCACCCGGAGCTGATCCATGGACCAGATCCTCCAAGCCCTCGTGATGGGGATCGTGCAGGGACTCACCGAGTTCCTGCCGATCTCCTCGTCCGGGCACCTCCTCCTCGTCCCGTACCTGCTGGGCTGGAGCGGAGGCTTCATCGAGAGCCTGGCGTTCTCGGTGGTCCTGCACGGCGGGACGCTGCTCGCGCTCCTCGTGTACTTCCGCGCGGACTGGCTGCGGCTCATTCCTGCCTTCCTCGCGTCCCTGCGTGACCGCTCCATCGGCGACGACCCGGATCGCCGGCTCGCCTGGCTGCTGGCCGCCTCGACGCTGCCCGCGGCGGTCATCGCCGTCTTCCTCAACGACATCGTCGAGAGCGCGTTCCGCCAGCCCGGCCTCGTCGCCGTGACCCTCGTGATCGGCGGCGCCATCCTGTGGCTGGCCGACACGTGGGGCCCGCGCACCCACACCATCGAGCGGCTCACGGTCCGCGGCGCGCTGGGCATCGGCTTCGCGCAGGCCCTGGCCCTGGTCCCGGGCGTGAGCCGGTCCGGCATCTCGATGTCCGCCGCCCTGTTCGCGGGCCTCGACCGCGCCGACGCCGTCCGCTACAGCTTCCTGATGGCAACCCCGATCACGGCGATGGCCGTGGCGTACGAGTCGCTCAAGCTTGTCCGCGGCGAGGTGAGCGGCGCCGAGCCCGTCACCCTGGTCGTGGGCGTGGTGGCGTCCTTCGCCTCCGGCATCTTCGCGATCGCGGTGCTGCTGCGCTACGTGCGGACCCGCTCGTTCAACGTCTTCGTCATCTATCGCCTCGTGCTGGCGGCCCTTGTCCTCGCCGTCTTCCTGACCCGGTAGGGCGTCCCGGAGGCACGTGTCGTGGAGGTCATGAAGCAGCTTCGCCAGCGGGCGATCCGCGACCTGGTGGAGCAGCGGCCCATCCGGACCCAGCAGGAGCTGGCCGCCGCGCTGCGCGAGCGCGGCTTCCGCACCACCCAGGCGACGATCTCCCGCGACGTCGCGGAGCTGGGCCTCGTCAAAGCCGGTCGCAACGGGACGCAGGCCTACGTGATCCCGCTGCGCCTCCGCGAGGCCGACACGAGCGGTGAGGAACGGATCCGCCGGCTGCTGCAGGACATGCCCGTCGAGATGCGCGAGGCCGGCACCATGCTCGTCCTGCGCACCCTGCCCGGGTCGGCCCACCCGCTGGCGGCGGCGCTGGACCGCGCGCGCTGGCCGGAGGTCGTGGGCTCGATCGCGGGTGACGACACCGTCTTCGTGGCGTTCTCGGACCGTGGCTCGCTGGGCCGCGTCCGGCGGCGCCTGGAGGGGCTCGCGGAGATCGAGGCGTAGGGAGCCCGGTCAGCGCTGGGCGGTGACCTCGCAGCGCGTCGCCAGGCGCGCGACGTCGGCCGGGAGCAGCTCGCCCTGGCCCGGGATCAGCGCGTTCGCGGCACCGCACGCGGCCGCCAGCAGGAGGGCGTCGGGCAGGGACCGGCCCCCGGCCACGCCCGTGACGAGCCCGGCCAGGAACGCGTCACCGCTGCCGACGCTGAACGGCCCGCGTTCGGGTGCCGGACCCACCCGCCAGGTGCCGTCGGGGGACACGAGGACGGCGCCATCAACGCCCCGGGTCACGATGGCGTGCTCGGCCCCGAGGGCCCGCAACGCGCGCCCGGCGTCCGCGGCGGCTTCCGCGCTTCCTGCCGTCACGCCGGTCGCCCGTTCGGCCTCGTGCGCGTTGACCTTGACCAGCCACGGGCGGCCGGCGAGCGCCTCGGACAGGGCCGGCCCGTCCACGTCGACCACCCACGCCGCCCCGGTCGCGGACGCGATCCGTCCCAGCCGGCGGTAGGCGTCCGGTGGCGCGCCGGGAGGAAGGCTGCCCGCGAGGACGACGAGCGTGCCGGCCCCATCAACCGCGAGCGCGTCCGCCAGCGTGGTCTCGACGCGCGCCCAGCTGTCCGGCGCCAGGCGGACCCCGGCCTCGTAGAACTCCGTGAGCTCGCCGGTCGCTTCGTCGAGCACCGAGAGGCACGTTCGCGTCTCGTCGTCCACCGTGACCGATCGGGTGTCGATGCCGGCCGCGACGAGTGTCTCGCGGTACCAGCGGCCGGCGTGGCCGCCGAGGACCGCGACGACGGAGGCGGCCATCCCCAGGTGATGGGCCGCCCGGGCGACGTTGACCGCCTTGCCACCCGGGAGCATCGACAGGAGCCGGGGCCGGTGGATCGCGCCCGGGACGAGGTGGTCGACGGCCGCCGTCTTGTCGATCGCGGCGTTGAGCGAGACGGCGACGAGGCGTCGCGGCCGGAACGGGTCCTGGGGCGGGCTCACGACGCGAACCGGCGGACCGCGGCGTCGGCCTGCTCGCGCGTCGGCTGGGCGTCGGTCCCGCCGACGCCCAGCGTCGACAGCGACCCGCACGCGACCGCGAACCGGAGGGCGGCCTCGAGGTCCCGGCCCTCGAGCCACGCCGCCAGGAACCCGGCGTCGAACGTGTCCCCGGCGCCGGTCGTGTCGACGGGCTCGACGGCCGGCGCGGCGACCCGCACGAGGCGGCCGTCGGGCGTGGCGGCGATCGCCCCGTCCGGCCCGAGCTTGACGACCACGGCCGCCCGGCGGCCGCGGGGGGACCGGGCGGCGAGCGACACCGCGGCGGCCGCAGGGTCGTCCGTCCGCGCGATCCGGCACGCCTCGGCCGCGTTGGGGAACGCGAGGTCGGTCACGGCGAGCGTGTCGGCGAACCCGTCCCAGCGCCCCGCCGGGTCCCAGTTCGGATCCAGCGATGTCGTGACCCCGAACGCCCAGGCGCGTCGAAACAGGCCGGGCAGCGCGGACGCGAGCGCCGGCTGCAGGTAGTAGCTGCCGACGTGCAGGTGGCGCGCCCGGCGCAGCAGGGTGTCGGGGATGTCGTCGGCGCGGAGGTCCCCGATCGTCCCCTCGGCGGTCAGGATCGCCCGATCCCGTCCGTTGCCCAGGATCACGCTCGCGCCGGTCACCCGGCCGGGTGCGACCCGGCAGGCCGCGACATCCAGCCCCCGCTCGTCCATCGCACGGAGCATGAACCGGCCCAGCTCGTCCTCGCCGACCACGCCGGCCATCGCGACCCGGAGCCCGAGGCGCGCCGCCGCGCAGGCCATGATCACCGACGAGCTGCCGATGCCGAGGCGGATGCCCTGGACCAGGCGTTCGGCCTGGCCGAACTCGGGCCGCGGGTCGGGATCCGTGACGATGACGTCCGGGTTGACCTCCCCGGCGACGAGGAGGTCGAGATCGCGGGCGGAGGCGGCGCCGGAGGGCATCCTCAGTACCCCGTGTACCAGCCCTCGGCGATGGCCTCGGGCGACCGCGCCGCCGTCCACCGGGCGCGCCAGGGATGGCCCGCCGCGTCCGCGAGGCCCACGAGACGTTCGAGGCGCTCGCGCCCGACCGTCGCGAGGAACCGGTCCCGCTGCGCGGGCCCCATGGTCGCCGCGTCGGCCCAGACCGAGCGGCCGACCAGCACGCCGCTCGCGCCCGCGGCGCACGCGACCTCGACCTGCCGCTCGAAGGTCGCGTCGTCGACCCCGCCCGAGAGGAGGACCCAGGGGACCGGCGTGGCCGCGTCGAGCTCGGCGCACGCCTCCCGCCAGCGACCGGGGTCGGGCTCGGCCTTGTCGTAGGGGAACTCCGCCTTGAGCACGTCCGGCCCGAGGGCGGTCAGCCTCCGCGCCGT
Organism: Candidatus Limnocylindrales bacterium; assembly: GCA_038250545.1. Classification (GTDB taxonomy): domain Bacteria; phylum Chloroflexota; class Limnocylindria; order Limnocylindrales; family CSP1-4; genus CAIXZV01. Next base: position 41,964 of record JBBSCF010000025.1, on the reverse strand, counting down.
CTCGACCACGACCGCCCGGCGCGCCTCCCCGGTCAGCTTGCCCCCGTCCAGGTCGAACGACAACGGCTCCAGGAACAGGGCGAGATCGGCCGCCCGGCACTGCGCGGCGACCTCGGCGACGAGCCGCTCCTGGTCGGCGGCGTTGGAGGCGTCGGGGTTGTAGTAGACCAGCAGCTTCGCGGCGGAGGCTCCGAGCCGCTTGATGCTGTCCACGCTCCAGCCCGGGAGGACCCGGCTGACGCGCGCCCCGGCCGGTCCCTCGTAGCCCGTAGCCTCCACGGCGACGATGAGACCTGCCCGGCCCGGCAGGGAGCCGTCCTCGATCGCAGGCCCGACGCCGATCTCGGGGTCCAGGAGGACACCCGTCGCAACGGAGGCCAGGCCGCGGACCACCGCGCGCTTGAAGTCCGCCATCTCGGCGTAGGTCACCGCGGCCGGGTCGTCCGGGCGGAGCTCCTTGCGCAGGTTCTGCCGGTGATCCAGGGCGAGCACCGCGAACGTGCCCCGCGCCGAGCTGCACGCGTCGAGGCCGCGCCGGGTGCCCAGGAGATGCGCCATGCCCGCGATGGTAGGCCGTGACCACCGCCCAGTGCAATAATCGCGCACAGAATCACGAATTGTTGCGCAGATCGCGCAGAAGTCTTGACAACTCGAGCACCGTTCGCGCAGGCTGACGCGCATGCATCAGGTCGAGCGCCGTGCGCGCCTTGTCGATCACCTGCGCAGCGACGGACGCGTGAGCGTCACCGAGCTGGCCGGGGGGCTGGGCGTGACGCCGTCCACGATCCGCCGGGATCTCCAGCGGCTCGCCCGGGAAGGACGGCTCGTCCGGACCTACGGCGGCGCGGCCCTCCCCTCCGTGGGGTCCGCGGGCGGGCACGCCGACCCCGCCAGTGAGGCGAAGCGCGCGATCGCCCGGGCGGGGGCCGAGCTCGTGATGGACGGCACGACGATCGCGATCGGCAGCGGCAGCACCGCGCTGGAGTTCGCCCGCCAGGTGATCGACCGGAGGCTCACCGTCATCACCAACGCGCTCGACGTGGCGAACGTGCTGCTCGACCGGCCGGGGATCGAGCTCATCGTGCTCGGCGGCGTCGTCCGGCCGCGGATGCACTCGATGCTCGGCCACCTCGCCGAGCTCGCGACCCAGGAGCTCCGGGCCGACACGCTGTTCATGGGGATCGGCGCGCTGAGCGTGGAGCAGGGGCTGATGAACGACTCGGTCCCCGAGATCCTCATCGACCGGGCGCTCCGGCGCATGGCCCGCCAGGTGGTCGTGCTCGCCGACGCCTCCAAGTTCGAGCACGTCGCGCCCGGGTTCGTGTTCGGGCTCGAAGAGGTCGACGCGATCGTCACCGACGATTCCGTCGCGCCGGCCACGGTCGCGGCACTGCGGCGGCGGCCGGGCCTGCGGGTGATCGTGGCCCCCCGCGCGTCATCCGGGGAGGGTGCCCGATGATCGACGGGGTCGTCCCGCGGGAGATCCGCGAAGGACCGGACGCCATCCGCGCCACCCTCGAGGTCGCGGGCCGGCCGGCCCGGGACGCCGCGGACGAGCTGCTGGCCCGATCCGTTCGCCGGGTCTTCGTCATCGGCAACGGGACGAGCCACCACTCGTGCCTCGCGGCCGCGACCCTGTACCGCCGGCACGCCGGGCCGGGAGATCCGGTCGTGATCCCGCTCACGGCGGCCGAGTTCCGGATCTACCGGCCCGAGCTCGACGCCCGGGATGCCGTCGTCGGCATCTCGTCGTCCGGCGAGTTCCGGGACGTGGTCACCGTCGCGGACGAGCTGCGCGGCAAGATCCCGGTCGTCGCTATCGTGCACGTGCCCGACTCCACGCTCACCCGGGCGGCGAGCCGCACCATCCTCTCGGCGGGCGGCCCCAGCACCGTCCCGGTCATGACCAAGACGTTCTCGTGCACCCTCGTGGCCACCGAGCTCGTCCTGCTCGGGCTGCTCGGTGCGGCTCGCGCGGCGCCGGTCGTGGCCGAGATCGCGCAGGCGGCGGACCACGCCCAGGCGGCGATCGCGGCCGCCGAACCGCTCGTGCCGGACCTCGTCGAGCGCCTCGCCGGCCGGGAGCACCTGTTCGTCGCCGGAGGCGGGCTCGCCTACCCCGCGGCGCTCGAGGCGGCGCTCAAGCTCAAGGAGATGGCGCTCGTCCATGCGGAGGGGGCGGAGACCTGGGAGATGACCTCGGGCGCCGCCACGATGCTGGGGCCGTCGAGCGTGGTCGTGGGTCTCGCCCCCGCGGGACCCGCCCGCGCAGCGATGGCGGAGCTGCTGGAGCATGCCGCGGCGTGGGGCGCGGGCATCTTGGAGGTCGGGCCGGCGGCGCTCGTGCCCGGATCGGACCTGCTGCCGCTGCCGGCGGCCGCCCGGGAGGATCACGCATCGCTCGTCGCCGTGCCGCCGGTGGCGCTGCTCGCGTTCGCGCTCGCCCGCCGCAGGGGCGCCAACCCGGACCACCCGGGCTGGATCGAGCGGTATCACAGCCAGGGTCTGACCCACATCCTCGGAGCCGGGAAGGCGGACGTGCCGTGACCAGGATCGTGCTCGTCGGCGCAGGCAGCGTCGAGTTCACCCGCAACCTCTTGGGGGACATCCTCTCGTATCCGGAGCTGCACGAGGCAGACCTCGTCCTGCACGACATCGACGCCGACCGCCTCCGGACGGCCGAGCGGATGGCGGCGTGGACCGCCGGTGCCCTGGGCGCGTCGCCGCGGATCAGCGGCAGCCTGGACCGCCGCGAGGCGCTCGCCGGTGCCGACTTCGTCATCAACACCATCCAGGTCGGTGGCGCGCGCGCCACCCAGATCGACTTCGACATCCCGGCCCGGTACGGCCTCCAGTACACGATCAACGACACCATCAACGTGGGCGGCGTCCTGCGCGGCCTGCGGACGATCCCGGTCACGCTGGGGATCGCCACGGACATGGCCGATGTCTGCCCGGACGCCACCTTCCTCAACTACACCAACCCGATGGCGATGCTGGTGCGCGCCGTGGACGAGGCGATCGGGCTGCCGACCGTCGGGCTCTGCCACTCGGTGTACTGGACCGTCCACACGCTCGCGGACTACCTGGGCCTGCCCTTCGAGGAGGTGAGCGCCCTGTCGGCGGGGGTCAACCACCTGGCCTGGATCCTGCGCCTGGAGCACCGCGGCCGCGACCTGTACCCGGACCTCGCCGCGTTCGTCGAGGCTGGCCGGGCGCCCCAGGACGACCTCGTCCGGGCCGACCTGTTCCGGCGCTTCGGCTTCTACCCGACGGAATCCTCCGAGCACCATGCCGAGTACAACCCGTGGTTCATCCCCAAGGGCCAGGTGGAGCCGTACCACGTGCCCATCGGCGAGTACCTCTCGCGGGTCGCGGGCAACCTCGAGGAGTACGAGGCAACCCGGCGCCGCCTGGACGCCGGCGAGCCGTTCGAGATCGAGCGGAGCGGGGAATACGCCGCGGTCATCATCCACGCCGTGACGACCGGCGAGCCCGCCCGGATCGTGGCCAACGTGCCCAATCGCGCGGACCCGGCCGGCCCGGCCGGCGCCGCCCTGATCTCGAACCTTGCGGCAGATGCCTGCGTGGAGGTGCCCGCGCTCGTTGACGCATTCGGCGTCCATGCCACGCGGGTCGGCCCGTTGCCGCCGCAGTGCGCCGCGTACACCCGCCCCGCGGTCGACTGCCAGGACCTCACCGTCCGCGCCGCGCTCGACGAGGATCGCGACCTCATCTACCACGCCGTCCTCACGGACCCGATGGTCCAGGCCCGTCTCACCCTCGACGAGGCGTGGCGCATGACGGACGAGCTGATCGCCGCCGAGGCCGAGTGGCTGCCCGGCTGGTTGGGGGGCAGCGGCCCGGACTGGTAGCCGCTCACCGTCGTCAGGAGGAGGAGTAGCAATGCGCACGTTCCGGCGATCTCGGGGGGCTGTCCTCGGGTCCATGCTGGCCATGGCCAGCCTGCTCGTCACCGCGTGTGGCGGGACCACGGTAACGACGCCGCCGACGGCGGTGCCCGCCACCGCGCCCGCTGTGTCGGCGGAGCCCGGCGCCACCCAGCCGGCCGGCTACACGGGCCCGGAGGCGACGATCTCGTACTCCATCTGGGGCGATCCCGCGGAGCTCCAGAGCCAGCAGGCCATCGTCGACGCCTTCCACGTGGCGAACCCCAAGATCACCGTCAAGGTCGACGTCTCCGATTGGGATCCCTACTTCGACAAGCTCCAGGTCGGCCTCGCCGGCGGTTCCGCGCCCGACGTGTTCGCGATGGACGGGCCGCTGTTCCCCGACTACCAGTCCCGGGACGTGCTGCTCGACCTCAAGCCGTTCATCGACCGCGACGCCTACGACCTGACCCAGCTCGCCGAGCAGGGCGTGGCCGATTTCACCACGGCCGACGGAGGCCAGTACGGCCTGCCGCGAGACCTCAACACGATCGTCATGTTCTACAACAAGACCATGTTCGACGCCGCCGGGATCGCCTACCCGGACGACACCTGGGACTGGGCGAAGCTGGTCGAGGCCGCCAAGCAGCTCACGACCGCCGACCAGTGGGGCTTCTACACCGAGACCACCGACATGGAGAACGACTGGAGCTCCCTCGTGTGGCAGGCCGGCGGCGACATCATGAACGCCGACAAGACGAAGACGCTCCTGGGCACGCCCGAGGCGGCGACCGGGATCCAGTTCCTCCAGGACCTGATCTGGAAGGAGAAGGTCATGCCCGAGCCCGCGCTGTTCGCCGAGCTCGGCGACGCGTTCGAGCAGGGCAAGGCGGCCATGGAGGCCAACGGCACCTGGCTCGTCCCCACCCACACCGCGGCGGCGGCCGAGCTGGGCTTCGAGTTCGGCATCGCGCCGCTGCCCAAGGGACCGGCCGGCAGGTTCACCTCGGTCAACCCGACCGGAGCCGTCGTCTACAAGGGGACGAAGGCGCCGGAGGCGGCATGGGAGTTCGTCAAGTACCTCGCCAGCCCGGTGGCGCAGGAGCAGCTCATGCAGCTGCACGCGTCCCTGCCGGTCAACAAGCAGGTGCTCGCGGGTCCGTACGCCACCGCGTTCCCGGGTGCCGATGTCCTCGCGGCGAGCCTCGCGTACGCGAAGCTCAAGCCGTCGTTCCCCGGCTACAACGAGTTCACGGCCATGCTCCAGGAGGAGCTGGACACCCAGGTGTTCAACGAGCCGAACAAGACGGCCGCGCAGGCCCTGGCCGACATCGTGCCAAAGCTCGACGCGTTCCTGGCCAGCCGGTGAGCCGGCGCGTCTCCGGGTCCTGAGGCTCCCCGCACCGCCATGGCCATCCTCCAGCGCCGCGCCGCACCCGGGCCCGCCCGGGCACGGCGCGGCGGGCCGGTCGCCGCCGAGGCGCGCTGGGCGTGGGTCTTCCTTGCGCCCACGCTCATCGGGCTGGCGATCCTCTCGGCCGGGCCGATCATCGCCACCCTCGGGATCAGCCTCACCGAGTGGGACCTTCTGACCGTCCCGCAGTGGGTCGGCCTGGACAACTTCGCCGCGCTCCTGGCCGATGACCGGTTCCTCGTCGCGCTCCGGAACACGACGTTCTACACCGTGGTCTCGGTGCCGCTGGGGATGATCCTCGCGCTGGGTCTCGCCCTCGCGCTCAACCAGGGGCTGCGGGGGATCGCCTGGATCCGGACGTCGTACTTCCTGCCGGTGGTCACCTCGGCGACCGCGGTCGGCCTCGTGTGGGCGTGGATCTACGCGCCGACGGGCGGGATCCTCAACCAGATCATCGGGATCTTCGGCCTCCCCGCGCAGAAGTGGATCAGCGATCCGTTCTGGGCGATGCCGGCGATCATCCTGATGAGCACCTGGCAGGGGTTGGGGATCAGCGTGATCATCTTCCTCGCCGGCCTGCAGGGCGTCCCGCAGGAGTACTACGACGCCGCGTCCGTCGACGGGGCCGGTCGCTGGTCCCGCTTCCGGAACGTCACCCTGCCGCTGCTCACGCCCAGCATCTTCTTCACGGGCATCCTGGCCCTGATCTCGGCCTTCCAGATCTTCGACCAGGTGTTCGTCCTGGCACGCCCGGGCAAGCCGACCGGGGCCACGGTCACGCTCGTCTACTTCATCTACGAGAACGGCTTCAAGAACTTCAAGATGGGGTACGCCGCGGCCGCCTCCTGGATCATGTTCCTGATCGTGGCGGTCCTCACGTGGCTGTACTTCCGGTCGCAGCGGCGGTGGGTGCACTACCAGTGAGCCGGGACGGATGAGCGCTCGCCCGACGGCCGCCCCGTATCGTCGTCCGGCGCGCGCCCGGATGTGGCGGACCACCCGGCAGGCGCTGCTCTACGCGGTCCTGATCGTGGGCGGCCTGGCCATGATGGCCCCGTTCTTCTGGATGATCGTGACCTCGCTCAAGACCCGGGCCGAGGTGTTCGGGGCCGCGCCGCTGAGCCTGCCGTCGGGCGCGCACTGGGAGAACTACGCCAACATGTGGAACGCGTTCCCCCAGGGCGTGACCTTCGGGACGTTCTTCCTCAACTCCCTCAGGCTGGCCCTGCTGTGCACGGCCGGCCAGCTGGTGACGGCGTCCATGGCGGCCTACGCCTTCGCCATGATCCCGTTCCGTGGGCGCGGGCCGCTGTTCGGCGTGCTCCTCGCGACCCTGATCATCCCGTTCCAGGTCGTCCTGGTCCCGAACTTCATCCTGTGGCGATCCCTGCCGAACCCGTTCAGCGAGAGCGGCAACTTCATCGGGACCTCGGAGCCGCTGTGGGTGGGGGCGTGGCTGGGTGGCGCCTTCGGAACGTTCCTCCTGCGCCAGTTCTTCCTGGCGATCCCGCGGGAGCTGGCGGACGCCGCACGGGTCGACGGCGCGAACCCCTGGCAGACGTTCACCCGTATCTATCTGCCGCTCGCCCGGCCCGCCCTCGCCACCCTGGCGATCTTCACCTTCATGTGGACGTGGAACGACCTGCTCAACCCGCTGATCTACCTCGGCAGCCTCGACCAGTACACGACGACGGTCGGCCTCGCCTTCTTCAAGGGCCAGTTCATCGGCAAGTGGCCCGAGATGATGGCCGGCGCCATCGTCAGCCTCCTCCCGATGATCATCCTGTTCGTGGTCGCCCAGAAGTACTTCGTGCGCGGGATCGCCCTGACGGGGCTCAAGGGGTGAGGCCGGAGCAGCGGCTCGCGCTGGAGGACTACCGGCCGCGCCAGGCGCTGCGGGTCCCGGGACACGCCGTTCCCCGGCCGCGGTTCCCGGTCATCGATGCCCACAATCATCTCGGCGTCCCGTTCGGCGGCGACTGGTCGGGGCGGACCTCCGTGGAGCTCGGGGCCGTGCTGGACGCCGCGGGGGTCGAGCGGCTGGTGGACCTCGACGGGGGATGGGGTGACGGGCTGCGCCGGGAGATCGCGCGGTGGCAGGCGGCGCTGCCCGGGCGGGTCGCGGTGTTCTCGGGCCTGGATTACGCCGGTTGGGCGGACGACGCGCGGTTCGGCGAGACCGAGGCGGCGCGCCTGCGCGGCGGCGTGGCCGCGGGCGCCCGAGGGCTCAAGGTCTGGAAGCTGCTGGGGTTGCGGGCGCGAGACGCGCGCGGGCGCCTGGTGGCCCCCGACGACGAGCGCCTGGACCCGCTGTGGGCCACCGCGGGCGAGCTTGGCGTGCCGGTGACGATCCATATCGCCGACCCGGTCGCGTTCTTCGAGCCGCTCGACGCGCGGAACGAGCGCTGGGAGGAGCTCCACGCCCACCCGGACTGGCACTTCTGGCCGACGCGGCAGCGAGGCAGCCCGGACCTCCCTGGCTTCCCGCCGTTCGACGAGCTCATCGACGGGCTGGAGGCCCTCGTGGTCCGGCACCCCGGGACCACGTTCATCGGAGCGCACGTGGGCTGTGCCGCGGAGGACCTGGCCCGCGTCTCGCGCATCCTGGAGCGGGCTCCCAACTTCCACGTGGACATCGCCGCCCGGATCGCCGAGCTGGGGCGCCAGCCGTACACGGCGAAGGCGTTTGTCGAGCGCTGGGCGGACCGCGTGCTGTTCGGGACCGACATGGCGCCCGACCCGGCGTGGTGGTCGGTCTACTACCGGTTTCTCGAGACGTCCGACGAGTCATTCCCCTACGACGCGGACCCCGACGAGCCGTCGGGCCAGGGCCGCTGGCGGATCTTCGGCCTTGGCCTCGCCGACGACATCCTCCGGCGCGTCTACCACGCGAACGCCGACCGGCTGATCCGCTTCTGACCCCGCCCTCGTCCGCCCCGACGCGACGCCCGACCCGGTCGACGGCCCGGCTCAACCCGACCCTGGAGACCGTCGCAATCGTGGGCCAGGACGCGGCCGGCCCGCCCGACGGCGTCGGTCCCCATGAGGGAGGCACAGCCGCACCCCGCCGCGTTGACGATTCCGGGTCCCACCGATACCATTCGGCCCGATCCGTGACCCTCGGCGGCGCGCATGGCGCCCCGAGGTCCTTTTGTTCAGACCGACCGACCGGCGGCGCGGCAGCGCGGCGCCGGTTCCGCACCTCGGGGGTTCCAACCCGCATGAACAGTAAGACGACCTACATCAGCAGGGACGGCCTCGACAAGCTCCGCGCGGAGCTCGAGGAGACGCTGAACGTCCGGCGGCCCGAGATCGCGCAGCGGATCCACGACGCCAAGGAGCATGGCGACCTGTCCGAGAATGCCGAGTATGAGGACGCCAAGAACGAGCAGGCGTTCGTCGAGGGTCGCATCCAGACCCTCGAGGGCATGATCAAGAACGCGACGCTCATCGATGAGCACACGTCCACGGACCACGTCCAGATCGGCTCCAAGGTGAAGGTCAACGGCGAGGACGGCACCGAGACGTTCATGATCGTCGGGTCCGCCGAGGCGAAGCCCGCGGACGGCCGGATCTCCAACGAGTCGCCCGTGGGGCGCGCCCTCCTGGGCAAGCGCAAGGGCGAGAAGATCGTCGTCAAGGTCCCCGCCGGCGACTTCGCATACACGATCGTCGAGATCAAGTAGCACCAGAGCAACGGCCCCCGAGCCGGCACCGGGCGAGGCGACGGGACCAGTCCCGGCCACGCGGGCCGGAGAGAGGGGCACCACCGTGGACTGGGCGGACGAGCTGGCCGCGAGCGTTGAGGGACCGCAGGTCGTCAACGACTCCAAGACGCCGTCCGGCACGGTCCACGTCGGCAGCCTCCGCGGGCCGGTCATCCTGGACGTCATCACCCGCGCCCTCCGCGCCCGGGGCATCGAGACCACGCTCCTCTACGGCGTGGACGACATGGACCCGATGGACGCCCAGGCGCTGCTGACCCCCGACGCCGTGGATCGCTCCATGGGCGTGCCGCTCGCGCAGGTCCCCGATCAGGCGGGCGACTGCCACGCCTCGTACGCGCGGCACCACGCCCAGACCTTCATCGGCGTGTTCGCGGGCCTGGGCATCCACCCGGACCGCTACTACTGGATGAGCGACATCTACCCCACCGGGCGGATGGATCCGTTCATCCGAACCGCGCTCGATCGCGCCGCCGTGGTGCGCGAGGTCTACCGCCGCGTGGCGAACGTCCAGCACCCGGACCACTGGCTGCCCCTGGGCGTCGTGTGTCCCAGCTGCGGCAAGGTGGGCACCACCATCGCGTCCGACTGGGACGGGGAGACGGTCGCGGTCCACTGCAAGCCGGACCTCGTGACCTGGGCCAGGGGCTGTGGCTGGCAGGGCCGGATCGCGCCGTTCGGGGGCACGGCCAAGCTGCCCTGGAACCTGGAATGGGCCGCCCAGTGGACGCTGTTCGGGGTGACGATCGAGCCCAACGGCAAGGACCTCGCGACGGCGGGCGGCTCCCGCGACCGGTCCAACGCCATCGCGCGCGAGGTCTTCGAGCGCGAGCCGCCGCTCAACGTCCCGTACGAGTTCCTCAACATCGGCGGCAAGAAGATGTCCACGTCCAAGGGGCGCGGGGCGGCGGCGCACACGATCGGGAGCGTCGTGCCCCCGGAGCAGCTGCGGTTCCTGTTCGTCCGCCAGCGCCCCGAGACGGCCCTCGACTTCGACCCCGAGGGCACGGACGCCGTGCCGCGGCTGTTCGACGAGTTCGACCGGCTCGGCGCCGCCACCGCGGGCCGCGAGGTCAAGGGCGAGCTCCCGTCCGGCTACGAGTCCATCTTCCGCTACTCGCTCCTGGACCCGGCCGCGGACGCCGCCGCGGCGGCTGACGCCTTCCGGCCGGCGTTCGCCCACCTCGCGCTGCTCGTGCAGGTCCCGGGCGTCGACGTGCACACCCGCGTGGCCGCCGAGAAGGGCTCGCCGCTGACCGCGGTGGAGGCGGCCGACCTCGAGGTCCGGCTCGCGGCCGTGCGCCGCTGGCTGGAGGCCTACGCCCCGGAGCGTGCCCGGATCGAGATCCGGCGCGACGCGCTGCCCACGGAGGCCGAGCAGCTCCGCCCCGAGCAGCGCGGCTTCCTGCGGGCGCTCGCGGAGACCGCCCACGGCGACGCGCCCGCGTCCGGCGAGCAGTGGCAGGCCGCGATCTTCGCCGTCGCCGCGGAGCACGGGCTGGACGCCAAGGCGGCCTTCAACGCGCTGTACCTGGCGTTCCTCGGGCGACCCAACGGCCCCCGCGCCGGCTGGCTCCTGGCGAGCCTGGAGCGCGACTTCGTCATCGGCCGGCTCGGCGAGGCCGGCAACGCAGGGGAGGCGATCGCATGAGCGTCGGCGTGCAGCGGCTCCGCGACGAGCCGGACCGGATCCGGCAGGGTGCCATCGACAAGCGCGAGGATCCGTCGCTGGTGGACCTCGCCATCGAGGTGGACGCGCGTCGTCGCCGCCTCCAGTCCGAGAGCGACGGCCTCAAGGCCGAGCGCAACGCCGCCTCCAAGCGCATCGGCGAGGCGATCCGTGGCGGCGCCAAGCCGGACGGGCCCGAGGTCGCGGAGCTGCGGGCGGCGTCCACGCGCGCCGGGACCCGCATCGACGAGATCGACGCGGAGCTCGCCTCGACCGAGACCGAGCTCGAGGACCTGCTCCTGCGCATCCCCAACCCGGCGGACCCCGAGGTCCCGGTCGGTGGCGAGGAGGCCAACGTCACGGTCCGGACCTGGGGCGAGAACGCGACCCGCGTGGTGACCGCGGCCGATGGCACGGCCTGGGAGCGCAGGCCCCACTGGGAGATCGGCGAGGCGCTCGACATCATCGACAACCCGCGCGGCGCCAAGATCGCGGGCTCCGGGTTCCCTGTCTACAAGGGCCAGGGCAGCCGGCTCCAGCGCAGCCTCATCAGCTGGTTCCTCGACGTCCACACCGAGGAGCACGGCTTCACCGAGGTCTGGCCGCCGGCGGTGGTCAACAGCGCGTCGGCGAGGGGCACCGGGCAGATCCCCGACAAGGAGGACCAGATGTACGTCGCCACGCGCGACGACCTCTACCTGGTCCCCACGGCGGAGGTCCCGGTCACCAACCTCCACCGCGACGAGATCCTCGAGGCCGCCGACCTCCCGATCCGGTACGCCGCCTACTCGCCCTGCTTCCGTCGCGAGGCGGGCGCCGCCGGCAAGGACACCCGCGGCATCCTGCGCGTCCACCAGTTCGACAAGGTGGAGATGGTCCTGTTCGAGAAGCCGGACGACAGCCCGGCGGCCCTCGAGTGGATGACCGCCCGCGCGGAGGTCCTGCTCCAGCGCCTCGGGCTGCCGTACCGGGTGCTCCTCATGAGCACGGGCGAGATGGGGTTTGTCCAGCGCAAGAAGTACGACCTGGAGGTCTGGGCGCCCGGCGTGGAGCGCTGGCTGGAGGTCAGCTCCTGCTCCAACTTCGGCGACTACCAGGCGCGGCGCATGGCCATCCGCTACCGCCCGACCCCGGGCGCGAAGCCGGAGCTGCTCCACACGCTCAACGGGTCCGGCCTGGCGTTGCCGCGCATCGTCGCGGCGATCCTCGAGGTGTACCAGCACCCCGACGGGACGGTGACCGTTCCCGAGGTGCTCCGGCGGTATGTCGGGGCGGATAGGATTGGCGCTCCGGCGACCGCCTGAGGGATTGCGCCGCCGGGTGGCCAGCCAGTCGGAGGGAGCACCCGTGTCCGTTCAGCCGCCGCCCCCGCCGGGCGGGTACCCGACGCCTGAGGGCGGCTCGATGTCGCCGGCGTACAAGCAGGGCCCGGCCCCGGGGATCGGGTACTCGAGTGCCCTGGGCCGGTTGATCGCCTACCTCATCGACGGGTTCGTGCTCGGCATCATCTTCGGCATCCCGTACGTCATCGGCCTGCTCCTGGTCACGATGGGGGCGGGTGGCAACAACAGCGCGGCCACGCTGGCCGGGGGCGTGATCGTGCTGGTCTCGATCGTGATCGCCGTCGCGTACAAGCCGTGGATGTGGTCGCGCGGCGGCCAGACGGTGGGGTACAAGGTGATGCGCCTGAAGGTCGTGCGCGTCCACGACGGCGGGCCGCTCTCCGGGGCCCAGGCGGTCGGACGCCTCCTGGGGTACATCGTGAGCTCGGTCTTCTCCCTCGGGTTCATCTGGATCGCGTTCGATGCGCGGCGCCAGGGCTGGCACGACAAGTTGGCCGGCACGGTGGTCGTCGAGATCTGACCCCGGCTCGACGACCGGGGTGCGTGTCGAGCGCCTCAGCGTCGCCGCCGAGCCTCGGCGGCGACGCGCACCAGCCACACGGCCAGCCAGGCCCCGACGATGAGCGGCCACGCGGCCTGCGCCCGGTCGCGGGTCACGCCGTCGAGGCGTCGGTCGAGGCCCGCCCCGTAGGCGCCCGCGCCCGCGAGCGCGAGGATCCCCAGGGGATGGAACCTGAGGCTCGCGACGGGTCGTCCGTGGAGCGCCGCCGACCAGGAGCGGGTCAGCCCGCAGGCGGGGCAGGGGAGCCCGGTCGCGCGCCGGACCGGGCACAGGACCGGGCCGCGCCCCGCGACCGCCGTCGGTACCAGGAAGGCGCCGAGGATCGCGGCCGCGGCGAGCCGTCGGGTGGGGTCGGGGCCGCGCGGGTCACGCGCCGGCGCCGGCGCCGGCGCCGTCCACCCGCCCGGGCCGGTCATCAGTTGCGGCGCAGCGGCAGCCCGTTGCTGTCCTGGACGTTGCCCATCGCGATCAGCACGAGGTCGATCAGCGCCCAGATCCCGCACCCGCCGAAGGTGATCAGCTTGAGGACGCCGAGCCCGGTGTGGCCCAGGTAGAACCGGTCGATGCCGAGCACGCCCACGAAGAACGAGAGCAGGACGGCCGTCAGCCAGTCCTTGTCGGAGAAGACGCCGGGGACCTCCGAGGCCACGAACCAGCTGCCCACGCCGTCCGCGCGGCGGAGCATCGTGGTGGTCCGGATGTAGCCCGCCCTGGCCTGCGCCTGCAGGTCGGCGAGGGTATAGGGCCCCTCTTCGGTCCCCATCCGCTGGAGCATGAAGGTCGGGTAGCCGGTCACGCGTGCACCTCTGCGTCTGGACGCTGGGATTCAGCGTACCAACACCGCCGCGCGGTCGGGGCGCCCAGAGCTAGGCGGCGGTCGACGGCTCCTCGAGCGTTCCGTCGAGGATTCGGCCGTCCACCATGTGCACGGTGCGGCGCGTGCGGGCAGCGAGGTCCGGGTCGTGGGTGACCATCACGATCGTCCGGCCGCCCGCGACGAGCGACTCGAACAGCTCGAAGACCTCCTCGGCCGTGACGGCGTCGAGGTTCCCGGTGGGCTCGTCCGCGACCACGATCGGCGGGTCGTTGGCGAGCGAGCGCGCGATGGCCGCGCGCTGCTGCTGGCCGCCCGAGGTGCTCGAGGGGAGCTTGCGCGCCTGGTCCTCGAGGCCCACCAGCTCGAGCAGGTGCATCGCGCGGTCGTAGCGCTCCTTCGGGGACCAGAGACCCGCGAAGTCCATCGGCAGCATCACGTTCTCGATGACCGTGAGCGTGGGCAGCAGCTGGAAGAACTGGAAGATCACGCCGCATGTGCGGCCGCGCCACTGCGCCATGCGGCTCTCGGAGAGCCTGGACAGGTTGGTGCCGCCCACGACCAGCGAGCCGGCCGTCTGGCGGTCGATGCCCGTGATCATGTTCATCAGCGTGGACTTGCCCGACCCCGAGCGGCCGACCACGGCGATGAACTCTCCCGCGTCCACCTGGAGCGAGACCTCCTTGAGGGCGCGGAAGGGCCCGGCGTCGGTGACGTAGTCCTTGACGACGTCCCGCAGGTCGATGAGGTGGCCGTCCGCGAGGTCGCGGTCGGCGAAGGGTGCGCGGTCCACGGGTCGCATGCTACCGGCGGTCGTCCGAACCGGCGGCGCCGCCGCGCCACCGCGTTCGCCCGACCGCGCCGCCGCGCCGCCCACCGGACCAACGGTCCGGGGACCGAACACCCGAGCCGCCGCGCGGCACATCCGTCCGGTGTGGACGTCGGCGGCCGAACGAACGTACCGCGCCGCGGGCGGAACGTCCGCTCGCCGGACCGTTGACCCGCTGGGGGGGGCGCGATCGGGGCCCCGCGCCCGGGGCACGCGCCCGGGGCACGCGCCCCGAGCCCGCGTCCGGGGCGGTCGTCCGAACCGGCGGCGCTGGTATGCTCGCCCGCGGCGAGGTGGCCGAGCGGTTTAAGGCAGCGCTCTTGAAAAGCGCCGGGCGCAAGTCCCGTGGGTTCGAATCCCACCCTCGCCGCCACCCTCTTGCCGGGACGAGCGTGGCGTTCGCGGCCGGGGCTTGACGGCTGCGCTCCATATCGCCACGATCCGCGCAGGCGCCACGGTCGCCGTCGGGGTCATCGTCGGGCTCCTGGTGTCGGGGGCGCTGGCGGTGCTCCTCGGCTGGGCAAACACGGACTTCGAACGACTCTGGATCCTGCTCGGCTTCGTCGGGTGCCTCGCCGTCGCGGCCGCGATGGCCGCCGTCGCGGGCGCCGTCCGGCGTCGCCGGGTCGTCCCGTGGCCCGACGACGGGCAGGACTCGGCCTGAGGGCCCGCCGGCGTCGCTTGACGCCCCGGAGCGGCCGAGCCTATGCTCCCGGCCTACAACCGAAGAGCGGGCCTTGATCGGGACGAGTACCCGTCGGGCGCCATCACAGAGACCCGGCGGTTGGTGCGAGCCGGGATGGCGGCGGCGGCGAATGGACCCGGGAGCCCCCGGACCGAACGCGGGGCGACGGACGACAACCCGTCGCGGACGACCAGTAGGCTCCGGCGCAGAGCGCCAGCGATACAGGGCAGCGCCGATCGATCGGGCGGCCGGGCAACCGGAGCGCGGTGATCCGTCGGTCACGAGTGCGGCACACTGCCGAACGTGGGTGGCACCGCGGAAGGAGCAACGACCTTTCGTCCCGGAAGAGACGAATCTGGTCGTTTCCGATTCTCAAGGACAACCACCATGACCGACCCGCTCAGCCTCCTCGAAACGAAGCGCCTGGCCTCGACGGCCGACACGATCCTCCTGCGCGCGACGCGCACGGCGGACCTCGAGACCCCGATCGGCGCCTTTCTGCGCCTCGACGACGGCATCACCCCGGCCTACCTGCTCGAGTCGGTCGAGGGTGGCGAGCGCCTTGGCCGGTACAGCTTCCTGGGCGTGGGCCCGCGACGGCTCCTCGAGGTCGGGGACGGCGTCGCGCGCACGACCTCGCGCCCGGTCGGCGTCACGGACTACGCGCCGGGCCTGCCGGTCACCGTCACCGAGACCCCGGACCCGCTCGCCGCGCTGCGCGCGTTCGTCCCGAAGCGCCGCGTCGTCCCGGTCGAGGGCATGCCGCGGTTCACCGGCGGCGCGGTCGGCGCCCTGAGCTACGACGCGATCTCCACGTTCGAGCCGTCGGTGCCGCTGCCGGACCGCGACCCGGTCGGCGTCCCGCTGGCCTCGTTCATCGAGACCGACCTCGTCATCGTCTTCGACCACCTCACGCACCAGCTGTCCGCGATCGCGTCCCTCCATACCGAGGCTCCGGACTTGGAGGGCCGCTACCGGATCGCGGAGCGGGCCATCTTCGAGGCCCTGGAGCGGACGGCGCGGCCGTCGGCCGCCGAGCTGGCCGCCAGCTTCACCCGCCCCGGCGACCCGGGCGACGCGGCGGACCTGGGCCAGGTCGACACCAGCCTCGGACGCGACCAGTACATCCGCGCGGTCGAGCAGGCGAAGGACGCGATCGCGGCCGGCGAGGCGATCCAGGTCGTGCTCGCGCGCCGCCAGTCGTTCGACCTGCCGACCGTCGCCGACGGCACGCAACTCGACGGGATCGGCCTGTACCGGGCCCTCCGCCGCGTGAACCCCTCGCCGTACCTGTTCTTCACGCGGACCCCGGGGTTCGAGGTCGTGGGCGCGAGCCCGGAGCTCCTCGTCCAGGTGGTGGGGGACCGGATGAGCACCCATCCCATCGCCGGCACCCGGCCGCGCGGCACGACCCCCGCGGACGACGATCGCCTCGCCGACGAGCTCCGGCGCGACCCCAAGGAGCGCGCCGAGCACGTGATGCTCGTGGATCTCGGGCGCAACGACCTGGGTCGCGTCGCGCGGCCGGGCACGGTCAGCACCAGCCAGTACATGGAGGTGGAACGCTACAGCCACGTCCTGCACCTCGTGAGCCACGTGGAGGCGCGCCTGCGCCCGGAGCTCGACGCGCTCGATGCGCTGCGCAGCGTCTTCCCCGCGGGGACCCTGACCGGGGCGCCCAAGATACGGGCGATGCAGCTCATCGCGGCGGCCGAGGGCGAGCGGCGCGGCCTGTATGGTGGCGCCGTGGGCTATCTCGGCTACGACGGCAACCTGGACACCGCGATCACGATCCGGAGCGCGGTCCTCAGGGACGGCCAGGCGCACGTCCACACGGGTGCGGGGATCGTGGCCAGGAGCGTGCCGGAGCGCGAGTTCGAGGAGACCGAGCACAAGGCCGCGGCAATGCGCCGGGCGATCGAGCTGGCCGCCGCGCCCACGACCCCGCGCCCGACCGCCGCGCCCGACGCCGGGGCCGCCTCGGCCGGGGAGGGCACCTCGTGATCCTGATGATCGACAACTACGACAGCTTCACGTTCAACCTCGTCCAGGCGCTCCAGGCCGCGGGCGCCGACGTCCGCGTCATCCGCAACGACCAGGTCACCCGCGCCGAGATCGAGGCCATGGCCGACGACCCGGCGCAGGAGCTTCGTGGCATCGTCGTCTCGCCCGGCCCGGGCGACCCCGACTCGGCCGGCGTCAGCGTGGCGGCCATCGAGGTCGCCCGCGAGCGCGCCATCCCGCTCCTGGGCGTCTGCCTCGGCATGCAGTCGATGGGCGCCGCCTGGGGCGCCAGCATCGTCCGCGCCCCCACCCTCGTCCACGGCGAGGCCAGCGATGTCCACCATGACGGCGAGGGACTCCTCGCCGGCATGCCCCAGGACTTCCCGGCCGCGCGCTACCACTCCCTGTGCGTGGATCCGGCCACGCTGCCCGAGGACCTCTACGTGACCGCCACCAGCCCCGACGACGGCGTCGTCATGGGCCTCCGCTCCCGCACCCTGCCCATCGAGGGCGTCCAGTTCCACCCCGAGTCCGTGCTGACGCCCGATGGCCCGCACCTGCTCGCCAACTTCCTGCGCCTCGCGGGCGAGGGCGACGGCTCGCGGCTCGATGCCGTGATGGGTTCGTTCGCGACCCGGGGCATGGCGGAGGACCCCGACGTGACGACTGCGGGGGCCGCCCGATGAGCGACCTGGTCCGCGCCGCCGTGGCGGCGATCGTCGAGGGCCGGACGCTCTCGATGGACGACGCGCGCCTCGCGATGGGCGCGGTCATGGACGGCGGGGCGACGCCGTCGCAGCTCGCGGCCCTGCTCATGGGCCTGCGGATGCGCGGCGAGACGGTGGACGAGCTGGCGGGCTTCGCGACCGCGATGCGCGAGCGCGTCGTGCGGGTGGAGGCGCCCGCGGGGACGATCGACATCGTGGGCACCGGCGGCGACGGTTCGGGGACGTTCAACATCTCCACGACCGCGGCGCTGATCGTCGCCTCGATGGGGGTGCCGGTGGCCAAGCACGGGAACCGCGCGATCACCTCGAGGTCGGGGTCCGCGGATGTGCTCGACGCCCTGGGCGTGCGGATCGACCACGACGCGGCCTCGGCCGGGCGGGCGATGACCGAGCTGGGCTTCGCGTTCCTGTTCGCGCCGTCCTTCCACCCGGCGATGCGCCACGCGGGCCCGACGCGCCGCGAGATCGGCGTGCGGACGGCGTTCAACCTCCTGGGACCGCTCACCAACCCGGCCGGCGCGACGCGCGGGCTGATCGGGGTGGGGGACGCCGCCCTCGCGCCCAAGGTGGCCGAGGTCCTCGCGCGCCTGGGCACGGAGCGGTCCTTCGTCGTCTGCGGGGCAGGCGTGGACGAGCTGCCGCTCGACGGCACGGGCGTGATCTACGACGTGACGCCGGCCGGCATCGAGCGGAGCGAGGTGGACCCCGAGCCGCTCGGCCTGCGGAGAGCGAAGACGGCGGCCCTGGGCGGGGCCGACCCGGCCTCGAACGCGGCCCTCGTCGAGGGGGTCCTGCGCGGCGAGCCCGGGGCGCGACGCGACGTCGTGCTGCTCAACGCCGGCGCCGCGCTGGTCGCGGCGGGCGAGGCGGCGACGATCGCGGATGGCATCGACCGGGCGGCGCTCGCGGTGGACGCGGGCCTCGCCGTGGAGCTCCTCGGCAGGCTGCGCGCGGAGCGCAAGGCCGCCGAGGCCGCGGTCGCCGCCGCCGAGAAGGGCGCCAGGGATGCCGCGAAGCTGGAGGCCAGGGCCGCGCAGGCCGCCGCAGCGTCCTCCGCGAAGGCCGGCGGCACCGCCGGGAGCGGGGCGTGAGCGCCGTCGTGGACCGCCCGCGCGGCCGGGCGTCGGCCGGCGTGGTCGCGGAGATCGCCGCGCGACGCCTCGCGGACGTCGTCCCGGAGCTGGACGCGCTGGGCCGCGACGGGCTCCGCCGGGGCGTGGCGGCCGCCCCGGCCCCGCGCGCCGTCGCCGAGACGCTCGCGGCCCCGGGACTCCACCTGGTCGCCGAGGTCAAGCGCCGCTCCCCCTCGGCCGGGGCCATCGCCGCCGCGGATGACGCCGTCGCGCGCGCCCGCGCCTACGCTGCGGGGGGCGCCGCCGCGATCTCGGTCCTGTGCGAGCCCCACTGGTTCGGCGGCTCCGTGGACGACCTGCGCGCCGTGCGCGCGGCGGTGTCCGTGCCGGTCCTCGCCAAGG
The DNA here is from genome assembly GCA_038250545.1 of Candidatus Limnocylindrales bacterium. Taxonomy (GTDB): domain Bacteria; phylum Chloroflexota; class Limnocylindria; order Limnocylindrales; family CSP1-4; genus CAIXZV01. The sequence goes on along the minus strand of JBBSCF010000025.1, from coordinate 22,826 downwards.
AGTTCGTCGTCGATCCGCGGCAGTTGGAGCTGCTGCGCGCCGCCGGCGCGGACCTCGTGCTGCTGCTCGTGGTGCTGCACCCCGCCCGACGCCTCGCCCGCCTCGTGGCACAGGCCAGCGACCTGGGCCTCGAGCCGCTCGTGGAGGCGCACGACGCCCGCGAGCTCGAGGCGGCCCTGGCGACGGGCGCCCGGCTCATCGGGATCAACAACCGGGACCTCCGGACGCTGGACGTCGACCCGGAGCGGGCCGTCCGGTTGCGCGACGCCATCCCGGGCGACCGGCTCGCCATCGCGGAATCCGGGGTCCGGGATGCCGCCACGGTCGCCCGCTGGCGCGCAACCGGGTTCGACGCGGCGCTCGTCGGTGAGGCGCTGATGCGGGCCGCCGACCCAGCGGCCGCGGCGCGTGCCTTCGTGGGGGCCGGCCGCCACCCGGCGGACCTCGCGGGGATCGCCCGATCCCCCGGGGTGAAGATCTGTGGCGTGACCGACGCGGACGGGATCCTGGCCGCCACCCGCGCCGGGGCCGATGCCATCGGGCTCAACTTCGCGCCCGGCACGCCCCGCGAGCTCTCGATCGAGGAGGGCGTCGAGCTCGCGCGGCTGGCCCGCGCCTCCGCGTCCGCCGACGGGCCGCGCCCGAAGATCGTCGTCGTCACCGCGGACCTCCCCGCGGATCGGCTGGCGCGCATCGTCGCGGCCGTGGACCCCGACGAGGTCCAGCTCAACGGCGACGAGCCGCCGTCCGCCGTCGCGGCGGTGGGTCGCCCGGTCTGGAAGGCCCTGCGCGTGGGCCCGGACGCCGTCGCCGACGAGGTGATCGACCGGGCCCGGGCGTTCCTCGACGCCGGGGCGGGCGGGATCCTCCTCGACGCCGCCGGCGGCCCACACCCGGGCGGGACCGGGATCCGCGTCGACACCGTGCTGGCCGCGGCCGTCGCCCGCGAGGTGCCGGTCACGCTGGCCGGGGGCCTCAATCCCGCGACCGTCGGCCAGGCGGTCCTCGCCGTCCCCTGCGTGGGCGTGGACGCCGCGTCGGGGACGGAGCGGCCCCGCGAGCCGGGCACGCGCCCGCGCAAGGATCCGCTCCGGGTCGCCCTGTTCGCGAAGCGCGCTCGCGACGCCCGTCGCCATCGGCCCAACATCGCCTTCGGCCCGACGCCCGTCCACCCGGGGCTGATCGCCGTCGACGAGCACGGTCGCTGGGGCATGGAGCGCGACTTCGGCGGGCGGTACGTGCCCGAGACCCTGGTCGGGGCGCTCGAGGCCCTGGAGTCGGCCTACGACGCGATCCGCCACGACCCGCGGTTCTGGGCCGAGCTGGACGACCTGCTCGCCCACTTCGCAGGGCGGCCGACAGCCCTGTACCGCGCGGATCGCCTGGCCGAAGCCGTGACGCACGAGGCCCGCCGGCTGGCCCTCGCCGCCGGTCGCCGGGACCCCGTCATCCCCACGTTCCGCCTGTACCTCAAGCGCGAGGACCTCGCGCACACCGGCGCCCACAAGATCAACAATGCGCTCGGCCAGGCGCTGCTCACCCGGCGCCTCGGCAAGACCCGGGTCATCGCGGAGACCGGCGCCGGGCAGCACGGCGTCGCGACCGCCACGGCCTGCGCGCTGCTGGGGCTCCCGTGCGTCGTGTTCATGGGCGAGGAGGACATCCGCCGCCAGGCCCCCAACGTGCTGCGGATGCGCGCCCTGGGCGCGGAGGTCCGCTCCGTCACCAGCGGCACCGCAACCCTCAAGGACGCCGTCAACGAGGCGATGCGCGACTGGGTCACCAACGTCGAGACCACGCACTACGTCCTGGGCTCCGCAATGGGCCCGCACCCCTACCCGACCATCGTCCGGGACCTGCAGCGGCGCATCGGCGACGAGGCCGCGGAGCAACTGTGGGCCGTGGAGGGCCGGCTGCCGGATCTCGCGCTCGCGTGCGTCGGCGGCGGCTCGAACGCCATCGGGCTGCTCGCGCGGTTCATCGGCGAGCCGTCGGTCCGCCTCGCGGTCGCGGAGGCCGCGGGCGACGGCGTGGCGACGGGCCGGCACGCGGCGGCGATCGTGGGCGGGACGCCCGGGATCCTCCACGGGTCCCGCTCGCTGATGCTCCAGGACCGCGACGGCCAGGTGATCGAGGCGCACAGCGCGTCCGCGGGCCTGGACTACCCGGGCGTGGGCCCGCAGCTCGCGGCGCTCGCGGAGGCCGGGCGCATGGAGGTGGGCACCGCGACCGACCGCGAGGCGATCGCCGCCATGAAGACCGTGACCCGTCTTGAGGGCATCCTGCCGGCGCTGGAGACCTCGCACGCGGTCGCCGCGCTCCCCAAGCTCCTCGCCGGTGTCGAGGGGGCCGCGACGCCCTACCCGGACGACGCCGTGATCCTGGTCGGGTTCTCCGGCCGCGGCGACAAGGACATGGCCGCGCTCGAACGGTTCGACGACGTGCCGCCGTGGGAGGGGATCGCATGAGCGGGGCGATCGCGGCGGCGCCGCACACCAACGACACGGCCGGAGCGCGGCGGATCGCCGACGCCTTCGCGGGGGCACGCGCCGACGGGCGCACGGCGCTGATCCCGTACATCGTGGCGGGATACCCCGACGCGGAACGATCCTTCGCCGCAGCCTGTGCGGCCATCGACAATGGGGCGGACCTCCTCGAGGTCGGCCTGCCGTACTCCGACCCGCTCGCGGACGGGGCCACGCTCCAGCGCGCCTCGCAGGGTGCGCTCGCCGCCGGGGCGACCTTCGACCGGTCGCTCGCGCTCACCGGGCGGATCGCCTCGGCGCGCCCGGGCGTGCCCGTGGTGGCGATGGGCTATGCGAACCAGCTGATCGGCGGGGGTGATGGCCGCGACCGGGCGCGGGCGTTGGCCGGGGCCGGCGTGGCCGGGGTGATCGTCGCGGACCTGACGCCCGACGAGGGCGCGCCGTTCGAGGCGGTCGCCGCCGAGGCGGGGATCGCGGTCATCTACCTCGTGGCGCCCACGACGGCACCGGCCCGGCGCGCGGCGGTCGCCGAACGCTCGGGCGGGTTCCTGTACTGCGTGTCGCTCGTCGGCGTGACCGGCGCGCGGACCTCGCTGCCGCCGACCGTGGCGAAGCTGGTGCGGGAGGTCAAGGCGGCGTCGCCGGTGCCCGTCGCGGTGGGGTTCGGTGTCTCGAAGCCGGCCCACGTGCGGGCGATCGCCGGGGCGGGCGCGGACGGGGTCATCGTCGCATCGGCGTTGGTGGATGCGCTGGGCCCGGATGGGGGTGACGTCGCGGCGCTGGGCACGCTGGTCGCCCGGCTGCGGGCCGCGACGCGACGCTGACGCGTCCCGCCGCGGGGTCGGGTCAGCCCCGCCAGGGATCGCCGGGCGGCGGGGGCGGCGGGTACGGGCCCCCGGGGTCGTACGGGGCGGGCGGGTAGGTCATCACCGCCGGCGGCTGGGTCCGGAGCCGCTGGCTCTCGTACAGGATCGCCATCACGACGATCGTGAACGCCCCGAACGCCGTGTCGATGCCCGACGTCACGACGCGTCCGATGGCGGGCGCGCCGCCCAGCGCGAACTCGAGCGAGAGGTCCACCACCGCCAGGGGGATGCTCAGGCCGACCACCGCGAGCCCCCAGCCCAGGACCCGCAGGACCGCGTCGCGCGTGAGCCGCCAGCTCGTGGCCAGCCCGTGACCGACCGTCTCGCCGTCGAAGATCGCGAGGGTCCAGAACTGCACCCGGAGGGCCGCGTAGAAGCCGAGCGGCACCAGCCCCAACAGCAGGACCAGCCCGATCAGGCCCAGCCCCATGGTGAGCAGCAGGGCGGTCGTGAGGATGAGGACGATGAGCATTGTCGCGGCGAGCGCCCGCAGCCCGGCCGCCAGCACCCAGGTCAGCGTGACCTCCCGGCCGCGGAGCCCGGCGAGCGCGTTCGCGGCCAGGAACCAGCCCGCCACCAGCGACACGATCCCCACGGCCAGCGGCCCGGCCATCAGCCGCGGCAGCTCCGCGGGGTCGATCTGGCCGCCGGGGAGGAAGGCTCGGGTCATGGTCCGCTGGTCGAGGGTCGTCCCGCCGAGCAGCCACTCCGCGAGCCCGCTCGCGAGCGCCACGGCGACCACGGCAAGCAGCCACCGGTTCCACGTGGATCGCCAGTACCGGGCGGCGACCCGCAGCGCCTCGCCGAGCGTGACGTAGGCGGGCGACCGCTCGAACGGGATGGTGCGCATCGGGACAGGGTAGCCGGGGTGGGGCGTCCGTGATCCGCGCCGGCCAGCCGCACCCGGCGCCGCCGCCCCGGCCCGTCCGCCGCGGACATGACAGAACCTGGCAGGTCCGGGTCGCATACTGCGCCCATGCAGCGCACGATCCGCGTCCTCGTCGAGACCACGCCCAGGAAGGTCTTCGCCTCCGCCCTCGACTGGCCGGGCCTCGCCCGCGCCGGGAAGGATGAGGGGCGCGCGATCGAGGCCCTGCTCGCCGTCGCGCCGCGCTACGCGGCGGTGGCCCGGGCCGCGGGCCAGGACTTCGCGCCCGCGGACCTCGAGGTCGAGGTGGCGGAGCGCCGGGACGGTGACGCCACGACGGCGTTCGGCGCGCCGTCCATCGTGGCCGAGGCGGACCGGCGTCCGACGGACGGAGCCGAGGCCGCCCGTCTCGCGGCCCTCGTGGCGGCGGCGTGGGCGACGTTCGACCGGGTCGCCGCGGCGGCCCCCGAGGCGTTGCGCAAGGGACCACGGGGCGGGGGTCGGGACACCTCGAAGGTCGTGGAGCACGTCACCGGCGCCGACGAGGGGTACGCGGGCGTCCTGGGCATCGGCGCAGCCGACCGGAAGACGGTCGCCGGGCTCCGCGAGCGCGTCCTGGCGATCCTCCGGGCGCCCTCGGACGGCGCGCCCGTCGCCGGGAATCGGTGGCCGCCGCGGTACGCCGCCCGCCGCGTGGCGTGGCACGCGCTGGACCACGCCTGGGAGATCGAGGACCGCACCGAGCCCGCCTGACGGTCGGGTCGCCCGCGTGTCCGGGCAGGCGCCGTCGCGCGGTTGCGGCCCCGGGCTTGCGGCGCGCCGGGACGCGGGTCCGCCATGGAACTCGCTCCGGTCCGGGTCCTCCGGCCCGCCCGCGGGACCGCCCCGCCCACGCCGCCCCCTGCCGCTTCGCCACCCAAATATGGATCGCTGGCACCGTGCAGCGATGCGCCGGTGGTTCACCATAGGTGTCGGAGGCATATGGTGAGCCCGTCGGCCCACCCGCACACGCCGGCACGCGCGCGCCGCCACTCGATCCGCTGGAGGACCGACCGCGGGCGCCCAAGGGAGGAGTCGCACACCTCGTGGACCCGCTGATCCTCGCACGGTGGCAGTTCGGCATCACCACCGTCTACCACTTCCTGTTTGTCCCGCTGACCATCGGGCTCGCGTTCTCGGTCGCCGGGCTGCAGACCGCCTGGTTCCGGACCGGCAAGGAGCACTACCTGCGGCTCACCCGGTTCTTCGGGGAGCTGTTCCTCATCAACTACGCGATCGGGGTGGTCACCGGTCTCGTGCAGGAGTTCCAGTTCGGCATGAACTGGAGCGAGTACAGCCGGTTCGTGGGCGACATCTTCGGCGCCCCGCTGGCCGTGGAGGGCCTGCTCGCCTTCTTCCTCGAGTCCACGTTCCTCGGCCTCTGGATCTTCGGCTGGGACCGGCTCTCAAGGCGCCTCCACCTGGCCACCATCTGGATCGTCGCCATCGGCGCCGCCCTCTCGGCGTACATCATCCTGGCGGCCAACTCCTGGATGCAGCACCCGGTGGGCTACGCGGTCAACCAGGCCAGCGGGCGGGCGGAGCTCAAGGATTTCCTGGCGCTCCTGACCAACAACACCGCGCTGATCACCTTCGTCCACACGATCCCGGCCGCGTTCATGACGACGGGCGCCTTCATCGCCGGCATCTCCATGTACCGCCTGCTCCGGGATCGTGATCGGGCCGACATCGCCGCCCCGTTCCGCTCGACCGCGAAGGCCGGTGCCGTGATGGTCCTCGTCTCGGGGCTCCTGGTCGCCGTGACCGGCGACATCCAGGGCAAGATCATGACCGAGCAGCAGCCGATGAAGATGGCCGCGGCCGAGGCGCTGTGGGAGACCGAGCAGCCGGCGTCGTTCTCGATCTTCACGATCGGCACGCTGGACGGGAACAAGGAGGTCTTCTCCATCCGGATCCCGTACCTGCTCTCGTTTCTCGCGACGGGTGACTTCAACGGCCGGGTCGAGGGCATCAACGACCTCCAGGCGCAGGAGGTGCAGCAGTTCGGGCCCGGGGACTACACGCCCAGCACCCCGGTCACGTACTGGACCTTCCGCTGGATGATCGGTGCGGGCGGCCTGGCGGCCCTCGTCGCGATCTGGTTCCTGGTCGCGATGCGCAAGGGCCGCGTCCCGAACCGGCGCGCGGTGACCGCGGCGATCCTGCTGCCGTTCCTGCCACTCGCCGCCAACTCCTTCGCCTGGCTCTTCACCGAGGTCGGCCGCCAGCCCTGGATCGTGTACGGGCTGATGTCGACCGCGATCGCCGTGTCGCCCAGCAACTCGGTGCTGATGGTCCTGATCACGATGGTGGGCTTCACGCTCCTGTATGGCGCCCTGGCCGCGGTCATGCTGGGCCTGGTCATCCGGCGCGTCCGCCAGGGGTTGCCCGAGGCGACCCACGACACGGGTTTCGAACACGAGGCCGAGCCGGCGCTCGGGCTCGGGTACTAGGGGAGCGGCATGGAACTCACGACCCTCTGGTTCGCGCTGATCGCCGTCCTCTGGATCGGCTACTTCATCCTCGAGGGCTTCGACTTCGGCGTCGGGATCCTGCTCCACGTCGTCGGGCGCAACGAGCCCGAGCGGCGGGCGATGATCCGGACCATCGGCCCCGTCTGGGACGGCAACGAGGTCTGGGTCATCGTGGCGGGCGGGGCCACCTTCGCGGCCTTCCCCGAGTGGTACGCCACGCTGTTCTCCGGCTTCTATCTCGCCCTGTTCCTGGTGCTCGTGGGGCTGATCGTCCGGGGCGTGGGGATCGAGTACCGCAACAAGCGCGGCGACCTCGCCTGGCGTTCGCGCATGGACATCATGATCGCCGTCGGCTCCTTCCTGCCGGCCCTGCTCTGGGGTGTCGCCTTCGCGAACATCGTCCAGGGCGTCCCGATCGACGGGAACAAACAGTTCACGGGCAGCCTGATCACGCTGCTCAACCCGTTCGGGCTGCTGGGCGGCATCACGACCCTGGGCCTGTTCGTGACGCACGGGCTCCACTTCCTGACCCTCAAGACCGAGGGCGAGCTCCGGGAGCGGGCCCGCACGCTCACCCTGCCCGTGGGCCTCGTGACCGCCGTCGCCGCCGTCGCCTTCCTGCTGTGGACCAACGCCATCCGCGGCGACCTGCTCTCGACGGTCGTGGCCGCCGTGGCCGCCGTCCTCTGGCTGGTGTCCATCGGCGCCGCGCGGATCAGGCGCGAGGGGGTCGCGTTCGTTGCGTCGGCCCTTACGATCGGTCTCGCGGTCGCGAGCCTGTTCCTGGCCCTGTTCCCGGACGTGATGCCGTCGTCCACGGACCCGGCGTTCAGCCTCACGACGACGAACGCCGCGTCCACGCCGTACACGCTCACGATCATGACGATCGTGGCCGTCATCTTCGTCCCGCTGGTCCTGCTCTACCAGGGCTGGACCTACTACGTGTTCCGCAAGCGGGTGACGGTCCCGCGGGCGTCCGTCGAGCCCTGACCATGTGGCCGCGTCCCCACGGCCACCCGTGAGCCCCGCCCGCCGGCTCCTCGCTGCCGGTCGCGTCGCGACCGGGTCGCTCGTCGCGGCCGTCGCCCTCGGGCTGGCGGCCGCGCTGCTCGCCGTGGCGCAGGCGTGGCTCCTCGCGACCGCGATCGCGCGGGCGTTCCTCGGCGGGCTCGGTGTGCGGGAGCTCGGCGGCGTCCTGGCGGCGCTGGCCGTGGTGCTGGCCGCGCGCGCGGCGCTCGGCTGGGCCTCGGACATCACCGCGCAGCGGATCAGCGGGGCCGTCAAGGCGGACCTGCGCGTCCGGCTGCTCGAGCGGGCGGTGGCGCTCGGGCCGCGTTGGGCCGCGGAGCAGGGGAGCGGCGAGATCGCGCTCCTCGCCACGCGTGGCCTGGACGCGCTCGACGGGTACTTCGGGCGCTACCTGCCCCAGCTCGCGCTGGGAGCGATCGTGCCGGTCGCGGTGGTCGCGTGCCTGCTGGCGGTCGACGTGGTGGCCGCGCTGACCGTCGCCCTCACCGTGCCCCTGATCCCGCTGTTCATGGCGCTGGTGGGGGCCATGTCGGCGGCGCACCGGGCCCGCCGCTGGGCGGCGCTCGCACGGCTGGCGCACCGGTTCACGGACGTGGTCGCGGGCCTGCCCACGCTACGGGCCTACGGTCAGGCCGACGCCCAGGTGGCGATCCTGCGCGGCATCACGGACACCTACCGCTCCACCACCATGGCGACCCTGCGCGTGGCCTTCCTGTCCGCGCTGGTCCTGGAGCTGCTGGCGACGATCTCGGTGGCGCTCGTGGCGGTGGGGGTGGGGCTGCGGCTGGCCGTCGGGGGGATGACGCTGGAGGTGGGGCTGTTCGCGCTGATCCTGGCGCCCGAGGCGTACCTGCCGCTCCGGCGCCTGGGGGCGGAGTTCCACGCGAGCGAGGAGGGCGTCACGGCCGCCGCCCGGGCCTTCGCGATCATCGACGCGCCGCTGCCCGGGCGGGCGGGGGGCGCTGTCCCGGTCCCGCGGCCGTTCGGCGGGCTGCTCGTGGAGGGCGTGTCGGTGGCCCAGCCGGGGCGGGACGTGCTCGCGCCGGCGGCCGCGTCGCTGGAGGTCCGGCCCGGTGAGGTGGTCGCGCTGACGGGGCCGTCGGGCGTCGGCAAGTCGACGCTCCTCGCCGTGATCCTGGGCCTGCTCGAGCCGTCGGCGGGCCGGGTGGTGGTCCGGACGCCGGACGGATCCGAGGCCGACGTGCGCGACCTGGACCTCGCGGCGTGGCGCGGGCTCGTGGCCTGGGTGCCCCAGGTCCCGTACCTGTTCGCGGGCACCGTGGCGGAGAACGTGCGGCTCGCGGCGCCCAGGGCGTCGGACGCGGTCGTCGCGGACGCCCTGGCACGCGTGGGCCTGGCGGACGTGGCGCCGGATCGCGTCCTGGGCGAGCGGGGGCGCGGCCTGTCCAGCGGGCAGCGGCGTCGCGTGGGCGTCGCGCGCTCGCTCGTGCGCCAGTCGCCGGTGCTGCTCCTCGACGAGCCCACGGCGGGTCTGGACGCGGCGGCCGAGGCGGCGGTGCTGCTCGCGATCCGGGAGGCGGCGCGGGCGGGCGCCGCGGTGCTCCTGGTCGCGCACCGGCCGGGTGCCGTGGCCGAGGCGGACAGGACGGTCGAGATCCGGGCCGCCGTCCCTGAGGGCGCCACGGCCGGAGGCGCCACGGCCGCGGCCCCGGGGGCCGTCTCGTGAGCGCCCTGCTCGCGATCCTGCGGATCGGGCGGCCCCTCACCGGGCGGCTCGCGCTCGCCGTGCTCGCGGGGATCGCGGCAGCCGGGTCGGCCGTGGGGCTCGCGGCGACCTCCGCGTGGCTCATCAGCCGCGCCGCGGAGCAGCCGGTCATGCTCACGCTGCTCGCCGCGATCACGGCCGTGCGGGCGTTCGGCATCGGCCGGGGCGTCTTCCGGTATGCGGAGCGGCTCGCGGCCCACGACGCCGCGTTCAGGGTCCTGGGCGAGCTCCGGGGCACGACCTACGCCCGCCTGGCGCGGCTCGCCCCCACCGGCCTCGCGGAGCTCCGCTCCGGGGACCTGCTGGCGCGGCTCATCGGTGACGTGGACGGCCTCGCGGACCTGTGGCTGCGCGTGCTGCTGCCCTATGCGTCGGCGGCGATCGTGGCGGTGGGCACCGTCGGGCTGGTCGGGTTCCTGGCGCCGGCGGCTGGCGTGGCGCTGGCGCTCGGGCTGCTCGCCACGGCCGTGCTCGCGCCGCTGGTCTCGGGAGCCGTCTCGAGGCGCGCGGAGGCGCGGCTCGCCCCGGCTCGCGGGGATCTCGCCGACGCCGCGCTGGACCTGCTGCGCGGCGCCCCGGAGCTCGTCGTCACGGGTGCTGCGGCCCGGGCGATCGGCGACCTGCGCACCGTGGACGGGCGCCTGGCCGCGGCCGAAGGTCGATCCGCGTTCGGCGCCGGGATCAGCGGGCTCGTCGCGTCGCTCGCCGCCGGCGCCTCGGTCTGGGCGGCGCTCGTCCTGGGGATCATCGCGCTGCGCGCGGGGGAGCTCGCGGGCGTGGCCCTGGCGGTGGTGGCGCTCGCGCCCATCGCCGCCCACGAGGTGGTGGCGCCGCTCGCGCCGTCCGCGCGCCTGCTACCCGGGCTGGCGTCCTCGGCCGGGCGCGTGCTGGACATCCTGCGCCGGCCCGATCCCGTGCCGGATCCGCCCGCGGGCGACGCGCGCCGGGTGCCGGAGGGTCCGCTGGGGCTCCGGGCCCGCGGGCTGCGGGTTCGCTATCCGGGGGCCGCGCGGCTCGCTCTCGACGGCCTCGATCTCGTCGTACCGGCCGGCTCGAGGGTGCTCGTCACGGGTCCCAGCGGTTCGGGCAAGAGCACGCTCGCCGCCGCTTGCATGCGCTTCCTGGAGCTCGAGGTGGGGTCGCTCGAGCTGGTGGGGGTCGATGGGGCCGTCGACGTCCGGTCGATCCCGGGCGATGCCGTCCGCGCGGCCGTCGGGCTGTGCGAGCAGGACCCGCACATCTTCGACGCCACCATCGCCGACAACCTGCGCCTCGCCCGTCCCGGTGCCCCCGCCCCGCAGCTGGAGGCGGCCCTGGAGCGGGCCCGGCTGCTCGACTGGGTGCGCTCCCTCCCGGCGGGCCTCGAGACGCCGGTTGGCGAGCACGGCGCGCGGCTCTCGGGCGGCCAGCGCCAGCGCCTCGCCCTCGCGCGGGCCCTGCTCGCCGACGTCCGGATCCTGGTCCTCGACGAGCCCACGGAGCACCTTGACGAGGCGGCTGCCCGCGCGTTCGTCGCGGATCTCGCCGCGGCGGCGGACGGGCGGACGCTGGTGGTCCTGACCCACCGCCCGGACATGTTCCACGGCGACGCCTGGACGCGAGGCCCGGAGCTGAAGGCCCTGACCGGGGCCGGTGCCGGGTCGAGCGTCAGGCCCTGATCTCCACGAGGTTCTCGGCGCGGTCCAAGGCATGGCGGAAGACGGCGCCGTCGACCAGCAGGCCGCCGCGCCGGTACGGGTTGACCGTATACCGCCCGCCCGCCAGCGCGACGCCGTTCACGACCACGTCGGTCGGCGAACCGCCGGCGACCGAGATGCGGAACAGGTACCTGACCCGTCGTCCGTCCTCGACGCGCTCGAAGGTGAGCCCGTCGGCGGCGAGGGGGAGGACCGGGTCGAAGACACGGTCATCGAAGGACGCGCGCAGCCCCAGCACGTTCGAGATCAGTTGGTTGAGGTAGATGCCCGGGCCGCTCGAGTACACGCGCCAGCCGCCCTTGATCCCGACCTGCCCGCTCCGGATCCGGTCGAAGTGCCGGCTGGCCTCCCGGCGATCGGCGAAGTCGGCGTCGGAGCTTGAGAAGTACGCGTTCGACTGGCGCGGCAGGGCCGCCGGGACGTCGGACTCGATGAGGATCGGGCAGACGACCAGCAGCCCGTGCCAGGCCTCGTCGGCCCGGCCGAGGACCGTCATCGCCTCGACATAGCGGATGTGGGCGTGTACGTACTGCAGCCCCACCTCGCGCCCGAAGCAGGCGGACGTCTCGGCCCGCCTGAACGTCCGCGAGGTCCCCCCGTGGTAGGTCATCGGCCGGTCCTGCAGCCGGACTCCGTCGGGGAACAGGAGGTGCCGCTCGATGAGCGCCGCGTGGCGGGTGGCCTGCTCGGGACTGAACAGCCCGGCGATGATCCCCCGGGTCATCGGCAGCAGCCGGTAGTGGACGCCCGTCCGCCGGTCGCGCGGGTGGAGGAGGTACGCGACGCCGTCGGGGGCGAAGTGCGCGAGGCCCGCCACCACGCCATCCGGGACGAGGTGCTCGTTGAAGTCGGCCCTCAGGCGCTCGCACAGGGCCCCGAGCCGGGTCGCCAGCGCAGCGTGGCCGGCACGCTCGCAGACCACCCGGAGCCGGCCGAGGGACTGGTACTCCAGCGCCACGGTCCAGCTGCTGACGAGCTGGCGGGCCATCGCCGGGTCGACCGGCTGCAGGGTGTCCTCCCAGTCGCCGCCCGCGAACACCGGGAGGGAGGTGCCGGCGATGCAGTCGTGTTCGATCCGGTCGACCTGGCGCACGACGTGCGCGAGGATCGGTTCCGCGTCGCTCGTGATCTCGAAGGCGTCGTCGGCGTAGGGCACAAGCTCCCCGAGGAAGGCTGTGTCTCCCGTCGCCTCCACGTAGTCGCACAGCGCCTTGATGGGCCAGTCGATGATGTCGGCGTGGCTCCCGGGCGCCTGGATCTCGCGGAATCGGTCGAACATGAACCACTGCGGCCAGTCGCCGGTCCGCCGGTCCTGGTGGGCGTAGACGACGCGCAGGATCTCGCGGATCGGAGCCGCATCGCCCGTCGCCACGAGGAGCTCCACGGGGCCCTGGCAGATGTCGCGCAGGCCCCACGCCGCGCCGCTGGACTGCTCGAGGCCGTGCGGGGCCGTGTAGTGGATCAGCGCGTCGTGGAGGTACCACGTGACCAGGTCGTCAAGGCGCGCGACGTCGCCCGCGCGCATGCCGTCGGCCCCGCCCAGCGTCGCGTCGCCGCCGATCATCGAGCGGAGGGCGGACGGGTCCGCGGCCGCGGACGGGTCCGGCGCCGGCGTCCGGCTCGCAGCCGCGGCGAGCCGGCGGGCTTCACCCGCGTCGAGGATGCTCCCGGTCACGACCAGTGACACGTGGTCCACCGGCCGCGTCCGGAACACGACGAGGGTCCCGCCGCGGTTCGCGCCGTCGGGATACACGAGGTCATCGCCGCCGATCGCGTCGATCGCCTCCGGGTCCGTGGCGACGATGGAGAACGTGGCCTCCGGGTACCGCCCGCCGACGAGGGTCGCCGGGGACGGTCGCAGCTCGACGCGGGCCGCGGCGGCCTCGACCTCCACGGACCCCGTGTGATCGTGCTCGTTCGCGGCCAGGACGATGTCGTGGGTGATGAGCAGCTCCACGGGTCCGCCGCGCTCGACATCGACGGTGAGGCGGCAGCTGGGCTCGTCCGGCGAGGTGACGACCGAGATCGCCAGGGTCACCTCGTCGCCGATGTACAGCCAGCGGGCGCCGTTGGGCCCCATCTCCATCGCCGACGGCACGCCGAGGAGCTCGTCGCCGCGCGTGGTGCGCACGAGGATCCGCTGGCCGCTCGAGCGCAGGGCGTTGAGCGGGTGACGGGACACGCTGAGGAGCTTGTTGAAGGTCGTGTTGCCGATCGCCAGCTGGGCCGCGAAGCAGCCGTCCATCCAGGCTGTGACCGAGAGCGTCTCGTCGCTTGGGACCAGGTCGCGGCCCGAGCGCATGATGAGGCCCGTCGGTCGCTCGGACAGGAGCTCCTTCGCGCGCAGCACGACGTGCTGCCCCCGGCCACGGAAGAAGCTCAGGAGCCGGCCGTCGCACCACTCCTCGTGGCGCCACGGTCCGCCGGCCCAGGCGACCAGCTCGTCGTTGCGCGGGTCACGGCTGCGAAACAGCAGTGGGTCCGCGAACGACGAGGCCGTCCGCGCTCCAACGGCCGCCTCGACCATGGGACTGAGCGCATCCAGGCTTCGCACGGCGTCGACGGCACGGAGCGCGTACGCGACGTCGCCGGGGCCCGTCGCGGCCGGGTGGTCGACCTCGAGCGTCGCGAAGAACGTGATCCGGCCCGCCTCGTCAGGCCGGAGGGCGAGGTGCCGGGACTGGATCGTCGCGTGCGCCAGCTCGTACTGGTAGACCCGGTTCGGCAGGGCCAGGTGCTCGAGCGCCGCGGGCACGCCCGACGCGCGGTAGCCGAGGCCGTAGAGCTGGACCCCGTCGGTCAGGAAGCCGGTGGCCCCCTCGAGGCACCCGTGCATCACCCAGGGGTTGGCCCCGTCCTGGGGCAGGTTCTGGCGCGAGCAGAGCAGGATGCCGAGGCCATCCGCACGGACCACGGTGTGGTCCAGGTACTGGCTCGCGTATGCCTCGCTGCTCCGGACGACGTCCTCGCTCGCGAGCCCCAAGTCCTGCGCGAGGACCGCGTCCACGCTCACTCGCCGGCCCGTGCGGTTGACGGCTTCGAGCGTCCAGAACCACGTGGGCTCGGTCGGATGGAGCCGGAGCGTGCAGCGGTACTCGACCCCGTCGAACGAGCCCTCCCAGGTCGCGCTCGTGGCGTTCGCCGCGAACCGCCCGCCGGCCCCCGGCCCGAGGACCGGCACGAACGCCGCGCCGGTCCGGTGCCGGCGGCGGAGGTACAGGTTGCCCAGCCCGCCTTCCACCGGGCTGCCGAGCACCTGGTTGACCAGGATGTCGCCGCGGCGGATCGCATGGACGGCGCCGTTGTCCAGCAGCTCGATCGAGACGCCGGCGGCGTTGCGCAGCACGGCCGCGAGCGGCGGCCTCGCGAGGGCGACCGGCGGTGTGGCCCTCAGGGTCATGGACGGTCCGGGCTACCGGGCGTCGACGCGGGCGGCGCGGCTGCGCGGACCCGCCCCGAAGCGATCGAGCGGCAGGTCCCGAACCCGGGGTCCACGTACGTGTTGTCCTCGTTGGACGGGTAGCCCTCGGGGTTCATGCCCAGCGCGTCCACGCCGTAGACACTGTAGCCGCCCTCGGGCATGTTGGACGGGGAGAAGCCCCAGTAGCCGTACCCGGCGTCGACGAGGCCGTGGTGGATCTGGGCCGCCACGATGAGCGGATGGTTGAGGCCCCAGCTGTCGGGACCCCACCTCTCCTCGGGCACGAACAGGGCCGGCATCAGGGCCTCGAACATGCTGCCGCCCCAGCCCGGGACGACCAGCGTGCCGTTGTACGGGTAGGCACCTTCGAACACGTCGACGCCGAGGTAGGTTCGCGTGACGCCGACAGGCTGCGTCTCCTGCCAGCTCCAGTCGCAGCTGTCGGGGAACATCCGCCAGGCCCCGAAGTACTCCTTGGCCGGGATCTCGCCCTTGGCGATGCCGATGTAGCTCGCGATCCGGCTCTCGCTCACGATCGTGTCGTAACAGCACGGCGAGTCGCCGGTGGAGGGCGCGACGTGGAAGGCGATCCGGTTGAGCGCCGGCCGGTAGTAGAAGCCGAAGTCCATGCTGGCGTAGAGCGCCGCGGCGCGCGTGCCGACGGCCGGCTCGCTCGTGGCAACCATGTGCAGGGCCGCAGCGAGGCACCCGTGGTCGACCGATGAGAGGATTGGCGTGAGCGGCTCACCGGTCGCGGGCCACGCCGTGAGCACGGCGCCGGTGACATGGTCGTACCAGTTGTAGTACTGCCCGCTCGCCTCGTGGCGGTCGATCGTCTCGAGGGAGTGCAGCGTCCGGCCCAGGCGGCGGACGGCCTCGCGGTGCCCGATGATCCCGAGTCGCTCGGCGACCAGCGTGCTCCACATGTAGGCGCCGATGTTGGTCGTCGATGTCTGGACGCTGGTCGTCCCATCGGAGGACAGGCTGTCCGCCGGCAGGCCGCTCGCGGGATCGGTCATCGCCACGAAGGACGCCCAGGTGGCCCGGGCGTAGCGCATGAGCGTGGCGTCGGCGGTGGGCCTGCCACCGCGGGCGTCCAGGGTGCCGGCGCCGGCGGGCCCGGCCGACGCCGGCGCGGCGACGGCGATCGAAGGGAGGACGAGCGCCAGGGAGAGCAGGCCCACGGAGAGGGCGATGAGCCCCGATGCGCGCCGGCGGGTCGGCATGGAAGGAACCTCCGGGTTCGGGCGTTCGCGGCACCGTCACCGGTGCCGCGGACCGGGGATGGTCAGCCCTTGAGGCCGGTGGTCGCGATGCCCTCGGTGATCCAGCGCTGGAACAGCACGAACACGATCAGCACCGGGACCACGAGGATCACGGAGCCCGCCATGAGCATCCCGTGATCCGCCTGGTACTGGCCCGTGGCGAACGTCGCCAGGGCCACCGGCAGCGTGTACATGCCCGGCTCCTGCGCCATGACCAGCGGGTAGAGGAAGCTGTTCCAGTTCCCGAGGAAGGTCAGGATCGCGAGCGTCGCCAGGACGGGGGTGGCGATCGGCATCACCACCGAGATGAAGACCTTGAACTCGTTCGCCCCGTCCATCCGGGCGGCCTCGAGCAGCTCGTCCGGGATGCCCAGCATGAACTGCCGCATCAGGAACACGCCGAACGGGCCGGCGAGGAAGGGCAGGATCAGGCCGGGGTAGGTGTTCACGAGTCCGAGGTTGCTCATCAGGATGAAGTTCGGGATGAGCGTGATCCCGGCCGGGACCATCAGGGTGGCGAGGACGAGGCCCATGATCACGCGCTTGCCGTGCCAGCGGAGCTTCGCGAGGGCGTAGCCCAGCATCGGACAGAAGACCAGCGTGCCGACGGTCACCGCGAGGGCGATGACGGCCGAGTTGAAGAAGAAGCGCGGAAAGTCGAGCTGCGCGAAGAGGCGGCCGTAGTTGTCGAGCGTCGCCTCCGAGGGCAGGAACGTGGGGGGGTTGCGCAGGAAGTCCGCCGCGGGCTTGAGGGAGCCCAGGATCATCCACAGGAACGGCCCGACCATCACCACCAGGCCGGCGGTGAGCAGGACGTAGCTGAGGCGGTTGGACGGGTTGCGGCCGGCGCCGTGCGGCTCGGTCGCGGGGGTCGTGCCGCGGATGGCGGGCGCGGATGCCCGCGCGGGCAGGGTCGTCATCGCTCCACCTCGCTCACGTGTCCGACCGGAGGAACTTGAACTGGAGGAACGCGACGAAGGCCACGATCAGGAACAGCACGTACGCGATCGCCGAGGCGAAGCCCTGGTGGAAGAAGGTGAAGCCCTGCTGGTACATGTACATCGTGACCGACAGGGTCGAGTCGAGCGGGCCGCCGCCCGTCATCACGAACGGCTCCTCGAACAGCTGGAGGTAGCCGATGGTGGTGATCACCGTCATGAACAGGATGGTCGGACGGAGCATCGGCAGGGTGATGAACCGGAACGCCTGCCAGCGGCCCGCGCCGTCGATGGAGCCGGCCTCGTAGAGGGTCTTCGGGATGGCCTGGAGACCGGCCAGGAACACGATCATGGCGAACCCGAGGTTGCGCCAGACCCCCATCGCGATGATCGAGGGCATCGCCGTCACCGGGTTTGCCAGCCATGCCGGGCCGTCGATCCCGACCGCCTTGAGCAGCATGTTGACGAGGCCGACATCGGGATTGAGCAGGAAGCGCCAGACCACGGCGATCGCCACGATGCTGGTGATGACGGGGAGGTAGTACCCGACCCGGAACACCGTCTTGAGCCGGTTCACGCCGCTGTTGAGGGCGTTCGCGATGAGGAGGCCGATCGCGAGCGTCACCGGCACCCCGATCACGACGAAGTAGGCGGTGTTCAGCAGGGACTTCCAGAACTTGGGATCACCGAGGAGGTCCGCGTAGTTCCCGAGGCCCACGAACGTCGCGCCGACCGGGTTCTGGAGGTCGCGCAGCCCGAAGCTCGTGAAGCTCAGGGCGAGCGAGGCGCCGATCGGAAACGCGAGGAAGAGGAGGAACAGGATCACGAACGGCGCGGCGAAGGCCCACCCGACGAGATCCTCTCGCCAGTTCCAGCCGGAGCCGGCGGAGGTGGCCTTGGCCACCTCCCCGGTCGGACGCAGTGCCTTCGCCGGGGCGGCCATGTCAGCCGCCGGCGCCGATCTTCTCGGCCTGGGACTGCATCTCATCGGCGGCGGCCTGCGGGGTCATTCCGCCGGTGTTGAGCTTCTCCAGGGTCGAGTTGAGGGAGGTCGCGAGCTCGCTCCAGGTCGCCGTGGCGGGCTGCGCCATCGTGGTCTTGAGCTGCTCGCCGAACTTCGCGACGTTCGGATCGCCGGTCAGGGACGCGTCGGACCACGCAGCCTGGACGGCCGGCAGGTCGGTGACGTCCGCGTACCACGCGATCTGCGTCGCGGGATCCGCCAGGTACTGGACGAAGGCCCAGGCGAGGTCCTTGCTGGGGCTGTTCTTGTAGACGACGAGGTTCGAGCCGCCCAGGAATGAGGTGGCGCTCACCTTGGCCGGCATGGGCGCCGTGGTCCACTTGGACTCGAAGCCGGCGCCGCCCGCCTCCTTGATGAGGCCCAGGTGCCACGGCCCGGAGAAGAACATCGGGTGCGTGCCCGCGACGAAGGCCGGCGTGATGTCGAAGCCCTCGGGCACGGCCGTGGGCGACAGCTTGGCCTTGAAGAACGAGGAGTAGTAGGTGAGCGCCTCGACGGCTGCGGGGCTGTTCAGCTGGTACTTGCCCTGGTCATCCATCACGGTTCCGCCGTTGGACCACAGGAAGGGCAGGTACTCCTGCCAGTTCTTGGTGCCGAGCGAGATCCCCCACGTGGCGCCACCCTTGGCCTGCATGGCCTTGGCCATGGCCGTGAGCTCGTCCCACGTCGCCGGGGCCTTCGTGATGCCGGCCTTCTCGGCGATGTCCGTGCGGTAGTACAGGAGGCGCGTCTCGACGTACCACGGCACGCCGTACACCGTCCCGTCCACGATGTTGGTGTTCCAGGCGCTCTCGAAGAAGGTCGTCGGGTCGAAGTTCGCCGGGACAGGCTCCAGGGCGCCGGTCGCCGCGAACTGGCCCATCATGTCCGTGCCCATCTGGCTGACATCGGGCGTCTGGTTGCCGGCGATGGCGGTCTGCAGCTTGGCGACGGCCTGGCCCCAGTCGACCGGCGTGACGTTGACGGTGACGCCCGGGTTGGCAGTCATAAACGCATCGGCGAGGTCCTTGAGCTTCACGCCCTCATTGCCCATCGCCCACACGGTGAGTGTCCCGCTCAGCGAGGCTCCGGGGCTGATCGCCGGCGCCAGCGATGCCGGACCGGCGGCCGACGGGCCGGCCGAACCCGCGCCTGCGCCCGAGTTGGTGCCGCAGCTCGCGGCGAGGAGGCCGAGGCAGGCCATGGTCGCGAGCAGGCGCCGAGGGCCTGCACGGGTTCGACCGCTGCTGGACGGGGTGGTGAGGCGCGATGCCATGGCGGGTCTCCTCGGGGTCTTGATGGGGTGGGCTGCCGCGCCGCCGGGCGCAGGCTCGTTCAGGGTCGGAGTCGTTGGGCTGCGGTCACCTCGCCTCCCCTCACCATGGACCGACGGCGGCGGGGCGACGGCCGCGGCGGGGCTCGCCCAGGATCGCGGCAAGGACAAGCGCGGCGATGGCCACGAGGGGGAGGATCGAGGGCTGATGGCCGGCAGCAGGCGCCGCGACGCCGGCCGCAGATGGCGGCGGTCCGTCGGTCGATGTCACGCCGGCGACCGTCGCGGCCCGGGCATCGATGGCCGGAGCAGCGGAGGTGCACACCGGCAGGCGGATCGCGTCGCCGTCCAGCAGGACCCGTCCGGTCGTCGTGAAGAGGCGTCCGTCGAGCGTGACGCCGCCCCCAACGTTCACGGCCTTCGTGGCGAGGATCGTGCCGGCGAAGGTGGATCCCGCCCCAAGGGTCGCGGCTCCACCCACCTGCCAGAACACATGGCAGGCCTGGGCGCCGTTGACGAGCTCGATCGTGCTGTCAGGCGACGTCGCGAGATCGGACGGCACCTGGAAGACCCAGCTGGCGTCTCGGTCGCCCTCGCCGTCGAGAACGAGGTGTCCGCGAATGCTGATCGAATCGCCGGCGAGCGCGTAGACGCCGCCGACGAACGCCCCGCCCTCGACCGAGGCGCCGAGGCCGGGCCCCGTGGGCGTCGCTGCCGCAGCGACCGCGTATGCCGTGGCGAGGTCCGCCTGGGCCAGCTGTGCGATCGCCCCACCGCGGTGGACGACCCCGTCGACGCCGGTGTCGAGGCGGCCTGAGACTGCGGGCAGGGGATAGGCGCCGATCTCCCCCGTGACGTGCGACGGGTCCTTGGCGGCGCCGACGCCGGCCCCGGCCAGGATCGCGAACGGTGCCGCCCGGCCCAGGTCGACGACCGTGGGCCCGGCCGCGGCGGCGGGACGTGGCGACGCGAGGAGGCCGATCGCGAGCAGCGCGGCAGCCAGGGCGGTGGTTGCGGCCCGGCGGACGGCGGGCGGGAGCGGCAGCCGCGGATCGACGTGGCGCTCGGGAGCGGCGGGAGGGCTCGCGCCCATGGGTCTGGTGCCTCTGGCTCCCGGAGCTGGTCCGGAGTATGCCTCAACCATCCGTCGCGGTCCGGCGGATGTCATGACGGGCGGTCATCGCCTGCCGACCCGCACGCGAACGCCGGGAAAGGGGCCCCCTCACGCTTGCGTCTGGCGCCGGACATGACCGGTGGTCATGACAACGGCAGCGAACTGCCCAGACTCGGACCAGACCCCAATCGCGTGCCTGCCCGCTCCGGCGGGCCGAACGCCCCGCGCACGAGGAGATCCATCATGGTCATCGACCGCACAGCCACCCTGTTCACCGTCGACATCGTCGCCGCCGCGAAGGCGAACGACCTCTTCCGGCGCGTCCTCTCGACCGGCCCGCACGCCCAGGTCGTGGTCATGAGCATCCCCGTCGGCGGCGAGATCGGCGAGGAGGTCCACCCGGACCTCGACCAGGTCCTCGTTTTCGTGCAGGGTCGCGGCCTCGCGTCCCTCGACGGCGAGGAGGTCGTCGTGGGTCCGGACCGCCTCGTGCACGTCCCGGCCGGCGCCCGCCACAACGTCCTCAACAGCGGGACGGACGACCTCCGCCTCTACACCGTCTACGCGCCCCCGCAGCACGCGCCGGGGACCATCCACCGGACGAAGGCCGATGCGGACGCCGACGAGACGGACCACTTCATGGCGTCAGGGTCCGTGGCATAGCGATCTGGCAGCTGGGCCCCGAGCCCGGCGTGGCGCGGGGCCGAACACGCGCCCTCAGGCAGGGCGCGCCCGCTTCGCAGCCTGGAGGGCGGCGTCTGCCTTTGCGACGAGCTGGTCCACCGTCTCCCCCTCGTCCAGCGAGGCGAGGCCGACGCTGAACGAGGCGCCCGTGTCGGCGTAGAGCGAGCGCCGGACTCCCTCGAACCGCTCGCCCACCTCATCGACGCCCACCCCCGCCACCGCGCACACGAACTCGTCCCCTCCGTATCGAACGATGGGATCGAAGGACCGGAGGCTTGCGCGCATGGCGCTGACGAGCGTCCGCAGGACGAGGTCGCCGGCCGGGTGGCCGGCCCGGTCATTGATGACCTTGAGCCCATCCACGTCGATGCAGGCGAGCACGAGCCGGCCGTCATCCCGTCGCGACCGGTCGATCTCGAGCTCGAGGACGTGATTGCCCAACGCCCGGCCGAAGGATCCGGTGAGACCGTCGAGGTGTGCGCCGTACAACTCCGAGTGGAGCCGGCCCAGCTCGATGGAGGCCTCGGTCCGCTCGGTGGCAGCGGCCAGTCGATCGGCCGACGCCGATGCACGGTCAGCCGAGGCTCGCAATCGCATGCGCTCGAACTGCTCCCGCATCGGGCGACCCGAGGCCGTCAGCTGCAGCTCGAGCTCGATGGCACGATGATCACGACGCTCTGCCGCGTCATCCCGACGCGCGGCGTTGCGGTCACGGCTCCGCGATGCACCCAGGCGTGCCCGGGCGGAGCCTGCGCGTCCCGTGTGCGTCGTGAGCCGGCGGACACGACTAGCGGAACGCTCCTCGCGCGTGGCCCGATAGGCCTCGTCCCGGGCGTCGTCAGACGGCATGTCGGAGTCCGTGCCACCCGGCTGTCGCGAATCGGCGCTGGCCTGGTCCCGATCCGCCGACTGCTGGTCCCGGGCGGCATCGGCATCGTCACGCTCGGAGGCCACCTGGTCGATGTTCGACTGCGCCTGATCGGCAGCGGCCGTTGCGCGGTCGGCCGCATCGACGGCCTGTTCGTCCGCCAGGGCCACGCGCTCGGCCGCGACGGCGAGCACCGACGGGTCTGGGGTCTGGTGCCTGTCCTGGCCGTTCACGTGAGCTCCTCCATGGGGCGTGCGGCCATTCCGGCCCGCGATGTTCACCATGAGCCCGACCGGCCGCGCCTGCATGACCGGGCGTCATCAGCGGCTGCCGGGGTCATCGGTTGCGGCCCGCCATGACGACCCCCATGACGCGTCGCGCACGAACTGGCAACGTTCGCCGCATGAACCCGGATGCGAACCCCGTCACGCTCGCGAAGTCCTTGTCCGGCGACCTCCGGCCTGGCCCTGCCCCGCAGGGGCGGCTGGCCCTGATCGTCGACGATGAGTCGACGGCCGGCGCGCTGATCGCACGTGCCCTCGGATCGCTTGGCTGGCGGGCGGTCGTCACCACCGCAGCCGAGCTTGGGCTGGACCTCGCAGCGAGCCTGCGGAGACCTCAAGCCGGCCTCCCGGTCCTCCTGGCGTCGGGCTCACCCGAGTCGGCAGCGCTCGCGCTTCCCCTGCCGTTCGCGTGTTTCGCCAAGCCCTTCAGCCTCGTGGGCTGTTCGGGACGATCGGCACCCTGGTTTCCGACGCGCGCGCGGCGTAGGCCGGGACCGGGTGGGAGGTTGCCGGGTGTCGCGGACGGCGTGCGGCGGGCGATCGGACCGCTAGTTGACCTCCTGCCGCTCGGGAGCTGGACCCTCGGTGTCGGACCATCCGTCGTTGGAGAACGTGGGGATGAAGCGGTAGCCGCGGCCCGGGACCGTCGAGATGAAGCGCGGGTGGCGGTAGTCGTTCTGGAGCTTGATCCGGAGGCTGCGGATGTGGCGGTCGACGATGTTGCTCTCGGCCACGAAGTCCGTTCCCCAGATCGCATCCAGGATCTCGTCGCGGGTCACAACACGTCCACT
>JBBSCF010000024.1:0-49101 GCA_038250545.1 Candidatus Limnocylindrales bacterium | reverse complement strand
GATCGGCGGGGAGCTCCGATCGGGGCGACCGACGGGGTCATGCGAGGCTCAGCCGGGGAGCTCGCCGAGCACCACCGTCACGGTGGTCTTGGTGCCGTCCGGGTGGACGAGATCCACCTTGACCGACTGCGCGGGCTGGAGGCCGGCGAGCACCGTGGTGAGGTCCCCGGCCGTCGCCGTCGGCTTGCCGTCGACGGAGGCGATCGCCTCGCCCTTGACGATGCCGGCGGTGGCCGCGGGGCTGCCGGCCTGAACGGAGACGACCACCGCGCCGGGGGCGCCGCTGGCGTCCGTGACCTGCACGCCGAGGAACGCGCGATGCGAGTCCACGACCTTGCCGTTGGTGATCAGCTGGTTCGCGATGTCCGTCGCGACGTTGCTCGAGATGGCGAAGCCGATCCCGGGTGCCGAGCCGCCGAGCTGCTGGTCCACGGCGGCGAGCGTCGGGATGCCGACGACGTCGCCGGAGATGTCGACGAGCGCGCCGCCGCTGTTGCCGGGGTTGATGGCGGCGCTGGTCTGGATGACGTTGGGCAGCGCCGCGCCGTTGGGCTCGGACACCGTCCGGCCGACCGCGCTCACGATCCCCTGGGTGACGCTGCTCTGGAGGCCGAGCGGGTTGCCGACCGCGAGGACGATGTCGCCCACGGCGAGCTTCGAGGAGTCGCCGAAGGTCGCGGGGTGGAGGTTGGTCCCATTCACCTTGATGACGGCGAGGTCGTCGCCGGTGAACGTGCCGACCAGCGTCCCCGGCAGCTCGGTGCCGTCCGGGAACGTGACCTTGAAGGTCGTGCTGCCATCGACGACATGGGCGTTGGTGACGATGTCGCCCTTCGTGTCGAAGATGATCCCCGAGCCGAGGCCGCCCGAGGACTCGATCACGACGACGGACGGGCTCACGGCGGCGATCGCGCGCACGTAGTCGCCCTGCAGCGCCTGCGCGGTGTCGCCGGTGGACCCCGCGGTCACGGTCACGGCTGCTGTCGGCCCGGGGGTCGTGCCCGCCGCCACCGGCGCGGCGGCCGTGCCCGCCGGGGTGATGGCCGCCGCGGCGCCCGTGCAACCCGCGACGAGGAGGGTCACCGCGAGCGCGGCCCCGATACCGGCGCGCCGCGGGCCTGCCCGCCGCGCCGCGGTGGGAACCGGGGTGGTGGTGTCGTTGGTGAGGTGCATGTCGAGCTCCTTGGGGCGTTTGCCAGACCGTAGGCGCCCAGCGGACGCGCCCCAAGTCGCGCCCGTCGTGATCGAGCGGTGAAGATCCGCCGAGGCGCGCCGTGACGGACGTCACCCATGTCCCGGCCCGCGCGCGACGCTCTCGGGCGGGTCTCAGAGCGTTCGGAGAATCCACAGGCACGATGGCGGCAGCGGGTCGCCCACAGCGACCCGCCTGGGCCGCAGCTCCGCGGCCGACGATGGAGACCCATGTGACCGAACACAACGAGATCGAGTTCATGGAGCCCGGGGAGGGACGTGGCACGCCGGCGTCACCGCAGGGCGGACGAGGCGGATCGACCCTGCCCGCCCGGATCGGCATCGTCGCCGGGACGGCCCTGCTGGTCGTCCTCGGCGCCGCCGTCGCCATGGGCGCCTCACCCACCCCGCCGGTGACGACGCCGGGCGCCTCCGCGGCACCGGGCGTGTCGGCAGCGCCGGGCAAGACGGACACCGACAACGACGGCGACCACGGCTTCGGGATGCGCGGGGGCGATCTGGGCGGTGGCTTCCGGGACATCACGATCGCCTCGATCAGCGGCTCGAGCCTGTCGCTCAAGACGGACGACGGCTGGAACCGCACGATCACCGCGGACAGCACCACGACCATCACCAAGGGTGGCGCCACCATCACCGCGGGCGACCTCGCCGTCGGCGACCAGGTCGTCTTCAGCCAGGCCAGGCAGACGGACGGGACGTACACCATCACCGCGATCCGCGTGATCCTGCCGACGCTCGCCGGCCAGGTCACCGCGGTCACCGACAGCACGTTGGCCGTCACCCGGCGGGACGGCACGACCGCCACGATCCACGTCACCGCGTCCACGACCTACCGGGTCCAGGGCGTCACGACCGCGACGCTGTCCGACATCAAGGTCGGCGCCAACGTCGTGGCCGAGGGCACGCTGCGGGCCGACGGCTCGCTCGACGCCACCTCGGTCGGCAGTGGCTTCCGCGGCGGCCCCGGCATGGGCGGCCACGGCCGCGGCCACGACGGCTGGGATGGCACCGCCCCCGATGCCTCTCCCTCCCCGTCCACCACGCCGGGCTGATCCAACCCCCCCGGCCCAACAATCCCACGCAGGACGCGGTGCGGGCTCTCCCCCCGGAGCCGCGCCGCGTTCCTGCGTCCGGGAGCTGACGCCGGGCGGGCCCGGCCATGACAGGCGTCATGGCCGAATCGCGACGCCCACAACTTCCACCGGTGGCTCCCCCGGTCCTACCGTCTCATCACCCGGCGACCCGACCATGACCCGGGGCACGCATCACTCCGGGGGAGCCCGAGGAACCCGCCATGCACGACCTCGCTGCACAGCCCACCGCCGTCGCCGACACCCCGGTCGCGGGGCGCGGCCGGCGCCTGCGGCACCTGGGCGGCCGAGCCCTCCGCCCGGCGGCGGTGCTCGGCCTCGCCGTCCTGCTGGTCGCCGGGGGCGCCGGGCTCGATCGGGCCGGCCTCCTGCCCGGCAGCCCGGGCACCGATCCGGCCGCCACCTCGCCGCAGTTCCGGCTCCTCGAGCAAGCGTGGGACCTGCTCCACCAGCAGGACGTCCAGCGCGCGACCCTGAACGACACGACGCTCGCGTACGCGGCGATCGGCGCCCTCGCCGATGCGGTGGGCGACACCGGCCACACCACCTTCCAGACGCCCGCCGAGCTCGCCACGGAGCAGGCCGTGCTGAGCGGCAGCTACGTGGGGATCGGCGTCGCGCTGGCGCCGGACACGACGTCGGACGGCGCCGGCATCGCCACCGTCTACGCGGGCAGCCCGGCCGCGCGCGCGGGCCTCGTGGCCGGCGACGTGATCGTCGCCGTCGGCGACACCACGACGGCGGGCCTGTCGCTCGACCGGGTAATCGCGCTCGTGGCCGGGCCCTCGGGCACGTCCGTCACCCTGTCCGTCCGCCCCGGATCGGGCGGTGCGGCCCACGACGTGGCGCTCACCCGGGCCCCGATCACGCTCCCCCTTGTGGAGTGGGCGATGGTCCCCGACACGCGGATCGCCGACGTCCGGATCGACCAGTTCTCCAGCGGCACCACCGACGCGCTCGTGAAGGCGCTCAAGGCGGCGGACGCCGCCCACGCCCAGTCGCTGGTCCTCGACCTCCGGGGCAACCCGGGCGGCCTCGTGAACGAGGCCGTGGGCGTGGCGAGCCAGTTCATCGCGTCGGGGGACGTCTACCAGACGCAGGATGCGTCCGGCCAGCGGACGGACGTCCCGGTCCAGCCCGGAGGCATCGCGCTTGGCACGCCCCTGGTCGTGCTCGTGGACAAGGGCACGGCGAGCTCCGCCGAGATCGTGGCGAGCGCGCTCCAGGACGCCGGCCGGGCGCAGGTGATCGGCGAGACCACCTTCGGGACCGGCACGATCCTGGGCCAGTTCTCGCTGGCCGACGGGTCCGCGCTGCGCATCGGGACCCTGGAGTGGCTCACGCGCGACGGGACCAGCATCTGGCACGTCGGGCTCCTGCCGGACCAGGTCGTGGCCCTCACGACCGGCCAGCACCCCCTGACGCCCGCCGAGGTCGGCGACGTCTCCGCGGCCTTGACCGGCAAGACCGGCGACGCGCAGCTGCGCAGCGCGATCCACGACGTGACGGCAGGGACCGGGGCATGACCGGGATCGGGGCATGACCGGGATCGGGGCATGACCGGCCCCCCGGATGGCACGGCGCATGAGGGACCCGCCATGACCACCCCGGACCCCATCCCGCCGACGGGACTGACCGCGGCCCAGGCCGCGGACCGCCTGGCGCAGGACGGCCCGAACACCATCGGCGGCAGCGGCCGCCGGACGCTGCTCGCGATCCTCGTCGCGCAGGTGGCGAGCCCGCTCGTGCTGATCCTGGTCGCGGCGAGCCTCGTGAGCCTCGTCGTCGGGGACACCGTCACCGCCGGGATCATCCTCGCCATCGTGGCCATGAGCGCCGCGCTCGGGTTCGTCCAGGAGGCGCGCTCCGAGACGGCGGTCGCCGCGCTCCAGGCCCGCCTCACGCTGCATGCCACCGTCGTCCGCGACCGCGAGCGGCAGGAGGTGCCGATCCACGACGTCGTGCGCGACGACCTCGTCGTGCTCGGCGCGGGCGATATCGTGCCCGCCGACGTCCGGATCGTCGAGGCGGACCACCTCTACATCGACGAGGCCTCGCTGACGGGCGAGTCGGCACCCGCGCTCAAGACCGCGCGCGACGCGGCCCCTGCCGCGCCAACCGCGCCCGCCGCCGCCCCCGACGACCGTGACGGCCTCGCCTTCTTCGGCACCAGCGTGGTGAGCGGCATCGGCAGCGCGGTGGTCGTCGCGACGGGCGCCCGGACGAGCTACGGCGAGATCGCGCGCCACCTCGCGGAGCGGGCGCCCGAGAACGATTTCCAGCGCGGCGTGCGCGCCTTCGGCGGCCTCGTGTTCCGCGTGACGACGGTGCTCGTGATCGCGGTGCTCGCCATCAACCTTGCGCTGCACCGACCTCTCCTGGACTCGCTGCTGTTCGCGATCGCCCTCGCGGTCGGGCTGACGCCGGAGCTCCTCCCCGCCATCGTGACCCTCAACCTCACCCAGGGCGCCCGGGCGCTCAGCCGCCGGGGCGTGCTGGTGAAGCGCCTCCCCGCGATCCAGAACATGGGCAGCGTCACCGTCCTGTGCACGGACAAGACGGGCACCCTCACGACGGGCCGGCTCGGCGTGGTCCGCGCCGTGGGGATCGACAGCGACGACGCCGGTGAGGCCGCCCGCGCCATCGAGCTCGCCTATCTCAACAGCCACTTCCAGGCCGGGTTCACGAACCCACTGGACGCGGCGATCCTGGCCGACACGCCGGCGCCGGCGGACCTGGGCACCTACCGCAAGCTGGGCGAGCTCCCCTACGACTTCGCGCGTCGCCTGTTGAGCGTCGTCGTGCAGGTCGAGGGCGAGCCGGCCCTGCTCGTCACCAAGGGCGCGCCGGAGGCCGTGCTCAAGCGGTCGAGCCACGTCCGGGAAGACCACACGGCGCGGCCCGTCGGCGCGGACGAGCACGCGCGCCTGGCCCGGCTCGTGGACGACGCGTCCGCGCAGGGCTTCCGTCTCGTCGCCGTCGGCTCGCGGGCGCTGGCCGCGGACGAGCTCGGCGCCACGAGGCCCGGCGGTGCGACCCGCCTGGCCGAGCCGGACGGCGTGGAACGCGACCTCGTCTTCGAGGGCCTGATCCTGCTCAGCGACCCGCCCAAGGAGGGGGTCGGCGAGACGATCGCGCAGCTCGGGCACGACGGTGTCGCGCTCAAGGTCGTGACCGGGGATAACGACCTGGTCGCGCGCCACGTGGCGGAGCAGGTCGGCCTCACCGTAGAGGGTGTGCTCACCGGCGACGAGATGCGCGGCCTCACCCATCCCGCGCTCGTCGCGCGTGCCAAGCGGACCACGATCTTCGCCAGGGTCGACCCGGACCAGAAGCTGCGGGTGATCCGCGCGCTCCACGATGGGGGCGCGGTCGTGGGGTACCTCGGCGACGGGATCAACGACGCACCGGCGCTCCACGCGGCGGACGTGGGCATCAGCGTGGACAACGCCACGGACGTCGCGCGGTCGGCGGCCGACATCATCCTGCTCGAGTCGAGCCTGGCCGCCATCCACCAGGGCGTGCTCGAAGGCCGGCGCACGTTCGCGAACACGCTCAAGTACATCCGCATGGGCACCAGCTCCAACTTCGGCAACATGCTGAGCATGACCGGCGCGGCGCTGCTCCTCCCGTTCCTGCCCATGACACCGGGCCAGATCCTGCTCAACAACCTCATCTATGACGCCTCCCAGACCGCCATCCCCACCGACACCATCGACCCGGATGTCGCGGCCGTTCCTGCGCACTGGGACGTCCACGCCATCCAGCGCTTCATGCTGCTGTTCGGGCCGCTCTCGTCCCTGTTCGATTTCCTGACCTTCGGGGCCCTGCTCCTGGTCCTCGGGGTCAACCAGGCGGTGTTCCAGACGGGCTGGTTCGTGGAGTCGCTGTTCACCCAGGTGCTCGTCGTGCTCGTCATCCGGACCCGTCTGAGCCCGTTCTGGCACAGCCGCCCCAGCCGCCCGCTGGTCGGCGCGATCGTGGCGGCCCTCGCCGCCGCGGTGATCATCCCCTTGAGCCCCCTGGGGCCCATCCTCGGGTTCGCGGCGCTCCCGCCGGCCTACTGGTTCCTGCTGGTTGTCCTCGTCGCCGCGTACCTCGGGCTCGTCGAGCTCGTCAAGCGCCGTTTCGAGCCCCGCCCATCGCCCGGATCGTCCCCGGCCGCGGCGCCGGCCGCGGCGCCGGCGGCCCGCGTCTGACGTCGCCGGCCTCGCAACCGGGGCTGGCGCGGCAGGCCTATCCTTGGGACGACGCCCGCGGCGCCAGCCTGCCCACCTGATCGGAGACCCCCCAATGCGTATCGGCTTCATCGGCCTCGGCCGGATGGGCGCGAACATGGTTCGCCGCCTGCTCCGCGACGATCACGACATCGTCGCCTACAACCGGACGCCGGAGAAGACGCAGGACATCGCGAAGGAGGGCGCCGAGCCGGCCTTCTCCATCGCCGAGCTCGTGGCCAAGCTCGAGAAGCCGCGCGCGGTCTGGGTCATGGTCCCCGCGGGCGACGCGACCGAGGCGCAGATCGAGGAGCTGCTGGAGCACCTCGAGCCCGGCGACACGATCATCGACGGCGGCAACACCAACTTCCACGACGATGTCCGCCGTCACGCGGCCCTCGCCGAGAAGGGCATCGGCTACGTGGACGCGGGCACCAGCGGCGGCATCTGGGGCCTCCAGGTGGGCTACGCGCTGATGGTCGGCGGCGAGGAGGGGCACGTGAAGCCGCTCGAGCCGGTCTTCCTCTCGCTCGCGCCCGAGGGCGGCTACCTCCACGTCGGCGGCCCCGGCGCCGGGCACTACGTGAAGATGGTCCACAACGGCATCGAGTACGGCCTGATGCAGGCGTACGCCGAGGGCTTCGAGATCATGCACGCGTCCGACTACCCGCTGGACCTCGGCGCGATCTCCGAGATGTGGCTGCACGGCTCCGTGGTCCGCTCGTGGCTGCTGGAGCTGATGGTCCGCGCGTTCCAGGCCAACGGCCAGGACCTCGACAACCTCAAGGGCTGGGTCGCAGACTCCGGCGAGGGCCGCTGGACGGTCCAGGAGGCGATCGACAAGGATGTCCCAGCGCCGGTCATCACCCTCTCGCTGCTGACCCGCTTCCGCTCCCGCCAGGACGACAGCTACGGAGGCAAGGTGCTCGCCGCGCTGCGCAACGAGTTCGGCGGCCACGCCGTCAAGACGGAGTAGCCGTGGCTCGCAAGCCCGCACCCAAGGCGGACGAGGCCGCGATGGCAGCCGACGCCGCGGCGGCCGCGGTCCCCTCGACCGGTACCCCCGGCGGCCCGGCCGAATCGACCGCGCCGATGACGCCCGCCCAGGTCCCACATCCGGCACCCTCCACAGCCCCGGCCGCCCAACCCAGGAAGGACGCGCCGCGCACGATGCGGTCCGTCCGCATCGCCACGGAGACCCGGCGCCGCGCGGCCGCCGCGCGGCCGCTGGAGAACCCGCTGCGCGAGGGCCTGCGCCTGGAGCGCGTGCCGGACCCCGCGTGCTTCGTCCTGTTCGGCGCCACCGGCGACCTCGCCCATCGCAAGGTCATCCCGGCGCTGTTCCAGCTCTGGCGGACACACTTGCTGCCGCACGAGTTCACGATCGTCGCCGTCGGCCGCCGGCCGTACACGGACGAGGCGTTCCGCGCCGAGATCAAGGAGGCGCTCGACAAGTTCTCGCGGATCCTGCCCGTGGACCGGGAGACCTGGGAGGACCTCGCCGAGCGGATCGTCTACCACCGCGGCGACTTCGGCGACGCGGCGCTCTACCAGGGCCTCTCCGACCGGCTCGACGTGCTGGACCTGGAGCGTGGGACCCGGGGCAACCGGATCTACTACCTCGCCACCCAGCCCTCCGCGTTCCCCGAGATCGTCCAGCAGCTGGGCAAGGCGGGCCTTGACCACGAGCGCCACGGCGAGGGCTGGCGGCGGGTCGTCATCGAGAAGCCGTTCGGCCATGACCTGGACTCGGCGATCCGCCTCAACCGCGAGGTCGGCAAGGTCTTCCGCGAGCGGCAGGTCTACCGCATCGACCACTACCTGGGCAAGGAGACCGTCCGGAACCTGCTGGTCTTCCGGTTCGGCAATGGCATCTTCGAGCCGATCTGGAACCGCCGGCACATCGACCACGTGCAGATCACGGTGGCCGAGTCCATCGGCATCGAGAGCCGCGGCGCGTTCTACGAGGAGACCGGCGCCAGCCGCGACTTCCTCCAGAACCACCTGCTCCAGCTCCTGTCGCTGGTCGCGATGGAGCCGCCGGCGACCTTCGAGGCCGACGCGCTGCGCGACGAAAAGGTCAAGGTCATCCGCGCCATCCCGGAGTTCACCCGCGAGCAGGTCGTGCGCGACGTCGTCCGCGGCCAGTACGGCCCGGGCTGGGTCGGCGCCAAGCCGGTGGTCGGGTACCGCGAGGAGCCCAACGTGGACCCGGCGTCCGAGACCGAGACCTACGTCGCGGCCCGGCTCACCTTCGACGACTGGCGCTGGTCGGGCGTCCCGTTCTACCTGCGGATGGGCAAGCGTCTCCCCAAGCGCGCGACGGAGATCGCCATCCAGTTCAAGGAGGTCCCGCACCAGCTGTTCAAGGACAGCGCGACCGACCCCGAGCCCAACCTGCTCGCCATGCGGATCCAGCCCGACGAGGGGATCATGCTCCGCTTCGGCGCCAAGGTCCCGGGCCTCGGCATCGACGTCCGGAACGTGACGATGGACTTCACCTACGGGTCCGCGTTCTCGGTGGACAGCCCCGACGCGTACGAGACGCTGATCCTCGACGCCCTGCTGGGCGACGCCTCGCTGTTCACCCGCGCGGACGAGGTCGAGGAGGCCTGGTCGATCGTGGACCCGATCATCGAGGCCTGGTCCGAGGAGCCTGCGCCACCCTTCCCCAGCTACGAGGCGGGCACATGGGGCCCGGAGGCCGCCGACGACCTGCTCGCCCGGGAGGGGCGACGGTGGCGAAGGATCTGACGGGGTCCGGCGACCCCACCGGGGATGGCCGGGCGTACGGCGAGATCATCGCGGTCGGCTCCCGGCCGGCGGGTGGCGGGCGCATCGAGCTGGCGGAGCCCCCGCGACCCGGCGAGCCCACGATGCGCTGGCTGTCGCGGGCCCAGACGATCGACGACATCGAGAAGGAGCTGGCCCGCATCTGGGCGCAGCCGAACCTGATGGTGCCGGGCGACGGCGAGCGCGGCGGCCGCCACATCGCGGCCCGCACGTCCGTGATGAACCTCGTCGTCATCGCGCGCCAGGCCGAGACCGGCGAGCGCACGGCCGAGACGATCTCGCGGCTCACCGGCCGCCACCCGTCGCGGACGCTCATCGTCCTCTCGGCCGACCCCGACGGACCGCCCTGGCTGGACGCCCGGATCCAGGCCCACTGCGTCCTCCCCCGCCCCGACGCGCCCGAGACCTGCTCCGAGCAGATCTTCCTCACCGCCGGTGGCGAGACCGGCCGCCACCTGTCGGCGCTCGTCGCGCCGCTGCTGATCCACGACCTGCCCGTCACCGTCTGGTGGCCAGGGGAGCCGCCGCTCGGGTCCCCGGCGGCCGGGGACCTGCTCGAGAGCACGGACCGCCTGGTGGTCGACGGCGCGTCCTGGTCGGGCGACGGCCTCGCGCGCCTGCGCCAGCTCGCGGCCCTGTACGACCGGTTCGAGCGGCTAGCGATCCGCGACTTCGCGCTGGTGCGCCAGTCGCGCTGGCGCGAGGCGATCGCGACCGTGTTCGACATCCCTGAGTTCATGCCCTACCTGTCCGGGATCCGGCGGGTCGCGGTCACCTACGCCGCGCACGACGAGACCGGGGCGCCCGGGACGACCAACGTGGTCAAGCCGATCTACCACGTCGCGTGGCTCGCCTCGCGCCTGGGGCTGCGGGTCGTGTCGCCGCTGGCGCCCGTGGAGTCACGCGGGAGGGCCGCGCAGAAGCTCCGGCCCGGGGAGAAGCCGCCGCTCCACCGCGGCCTCGCCGCGCGGCTCGCCGGTCGCAGCGCCTCGTCCGAGGTGGGGGTCGTGATCCGGCCGCTCGCCTCGCCGATGCCTGCCGGGACCACGCTGCGCGTGGAGATCCTCGCGGAGCGCCGCGGCTCGGAGCTCCGCGCAGACGTCACCGCCGAGGCGGAGAACGTCCATGTGCACACCTGGCTCGATGGCGTGCAGGCGATGGACCGCACGTTCAAGGCCCCACGCCGCACCGAGGTGGATCTCCTCGGCGAGGCGATCGAGATCGGCGGACGCGACCCGGTGGCGGTCGAGACGATCCGCATGGCCGCCCGGATGGCCGGCGAAGGAGAGCAATGAGCGACGCGCCCAGGCACACGCCCGGTCAGGGAACCGAGCCCCCGCCCCCGCCCCCGTCTCCGTCTCCGTCCCTGCCCCGGCTCGTGGTCGTGGACGCCGAGGCCGTGTCCGCGGCCGCCGCCGAGGCCATCGCCGCCGCCCTCGCCGGGGCGATCGCCGAGCGCGGGGTCGCGCACTGGGCGACGACCGGCGGGTCCGCCGCGCCGGGCATCTACCGGGCGCTGGGCGCCTCGCCGCTGCGGGAGCGCGTCGACTGGTCCCGCGTCCACACCTGGTGGGGCGACGACCGGTTCGTGCCCTACGACCACCCGCTGTCCAACGTGCTGCCGCTCGATGAGATCCTGGTCCCGCTCCTGGAGCACGCAGGCGCGACCGTGCCGGTGGAGCAGCTCCACGGCTGGCCGATCCCACAGGCGATCGCGCTGGCCGACGGCCCGGGCTGGGTGGCGGCGCAGTACGCGGCAGAGCTGGCGGCCTCGATGCCGGTCGCCGCCGACGGGTCGCCGATCCTGGACCTCGTCGTGCTGGGCGTGGGCCCCGATGGGCATGTCCTCTCGGTGTTCCCGGGATCCGCGGCCTGGGACGAGGCGGCGGCCTGCGTGGCGATCCCGGCGCCCACCCACATCGAGCCACACGTCGAGCGGGTCACGATCCATCCGCGGCTGATCGCCGCCGCGCGGTCGGTGGTCGTGGTGACGGCCGGCGCGTCCAAGGCGGCGAGTCTGGGCCGCGCGTGGACCGGCTCCGACCTGCGCGAGCTCCCCGTGCGCGCGGCGCGCCTCGGGACGGCGACCTGGGTGCTGGACGAGGCGGCCGCCGCGGAGCTGCCGCGGAGCTGAGGGGGCGACCTACAACACCCTGACTCCGCTCGGAGCCACCTGGGCTACCGGCTCGAGGAGGTGGGCTCCTGCAGCCTCGGCACGGTGGGTCGCAGAGGTCGTCCGCCGCGGATCGAGACGTCCCGTGCCCGATACTTGACCGCGCCACCCCACCCGCGATCCTCGCGCCCACGGCAGCGAAGGGAGCCCATGCGCCATCTCGGCATCGACCTCGGCACCGCGTCGGTGAAGCTGATGATCCTCGCCGAGGACGGCAGCGAGATGTCCGTCTCGCGTCCGTATCCGGTCGTCGCCCCGTCGCCCGGCCACGCGGAGACCGACCCGGACCTCTGGCTGGACGCGATCCGCGACGCCGCCCGTGAGCTTCGGGACCCCGGGTCGATCGCCTCGATCGGCTTCTCCGGCCAGATGCACGGCGTGATCCCCTGGAAGCGCGGCGTCGGCGCGATCCATCCGGCGATCCTGTGGCCGGACCAGCGGGGCAAGGCCACGATCCCGGCGCTGGAGGCCCTGCCGCCGGAGGTCGCCGCCCGCGTCCGCAACCCGTGGGCCAGCGGCATGGGCGCCACGACGATCCCGTGGCTCCGCGCGCATGAGCCGGCCGTCTACACGGCGGCCGACTGCTTCCTGCTGCCCAAGGACTACGTCCGGTGGGCGCTGACGGGCAGCCTGGCCACGGACCACTCGGACGCAAGCGGCACGCTGCTGTACGACTTCGAGACGGCGGGCTGGTTCGGCGAGCTGTTCGCGCGCCTGGGGCTGGACGTGGGCCGGATGCCGCCGATCCTGCCCAGCGACGGCCACGCCGGGTTCGTGACGGCCGATGGGGCGCGGCGCACCGGCCTCCCCGAGGGCATCCCCGTCGCCGTCGGCGCGGGCGACACGCCGGCCGCGGTCCTGGGCTCAGGGCTCGCCGACGACCGGACGATCCAGATCAGCATCGGCACGGCGTGCCAGGTCGTGCGCCTCAGCCGCGATCTCCCCGCCTTCGATCCGGCGCTGAACCTGTTCGCCGGCGCGAACGCGGGCACGTGGTACCGGATGGCGGCGATGCTCAACGGCGGCCTCGCGCTCGAGTGGCTGCGCGGGATCCTCGGCCTCGCCTGGGACGGCATCTACGCCGAGATCGGGACGATGGAGCCGCCGCTGGACCTGATGTTCCTGCCCTACCTCACGGGCGAGCGGACGCCGTGGATGGATCCCGACGCGCGCGGCGCCTTCGCCGGGCTCGGCCTCCACCATCGGCCCCTCGACCTCATCCACGCCGGACTGCTGGGTGTGGCCTGTTCCGTCAGGCTCGGCCTCGAGACGATCGGAACGGGCGGCGTCGACCGCTACCGGCTCGTGGGCGGGAGCGTCCGGTACCCGTACTGGAACCGGCTGCTCGCGTCCGTCCTCGGGGTGCCCCTGGAGGTCTCGACAGCCGCGGACGCCTCGGCGCGCGGCGCGGCGATCCTGGGCGCGCGGGCGATCGGCGTGGAGATCGCGGCGCCCGACGAGGCGATCGTGGTGGAGCCGGTTGCCCTGTCGGGGCTGGACGCCTACGCCGCCCGGTTCACGGCGACCTACCGGGCGCTCCGGGCGCTGGGCGTCGGGGCCGCCGCGCGATGAGGATCTTCGCTCGCGGCTGGAGCGACGGCTTCGACGGCCCGGGCCGGCGCCTGGTCTACTACCTCAAGGGCTGCAACCTGCGGTGCACGTGGTGCGGCAACCCGGAGAGCATCGCCGCGGTGCCCGAGATGCTGTTCTACCCGGAGAAGAGCGCCTTCGCGGCCGAGAGCTGCCCGCACGGCGCCGTGCGGGACGGGCTCCTCGACCGCCGAGTGTGTGCGCACTGCGAGGACCACGCCTGCACCGACCGCTGGCGCGACCCCGCGTTCGAGCGCGTCGGGGAGGAGATCACGCTCGCGGAGCTGCTGGCGCAGGTGGCGGAGCGGCGGCCCTTCTTCGTCGGGGGCGGGGGCGGGGTGACCTTCTCGGGCGGTGAGCCAACGCTCCAGATGGACGCCCTGCTGGAGGCGGCCGATGCCCTGCGGGCGCGCGGCGTGAACGTCGCGGTCGAGACGAACGCCTCCTCGCCGCGTTTCCGGGAGCTCGACGGGCGCGTCGACACGCTCATCTGCGACCTCAAGGCAATCACTTCGGACCTGCACGTGCGCATGACCGGGGTGGACAATCGGTCGATCCTCGCGAACCTTGCGTCCGGGCTCGTGATGACGGTCCGGGTGCCGCTCGTCCGGGAGCTCAACTTCGAGCCGTCGGAGCGCGAGCGGATCGGCCGCTTCCTCGCGGAGGTGCGACCGGAACGCGTTGGGCTCCTGCTCCTGCACCGGCTGGGGCGGCCCAAGTACGAGGCCCTCGGGATGGCCTGGGACGCCGAGAACCTGACGCCGCCCGACCGTGACGACGTCGAGGCGTTCCGGATGACCCTGGAGCGCGACGGCCTGGTGGCCGAGATCCTGAACTAGGAGGCACACGCAACGTGGACGACTGGATCGCGACCCTGGCGGACGGCGTGGACACGCTCCGTGGCGTCAAGCGGGCCCAGTCGGTCAACAACGCGTGGTTCCATGTCCAGGAAGCCCGGATGATCGAGCGCGAGGCGATGCGCGGGGACGGGCTGGACACTGAGTCGGCGCTCGGGCGGGCAGAGCTCCTCTGTCGCACCGTCGAGCGCATGCCGCTCTCGATCCCCGATGGCAGCGCCCTCGCGGGCTCCCAGGACGGCGCGTTCTCGCCCTCGTATGCGCTGATCAACCCGAGCTTCCGGGTCGAGTCGTTCGCCGGGTACTGCGACCCGTGCGCCGCCTACGCCGACATCGATCCCGAGGTGGGCCTGACCCCCGAGCGCGTCGCGACCGTCCGCGCGTACTGGGAGGGCGCCGACTACGTCCGCGACCTCAACGCGATCTACGAGCGCTACGGGCGCTACACGTCCGAGGTCGCGTTCTTCATGGAGCCGGTGACCGGGCACACGATCCCGGACCTGCGCCCGTATCTCGAGCACGGCGTGATCGCGATGCGGGACCGGGCGCTGGCGTCAGGCACGGACTACGGGCGGGCGATGGCGCGGTCCCTCGACGCCGCCCTGATCCTCGCCCGCCGCTACCGCGCGCTCGCGCTGGAGATGGCGCGGACCGCCAAGCCCGACGCGAGGCAACGGCTGGAGCGGATGGCCGCGGTGCTCGACGCGGTCCCCGCCGGCGGCGCCCGCGACCTGCACGGCGCCGCCCAGGCGTTCGTGCTGCTGTGGCAGGCGATGGTGATCGAGCAGGCCCCGAACCCGTACGCGTTCTCGGCGGGGAACGTGGACCGGATCTTCGCGCCATATCTTCGCGACACCGAGTTCGAGGAGGCCGTGGCGATCATCCGCCACGTGCTCTGCTTCTTCCAGGTCGGCGACCGCTGCTGGGCGATCTCGCAGAACCTCCTGGTCGGTGGCCGCGATGAGCACGGTCGCGACGTCACGAACCCGATGACGGGCGTCGTCCTCGAGGCCTTCTTCCGGAGCAACGACCCCCAGCCGTCGCTGTCGGTGAAGGTCCACGCGGGCACGCCGGAGTCGCTCTACCTGGACCTCGGCCGCTTCTTCTTCACCCCGGGCCGCCTGACGCCGTCGCTGTTCAACGATGACGCGCTGCTGCCGCTGCTCGAATCGCAGGGGATTCGGGCCGAGGACGGGCCCGACTACGGGATCGCGGGCTGCCAGGAGCCCTCGATCATGGGCAGGTCCTCGCTCAACACGACCAACACGTGGCTGAACCTCCCCAAGGTGCTCGAGCTCGCGCTCAACGACGGCCGCTCCACCATCTCCGGAGCCCAGATCGGGCCGTCCTGGACGGAGCTCGGGTTCGCGGGCGCGGACGAGGCGTTCGCCAACGCCGAGGCCGCGTTCCTCGGCACCCTCGATGCGCTGCTCCCCGAGATGGTCGCGGCCGGCAACGCCTGCACGACCCTGCTGGGGCGCGAGATGCCGGTGCCGTTCACCTCGTCCGTGATGGACAGCCTCACCACGTTCCGGGACCTGCGCGATCCGGAGGCCCCCGGGGTCACCTACGGCGGCAGCGGCTGTCTGATCCACGGGCTCGCGGTCGTCGCCGACTCGCTCACGGCGCTGGGTGCGGCGCTGGCGCTCTGGCCGGCCGCCGAGATCCGCGCAGCGCTCGCCACGGACTTCCGGGAGACCCCGCGGCTCCGCGCGTTCCTGGTCGCGCAGCCGAAGTGGGCCAACAACGACGACGCCGCCGACGCGACCGCGATCCGGATCGCGACAACCGTCTCCGAGCGGGTGAGCGCGCTGCGGAACGACGCGGGGGCCGCGTACCTCGCCGACTGGTCCACGCCGAGCACCCACCTGCTGTACGGCTACTGGGTCGGGGCGACGCCGGACGGCCGCGGGGCACGGACGGCGCTGAGCTACGGGATCGACCCACGGCCCGAGGCGTCCCGGAGCGAGCTCCCGGAGCGGTTCCTCTCGTTCCGCAAGCTGCCCTTCGGCCTGATGGCGGGCGGCTACGCGTCCCACGTGGGCATCTGCCCGGTCGACGCCGAGTTCCGGCTGCCGATGGACGGCAAGGCGCGCTGGATGCGCGACCGCGTCATCGCGCCGCTCTTCCGGCTGGGGGAAGGCGTCCGCGAGGCCCCGTACTACGTCTACTTCAACATCGACACGGTGGACAACCTCCGGGCGGTCCTGCGCAACCCGAAGGAGCTGGCGCCGAGCGGGATCTACATCATGCGGATCCACGGCACGTTCGTGAACTTCCTGGACCTCTCGCCGGCAATCCAGGAGGACATCATCACGCGCCTCGAGGGGAGCGGCTACGCGGCGTAGCGCCGGCGCCGCTCTGGGGACACGACTCGGCTCGGAGTCGCCGCGGCCTGCAGCCCGCCGTGGCGTCCGCCGGGCCGCCGCCGACGGGTGGCCAGCGGCCCAAAGCACGCCGCCCCGCCGCTACGCTGTCCCGCGATGAACCCCCCGTTCCCGCACGCCCCGAGCCGCATCGTCACCTCCCGCGATGGGACCCCGATCGCCGTGTACTCCGACGGCGGAGGTCCCGGCGCGCCCGTCCTGCTCATCCACGGCACCGGCTCGGACCACACCACCTGGCGCGTCGTCGCGCCCCTCCTCGCCGCTGAGCGCCGCGTCCATTCCCTGGACCGCCGCGGCCGTGGCGCCTCGGGCGAGACGTCCGGATACACCGCCGGACGCGAGGCGGACGACATCGCCGCGGTCGCCGAGGAGCTCGCGGCCGTCCACGGCACGCCGATCGCCGTCGTCGGCCACTCGCTGGGCGGCCGCCTCGCCCTCGCCGGGGCCCTGCGCACGGCCGCCATCACCCGGGTCGTCGCGTACGAGGGCGCGCCGGGCCCGCGCGGGAGGGCCGACGCCCTGGACCACGAGGCGCTCCTCGCGCGCCTCCGCGCCCACCTCGACGCCGGCGACCATGGCGCGGTCCTCTCCGCGTTCCTGCTCGAGGCCGCCGGGCTCCCCGCCGACGAGTTGGCAACCTTCCGGGCGAGCGGACTCTGGCCCCTCCGCGCCGCGACGGCCCCGCAGATCGTCCGCGAGCTGGACGCCGCGCTGCACGACGAGGCCCTCGGCCGGAACGCGCTGGCCGGGGTGACGCAGCCGGTCCTGCAGGTCACGGGCTCCCGCTCGCCGGCCCGGTTCCGGGCGGCCGTCGCCGCGCTCCACGCCCGCCTCGCCGACGGCCGCCTCGAGACGATCGAGGGTGCCCGCCACGCCGCCCATCACAGCCACCCCGACGCGTTCGCGTCGGCGCTGCGCCGTTTCGTCGACGGCCGATAGACTCGGTGCCATGGACATCCTCGGCTGGCTCCTCATCGGTCTGCTCTGCGGCGGCATCTCCGGCTGGTTCGTCGGCACACGCTCGGTCAGCGGCTGCCTCCCGACGATCGTGGTGGGGATCCTCGGCGCCCTCGTCGGCGGCTGGCTGAGCCGCGAGCTCGGGTTCGGGCAGGTGTCCGGCTTCATCGGCGCCCTCGTCTTCGGGGTGCTCGGCTCGATCCTCGTCCGGATCGTCCTGCGGGCGGTCGAGGGCCGCGACTGACGAGCGCAAGGGCCCTCGAAGTGGGAGCAACTGCGCCATTCGGCCCGTCCTGTCACGTCGCTCGGCCCCTCACGTCCGTGCCTGGAGGGCTACCATCCCCACATGACTGAGTTTGTGCCCGCCCCTGTCGACACGCGGTCCTATTCCCCCGGCCTCGAAGGCGTCATCGCCGGCGAGTCCTCGCTGTCGTACATCGACGGCGAGGCGGGGCGCCTCCTCTACCGTGGGTATCCCATCGGAGAGCTGGTCAAGAGCGGCTCATACGCCGCCATCACGGAGCTGCTCTGGACGGGTGAATGGAACCCGGCCGCCAAGCTCCCGTGCGCACCCGTCCCGGATGCGGTGATGACCGCGCTCCGTGCGCTCCCGGCCGACGCTCGGCCGATGGACGCGCTGCGGACCGCCGTCTCCGTCTGGGGCGCGGTCACGAACCCCTCCTGGCCGCCCACCCCGGACCAGGCACGCGCCCTGACCGCGTTCTCCCCGTCCGCGCTGGCCGCCTTCGCTCGCCTCCGCCAGGGCCTGGAGCCGGTCGCGCCCGATCCCGAGCTGGACCTCGTGCCGGGCTTCCTCTACCAGCTCAACGGCGTCAAGCCCGAGGCCGAGGCCGCCCGCGCCCTGGACGCCTACTTCATCGTCGGCGCGGAGCACGGCTTCAACGCCTCGACGTTCACCGCCCGCGTCATCACCTCGACCCGCTCGGACATCGCGTCGGCCGTCGCGGGCGCCATCGGCGCGATGAAGGGCCCGCTCCACGGCGGCGCCCCGTCCGAGGTGGTGGAGCAGATCCACGAGGTCGGCACACCCGAGCACGCCGAGCAGTGGGTCCGCGAGGCCATCGACAACAAGACCCGCCTCATGGGCTTCGGGCACCGCGTGTATCGCGCCTATGACCCGCGCGCCAAGGCCCTGCGCGAGGTCGCGGAGTCCATGGAGAAGAAGCCGGACTGGCTGGAGCTCGCGATCACGGTCGAGGACGTGGC
This sequence comes from Candidatus Limnocylindrales bacterium, assembly GCA_038250545.1. Lineage (GTDB taxonomy): Bacteria > Chloroflexota > Limnocylindria > Limnocylindrales > CSP1-4 > CAIXZV01. Next base: position 30,597 of record JBBSCF010000024.1, on the reverse strand, counting down.
GCTCCGCGTGCTGGCCGAGAAGTACCCGGACCGGCCGCTCAAGACCAACGTCGAGTACTACGCGGCGCCGGTCCTCATGGGCGTCGGCCTCAAGCCCGACCTGTTCCCGGCTGCGTTCGCCCTCGCGCGGCACGCCGGCTGGACCGCCCACGCCATCGAGCAGGGCGCCAACAACCGGCTCATCCGCCCGGACGTCAAGTACGTCGGATCGGGGGAGCGCCACCTCCCGGGCTGACCGCTCGCTCCTCGGGACCTCAGTCACGAACAGGGCGCCGGGGCTCCGGCGCCCTGTTCGATTCCCGGGGCCCGGTCGCCGGCCTTGACTCCGGGTGGAGCCAGATCGAGGGTGCTGTTGCAGACCTCACCGGCGCAATCGTCGGTTCCGACGTCCACCTCTGCGCGTCGACCCCCGATCTGGCACCGTGCCGAGTCAATGTCCCGGCGCGGCCCTTTCCTGACGGTGGAACCGGATCCCGTCGCGCAGGTCCTCGCACGTCGTCGTGGAGGGCTCGCGCAACGTGCGCCGGACCGCGGCGGCGTCACCGACACACCCACCCAGGTGGATCGCGAGCGGCACGATCAGGATGCCGGCCCACGGGCCGAAGCAGGCGGCGAACCCGAGCACCGAGATCACGACGGCGGGGGCGGCGGCGATCACGAGGTACTCGCCACGGGCGAACCGGTGGCCGGCGGCCGTGGTGTAGAGCGCGGGGAGGACGTGGGCGATGAGCATCGCGCCCATGGTGGGCCGCACCCCGAAGCCGCGCATCACCAGGCCGTGGATCCCCTCGTGCGCGGCCATCAGCAGCACCGTGATGGCGACCATGAGGAGGACGTCGACCAGCCCCAGCCCGAACGAGCCCGACCCAGATCGGAGCATCACCGGCAGGGCGAACAGGACGAGGCCGAAGACGGTGATGACGAGCCCGGCGATGTTCCAGGCGATGGCCGCCGAGGTGTCGGGCCGCCAGTCGACGACGCCCGGGTCCGGCGCCAGTTCCGTCGCAAGCCCCGGCTCCGGGCCTCGGGCTGGCCTCGCGTCGGCGTCCTGGTTCGGTGAGGTCATGTCGTCGACGGTAACGCGTCCGGCGCGACATCGCGACCTGCCGCACGGCCCCCGGGGACGCCAACGCGCCAGACTGGTGCCATGCGCGGACGTGGGGCCATGACCGTCCTTGCGCCGGCGATGACGCTGGCGCTGCTCCTGGGTGCGTGCGCAGGACCGGCCGTCCCCTCGCGCTCGGCCTCCGCGGAGGCCACGCCCGATTGGCGTCGTCGAGGTCCGGATCACCGCGGACGAGGCCCTGGGCGTGGCGCGCGCGTTCACCGGTGAGCCGCTCGCGGGAGCGAAGGTCGAGCTGATGGAGCCGGGCCTCCTGACCACCAGCTCCCTGGTCGACGCCGAGCCGTGGAACATCTACGTCGATGCCTTCGCCGGGCGGGCGTTCCTCGCCTCGCGAGGCGACATCTCCACCGGCCGCGGGCCGCTCCTGACACAGGCCGAAGCCATCGGCCGGGCAACGGCCTTCCCCCTCGGGCACATGATCCCGACGCCGGCCGTGGAGCCGGAGGCCGAGCTCGTCGATCACGGTGAGCTCCAGGAGTGGGACGTGACGTGGCAGGGTCGCTCGGGACAGGCGTTCGCGCCGGACACGCGCCGGGTGCGGCTCGAGGCGGTCAGCGGCGAGGTCATCGGCCTCCTCGACAACCGGCTGCCGTGCACGACCGCGCCGGCGGCCGCGATCACCGCCGTGCAGGCTGCCGCGAGGGCGCGGGTCGCGGCCGGCATGCCCAACGGCGTCGTCGAGTCGTCCGAGCTGTGGATCTGGTTCGACGCGGCGGGCACCCAGATCCTGGTCTGGCGGGTGACGCTGACCTCGCCGCCGGACGATCCGTACGGGGGCGCGGCCATGGTCGACGTGAACGCGATCACCGGCGACGCGGTGATCACCGGCCAGGGCTGACACGGGTCGGTGCCAGAACGAGGACGCTAGAGAGGAGCTGACCGGGGATTCCGGCGATTCCCGGGTCGAGCCCTGTGCGTCGACCGCCGATTTGGCACCCACGCGTGCCAAGGGCCGGCGACGCCTGTGCGGCAGGAGGTGTTGTGGGGGGTGGCTTCGCCGGCACCGGCGCTGCGGGCCTCGCGTCTCCTGGCGGGCAGGAGCCTCGATCGGTCGTGTGAGCGAGCCATGGGTTACTTGACGGCTCCTGATGCCGCACACTTGTCACACGTGCCCACGGGGCACAGGGAGGGATCGATGAAACTGTTCCTCCGGACGCCGAAGCGGGACCCGAAGTCCTACGATGCGCGGCGGCCGCACCCGTTCATCGACCCGAGCAATGCCGGGATCGCCGGAATGGCGGTTAGCAGCATGGGCGGACGAGGCGGTGGCGTGGGCACCGCCGCCAACCTGTTTGCGACGAGCCGCGTTGTGCGCACCTCGGGCTGCGTCGTCCCCGGCTGCGGTAAGGCTGTGGCCGAGGACATCCACGCGCCGGCCGACGAGTAGCGCCCACCGCCTGCGTGCCTACATTCCTGTCTCGGTCTCGCTCGGATGGCGGTTGACTGGGACGATACAGGGTGCTTTCGACCGCCCGTGAAGCCAACCCCCCACGACACTTCCTGCCGCACAAGCGACATCGGCCGACGACGGCCCGCGGCGGAGTCCTAGAGGTAGCCGCGCCGGCGGAAGAAGAGCAGGATCCCGACCAGCGTGACCACCATGGCGGCGATGATCACCCAGAACTCGACGATCGTCTCGTCCCCGGGCAGGTCCACGTTCATGCCGCCGATCGACGCGATCAGCGTCAGCGGCAGCATCGCGAGCGAGAACGCGGTCAGGATCCGCAGCGAGTCGTTGAGGCGGTGGGACAGCACGGACTCGTTCGAGTCCTCGAGCGCCTCGGCGACCTCCTTGTAGTTCTCGAGGACGTCCCAGATGCGCTCGGCGGCATCCGTGATGTCGTCGAAGTAGATGTCGAGGTCCTCGGCGAGGTAGCGCTGCTTGGTCCGCTCGAGGTCGCGGAGCACCGCTCGCATCGGCCGCATGACGCGCCGGAAGTTGATGATCTCCTGCTTGGCGTTCGACAGCTCGCGGACGATCTCCGCCGACCGCCCCTCGAAGATGTCGTCCTCGAGCTGGTCCAGCTTGGCGCCCATCTTGCGCAGCATGGGGAACGAGGCGTCCACACAGGTGTCGACGATCTTGTAGAGCAGGTACCCGGTGCCCTTGGAGAAGATCCCGTCGCGGACCTCCGCGCGCTCGCGGTACCGCTCGAACATGGCGGCGAGCGGCGGCAGGTTCTGGTCCGGCAGCGTGATCAGGTAGTCCGGGCCCACAAACAGGTCCAGCTCCGCGGTGAGCAGGCGCTCCTGCGTCTTGTCGAACACCGGGAAGTGGAGAACGATGAACAGGTAGTCGTCGTACGCGTCCAGCTTGGGCCGCTGGTTGCGCGATGCGACGTCCTCGATCGCGAGGGGGTGGAACCCGAACTCCCGCTCGAGCCAGTCGCGATCGGGCTCGCGCGGGCGCTCCAAGTTCAGCCAGCGGACACCACCGGACGCGATGATGTCCGGCTCGCCGGCCTCAGGGCCATCGGCGAGGGCGACCGCCGAGGTCACTGGCCGGGCGCTGCGCAGCCGGGGGCGGGGCAGCAGGTTCGGCACCTGGAGGGACTCCGGTTCGCATGGTGCGATCCTATCCCAGCCCGACGCATCCGGGCTCGGTCGGGGCGGTCAGACGGGGGTTCGGGCCGGTGCCGGCGACGCGGCCCGCCGCAACCCGATGAACAGGGCGCCCGCGAGGAACACGACGCCACCCGCGACAAACGGCCCGCCCGGCCCGGCGGCGGCAGCGACCCCGCTCCCCAGCGCGGGTCCCACGATGCCGGCGATGTACAGCGGCAGGTAGACCAGGTTGAGCGTCGCGGACCGCCGCTCGGGCGGGATCTCCGTGGCCAGGAGCGACATCACCATCGCGCCGGTCGTCGCGACGGCCGCGCCCAGCAGCACCGACACCCCGGCCAGGAGCCACAGCCCGGGCGCCACGGGCATGAGCAGGCTGGCCGCTCCGCCGAGGGCCAGCGAGGCCAGGAGCACGGGCCGAAAGCCCACGCGGTCCCCGACCCAGCCCGCCGCGGGCGACACCAGCGCCCCCACCAGCGATCCGACGCCCATCACCAGCCCGATGCCCGCGGCGAGCCCGGGCCCGGTCCCGGTGATGCCCTCCACCAGCACCGGCGTGTACGGCCGCGAGACCTGGTTGGCGAGGAACACCACGCCGTAGACCCCGAACAGCCGCCGCACGTCCGGGTCCGCGAGCACGCCACGGACCGCCCCGAACGCCAGCCGCAGCACCGCGCCCTGCGGCACGACCTCCGGCCGCACCTCGCGCGTCCCGAAGGCCACCAGCAGCGACGTCCCGATGGCGAGGCAGGCGGACGTTGCGTAGACGGCCGAGATGGACCAGCCCAGGCCGTCGATGAGGATCCCGGCGAGCGCCGGCCCCACCGCGAAGCCGACGGGACCGGCGGCCCCGAACAGCGCGATCGTCACGCCCAGGCGGGGCCGCGGGGTCACGTCGCGGATCCCCGCCAGCATCACGCCGGTGTTGCCCAGCTGGAGCCCGATGAGCAGGACCGCGACGGCCATCTGCCACGGCTCGCGGGCCAGCGCCGCGACCCCCAGGACCGTCGCGAGCACCAGCGAGCTGCGGACGATCACGGCCTTGCGGCTGATCTTGTCGGCCCACACGCCCCACAGCGGCACCAGCGGCAGCCCCAGGACGAACATCAGCGAGCCGAACAGGCCGATGAACGGCAGGCGGTCCGCCTCGGGCACGCCGAGCTCGCGCAAATACGAGGGCAGCAGGGCGTAGACCTGGCTCACGCCGAGCGTCTCGACGAGCTGCGTGACCCAGAACGCGGTCACGAGCCAGCGCCAGTCCCCGGGTGGTCGGCGGCCGCTGATCGTCATGGCCCCACCGTACCGGACCCGGTCGCTCCGGCGGACGCGTCCACAGCCGGATGCGTCGCCAGGCCTCAGCGGCCCGCTGCCCTCGCGGCGCCGTACGCCGCCAGCGCGCGCTCGCGGGCCGCGGCGTGGTCCACGATCGGCGGCGAGTAGTCGATCCCGATCCGCAACCCGGCCGCCGCCTGCGCCGCCGCATCGAGCGTCCACGGCGCGTGGATGGCCGCCCCGTCGATCCCGCGCAACTCCGGGACCCAGCGCCGGACGTAGGCGCCATCGGGATCGAACCGCCGGCCCTGGAGGACCGGGTTGAAGACCCGGAAGTACGGCTGCGGGTCCGTGCCCGTGCTGGCCGTCCACTGCCAGCCGCCGTTGTTGCTGGCCACGTCGCCGTCGGTGAGATGGCGCATGAACTCCGCCTCGCCGAGACGCCAGTCCAGCAGCAGGTGCTTGGCCAGGAACGACGCCGCGACCATCCGGGCCCGGTTGTGCATGAAGCCCGTCGCGCGCAGCTGGCGCATGGCGGCGTCGACGACCGGGTAGCCCGTGCGCCCCGCGCGCCAGGCCTCGAACGCGGCCGGGTCGTCGCGCCACGGCAGGGCGGCGAATGCGGCACGGAACGGCTCCCGCCGGACGCGCGGCTGGTGCCACAGGACGTGGGCGTAGAACTCCCGCCACGCCACCTCAGCGGCGAAGACCCGCCGGCCCTCGCCGGGTCCCGCGGCGCGCTCCATGACCTCGAGCGGCGAGAGCAGGCCCCAGCGCAGGTCCTGCGACAGCCGCGAGGTGCCGCCCTCGCGATCGAGGCGGTCCCGGGTCACCGCGTAGCCATCCACGCCGCGCTCGACCCACGCGGCCAGGCGGGCACGCGCCGCCAGCTCGCCGGGCCGGGGCACCTGGTCGGGGTCCGCGGAAGGCGCGCCCAAGTCCGGGACCGGGTCCGGGCGCGCACCCACCGGGCCGGGGATCCGGTCCGGCGCGGCAATGACGTCGCGGCGAGGCAGGGCCTCCCAGGCGCGCCGGTACGGCCCGAAGACCGTGAACGGGCGCCCGTCGCGGGTGGCCACCGCGTCGGGCTCGTGGACGTAGAGCCCGCGTGTCGCATGGACCGCGACGCCGTCCGCGCGCAAACGCTCGGCGATGGCGCGGTCCCGGGCCAGGCCGTAGGGCGCGGCGTCGCGCGTCCAGAAGACATCGCGAGCGCCGGCCTCGCGGGCGAGCGCGGGCAGGACGTCGGCCGGCCGCCCCCGCAGGATGCGCAGCGCCGCCCCGCGCTCGGCGAGCGCGCCCGAGAGCGCAACGAGGCTCTCGCGCATGAACCACGCGCGATTGGGAGCGGGCCAGCGGCCGGCGAGCAGCGCGTCATCGATGACGAACACCGGGACCACCTCGTCCGCGGCCGCGAGGGCGGCGGCGAGGGCCGGGTGGTCGTGGACGCGGAGATCGCGCCGGTACCAGAGGATCGCGGTGCTCGCCATGCCTCTCCTTCGCACGGGGCGCCCGCCTGGACGCCATCATGCCCTCGTGGACGATGCGCTCGTGATCCGGCTCCCGGACCCCTGCCTCGTGGTCCTGATCGGGGCCGCGGGCGCGGGCAAGTCCACGTTCGCCGCGCGGCACTTCGGGCCGGGCGAGGTGCTCTCCTCCGATGCCTTCCGGGAGCGCCTCGCCGGGGATGCCGCGGACCAGCGCGCCACGCGACCGGCGTTCGCGGCGCTCCACCGGGCGCTCCGCCCGCGGCTGGCTGCGGGACGCCTCACCGTGGTCGACGCCACGAACGTGACCCGCCCGGCGCGTGCGGCGCTGCTGCGCGACGCGGCCGCCGCCGGTGTCCCTGCCGTGGCCATCGTCCTCGACCTTCCCCCCGATCTCGTGCTGGCCCGCAACGCCGGGCGGCCGCGGGTCGTGCCCGAGGATGCGGTCCGCAGGCACCTCGCGCACCTGGATCGTGCGCTGGACGGCGCGGGCCTCGCACGTGAGGGCTTCACCGCGACGATCCGGTTGCTCAACCCGGACGCGGTTGCGGCCGTCCGCGTGGAACGGGAACCCCGGGAAGCCGGCGAGCCCTAGACGCTCCCGTCGAGCGAGAGCCGCCCGAACGGCCGGGCCCGCAGCTCCACCCAGACGCCGTTCTGCATGTAGATGTCCACGCGGGCGATCTCGATGGCGGCGGCCTCGTCCGCGGCACGGACCATCAGGAGCGAGGACGACATGTCGTGGTACCCGCCCGCCTCGATGACCACGCCGGCGGCCTTGAGCCCGGCCAGCCGGGCCAGGTGGCGCGGGCGGATCGGGGCCCGCGTCTCGGCGGCATCGGGAGCGTAGGTGGCCTCGATGATCCACACGTTCTCGAGCGAGTGGGCGGGCACGGGCTGGTCGGTCATGACGATCCTCGGGGTTGGGAGGCTGTGGCGACGTCACGGAGCGTACCGGAGCGCCCGGGCCGGGGCCGAGCCGCCGGCTGCGAGCAACGGCACTTGACGGCCCCCGGCGTCCCCGCACTATGCTATGTTCACTATCTCGGTCGACAAAGGCGAGATACTGAACTTGGCGGAGGAGCGATGACCCGGCAGCGGAGCGGCATGGTGCTGGCCCTGGCCATGGTGGCGATGCTCATCGTGACGGCCTGCGGCGGGGCTGCCACCGCTGGCGCGCCCACGAACGCCACGTCCGCCTCGGGCGCCGCGGCGGCTTCGCCGGACGCGGGCGTGCCCGGTCCCCTCCTGGACGCGGTGACCGTCCGCTTCGGCGTCTTCCCCAACATCACCCATGCGCCGGGGCTCGTCGAGCTCGCGGACGGCGGCCGGCTCTCGAAACTCCTGCCCAATGCCTCGATCGAGGTGTCCGCGTTCAACTCGGGGACCCGGGCCGTCGAGGCCATGTTCGCGGACGCGATCGACATCACCTTCGTGGGCCCCAACCCGGCGATCAACGCGTATGCCCAGTCAAAGGGCACGGCCGTCCGGATCATCTCGGGCTCCACGTCGGGCGGCGCCTTCCTCGTCGTCCGGCCGGAGATCAGGACCGCGGCCGACCTGCGGGGCAGGAAGATTGCCAGCCCGTCCCTCGGCAACACCCAGGACGTCGCCCTCCGCGCCTGGCTCGGTTCGCAGGGCCTCGCGACGGACACGGCAGGCGGCGGTGACGTCGAGGTCATCCCGCAGGAGAACGCCCAGACCCTCGAGACCTTCATCGCCGGCACGATCGACGGCGCCTGGGTCCCTGAGCCGTGGGCCACCCGGCTGATCAGGGAGGCCGGCGCTAGGGTGCTCGTCGATGAACGCGACCTGTGGCCGGACGGCCAGTACGTCACGACCCACCTGATGGTGGCGACGACGTTCCTCGACGCCAACCCCGAGGTGGTCAGGCGCATCCTGCTGGCGACCATCCAGGCCGTGGACTTCGCGAACGCGAGCCCGGCCGAAGCGCAGGCGATCGTCAACGGCGAGATCGAGAAGTACACGACCAAGAAGCTTGGCGAGGACTTGCTCAAGGCGGCCTGGGGCAACCTGACCTTCACGGTGGACCCCGTGGCGGGCTCGCTCGGCAAGTCCGCGTCGGACGCCGAGGCGCTGGGCCTCCTCAGGGACCCGGGCGACCTCGCAGGCCTCTACGACCTGGGCCCGCTCAACGCCATCCTGCGGGGCCTCGGCAGGCCGGAGGTCAGCGGGCTGTGAGGCTCATGGCTGCCTTCGCCGACGAGCCCGCGGTTGACCTCCCGGCGACACCCGAGCACGACGGGCGGCGGGTGACGGTCCTGATCGACGGCGTCACCAAGGTCTTCCCGGCCGGGTCCGGGAGCATCACCGCCCTCGAGGACATCAGCCTGACGGTCCGCGAGGGCGAGCTCGTGTCCATCCTGGGCGCGTCGGGCTGTGGCAAGTCCACGCTGCTCAACCTGGTCGCCGGGCTCGACAAGCCGACCCGGGGCTCGGTCCACCGCGCCGGCGACCCGTCGTTCATGTTCCAGGAGGCCGCGCTCTTCCCGTGGCTCTCCGTGGAGCGCAACGTGGAGCTGCCGCTCAAGCTGCGCAAGGTGCCCGGGGCCCAGCGCCGGGAGCGCGTGGCCGAGCTCCTGGACATGGTCCAGCTGACCCCCTTCGCCGCCCGCCAGCCGCACGAGCTCTCCGGCGGCATGCGCCAGCGCGCGGCCCTCGCCCGCGCCCTCGCCCGCGAGTCCGAGGTCCTGCTCATGGACGAGCCGTTCGGTGCCCTGGACGCCATGACCCGCGACATCCTCCACGACGAGCTGGAGCGGATCTGGCAGGGAACCGGCCAGACCATCCTGTTCGTGACCCACAACGTGCGCGAGGCGGCGCGCCTCGGTGACCGCATCGTGCTGCTGACGAGCCGGCCCGGCCGCGTCGCCGAGGAGTTCCGCGTGGACATCCCGCGCCCGCGGCGCATCGAGGACCCGGACGTCGCGGCACTCGCCGCCGTCGTCACCGCGCGGCTGCGCGAGGAGGTCGCCAGCCATGGCCGGTAGTGTGCGCGGGTTCGTGCGTCCCGGCGGCACCCGGGCGGAGGTCGCCGGCCTCGACGCGCTGGAGACGCAGACGGTCCACCGCGTGTCCACGGGCCGGCGCCTGTGGACGGGGCTGTGGCCCAAGGTCACGGCCGTCGGGATCGTGCTGCTCCTCTGGCAGGCGGTCGTGTGGACCGGCTGGAAGCCCGACTACGTGCTGCCGGGTCCGATCGACGTGCTTGCGCGGCTTTGGACGGACTTCCAGACGCCGATGCTCTGGGACGCCATCGGGACCACGCTTCGACGCGGCGCCTGGGGGTTCGGCTTCGCGATCGTGGTCGGGGTCGCCATCGGGGCGCTCGTGTCGAAGTTCGCCATCCTGCGGGCGGCCATCGGGTCACTGATCACCGGGCTCCAGACCATGCCCTCGATCGCCTGGTTCCCGCTCGCCATCGTGCTGTTCAGGCTCTCGGAGGAGGCGATCATGTTCGTCGTGGTGCTGGGTGCCGCGCCGTCGATCGCCAACGGCCTCATCCACGGCATCGACCACATTCCCCCGGTCCTGCGCCGCGCCGGGCGCGTCCTGGGCGCCACCGGCATCGACGAGTACCGTCACGTCATCCTGCCTGCTGCGATGCCGTCCTTCATGGGTGGCCTCAAGAACGGCTGGGCGTTCGCCTGGCGGAGCCTCATGGCCGGCGAGATCATCGTGACGATCGCGAACCGGGCATCGCTGGGCCAGCTGCTCCAGGTGAACCGCGAGCTCTCCGATGCGCAGGGCCTGCTCGCCGTGATGATCGTGATCCTGGTCATCGGGATCGTGCTGGACTCGGTGGTCTTCGGGACGCTGGATCGACGGATCCGGGCAAAGCGGGGGCTGCTCATCGCTTGACCCGGGGTCCCGGGGCCGGGCGGTCTCGCCGCCGTGCCCGGTCCCGAACCCCACCGCTCAGTGCGGGATCAGCGCGTCCGGGTCCTCGAGCAGCGACGCGACGTCGGGCGGGATCGTGCCCGCCACCACGTCCGCGATCGACACCCGCTCCAGGACCCGGCGCAACCCCACGCGCGTCGCGAGCCAGACGTCGCGCAGGGCGGTCGCGGAGCCCTGGAAGGCGAGGGACTCCGGGCGGATCCCGCGGACGTCGGCGAGCGGGCCCTCCACCGCGCGGATGACGTCCGCGATCGTGATGCCGGACGCGGGCCTCGCCATCCGGTAGCCGCCGACCTGGCCGCGCAGCGAGTGCACGAAACCGGCCCGCCGCAGGTCCACGAGGATGTTCTCGAGGAACGAGAGCGGGATCTCCTGGGCCGACGCGATCTGCTCGGCCTTGAGCGGCACGTCGGCCTGGTGGGCCGCGAGCTCGCACATGGCGCGCACGGCGTAGTCGACCTTGGCGGAGATCCTCACCGCCCCATCGTACCCAGCCGCGTCACGCGGCCGCGGACCCTGCGGCGATGAGCGCGATCGCGACGGCGGTCAGGGCGATACCCGCGACATGGCTCCGGGTGAGGCGCTCATGGAGGATCACGATGGCGAGGATCACCGTGGTCACCGGGTACAGCGAGGCGAGCACCGTGGCGATGGCGAGCGCCCCGACCTGGGCGGCGATGATGAACGCCGCGTTGCCGACCATGTCCAGCATCCCCACGACGAGGATCTTGGGCACGGCGTCGCGTGGGAGCCGCCACGGCTGGCGCCACAGGACGATGAGCAGCGCCATCATCGCGGCCTGCAGCAGCCGGATGATCACGAGCAGGCCGAACGGGCTCCCGCCCCCGAACTGGCCGATGCAGATGTTGAACCAGCCGATGGCGACACCGGCCAGGAGGGCCCACTCGACGCCCGACGGATGGTCCGTGCCGTGCCCCGGCGCGCGCGTCACCAGCACGACGGCGAGCAGCGCCCCGACGATCCCGAGCACCGCGAGCGGCCTCGGGACGCCCTCGACCACGAACCCGAAGACCACGGGGATCGCCGCCCCCAGCACGCCGGTGACGGGCGCCACCACCCCCATCCGGCCGACGGCGAGGCCCCGGTACAGCGCGGAGATGCCGACCATGCCGCCGATCCCGGCGCCCGCGGCCCAGGCGATGTCGGGGAACGTCGGGAACGGCTCCCGCAGCAGGACGGCCATCGCGAGCGCACCGAAGACGCCCGTGAACTGCGTCAGGCCCACGACGCCGAACAGCGGCGCGCGGCGGCTCAGCGTCCCCCCGCCGAAGTCTCCGGACCCCCAGGCGACGGCCGACAGGAGCCCCAGGACGACGACCGCGACCGCGGGGCTGACCTCAGGCAGGGGCGGTCTCCTCGGCCTCGATGTGCCCGTCCGCGGCGGACGGCCCGTCGAGGATCACCACCTTGTCGGCGAGGGTGTCGTACCGGTCGGACGTCGTGAGGTAGATGACCTGGAAGTCCGCGGCGACCTCGCGCAGGAGCTCCAGCGCGCGCGGCGCCCGGGCATCGTCCAGGGTCACGAACGGGTCGTCCAGGATGAGCGGCGGGCGGCGGTCACCTGTCACGAGGCGCACGAGCCCGAGGCGCGCCGCCAGGTACACGACGTCCAGCGTCCCCTGGCTGAGGTCTGTCACCGGGACCCAGCCGTCCTTCTCGGGCGCGAAGACGTCCACGCCCAGGTTCGTGTCGTCCACGCGGACGCGCCGGTAGCGGCCGTCCGTGATCCGGGCGATGTCCTTGACCATCCGCCGCTCGAGGTAGCGCGTGGCGCGCTGCATGGTGGCCTGCTCGGCTGCGCCGATCTCGCGCAGCGTGTGGGCGTAGACCCGCTCGCGGCGCTTGAGCGCGTCGAGCTGCTCCGACCAGCCGGCGAGGCGCTCCGCGAGGGCGGCGACCTCCTCCGCATCGACGGGGTTCTGCTCGACGCGGGCGCGGGCGTTCGACTCGTCGTCGCGGGCGTGCTCCAGCTGGCCCTCGGCGTCACGGACCTCGACCTCGAGCCGTTCGCGCGCCCGGGGCTCCTTTGCGATGGGTCCCAGCGCGTCCAGCGCCGAGCCCTTCTGCTCGATCTCCAGGGCGGCGGCGTCGCGGCGATCCGGCAGGCGGTCCCGAGGCTCGTCGCCGACGAGGCCCGCAAGGCGCGCGCGGCGCTGGTCGATCTCGGCGACGTGTGCGTCCTCGAGCCGCAGCCGCTCCTCGGCCTCGGCCGTGGTCTCCAGCTCCAGCTCGGCGAGCTGCCCCGCCTGATCGGTCTGCGCGGTCCGCAGGTCCTGCTCGAGGTCCGAGCGGCCGCGCAGCCGGCGCGTCACCTCCTCGTCGCGGAGCTGCTCCTGGACGCGGTCCCCGCGGCGCATCCACAGGCCGGCACCGGCCAGCGCCAGGCCCACGATGGCGACCACCCCGCCGATCGCGGCGCCCGTGACGCCGAGCGCGACGACGTACAGGGCGACGGCGAGCACGGCCCCCACGGCCGTCAGGGCCGCCCCGGCCCGCACGAGGGGCCGCCACCGGACCTCCGGGGCGGCCTCGAACTGGACCTGGATCTCGCCCTCGAGCATGGCCTCCAAGGTCGCGATCTTGGTCTCGAGCGCCCGCAGGCGCTCGACCGCCGGGCGCAGCACGGCGAGCGGCATGGACGAGGGGTGCGACGCGTCCAGCTCGGCGAGCTCGTCGCGAACGATGACCGCGGTGCGGAACCGCTCGTAGCGCTCCTTCGCCGCGTCGCGCTCCGCGACCAGGCGTTCGGCCTGGCGGGCCTTCTCCAGCAGCGCGCGCCGCTCGGCGAGGGCCTTCTCGGTCTCGGAGCGACGCTCACGGGCGAGCGAGAGCGCCTCGCGGTCGCGCTCGAGGCGGGCCAGGCCCTCCTCGCCGAAGCGCAGGCGGGACGTCACATCGGCCACGGCGTCCTCGGCCACCTTGATGCGGCCCGGGTTCTTGGCGCCGCTCGCACGCAGGCCCCCGAGGGCGCGGTCGAGCTGCTTCTTCGCCCGGCTGGTACCCCGGTCGGCACCGCTGATCGACGCCTGCAGCCGGTCCCGGAGGGCCGCCTCGTCGCGCTGGAGTCCGGCCAGCTCATGGTGGCGGACGGACGCGGTCGAGCGGAAGAAGCCCTCGGTAGGGACGCCGGACAGCGCGGCGAGCGTCTCGTCCGCGCGCGCGGGGTCCGTGATGACCTCGCCCTCGAGCTCGAGGCGGACCGTCCCCCTCGCGCCGAGGAACTGCTTGTCGAGGTGGCCCTCGTGGAGACCGCCGTCCTCGTCCTCGTAGGTGAACGCCATCGCGATCGAGGGTCGCGCGTCCGGCCCGCCGTCCCAGGGGACCAGCGCGTCCAGCTCCCCCGCGGCGCTCGTGACCTTGCGTGTCAGCGCGAGCTCGATCGCGCGCTGGAGCGTGGACTTGCCGGCCTCGTTGGGGCCGCGGACCACCGTGAGCCCCGGGGCGAGCTCGATGGTGGCATCGCGGTACCGGCGCAGGTCGTGGACGACGAGGCTCGTGATCCTCACAGCGTCACCTCCCGGCCGGCGAGCAGCAGGCGCCCGAGCCGGAGCGCGTCCCGGAGCTCGGCGGCCTCGCGGGCGGCGGCGGTGTCGGCGGACGCCTCGAGGCTGGCGATCCGTCCCTCGACGGTCCGGATGAACGCCCCGGCAATCGTCTCGGGCGGCGGCAGCGCCCCATCCGTGAGCGGCGCCTGGCTGGTGTCGCGCACGCGGACCCGCAGGAAGGCAGAGCGCAGGGTCTCCTCGACCTCGGTCGTGTCGAGGTCCAGCTCGTCGGGGCGGATGCCGATCAGCCGCACGTCCAGGACCCGGTCCGGGTCCGCGGACGCCCGCAGCCGCGCGACGAGCGCCGGCTGGGACTCCACGGTCGCGGCGTCGACGTCGATCCGCTGGAAGGTCGTGCGGCCCACGACGCGCTCCTCGACGGCGACGGTCCGGGTGCCGTCGCGCTCCTCGAGGGTCACGAGCAGCACCTTGCCCGCCCTGTCCTGGTCGAGGGCAACGGGCTCGGGAGCGCCGGAGTACGCGTAGGTGACCCCGCGGGCCTTCGCGACCTGGGCGCCGTGCCAGTGACCGAGGGCGAGGTAGTCCAGGCCGCTCGCGGCGATCTCGTCCGTCGTGATCACGACCTCGTCGTGGTCCGTGCGACCGGGGATGGCGACGGCGGCATGCAGCAAGCCCAGGCGCCACGTCGCGTCCGGAGTGCGGACCGAGGCGAGATCCCGCAGCGGGCTGTGGGGGGCGCGCTTGGTGGCGAAGACCGGCCCGTGAACCACGGCGTCGCAGGCGGCGATGTGCACCCACGGCCGCTCCGGCGTGAGGACCGTCACCAGGTCGTCGCCCTGGACGGAGCCGGCCATGGCCTTGAGGTCGTACGCGCGGTAGACCGACGAGCGGTCGTAGACGTCGTGCGTGCCGGGCACCAGCACGGTCCGCACGCGGGAGTGCACGAGGCGGGCGAGCTCCGCGGCCACACGCTCGACGGAGCGGCGGGGCTGGACGTTGGAGTCGAACAGGTCGCCCGCGACGAGGAACAGGTCGACATCCTCGGCGATGGCCAGCTCGACGCTGGCCGAGAATGCGGCGAACTGGCGCTCGCGCTGAGCCGCCGCGGCGTCGCCGAGGTCGGCGTGCCGCGCGCCCAGGTGGACGTCTGCGGTATGCAGGAGCCGAAGCATGCGGTGAACCGCCTCCCTCTGTGCTCGCCGGCGGGCAGACAGACCGGGCCCCGCGAGCGGCCGCTCCTCGCCCCCGACGCGACGGACCCTGGCAGGTGCCGCGCGTCGCTCAGGCGGGGCCGGTCGCCCCCGGGACCCGGGTGCGATCCGGGCGCCCCCATCGCTCCCGTCTCGCCACGCCGAGTCTCGGCGGCCATTGTGACAGGTTGGCTGTCACGTCCGACGCCGCAGTTTCGGGCGAGGGCACCGCCGGGTCGCAGAGGGGACGGTCACGGGATCGCAAGGGGTTGCAACGAAGGTGTAATGCCGCCTGTCCGGGGCCCGCGTGTAGGCTGGCCAAACCGACCACCGGTGCGCCCGACGGGACTCCGAGATCCGACACCCGGTTGCGAGGGCGCTGCCGACTCCCCGCCGCGACGCCGACCGCGTGTCTCCCGAAGCGGGTCCCGCACCAGCCACGGGTTTCAGCCGCGCATCCGGGAGGAGCACCACATCGTGACCTTCGTCGACCGGACGATGACCTGCGTGGACTGCGGGGCGGAATTCATCCACTCCGCGGCCGACCAGGAGTTCTACGCGCAGAAGGGGTTCACGTCCGACCCCAAGCGCTGCGCCTCCTGCCGGGCCTACCGGCGGTCCACCCGCGATGGCGGCGCCTCCGACACCGGGGCCCTCGGCGGCCCGCGGGGCTACGAACGCACGGACGACCGCTCCCCGAGGGAGTACTTCGTCGCGATCTGCACGTCGTGCGGTAACCAGGCGCAGGTGCCGTTCAAGCCGCGCATGGACAAGCCGGTCTACTGCTCCGACTGCTTCCGCCAGGTCAAGCCGGACTGATCGCCACCCGGCCGCGCCAGGCCGCCCGTTCCGCCGACGTCTCCGGCCCGGTGCTCGCCGGGCGGGTGGGTGCTCGCCGGGCGGGTGGGTGCTCGCCGGGCGGGTGGGTGCTCGCCGGGCGGGTGGGTGCTCGCCGGGCGGCCCAGGCATCGCCCGCGATCGACGTTTCGCTCGCCATCACCGAGCAGCGCTGGGCAAGCGTGCCCGAATCCGAGCTTGTGGGCCGCCATCAGCGAGCAAGCCGGCGACGACGAGCCGCAGTTGGGCCGACGGGCGGCCGACGGGCGGCCGGCGGGCAGCCGACAGCGCCGCCGGGGGGTGAGCCGAGGACGCGACGCGGCTACGGATGACTTCCCGCGATGGACGACGACGGGTACTTCGGCGAGGCGGTCGCCGCGACCTACGACGAGGACTCGGCCGAGATGTTCGAGGCCGGGGCCGTGGCGCCCGTGGTGCAGCGGCTGGCCGGGCTCGCGCGCGGGGGCCGAGCGCTGGAGCTGGGGATCGGGACCGGGCGGATCGCCCTGCCGCTCGCGGCCCGCGGGGTCCCGGTGCACGGGATCGAGCTCTCGCGGGCGATGGCGGCACGGCTGCGCGCGAAGCCGGGGGGCGAGGCCATCGACGTGACGGTCGGCGACTTCGCCACGACGACCGCCCCGGGCACGTACTCGCTCGCCTACCTCGTGTTCAACACGATCATGAACCTGACCACCCAGGCGGCCCAGGTTGCCTGCTTCCGCAACGTCGCGGCGCACCTCCAGCCCGGCGGGTGCTTCGTCGTGGAGGTCATGGTGCCCCGGCTGCGGTGGCTCCCCCCGGGCCAAACGGTCCATCCCTTCGAGATCGGCGAGGACCGCTGGGGGTTCGACGAGTACGACATCGCCCGCCAGGGCCTCGTCTCCCACCACATCCAGGTCCGGGACGGCCGGGGCGAGCGGCTCTCGATCCCGTTCCGCTACGTCTGGCCGGCCGAGCTCGACCTCATGGCCCAGCTCGCCGGGGTGCGCCTCCATGCCCGCTGGGCCGGCTGGGCGGGTGAGCCGTTCACGAGCAAGAGCCTCGCCCACGTGTCGGTCTGGGAGAAGCCGGCCGCGTAGGCCCCGGGCTCAGAGCCGGAAGGCCTCGCCCCTGCGAAAGCGCTCGCGATGCCGCCCGTGCCAGACCGTGACGCGGCCCACCCCGTGCACCTGCCAGGCCCCGTTCCGGCCCACGACGGCGGTGTCCTCGTCGATGCCCAGCACGGTCGAGCCGCGGGGTGCCTGGAGCGCCACCAGCGCGGACAGCGGCTCCGGCCACGCGTCGTAGTGGGGCAGGACGGCGATCCCGGCCGCGAGCGCGAGGCCCGCCGGCCAGCGGATGGGGAACGGCAGCGGGAGGCGCAGCTTCGGGATCGCGTGGAAGTCCATCGTCCGCCCGGCGATCGCCATTGCGCCCGCCGAACACCCGGCCACGACCGCGCCGCGCGCGTGGGCCTCGGCGAGCGCGGCACCCAGCGGGGACTCGCACAGGACGCGCAGCAGGTACCGCGGATGCCCGCCGGACAGGTACACGAGGTCCGCCTCGCCGATCGCCTGGAGCGCGGCCCCGTCGTACCCGTCCGCGACCGTCCGCACCAAGACGGGCTCCACCTCGGCCCCCAGCGCCGCGAAGTGCTCGACGCCCATCTCCGCCCAGGTCCGGAACGTGGCCTCGCCGTCGGGGGCGGAGGCGGTAGGGAGGATCACGACCCGTGGCCGGGGCCGCGAGGTCGCGTCGAGGAGACCCCGGTCGAACTCGGCCATGGGGGCGAGGAACTCACCGGCGCCGACCAGCGCCACGGGTCCGGCCATCGGCCGCAGTCTAGTCCACGTTCGCGGGAACGGGACCGGACCGGCCGTTGGGCCTCCGGCCGCCGGCTCCACTCCGGCCTCGGCCCCCGGCTCCAACACGGGCTCGGGGCCCCGGGGGGTCTGGACGCGACCCGTACCGGCTGCGACACTCCGCCGGCACGCAAGGGAGACCCGGTGACCTCGTCCCAGCGCTGGACCATGCTCGCGGCCATCCTCGGCTCGGCCATGGTCTTCCTCGACGGCACCGTCGTGAACCTCGCGCTCCCACGGATCGGCAAGGAGCTGCCGGCGTCGATCGTGTCGGTGCTCGAGGGCCAGACCTACGTCGTCTCGGCCTACCTCGCGGTCCTCGCCGCGCTGCTGGTCCTCGCCGGCGCCCTCGCCGACTTCCACGGCCGACGCCGGGTCTTCGCGATCGGCCTCGTCGGGTTCGGCACGGCCTCGGTGCTGTGCGGCCTGGCGCCAACCCTGGAGCTGCTCGTGGTGTTCCGCCTCCTCCAGGGCGCGGCGGGAGCGCTGCTGGTGCCCGGGTCGCTGGCATCCTGACCGCCCTGTTCGAGGGCCCGGCGCGGGCCCGCGCCTTCGGGATCTGGGCCTCGGCCACGTCGGCGACGACGCTGCTCGGACCGGTCATCGGCGGGCTCCTGGTCGACGCCGTGAGCTGGCGGGCGGCGTTCCTCGTCAACATCCCCCTGGTCGCCATCGCGCTGTGGGCGACCCTGCGCCACATGCCCGAGACGCGGGCCGAGGGCGCGACCGGCCGCTTCGACTGGCTGGGGGCGCTCGTGGCCGTCGTGGCCGTGGGCGGCGTCGCGTTCGGGGCGATCCGGGGCCAGGACCGGCAGTGGCAGGACCCGCTCGCGTGGACGTCGCTGGGGGTGGGCGCCGTCGCGCTGGTCGCGTTCCCGTTCCTCATGGCCCGGCGGCCCAACCCGCTCATCCCCCTGGGCCTGTTCAAGCGGCGGCGGTTCGCGACGATCAACCTCTCGACGCTGCTGATCTACGGGGGGCTGTACACGATCTTCATGTTCCAGGGGCTCTTCCTCCAGAACACGGTGGGGTACTCCGCGACCGCGGCGGGCGTCGTCGGCCTGCCGACCGGGATCCTGCTCACCGTGCTCTCGGCGCGCGTGGGGGCCGTCTCCGGCCGGGTGGGCGCGCGGCCGTTCCTCGTCGTGGGCCCCGCGCTGATGGCCGCGGGCCTCCTGTGGCTCGCGCGCGTGCCGGTCACGACGCAGGCCTGGACGCTCGCGCTCGGCGACCCGGCCACGTGGCTCCCCCCGGGGTCGGTGCTGGTGGACATCCTCCCGTTCGTGCTGCTGTTCGGGGTCGGGATCTCGCTCGTGGTCGCCCCGCTCACGACGACGCTGATGGGCTCCGTGCCCGTCTCGAACGCGGGCCTCGCGTCGGCGATCAACAACGCGGTCAGCCGGATCGGGCAGCCGATCCTCTCGGCCCTGATCTTCGTCGTGGTGTCGGGCGCGTTCTACGCCGCGCTCGCCGGTGCCGTGCCCGGGTTCGACGCCGGTGACCCGGCGATGCGGGCCGTCGTCCAGCCGCTGAACCTGCCGACCGCGGGGGCGCCAACCGCGCTCGCGGCGGCGGCCCGGGCGGCCTCGGTCGATGCCCTGCACCTCGCGGCGATCGTGTGCGCCGGGCTGCTGCTCGGCGGGTCGGCGACAAACTGGGTCGGGCTGCGGCCGCGACCCGGCGAGGACGTGGAGGGGGCGGCGGGTTCCGGCGGCGGGCGCGAGGCAGTGGAGGCGTCCCCCGTTGCCTGAGGCCGCGGCGCCGCGCGACTGGGACGGCTCCACCTACGACCGGATCGCGGACCCCATGCCCGCTGGGGCGCGGACGTGCTGGACCGGCTGCCGCTCGCCGGCGACGAGACGGTCCTCGACGCGGGCTGCGGCTCCGGCCGGGTCACGGAGCCGCTGGCGGAGCGACTGCCGCGGGGGCGCGTGATCGCGCTCGACGGCTCGCCGTCGATGGTGGAGGCGGCGCGGGCCCGCCTGGCCCGGTTCGGTGACCGGGTGACCTACCGCGTGGCGGACCTCGGCTCGCCGCTGCCGCTGGGGCCGGTGGCGGTCGATACCGTGCTCTCGACGGCGACGTTCCACTGGGTCCGCGATCACGACGCGCTGTTCCGCAACCTCGCGGCGGTCATGCGCGGGGGCGCGGCTCGTCGCCCAGTGCGGCGGGGCCGGCAACATCGCGGCGGTCCGGGCGGCCATCGCCGTTGCCGGCGAGCCATGGGCGGGGCCCTGGATGTTCGCGACCCCGGCCGAGACGCGGACCCGCCTCGAGGCCGCCGGGTTCACCTCGGTCGAGACCTGGCTCCACGAGGAGCCGACGCCGCTGGCGCCCGGCGAGCCACTGCGCGAGTACCTGCGCACGGTCGTGCTGGGCGCGCACCTGGACCGGCTGGCGCCGGAGCGCCGCGGTGTGTTCGTGGAGGCGGTCGCGGCGGGCCTGGCCGAGCCCCTGATCGACTACGTGCGGCTCAACATCCTCGCGACGCGGGAATAGCCGGTCGCGCGGGTCGCCGAGGTCGCCGACTCACGTGGGAGTCGAAACGGGGTCCCTGCCGCAGGGCTCACCGTCGAATCCGTGGATTTCGCGCCCGAGCTCCTCGACAGGGAGCGCGTTCCGCACCAGGGTGAGTCACGGCGGTGGAGCCACTCAGCCCCTGGCCCGGAACGGACCCCCGTGCCCCGGGATCACGATGTCGGCCGCCGCCAGCACCCGCGCCCGGCCCACCAGGATCTGCGCCTGGTCCACCGCGAGCGGGTCCTCCTCGGGCGTCCGGTCCTCGCGCCACCACAGGTGCGTCATCGCGTAGACGGCGTCGTCGGCCTCGACGACCAGCGTCGCGTCCTCCTCGGTGTGGCCGGGCGTCAGCCACAGCTGGGATCGCGGCGCGAGCCGGTACCCGTCGCCGTCGTGATCGAGCCACAGGTCGCCCTTGTAGCGCGCCCAGAAGTCCACCACCTCGGCGTTGGGGAACAGCGCGATGTTGACGGTGTGGTCCGGGTGGTGGTGGCTGAGGAACACGTGGGTCACGGCCTCGGGGGCCACGCCCAGTCCGGCAAGGGGCTCGAGGATCAGCGAGCGTCGCGCGACCATCCCCGGGTCCACGACGATGAGGGCGTCCGCGTCGCGGACGAGGACGATGGACGAGCCCACGCGGTCGCCCGCGTAGCCGGCGTGGAGCAGGTGGACGGACGTCATGGCGCGGAGCGTAACGGAGCGTAACGGGGCGTGCGGGCGACCGCGGGGCCTGTACCGTCAGCCGCCGCAGCAGGGCGGATCCGGCCACTCCATGCGCTGCTCCCATGTCGTGCCATCGACCGTCCACAGGAGCTGGGTCCCGACGACCAGATAGCCGGCGCCTCCTTCGATTGCCGCTCCCGCACCGGCCATCCGGGTCTCGCCGTCCGCGACGTCCAGGGCCGTCCACGTCCGGCCGCCGTCACGGGTCGCGTACACCGGGGTCCGGGCTCCCCAGAGGAACCCGGTGCCATCGCTCGCGAGGTCGATCCCGATCTTGGTGCCCATGATCGGGAGGCTGCCGTCGTCCGTCGTCGCGCGGACGGTCCATGTCGCGCCGAGATCGCCGCTGACCGCCAGGTCCTTCTTCTGGCCCCCGGTGGCGCCCTCGCCCGTGCACATCGCGAGGACCTCGACGCCCACCGCCGCCACGTCCGCCAGGTCCATGGGCCCGCACGGGTTCTCCGCCGCTTCCCACGTCGCCCCGGCGTCGGTCGTCACGCTGACCTGGGCGATGGGCATGCCGCTGCTCTGGCGCGGCCCACCGGGCACCACCGCGGCCAGGATCCCGGTGTCGCCGTCGAAGGCGATCGCGAGCGGGGCGATCGAGGCCGCCTCGACCCATCCTCCCGCGCCGTCCGCACGGACCAGGGCGGGCCGGCAGCCGGGCTCATCCTCCGGGCAGGTCGCGGATGCCCAGGCCACGCCCCCGGCGTGCGCGACATCGATGGCCACCCAGTCGCCCACCCGGGATGCCACCCAGGTCGCCCCGCCGTCGGTCGTCTCGAGGACCATGGCGGCCTCGCCCCCGGTGGTGCCCGCGGCCCATCCATGCCGCGCATCGGCGAACGTGACTGCCTGCGCCACGAACGAGGCCGGCATCGCGGCCTCGGAAGCACCCGGGATAGGTGTCAGGGCGGGCTTCGTGACCGGCGTGAGGTCGGGCGTCGCGACCGGCACGGCGGAGTCCGCTGGGGACGGCAGCCCCGAGCACCCCGCGAGCGCCAGTGCCGTCACGATCGCGGCCACCAATCGGCGGCCCGTCGTGATCGTCGTTCTCTCCATCGTGACCCCCTCGTCGTGTCGGACGCCAGCGCTAGACGCCCCGGAAGGGCAGTGTGTGCCGGTCCTGCGCGCCACCCCGCGAGACATGGCGCGCGACGGTCGGGTCCGGGCTGTCATCCTCGGCGCCGTGCCGAACCACGACGCCGCCGACCTCGTCCTGACCGGGGGACGGATCTTCACCGCCGACGCCGCGAAGACCTGGGCTGAGGCCCTCGCCGTCCGCGGCGGCCGCGTCGTCGCCGTGGGCGGGGACCGCGACGTCCGTCCGCTGGTAGGCAGCTCCACCCGTGTCGTCGAGTTGCGCGGTCGGACGGTCACGCCGGGGTTCGGGGACAGCCACGTGCACCCGCCGATGGCCGGCCTCGCCCGGATCCGCTGCGAGCTCCACGACCGGCGCGGCCTGGACGCGTACCTCGAGACGGTCGCGGCCTACGCCGCCGCCAACCCGCACGCGGACTGGATCACCGGCGGCGGCTGGTCGCTCGCCGACTTCCCGGGCGGTCTCCCGCGCCGTGAGGACCTGGACCGGGTGTGCCCGGACCGACCGGTCTTCTCCCCAACCGCGACGGTCACGACGCCTGGGTCAACACCGAGGCCCTGGCCCGCGCCGGGATCTGGAAGGGCACGCCGGATCCCTCGGATGGGCGCATCGCCCGCGACGAGGAGGGGACGCCCAGCGGTACGCTCCACGAGGGGGCGATGACGCTGGTGGAGCGACTCGTCCCGGCGGCCACGGCGGACGATCTCCGCCGCGCGACCCTCGAGAGCCAGCGCTACCTCCACTCGTTGGGCATCACCAACTGGCAGGACGCCTGGGTCACGCCCGTGGAGGAGGCCGCGCACCGCGCCCTCGGCGAGTCGGGCGAGCTCAGGGCGCGCGTCGTGGGTGGGCTGTGGTGGGAGCGCGACCAGGGCCTGGAGCAGATCGACGCGCTGGTCGAGCGCCGGGCGAAGGGCCCCACCAGCCGCTTCCGCCCCACCAGCGTCAAGCTCATGGTGGACGGCATCATCGAGAACCAGACGGCATCGATGGTGGAGCCCTACCTCGACGGGCACGGCCACGTCACCGACAACCGGGGCAAGGACTTCATCGATCCCGGGGTGCTCAAGGATGCCGTCGTCCGCCTCGACGCCCTCGGGTTCCAGCCGCACTTCCACGCGCTGGGCGACCGGGCCGTGCGCCAGGCGCTCGACGCGGTGGAGGCCGCCCGGCGTGCGAACGGCTGGTCGGACACGCGGCCGCACCTCGCGCACCTGCAGGTCGTGCACCCGGACGATCTGCCGCGGTTCCGGGCGCTCGGGGCGCTGGCCAACCTCCAGCCCTACTGGGCCGTCCTGGAGGAGCAGATGACGGAGCTCACACTGCCGTTCCTCGGCCCGGTGGTGTCGGCCCGGCAGTACCCGTTCCGCTCGCTGCGGGCCAACGGCGCCACGCCGGTCATGGGCTCGGACTGGAGCGTCTCCACGCCGGACCCGTTCGCCCAGATGGAGGTCGCGGTCAACCGCGTCTCGGACGATGCGCGCGGCACGGGCGAGCCGTTCCTGCCCGAGGAGGCCCTCGAGCTCGTCGACATCCTGACGGCCGCGACCGCGGGCTCGGCCTACGCCCAGCACCTCGACGAGGCCGGCGTCCTGGCCGTGGGCCGGCTGGCGGACATCGCGATCCTGGACCGGGACCTGTTCGACCGGGGAGCGGGCGAGATCGGCGAGACGCGGGTCCAGGCGACGTTCGTCGAGGGCGTGGCGGTGTTCGAGGCGCCGGGTCTCGACGGGTAGGCCTCATCCCGTTGCCAGGCAATCACACGATGTCGTGGTCCCGCTTCAGGCCAGCTCCTGGTGGCCGCTGGGACCCGTGTTCGGCCCGTGTCCAGTTCGTTCGTTCCACGGCGTTGTCTCCTGTAGCAGACACCTCCTGAAACGCGCACCGGGGAGGCAAGGTGGAGATCGCGAGGGCCGTCGACGAGGCCGACGAGGTGAGAACCCTCGAGGACGAGAGGATCGACGACGTCGAGGGGTTCGCCCGTGCCTACGAGCGATACCGGTTGCCCGTCTACCGCTACCTCCGTGCACGAGGCGCCAACGACGATGACGCGCTCGACCTCACGGCCGTCACGTTCGAGCGCGCGTTCGTGGGGCGTCGCGCCTTCAGGCCGCGGGGCGGCGGCCTCGGCGCCTGGCTGTTCCGCATCGCCAGGAACGCTGCCATCGACGCCCACCGCCGGCGCCGGCGTCGGCCCGACGGCTCCCTGACGGATGGCGACGACCTCGGGCTCGCGACCGCTGCCGACCACGCGGCGCACGAGCGCCGGGAGATCGTCGACGCCGTGTCAAGCCTGCCGGATGTGCAGCGCGACGCGATCTGGCTGCGCTACGCGGGCGGTCTCAACGCTCGGGAGATCGGCTACGTCCTGGGCAAGTCCGAAGAAGCCATCCAGAAGCAGATCCAGCGTGCCCTCGACGCGCTGCGGGAGGCGCTCGAATGAACGACGACTGGTCCCTCGAGCATCGGCTCGTCTCGGCATGGGCGGTGGCGCCGGCCGACGGGTTTGTGTCCACCGACCGTCGGATCGCCGCGCTGACGGCGCACCCCGAGGCGTCGCGGCCGCCACGGCGCTGGCGTGCACTGCGGCTCGTCCTCGCCCTCGCCGCGGCGTCGATCGTCCTCGCGGGCGCCGCGGCCGGCGCGATGCGCCTGCTCGACCTCGTCGCGACCGCCACCCCCGGGACAGCCGTGGCGTGGGATCAGGGCGTCCAGATCAACCAACGCCAGGCGCACGGCGACTACGCGGTCACGCTCGCCCGCGGCTATGCGGACATCAACCAGGTCGTCCTTGGCGTGTCTGTCGAGCGGGTCGGCGGCGGCAGTCGCCTCGATGTGGGGTTCGAGCCCGATCTGCGCGATCCTGCCGGGGTCATCCTCGCCCGTGCCAGCGGTGTGTCGTTCGGGGCCAACGACGCGAACGGCCAGGCGGAGATGCTCAACTTCGCGCCGACGACGTCGAGCGACGGCGACTACACGCTGCGGCTCGGGATCGCCGGGGAGGGACAACCGGACATGGCCTGGACGTTCCGGTTCAGGCTGCCGGCTCCCGCAGGGGCCGTCGTTCGCGTCGCCCAAACCCAGGCGACCGACGAGGGCTCGGTGGATCTGGGCGAGGTGCGGCTGAGCCCGACGATGATCACTGCCTCGATCCACCTCGAGCCGTCGGACCGAACGGCCTCCGGGTGGGCTGCGATCGGCTACTTCAAGCACCGCGACCAGACCATCGACATCGACTGGGGGGTCCGCCGCGGACCGAGCGATCTGGATCAGACGGCTGGCACCTACGCTGGGACCGGCGACCCGGCGGGCGCTTGGACGCTCGTCATCACCGAGCTCGCGGGTGAGCGACCCGACGGCACGCAGGTTCGACTCGAGGGTCCATGGGAGTTCACCTTCAGTGTTCCGTGAGGCGGTGGCTCCAGCGTGTGGTCTGCTGAGGGCAGGGCCCGCCGCCCGCGCCCGGGTGCCCCAGGGGACCCCGGCACGGAAGCTCGACGAATCTCGAAGTCCGATCCAGAACCCGCGTCCATCGGAACACGCGGCCTTCCGCGGGAGACTCTGCGCAGCGGCGGCGATCACGGGCCCTGATTCCCGGTGCGCCGAGACGGAGTTCAACCACCATGAACGCCCTCGCGGCCTACGCGATCAACGAGCACCTCGCCCAGCTGACGATCGAGGCCCAGCAGGCCCGCCTCGCCCGTGAGGCGCGGGGCAACGGCGGTCCGTCGCCCACCCGGCGTGACTGGAACGCGATCCGGAGCGTCGCCGCTCGACTTCGCGCCAGCACCGACACCGCGCCCACCCTCGCCTGAACCCCCGGGTGGCGACCCGGTCCTCTCCCCGGCTCAGCCGCCTCGCCGGAGCCCGGGTCCGATGGCCCGACCCCCCCCCAAGCGCGACGCCCGCCCACCATCGCAGGGGCGGGCGTCGTGGTGTCCAGGAACCGGAGGTCAGCCGGTCGGCGGCTCGAACAGGAGGACGTCCTCCGCGGCCGCGGCCGCCATGAGCTGCCGGTCGCGCGTCGCGATCTCCCCCTCGACATCCATCGCGAGCTGCAGGTACGTGGCGTCGTAGACCGAGAGGCCATGCTGCGCCGCCAGGTCCACGGCATCCTCGACACCCCGGACGCCTCGATCCGCCGTCTCCACGCCGGCAAGCTGCAGGGTGCGGAGCGCCGCGACGACATCCGAGCGCGAGTGGCGCCTCCGGACCAGCAACGCGTTCGCGATCTCCGGCCAGAAGATCGCCGGCGCCAGCACGGTCCGACCCTCCTGGGCCCACGCCTCGAACGCCGCGTGGACACGGTCGTCGCCGCCGAGGCCGTCGATCACGAAGCTCGCGTCGACGATGACCGGCAAGGGCGGTGCGCTCAGCCCCATGGGGCGTGTCCCTCGTCGCGCTCGACGCGGACCAGTGCGGCCCCATCGGGCTGGCCCTGGCGGTGCCGGGATCGGGTGCCCAGGCGGCGAAGCTGGTCCACCGCGGCCAGCCGCCGCTCACGGACGCGCTCGGGGTCGCTCGCCTCCAGGTCCGCCAGCGGGACGATGGCCGCCACCGGTGCACCCGCGCGCTCGACGATGAACCGCTCTCCCGCCGCGGCCTCATCCAGGACCTGGCCGAACCTGGCGCGGACCTCGAGTGCCGTGATCGTTCTCACAGGGCCATCATGGGACTCTCATAGTCCTATGTCAACGACCGCGGAGGTCCTCGGGCGTGTCGATGTCGCGGAGGGTCCGGCCGTCGGGATCGATGGCGCGCCAGACCGCCGACGGGACGACCGCGGACGGCACCGCCTCCAGGAGGCCGCGGAGGCTCCGGCGGTCCTCCGAGAGGAGGAGGGCGGCGGCGGGGGCGGTGATCGAGGGTCGGATGGCGGCGGGGAGCGGCGACGACGGCTCCGTCGCGAGGCTCACGGCGACCAGCGACGGGTCCGCGTCCAGCGTCGCGGCGAGGAGCTCCAGAACACTGGGCGCGAGCGTCGGCATGTCACCGGCGACGAGCACGACGACGTCGGGCGCGGTGCCGCCGCCCGCGGATTCAGCCCAGGAGCGGAGGGCGTTGAGCCCGTTCACGAGCCCGGCGAGGGGCCCCTGGTGGGCGACGAGGTCCCGCGCCGGAACGACCACCACGCCGAGGTCGGCCGGCACGGACGGTGACGGCGCGTCCGGGCTCACGACCACCACGACGGGGTCCGCGACCTGCGCCACGGCCCGAAGCGCGTGCTCCAGGACCGGGATGCCGTCGAGACGGGCGGCGAGCTTGTCGCCGCCGAACCGGGAGGACGCGCCGCCCGCGAGGATGATCGCTGCGGGCTTCACGGAGCAGGCTCCCCGGTGGCCGCGGCCCCGGATCCGGCGCTCTCCGCGGCCGCGCGGGCCCGCATCCGGGCGATGGTCTTGGGGCCGAGGACGTGCCCGGCGTCGGTCCGGCGCAGGAGCCCCCGGCGATCCAGGTCCTCGAGGATCACGAGCACGTACCTGCGGCTCGTGCCTGTGGCGTCGCGGAATGCGGCCGGGCTGAGCGGCCCCGTGGCCGCCATCGCGAGCGCCCGCTTCACCAGCCCGCGGTAGGTCTCCGAGGCCCATGCGAGGTCGTCCTCGAGGCGGACGATCCGCCCCTCGGTCACCAGGGCCCGGAGCCCGTCCGGCGGGCAGCCGGCGTCGCGCGCCGCAGTGGCCAGCGACGGGGGCGCGGCCACCGCGAGCGCGGCCTCCAGCCGGGTCATCGCCGCGAGCGTGGCGGGGGGCAGACCGGCGGCCCGCGCCGGGTCCCGCAGCCGGTCGCCGTCACGCGCCAGCGTCCCGTCGGTCACGAGCCGGTCCACGAGATCGCGGGCCACCTCGTCCGCCGCGGGCTTACCCAGGGTCGCGCGGCGCCGGGCGGCCAGCGCGAGCCCGGCGCGGGCGGCAGGCAGCGGCAGGCCCGGGGAGTCCGGCTCCGCGGCGTGGTGGACCCGGACGAGGTCCAGTGCCACGCCGGCCAGCGCGGACCGCAGGTCCGGCGCCAACCGCCAGTCGCCACCCTCGCGCAGCGCTCCGTGGAGGTCCAGCCGTGCCGCCGCGACGGCTTCGGCCGCGCCCGCCTCTCCGCGCATCGCCGCGACGGCCGCGGCCAGGGCCGCCGCGCGCTCGGCGGTGAACCGCCGCCGCGAGACCCCCCGGGGCGGCACGGCGTCCAGCACCACGCCCCCACCCGCCGACGAGCCCGGCGACGGCCGGCGCAGCGCGAATCGGTCTCCAGGCGCGGCGGCGACCTCCGTCTCGAGTCGCAGGATCGCGAGCGCGCTCCCGTCCGGCAGGTCGAGCCCCTCGCGCGGCCCGCGCACGACGAGTGCGCCGGCCTGCGCGGTGCCCGCGTGGAAGCGCACGCGTTCCCGGTCCGCGGGCGCCGACGCCGGGCCGCCGAAGCCCCGGGTGCCGGTCACGACCCCGTCCACGAGCTCGGCCGGCGGCCGCATCGCCACGAGGACCCGCGACGTCGCCGCGACCGACGGGTCCGTCGTGAGGACGCGGCCCCGCTCCAGCGCCGCGTGCTCCACGCCGCCAATGAGCAGCGCCGTCCGCCCACCGTCGGACGCGGGCACGGCACCGCCCCGCACCTGGACCTCGCGGACGCGAACCTCGCCGCCACCGGGAACCAGCCGCAGGACGGCGCCGGTCGCCACGGACCCACCTCGCAGGCTGCCGGTCACCACCGCGCCCCGGCCGCGGACGGCGAACAAGCGGTCGATGGCCAGCCGCGTCCCGCCGGCCCGGCCGCGCACGACGACCCGATCCCGCAGGGCCCCCAGCTCCGCGCGCAGCACATCGAGCCCGTCGCCCCGCACCCCGCTCACCGCGACGACGGGGCTCAGGGCCAGCCGCGTCCGCGCGATCAGCGCCGCGACCTCGGCCACCACGGCGGCGACCCGGTCGCCATCCACCAGGTCCGTCTTCGTCACCGCGACGAGCCCGACCTCGATCCCGATCGCGTCGAGCAGCTCGAGGTGCTCGATCGTCTGGGCATTCGGCCCGTCGTCGGCGGCCACGACCAGCAGCGCGGCATCGATCTCGCCCGCGCCCACGAGCATGTTGCCGATGAGCCGGTCGTGGCCCGGCACGTCCACGAAGTCCAGCACCGACCCGTCCGGCAGGGCGAGGTGCGCGTAGCCCACGTCGATGGTCATGCCGCGCCGGCGCTCCTCGGGGAGACGGTCCGCGTCGATGCCCGTGAGGGCGCGCAGGAGCGTGGTCTTGCCGTGGTCGATGTGGCCGGCCGTGCCGACGACGACGCTCATCCGCCCGTCGCGACCAGGCCGCCGATGGCCCGCGCGATGTCGCCGTCGTCGATCCGGGCGACCGTCCGCAGGTCGAACACCAGTTCGCCGTCCTCGACGCGGGCGAGGATCCGGGGCTGACCCTTGCGGAGCGACGCGGCCGACCGGGCCGGCGATCCGACGCGCACCGCCACGCCGAACGAGGGCAGCGTCTGACCCGGCAGCGACCCGCCACCGACCGGCGAGCGCACCTCGGCCACCCGCACGGGGGCCCCCGGCGCGCCCGCCAGGCACAGGCCGCGGATCCACTCGGCACGGGCGCGCAGGCCATCCGGGTCCTGCCCGATGATCCGCCAGATCGGGATGTCCAGGGCCGCGCGCCCGGCGACGTAGATCCCGAGCGTCGTCGCGACCGCGGCGAGGATCGCCTTGTCCGGGCGGACGGCGCGCGCGAGCGGGTCCCGGCGCATCCGCGCGATGAGGTCCCTGCGGCCGACGATGAGCCCGGCCTGTGGCCCGCCGACCAGCTTGTCGCCGCTGAACAGCACCACGTCCGCGCCGGCGGCCAGCCGCTCGGACGGGGTCGGCTCGTGGGCGAGCCCGAAGGTCGCGGTGTCGAGGAGCGCGCCCGACCCGAGGTCGTCGACGACGATGGCGCCGTGCCGGTGGGCGATCGCGGCGACCTCCGCGAGGTCCGCGGCCTCGGTGAAGCCCTCCATCGCGAAGTTGGACGGGTGGACGCGCAGGACGACGGACGCGCGGCCCTCGGCGAGCGGCGCCTCGAAGTCCGCGGCCCGCGTCCGGTTCGTGGTCCCCACCTCGACCAGCCGCGCCCCGGCCCGGGCGATCAGCTCCGGGATCCGGACCCCGCCGCCGATCTCCACGAGCTCACCGCGCGAGACCACGACGGCGCCGCGCCGGCCCGCGAGCCCCACCGCCAGGAGCAGCGCGGCGGCGTTGTTGGTGACGACCAGGGCGTCGTCCGCGCCGGTCAGGGTCACCAGGCGGTCCTCCGCGGCCCGGAACCGCGCCCCGCGGCGGCCGGTGGCCTCGTCCAGCTCCAGGTAGCCGTAGGCCGTCGCCCCCGCGACCGCGGCGAGGCGGGCCGCCCAGGGCCAGGGCGCCCGGCCGAGGTTCGTGTGCAGGACCACGCCCGTCGCGTTGACGACGTGGGGCGGCAGGACCAGCCGCGGGTCGACCGCGTCGTCGGCCAGCGCGATCACGGCCTCCG
>JBBSCF010000023.1:0-49427 GCA_038250545.1 Candidatus Limnocylindrales bacterium | reverse complement strand
GGTTCCGCCTCCTACCGGCTGCGGGCCACTGAGCGGGCCCGGAAGGGAGGTGCCGACCGAGGCTGACGCGACCGCACCGGAGACCGGTTCAGGCCATTTCGGAGACCGGTCGGAGGTGGGGCCACCTGAGCATCACGCCGGGGCCAGATCAGGCCATCATTCCCACTCGGGAATCGACTGCTCCGCCTCGGCCTAGGCGACGAGTATGCCGAGCAACTCTGGTCGGTATTCGACGACCGACTTCCGCGCTCATCCGATCTCTGTTGCTATTGGCACGAGAAGGCGCGAGCTGGGGTCGAAGCTGGCAAGTCGGTCCGTGCCGGCCTGCTTGCGACTCAGGGGATTCGTGGCCAGGCCAACCGCCGAGTCCTCGAGCGTGTGCTGGCGTCAGGCGGGATCTTCTTCGCCCGCTCGGGCGACCCTTGGGTACTCGCGGGCGCCGCGGTGCACGTCAGCTTCATCGGTCAGGATGACGGGAGCGATGCCGCCCACCAACTCGATGGCGTGGCCGCCGGCCGCATCAACGCCAACCTCACAACAGGAATCGACCTCACCACCGCCAAGCGACTGCCTGCCAACCTGGGGACTGCGTTCATGGGCGTGGTGGCCTTGGGGCCGTTTGACCTTGATCCGGTAACCGCGCGCCGGTTTCTCCAGGCCCCCAATCCGCATGGGCGGCCAAACACTGACGTCGTTCGGCCGATGCTCAACGGCCTTGACCTGACGCGCAGACCGCGCGAACGCTGGATCATCGACTTCACCGGCCTGAGCGAACAAGCGGCAGCACTCTACGAGATGCCGTATGCGTACGCGCTCGAGCATGTGCAGCCCATGCGCGTCGCGGCCAAGAGCTCGGTTCGCGAGCCGCGCTGGTGGCTGTTCGTGTGGCCACGTCCCGAAATGCGGACGGCACTCGAGGGGCTGAGCCGCTTCATCGCGACGCCGCTGACCTCAAAGCACCGGTTCTTTGTCTGGGTGCCGGCCGGCACGGTCGCGAACCACGCCGTGGGCGTGATTGCGCGGGATGACGACTACACGTTCGGAGTCCTGCAGTCACGGGTTCATGAGACATGGTCGCTCGCCGTTGGTTCGCAACTGGAGACTCGGCCGCGATACACGCCGAGCACATGCTTCGAGACCTTCCCGTTCCCGGACCCCACCCCAGAGCAGCGCGCCATGGTAGGGGAGGCCGCCCGCCACCTCGTCGAGCTCCGTGACGGCTGGCTCAACCCGCCCGGCCTCGCCCCCGCCGACCTCGCCAGGCGCACCCTCACCAACCTCTACAACCAGCGCCCCACATGGCTCGCCAACGCCCACGCCGATCTCGACACTGGCGTGCTCGGCGCCTACGGCTGGCCGTCGACCCTCGCCGACGCAGGGATCCTCGAGCGGCTGCTAGGACTCAATCTGATGACGGGAGCCCTCTGACGTGCTCGCGTACATCGATGAGAGCGGCTACCCAACGCCGGGGGATGCGAGCCCCTGGAACACCCTTACGGCGGTCTGCATTCCTGAACACGCCAGCCGCGATCTGAGCCGCTGGCTGCACGCGACAGTCCGTTCGGTCTACCCGACGATGGACCCGCAGACGTATGAAA
Organism: Candidatus Limnocylindrales bacterium; assembly: GCA_038250545.1. GTDB lineage: Bacteria > Chloroflexota > Limnocylindria > Limnocylindrales > CSP1-4 > CAIXZV01. The sequence continues at coordinate 47,829 of JBBSCF010000023.1, read as the reverse complement.
TCAAGGCGGCCCATCTCCTGAACCGGCGCCAGTTCGAGCATTCGCAGGATCGTCAGCGCCTGGTGCGCGAGGTCACGGGAATCATGGACCGGCTCCCCCTGTCCGTCTTCGCCGTTCGAGCCCGACGCCCGGCGAGCCCACCCGTGTGGCCGAGTTCGCGCGTCGACCCGCCGCATCGCCTGCTGATCGAGCGAGTCGAGCTGCACATGCGCCGTGATCACGCTCCGGATGCGTTCGCGAAGCTCATCTTCGACGAGACGAACGGCGGCAGCGACGCAGCCCGGTCTCGGGCGCTGCGCAAGTTCATGCACGCCACCGACGAAGGTCGCTGTTGGACCCACGTTCTGGACGTGCCCCTCTTCGTGTCCTCGCACATCACGCCGGGCATCCAACTGGCCGACCTGATGGCTGGAACCCTGAGGCACTATCAGATCCTGCGCGACGCGCAGTGCGCCTGGGAATCGCCATGGGAACGGGCGATCCAGCGCCTCGCTTTGCTGGCCGCCGCGCGAACGCAGGACTTCGATGTCAACGGCGAGATCTACTACGGCCTGTACTCGATGCCGGACCGTTACTACGACAATCCGCCGGGGCCGCGTGCGTTCTGAAACGAAAGAGCCGGGTCGCAGTCCCTGTTCAGGGGCTACTACCGGCCTCGGGTCCGAGTATGTCGTAAAGGTGAAGGAGCTGTCAATGCCCCGCTCGGCCCTGTGAGGCATAGACGGTTGGGAACTCGCCTTGACCGAGCGCACCACCGCACCGACGATCGAGGGCAACACAACCTGCGGGATGCCATCACGTGGCCGTCCGCGTGATCGTCCGAAGGCCGAGACACACGATGGAGGGGAACATGGACGATCGGTGGAGGGCGCTGGCAGCAGCCGCGCTGATCCTTGTGCTCGGCGGTTGCTCGCACCCCGTACAGCCGGACGTGCTTGCGGTCGGAACGTGTGTCGTGTCGGATGACAACGGCACCAAGCCCGTCGCCTGCGGCGAGGCTCACACGCACAAGGTGATCGCAATCGCGGCGCGCCCCGAGGAGTGCCCGCGCGAGACGGACATGTTCTCCCAGCCCGCTGACCCGGATGACGGCACGACGACCGAGTGCTTCCAGAAGGACGCGACGACGAAGTAGCGCCATCTCCTCCATCTCGGTCTCACGTTGCGTCCTTGCGCCTCGCCGCCCGCTGCGCGCGCTGCGTGAGCTTCGACCGGCATTCCGGGCAGCGGGGTCCGTGCGCAGGTACCACCCGAGCAGCAGCGACGGCCCGATCGAGTTCGCAACCAGCCCGAGATGCTCCCAGGTCTCGATCCCGTAGAACGCCTGCTTGATCGCCTGCTCGACCCCCGGCTCGCCGAGCGCACCGTCGGCGCGGGCCGCGTCGAGCGCGTTCTTGCGGAGGTGCTCCTCGCACGGGTAGAAGATGGCGTCCGGCCAGAGAGCCTCCACCGCGTTGCGGATCGCCTTCGAGCCGTCGGCGACCACCCACGCGGGGGCCGGCTGCGGGTCGAGCTGGGTCAGGAAGTCGTACCAGGAGTCAGCCGTCTCATCGGCTGCGAGCGTCGCCAGCCAGCAGCGCGTCCGGTGCTGGTTGCGCTGCCGACCGGCGGCCACGAGGACCGCTGCGCCCTCCCGGCCCTGCTGGTAGCCGTACAGGTGGGCGTCTCGGACCCGTATCCCGAGTGGCAGCGAGTCGAGCACGAGGATGCGCGGCCAGTGCGACGGCGTGAGCGAGCGCACGACGAGCGGGCCGAACTGGTCGAGGTAGTCGGCTGACAGGGCGTTCTGCCGGCTCGCCCACCGGCGACCGTCGGAATCGACCTCGAAGCGTCCGGCGGCGTAGCGCACCTTCTGGCTCGACTCGCGGAGGGACTTCCCCTCGCCCACCAGCAGCAGGTCGCGCGCTGCGTCTGCCACCGGGAAGGAGAACCGGGGCACGACGGTCGGACCATCGCCGCGCCGTGCCTCGTGCTCGCAGGAGGGGCAGGTCGCGCCGTCCGGGTGGAGATGGGTCCGGGGTCCGCCGGTTCGCGGTCCAGGTGTGGATCTGCTCCTGGCCCCGCTTGCCGACCACGCACGCCCACCGCGTCTTCTCGAACGCGCCGCCAGGAACCGCTCGCGCTCCGTGAGGGTGTGCGCGGCGGTCACGCGCGAGCACAAACGTGAACGACCACGAGGCATAGTACATAACTCACATTATCGGAAGTGCCAATAGACGTAGGGGAGCCCCCGGCTCGGCTCCCTGGCCCATCGCGCACGTCGTCACCGGGTGCCACGCCGCGCCTCATGCCGGAGCGATGACCTCGAGCATCGGGAAGTAGGTTCGGTAGCGGGTCGCGTCGCGCGTCAACAGCCGGTAGCCCGCCACCGCCGCGTGGGCGCCGATGTAGAAGTCGGGCAGCGGCGACCGGCGAGCGCCGCCCCGGCGCCGATAGCCGAGGAAGCACTTGCCGGCCAGGAAGGCCGCCGGATACGGGACGTCCTCGCGGCGGATCACGGCCGGCGGGAGGGCCGCATCGAGAGCCTCGATGGTGTCGAACGCCACGGAGAGCTCGCCGTAGATGATCGGGTTGAGCACCAGCTCATCGGCGTCAGCCGCGGCCCGCAGGGCGGACATGGACCAGTCGCTCCACGGACCGTCGGGCCCCAGGACATCGATCAGGACGTTGCTGTCGACCAGGGTGGCCATCAGTCCTCCCCTCGGGTGAGGGCCATGATCTCGTCCGTCGACATGGTGATGTGGCCGCGGTGGCGGCGCAGGTGCTCCACCGCGATCTGTCCGCGTGTCGGTCGACGCGCCTCGACAGCCCTGATGAGGGTGACCACGTCGCCTTCGAACTTGAACTCCACCTCGGTGTGCGGCAGGAGCCCCGCCCGCTCGCGGATGTCCTGTGGAATCGTGACCTGCCCCTTCGACGTGATCCGCATCGCCTCACCATTCTTACCGTCTCCGGTAAGAATGCGAGGATGGGGGACCGTCGTCAACCCCGTCGGGACGCGAAGGGAGCCCCGGCGGGTGACCGGGGCTCCTTCGGCTGCGGGGTCCGGGACCATGGACGGCGTCCGGCCCTTCCCTACTTCCTGAACACGAACAGCGCGGTATGGGTCGTGCCGTCAACCAGCGTCACGCTGAGCTCGCGGCAGGTCCCGGCCCACGCCTTGACGGTCTTCCACACGTACGTGTAGGTGGCCGTCGCCGGGTCGTACTGGAGGCCGGACGCGCCGGCCGTTGAGGTCGATGCGGCGCCGCCGGTCGGCACCGAGCTCGCGCAGCTCACGGGCCGCGACACCGGGGATCCGGCCGCCAGGATGGCGAGGCCCTTGTCCCCGGAGAGGCCGAACTTCACCGGCACCGCGGAGCCGGCCTTCACGGCATTCACCATCGGCGGATTGTCCAGCGGGGCAAAGAACCCGGCGAGAGCGAAGACCACGGTGTGGTCGGCCGTCGCCGAGGTGGTGTTCCCATCCGAGTCGGTGACCGCCACGGTCACCGGATACGTCCCGTACGTGGCGTACGCATGGGTCGGGCCGGTGCAGGTGGCGCCGCCGACCGTGCCTGCGACGGCCCCGGAGCCGTCGCCGTAGTCCACGGTGCAGATGTGGGTGTCCGTCGGGTCGGGGTCGGTGAAGGTGGCACTCGCCACGCTCCCCTCCCCTTCCCGTGACGGCTCGGGCGTGACGGTCGGGTCGTCGACAACCGGTGCCGCGGGCCACACGCCGGTCCGACGGACAGGACAGGGACGTGTCGCCGTAGAGGTGATCGTGAGGGGTCGGGGAAGCCCCGGGTCGTCGGATCGGCGACAGGCGTCAGGCGGCCCGGCAGGCGACGACGAGGTACAGCGGCACGTTGAACGCGACGTGCCACGCGAGCGCCACGGTGAGCGTCCGTGACCGCACGACCGTCGCGCCCAGCATCAGGCCCACTGCAGCCGCGAGCAGGCCGGCCAGCAGCGAGCCGAGCAGGAACCCCCACGCGGCGCCGTAGGCCACCGCCTGGAGGAGCACGGCGATCGACGGACCGAGGGTCTTCGTCAGCCAGCCCTGCATCGCGCCGCGCCAGGCGAGCTCCTCGGAGACGGCGAGCGAGACGGCGAAGATGAGTGCCGGAACGGCGAACCCGAGGCCACCCGGGTCGACACCCCGGAGCCCGAGCACGGGTCCCGCGAGCAGGAACGCGCCGGCCAGGCCGGTCACGAGGATGGCGAGCGCCCCGACGGTCGCCCAGCGGACCGCGTACCGAGGCGGCCGTCGCAGGCCCAGGTCGCTGGCCTTCGCACGCAGGACGGCGGCCAGGGCGGCAACCGCGGCAACGACGAGGACCACCTCAACCACGGCCCACAGGACCGGCGCCGAGGCGACGTCTGAGCAGGCGGGCTGGTCCCAGGCGGCCGCCGCGGGTCCGAAAGCGCGCAGGGTCGCGATCGCGGCCCCGGGCACCATCGCCGCCCAGGCCCACGCCACGGGCACCCGCCGGCCCGCCGCGACGGCCACGCCCCCCACGAGCACGAGCAGGCAGACCCCGGCGACCGACGGCAACGCGATCGCACCCGCGAGCAGGAGCAGCGGAACGCCGGCCCGGACCACGTCCTTGGGTCCCGCGGTGCCACGCCGGGACGCGCTCACGCGGTTCCCTCCCCCATCGTCGCTGGCATCGGGTGCATGCGCAGATGATGCCGCGCCGCGGCACTCACGCGCGGGCTCAACCCGCAGCGACCGGCCCACGCCGGACACAGCAAAGTGCCCGAAGGAACTTCCTCCCCGGCCTCGGTTTCGCTGGTGCAAGCACCTGCGGCCCCGTTCGGTCCCGCCTGTGCAAGCACTTGCGGTTCCTCTCGTCCCCGCTTGTGCAAGCACTCGCGGGTCCGTCGCCGGTTCAGCCGCCCCTTCGGGCAAGACCAACAATACGGGGTCCCGGGGCATGCCCACAATGGGGTTATCCACGGGATTCGGGGCATGCGTGCGTGGACCGCCGTCTTGTCCACAGGTTGTCCACGGAACGGGCCCTCAGGCGGGGTCGGCGCGCTCCAGGGGCCAGCTCGCGGCGTCGTTGAGGCCGGCCGGGGTGCCGTCGTCGTCGACGTCGACCGTGACCGATGGGCCGCCATCGGCGGCGAGGAGCCGCCAGCGCCGCTCCCCCACTCGCGCGACGCGCCACGTCGACCGCCGGATCGCCAGGTCCTCGGCGACCTCCACGGCGGGGAACGAGGCCCCCTCCCCCACTCCGACGACGTGGGCCAGCGCCTGGGCCGCCACGACACCGGTCACGGGCGACCCGCCCGCCATGAGGAGATGCCCGGGCGCCCAGGGCAGCGAGATGTGCTCCACGCCCGCCGCCCGCACGACGTTCCCGTGCAGCGTGGCGCCGTCCGGACCCGGGTGGAGCGTCAGGAGCCCGGCCGCCGAAGCGACCTCCAGCCTCCCGAGACGCCCCGCCGGGTCCACCTCGAGGAGCAGGTTCTGCACGAGGCGCCCATCGGCGGCGGTGGTGATGGCGCGCCAGCGGCGCCCGCGCCGGCCGTCGGCCACGGTCCAGGTCAGGCGGCGGCCCCCGGGCAGGCGCCCGGTGCCGGCGCGGCGCCCAACGGGGGCGGGCGGCGCGCTCAGGAGACGACGCCTTCCTCGGCCAGGGTCGTGGCCCAGCGGTCGGCCACAGCGCGCAGCTCGCCCGCCATGGACGGCGCCATGCGCCCGCTCACGCGGACGGAGCGATTGCCGTACTCGAGCTCGACGGTGCCGCGCTCGCGCACGCGGGCCAGGAGCTCGCCGGCGGCGTACGGGACGGCGACGTCGACCTCCTCCCAGACGGAGGCGAGCAGGGCCGCGATCTCGGCGCGCAGGGTGTCGAGCCCGAACCCGGTCGCGGCGGAAACGAGGACGGAGCCGGCGACCGCGGGGGCCGGCCGCTCGCCGTCCGTGCCCGGGTAGAGCAGGTCCGCCTTGTTGAAGGCCGTCAGTCGGGGCTTGTCGCCGGCACCCAGCTCGTCGAGCACGGTCTGGACGGTCGCGCGGTGCTCGGGGGCATGCGCGTCCGACGCGTCCACGATCTCGACCAGCACGTCGGCCCGGGTGACCTCCTCGAGGGTGGCCCGGAACGCGTCGACCAGCTGGTGCGGCAGCTTGTGGATGAACCCCACGGTGTCCGTGACGATCACCGTCTGCCCGTCGCCAAGCTTGACCTGGCGTGAGGTGGGGTCGAGCGTCGCGAACAGCTTGTCCTCGGCCTTGGCGACGACCGAGCCCACGAGCGCGTTGAGCAGCGTGGACTTGCCGGCGTTCGTGTAGCCGACGATGGCCACCGTCGGGAACAGGCGCCGGTCGCGGCCGCGTGCGGTGGTCTGGCGCTGCTGGCGCACGTCCTCGACCTTCGCCTTCATCTTCTTGATCCGCTCGCGGATGAGCCGGCGGTCCGTCTCGAGCTGGGACTCGCCGGGGCCCCGCGTGCCGATGCCGCCGCCCGTGCGCGAGAGGTGCGTCCAGAGGCGGGTCAGGCGGGGCAGCTGGTACTCAAGCTGCGCGAGCTCCACCTGGAGACGGCCCTCGTGGGTCTGGGCGTGGAGGGCGAAGATGTCGAGGATCAGCCGGCTGCGATCGATGACCTTGACGCCGAGCAGCTGCTCGAGGGCCTTCTGCTGGGCGGGGCTGAGCTCGTCGTCCGCGACGAGGATGTCGAACCCGGTCTCGCTCTTGGCCTGGAGCAGCTCCTCCGCCTTGCCCTTGCCCACGTACCAGTTGGGGTCCACGTGGCGGCGGTTCTGCCACTCGGCGCCCACGACGTCCGCGCCCGCGGTCGCGGCGAGCGCGGCGAGCTCGGTCAGGCTGTCCTCAGCGGACCAACCCTCGTCCTCGCCGGTGTCCACGGCGAGCAGGAATGCGCGCTCCATCGGGGGCGCGAGGTCGATCGGTTCACGGGGGCTCATGGGACGCCTAGCATACCCTCCGCCTCCCGTGGCCTCCTGCGGCCGCGCCCGTCGGCAGCAGACGGACGACCGGGTCTCGTCAGCCGCGGGCGAGGCGCGCGACCTTGTCGGCGAGGTCCTCGTTGGCTCGACGGAGGCGGACGATCTCCTCGGCGAGGTCCTTGAGACCGCGCTTGACGTCGTCGAGCTCGGCGCACGGCCGCGCGTCAAGACGGGCGTGCCGGGTCAGGCGGGCCGCGCGGCCACGAGCGCGTCCAGGGCCGGCCAGATCCCTGGCGCTGGATCCCGGGTCGCGTCCACGACGGCGAGCGTGGGCTCGCGCCGGAACCAGGTGCGTTGCCGCTTCACGAAGGCGACGTTGCGCCGTGCGTCGAGCTCGATCGCCGCCTCGAGGGTGAGCTCGCCGTCGAGGAACGCCCAGCTCTCGCGGTACCCGATCGCGGAGAACGCGGGAAGCGCCGGGTCGAAGCGCTCCCGCAGGGCGCGCGCCTCCTCCACCAGCCCGGCGTCGAACTGGGCGCGGGCACGCTCGGCGATTCGACGGAGGTGCTCGGGCCCGTCGACCACGAGCTGGAGCCCCAGGACCCGCGCGCCGTACCCCAGCGGCTCGGGGAGCGGCGCGTCGCCCTGCAGGGTGGCGATCTCGACGGCCCGGACGACGCGCCGCGGGTTGCGCAGGTCCGTCCGGGAGGCGAGGCCCGGCGCGAGCGTCGTCAGCCGGGCGGCGAGCGCCGCCACCCCGTCCCCGGTGAGGTCGGCCTCCAGGGCTGCGCGCAGCGCCGCGTCCGAGGGCAGCGCGTCCGTGTCGATGCCCGCGAAGACGGCCCGCAGCCAGAAGCCGGTGCCGCCCGCCAGGATCCCGATCCCGCCACGGGCGCCCAGCGCCTCGAGCGCGGCGAGGGCATGGGTCCGGAACTCCGCGACGGAGTACGGCTCGTCCGGGTCCACGAGGTCGAGGCCGTGGTGGACGACCCGCACCCGCTCTTCGGCGGTCGCCTTGGCGGTGCCGATGTCCAGGCCCCGGTACACCTGGCGCGAGTCGGCCGAGACGATCTCCGCGGCGATGCCCTGGGCGTGCAGCCGCTCCGCCAGCGCGATGGCCAGGCCGGTCTTGCCCGTGGCGGTGGGCCCGCCGATGACGACGAGCGGGGCGGGCGCCACTACGCGAGCGTGCCGCGGAGGGCGTACGGCCCGGCGTGGTCGATGGCCACGCGGACGAGCGTTCCACGCAGGGACGCCGGGCCCGCCACGTGGACGAGCTTGTTCTCACGGGAGCGGCCGGCGAGGTGGACGTGGCCCTCGGGCAGGTGCGCGAAGGCGTCGCGGGACTCGGCCGTGCCGTCGGCCTCATCGTCGTCGTGATCGTGCGCCCGCGGCGGGACGATGGTGTCGGCGAGGATCTCCGTGGTCCGCCCGAGCCACGCCCGGTTCCGCTCGAGGCCGATCCCCTCCTGGAGGTCCAGGAGGCCCACCAGGCGCCGGCGCTTCTCGGCGGCCGGGACGTCGTCGGCCAGGTGGGTCGCAGGGGTCCCGGGGCGCTCGCTGTAGGCCGCGGCGAAGACCTGGTCGAAGCGGACGGTCTCCAGCAGCCGGAGCGTGTCCTCGTACTCCGCCTCGGTCTCGCCGCAGAACCCGACGATGACGTCCGTGGACAGGGAGATCCCGGGCACCGCCTCCCGGATCCGCCCCAGCCGCTCGATGTAGTGCCCGATCGTGTACTGGCGGCCCATGCGCCGGAGCATCGCGTCCGAGCCCGATTGGACCGGCAGGTGGAGCGACTCGCAGACGCTCGGGCACGCCGCCATCGCCTCGACCAGGCGGTCCGAGAGGTCCCACGGATGCGACGTGACGAAGCGCAGCCTCGGGATCAGCGGCGCGCCGTCGTCCGAGCGCAGGCCGTCCACGACCCTGATCAGCTCGGCCAGGTCGGGGCGGGCCTCGCGGTCCTGGTGCCGGCCGACGGTCCGCGCGGTGTTCACGTGCGCGAAGCGCTCCTCGGCCGGCAGGTCGTGGCCGTAGCTGTTGACGTTCTGGCCCAGGAGCGTGACCTCGCGGAACCCGGCCGCGGTGAGGGACCGCGCCTCGGCAACGACCTCGTCGAACGGGCGGCTGCGCTCCGGCCCGCGGCTGAACGGCACGATGCAGTACGTGCAGGTCTTGTCGCACCCGTAGATGATCGGCAGCCAGGCGCTGATGACGGAACCCCGGCTCACCGCGCCGCCCGCGATTGCGTCGGCGCGCGCCCGCACGAGGTGCGTGGCATCGGACACCGCGGCGCCCTTGACCACCGTGGTCGCCGCGGTCATCGCGATCGCCCCCACCGGCGCCTGCGCGGACGCGAGGCCCAGGCGGTCCACCAGCTCGGGCTCCTCGTCCGGGCGCAGGAACAGGTCCACGGCCGGGTAGCGGCGCGCGAGGCCGGCTCGGTTGGACTCGCGGACCGAGCAGCCGGTGAGCACGACCCGCAGGCCGGGGTTCGCGGCCTTCAGGCGCGCGAGGTGCCCCTGGCGTCCCACGACCTTGGCCTCGGCGGCCTCGCGGATGGCGCAGGTGTTGATGACGACGACGTCGGCGGCCTCCATCGATGGCGCCTCCGCGCAGCCCGCGATGAGCAGGCGGCCCGCCATCTCCTCGGAGTCGCTCTTGTTCATCTGGCAGCCCAGCGTCCACACGAAGAACGAGGGCAGGGCACGCGGCTCGGGGCGGAACTCCGCGAGCCGCTCATCGTCGGGCGCGAGCGGGGCGCGGGGTCCGGCGGGAGCGACCGACGGCGGGGCGATGTCGAGGACCGGCAGGTTTCGGGACGTCATGTCGCGGGTGATGGTAGTGCCTCCCGGCTTCCTCATGGACGAACCGGCCAGCCCCGCGGCCTGAGGGCGTCCCGCAACCCGGCGACGAGGCCGTCGGGCATCACCAGCCCGGCGTGCGAGTCCGCATAGGGCCCGAGATCGCCGTGGTAGTCGGTGCCCCCCGTCTCGATGAGGCCCAGGAGCCGGGCGCACGCCGCCATCGCGTCGCGGGTCTCCTGGTCGAACGAGCGGTGGTGGGTCTCCAGGCCGTCGAGGCCCTCGGCGATGAGCTCGCGCACGAGCGGGAGGTGCGTCGGTGCCTCAGGAAAGTGGGCGATGGACGCGAGGCCGCCGGCGGCCCGGATGGCGCGGATGGCCTCGACCGGGTCCATGCCGATGCGCGGCACGTAGCCCGGCAGCCCGTGGCCCAGGATCGTCCGGAACGCGTGCTCCACGGTCTCCGCATGCCCGGCCGCCACCAGGGCCCGGGCGAGGGTGGGACGGCCAAGTGCGTCGTCGCTCTCCAGGACGCCGGGCGGAAGGTGCTCGTCGACCCCGATGCCCAGGTCGCGCAGGCGCGCCACCGTCGTCGCGAACCGCCGGCGCCGGGCGCCCCGCTGGGTCGCGATGGCGGCCTCGAAGGCGTCGTCCGTCGGGTCCACCCCGATGCCCAGGACGTGAAGCTCGCCCTCGGGCAGCGCGAGGTCCTGCCCGCGCATGACGGCGTTGATCTCAACGGCGGGGACGAGCTCCAGGCCGTCGGGGAGCGGCTCCGCGCCGGGCGCCGTCAGCTCGCGATACGCCGCCAGGTTGTCGTGGTCGGCGATGGCGAACAGCCGGACACCCGCTGCGTGGGCCTGGCGGACGAGTTCGGCGGGTTCCAGCACGCCGTCGGAGCGCAGGGTGTGGGTGTGGATGTCGGCCGTGGCGGTCCCGGGTGTGACGCGGTCGCCGGCGGGCACCGGGGCATGGCGCTGCGCCACGTCAGACCTCGACGAGGCGCTGGATCCGCTCGATCTGGAGCGCGCGGCCGGTCGCCGGGTCGACGTCAATCTGGCAAGCGTTGAGCACGACAGGCCCGTCCCCCACCTCGAACCGCGTCGGCAGGGCATTGATGAACCGCGGCAGGACCGTGTCCGGCTTGAACCCGATGACGCTGAACAGCGGCCCCGTCATCCCCAGGTCCGTGAGGTAGGCGGTGCCCTTGGGCAGGATGCGCTCATCGCCGGTGACGACGTGGGTATGCGTGCCCACGACGACCGACACGCGCCCGTCGAGGTACAGGCCGAGGGCGTTCTTCTCGGATGTCAGCTCGCAGTGGAAGTCAACGAGGCGGATCGGCGGCAGCGGCTCGGAGGCCTCGTCGAAGAGGCGGTCCGCGTCCGTGAACGGGTTGTCGATGGGCTGCATGGTGGTGCGGCCCTGGAGGTTGATGACCGCCAGCTCCGAGCCGTCCAGGGCCTCGTAGGTGCCCCAGCCGCGCCCGGGACGCCGTGGGTGCCGTAGTTGAGCGGGCGGAGCACGCGGTCACTCTCGTCGAGGAACGCGTAGATCTCGCGCTTGTCCCAGATGTGGTTGCCGCTCGTGACCACGTCCACGCCCGCGGCGAACAGCGCCTCCGCGGTGCTGACCGTCAGGCCCATGCCGCCGGCGAGGTTCTCCCCGTTCGCGGTCACGAAGTCCACGCCGCGCTCATCGCGCAGCGCCGGCAGCACCTGTTCGATCGCGAGACGGCCGGGTTTGCCGATCACGTCGCCGATCATCAGCACGCGGCACGCCCCCGGCGGGCGCGGGGCGTTGCCGTTGGGCGGGTTGCCCAGCCCCGCGCGGTCGCTGCGTGCCCCCATCAGCCGGCAGCTACTTCGCGTACTCGACGGCCCGCGTCTCGCGGATCACCGTCACCTTGATCTGGCCCGGGTAGGTCATGCCCTCTTCGATCTTCTTGACGATGTCCCGGGCGAGGCGGGTCGCGGAGAGGTCGTCGATCTCCTCGGGCCGGACGAGGATGCGCACCTCGCGGCCGGCCTGGACCGCGAACGATCGCTCCACGCCCGTGAAGCTCTCGGCGATGGCCTGCAGGTCCTCGAGGCGCTTGACGTACGTCTCCATGCTCTCGCCGCGGGCCCCGGGGCGAGACGCGGAGATGGCGTCCGCGATCTGGACGATGGGCGCCTCGATGCAGGCGTACTCGACCTCCTGGTGGTGGGCCGCGATCGCGTTCACGACCTTGAACGAGAGGTTGTGCTTCTGGGCGACGGCCGCGCCGATCGCGGCGTGGGGACCCTCGACCTCGTGGTCGATCGCCTTGCCCATGTCGTGGAGGAGGCCGCCGAGCTTCGCCGCCTGGACGTCCGCGCCCATCTCGGCCGCGATGATGGCGGCAAGGTGGCTCGTCTCCACGCAGTGGACCAGCACGTTCTGGCCGTAGCTGGTGCGGTACTTGAGGCGGCCGATGATCTTGATCAGGTCGGGCGGCAGGCCCGGGACCCCGGCGTCGTACACGGCCTGCTCGCCGGCCTGCCGGATGACCTGATCGACCTCGGCACGGGCCTTGTTGACGACCTCCTCGATGCGCCCCGGGTGGATCCGGCCGTCGGCGATCAGCTTCGTGATGGCGAGGCGGGCGACCTCGCGGCGGACGGGATCGAAGCCGGACAGCACGACCGTCTCGGGCGTGTCGTCGATGATCAGGTCCACGCCGGTGGCCTGCTCGAGGGCGCGGATGTTGCGTCCCTCGCGGCCGATGATACGGCCCTTCATCTCGTCGCTGGGCAGGTGGACGACGCTCACCGTGTGCTCGGCGGTGTGATCGGCGGCGACGCGCTGCATCGCGGTGACGATCACCTCGCGGGCCTTCTCGTCGGCCCCCTCGCGCGCACGACGTGCGATGGATCGGGCGAGCTTGACGGCGTCGTGCTCGGCCTCCTCGCGGATCGCCTCGAGCAGGATGCCCTTGGCGTCCTCGGCGGACAGCCCCGCCACCTGCTCCAGCGCCGCGACGCGCTCCTGGTTGAGGCGCCCCAGCTCATCGCGCTGGTGCTCGATCTCGCGCTCGCGGTCGTTGATCTTGCGGCTCTTCTCCTCGAGCATGTCCGCCCGCTGGTCGAGCTGCTCGTCACGGGAGAGGAGGCGCCGCTCGAGGTTGCCGAGCTCCGTGCGTTTGGCGCGCGCCTCGTCCTCGGCCTCGCGCTGCAGCCGCAGCTTCTCGTCCTTGGCCTCGAGGATCATGTCCTTCTGCTGGGTTCGGGCCTCGGCGACGATCCGCGCGGCCTTGTCCTGGGACGCCTTGATGCTCTGGTTCGACAGTAGTCCGCGGACGACGAGTCCCGCGGCACCGCCTGCGACGCCCGCGACCACGATGGCCACGATGGCGACGATCGGCTCCATCTTCAGTTCCTCCCACCCAGCGGGGTGAATGCGCCGGGCGTGTCAGCGAGATTCGGGATCGGGCTACGCACCACCGGCATTCGCTTGGGCTCGGGAACGGGAGGGCCCGCTGGGACTCCGCCAACTCTCCACCGATGGCGCGGCTCGCCCGGATCGCGGCCATCCGAGGTCCGCGTCCGGTTGACTGCGTAGCCTACTACGGGAGGCTGCTTCGGGCTGGCATGGGACCAAGGTGGGAACGCTTGCGTGACATCCGGCCCGGACGTGACGCGCGGCCGTCATCACCAGCCATCAGGCGTCGCCTTCGTCGGGAGCCTCGTCCTCCGCGGCCTGATCGTCGAGCACCCGGCGGCTCACCGCGGCGCACACGTCGGGGCCGAAGCCGCTCCGGGCGAGCAGCGCGTAGGCCCGCTGGCGCCGGCGCCGCGGTTCCGCCTCGCGCAGGATGGCGGGCAGCTTCTTGCGCAGCAGCCGTTCCGCTGCGGCGTCATCGGGGTTCGCCGGCTCCCCGTCCCCGGCCGCCGCGGCCTCCCCGCGCGCATCATCGCGGCGAGCGCCGAGGATTTCCTCCACCAGCGTACGATCCACGCCCTTGAGCTGCAGCTCGCGCCGCAGCCCATGCTCGCCTCGCGGCCGCGCGCGATCCCGTGACTCAACCCAGGCACGCGCGAATGCCTCGTCGTCGAGGTAGCGGAGCTCGGTGAGCCTGGCCAGCACCCTGTCCACCAGCTCCGGCCGGTAGCCCATCGTGGTCAGCTTGCGGCGGACCTCGCTTTCCGAGCGAGGCCTTGCCTCCAGGAAGCGCGCGGCGGCGTCCATCACCTCCGCCACGTCCTCCACGGCGGCTCGGCGCTCTCGCCGCTCCGCGAACGTGGGCTTGAGCCTCCGGGCGGGCTGGTCTGCCACCGCCGCGACCTACTCCGCCTCTTCGATCCCTTCGACCGGCAGTGCAACGTCCGCCATCTTGGTCCGGATCCGGCGGTCGATCTCGGCCGCGACGTCGCCGCTGTTCCTGAGGAAGTCCTTGGAGGCCTCGCGGCCCTGCCCGAGGCGCGTGTCGCCGAAGGTGAACCAGGCGCCCGTCTTGGTCACGACGTCCATCGCCACGCCGACGTCGAGCAGGCCGCCCTCCTTGGAGATGCCCTCGCCGTACATCACGTCGAACTCGGCGACGCGGAATGGCGGGGAGACCTTGTTCTTGACGACCTTGACCCGGACGCGGTTGCCGACCGACTCCGTGCCGTTCTTGATCGTCTCGACGCGCCGGATGTCCAGGCGCACCGAGGCGTAGAACTTGAGCGCGCGGCCGCCCGGGGTGACCTCGGGGTTGCCGAACATGACGCCGATCTTCTCGCGCAGCTGGTTGGTGAAGACCAGCGCCGTGTTGGACCGCGAGACGGCGCCCGTCAGCTTGCGCAGCGCCTGGCTCATGAGGCGCGCCTGGATGCCGACGAAGCTGTCGCCCATCTCGCCCTCGATCTCCGCGCGCGGCACGAGGGCCGCCACGGAGTCCAGGACGACGATGTCCACCCCGCCGGAGCGGATCAGGGTCTCGGTGATCTCGAGCGCCTGCTCGCCGGTGTCCGGCTGGGACACGAGGAGCTCGTCCACGTTCACGCCGCAGGCCCGCGCATACGCGGGATCGAGCGCATGCTCGACGTCGATGAACGCGGCGATGCCGCCCCGTTGCTGGGCCTCGGCGATCACGTGCTGGCAGACGGTGGTCTTGCCCGACGACTCCGGGCCGAAGATCTCCGTGATGCGCCCGCGGGGGATGCCGCCCACGCCGAGCGCGAGGTCCAGGGCGATGGAGCCCGTGGGGATCGAGTCGACGGCCTGCCGCTCGGCAGAGCCGAGCTTCATGATCGACCCGCGCCCGAACTGCTTCTCGATCGCGAGGATGGCGGCATCGACCGCCTTCCCCCGCTCGGCCAACGCCTTTTCGGGGTTGGGGCCGTTGCGGTCGATTTCCCTGCCGCTGATCGTCATCGCTGTCCTCGCTCCTTGGGGCCGGCGCCGACCCGACGGAGCGGGACCCGGTCCCCACCCGCCTGATGCGTCAGCCTTCTCCGGACTCTCCGTCCCAGCGCGGCTTCCGGTCCTTGCGGATGACCTCCGCCTGCTGCGGGGCCTCCGAGAGCGGCGTCAGCTTGGCCTGGGTGCTCTTGTCCTTGGGCTTCTTCTTGACTTCCTTGGAGGGGCGATCCCGAGATCCCATGATCTCCTCCTCGACGTACAGCGGACGGTACCCACACGGACTTCACGCGCGCGTTGCCGCCACTTCGCCGCCACTCATCCGGACGGCGCGGGAGCGCAATTCGGCCATCTCGACGGGGAAGGTTCCGGCGCGCAACGCCGCGCGGATCCTGACCATGAAGTCTAGGGTGAAGGTGAGGTTGTGACAAGTCGCAAGCCGGTACGCCAGCATCTCCTTGGCCCGGAACAGATGACTCAGATAGGCCCGCGAGAAGCGGGTGCACAACGGGCACGGGCAGCCCTCCTGGACCGGTCGCGGGTCGTCCATGAACCGCGCGTTGCGCAGGTTCAGCCGGGCGCCCGGGATCCACAGCTGGCCGTTGCGCGCGACTCGTGCTGGCAGCACCGAATCGAACAGGTCCACGCCCCGGTGGACGGCGTCGAGCAGGTCCAGCGGCGACCCCAGGCCCATCAGGTACCTGGGGCGCGGGTCCCCGTCCAGGAACGGCACCGTCACGTCCAGCGTGGCGTTGCGCTCGTCCGGGGTCTCGTCGCCCGCGAGGCCGCCGATGTTGATGCCGTCGAACGGGAGCCCCGCGATGAACGTCGCGGACTCCTCGCGCAGCTCCGGGTCCAGGCCGCCCTGGACGATGCCGAACAGCGCCTGGTCCGTCCGCGTGTGCGCCTCGAGCGACCGCTCGGCCCAGCGGTGGGTCCGGCGCATGGCGTCCTCCACCACCGCGCGCGGCGAGCTTGGGAAGACCGGCTGGTCGAAGGCGACCGCGATGTCCGGCCCGAGCGCCTCCTGGACGGCGATGGAGTGCTCCGGCGTGAACCGGTGGGTCGAGCCGTCGAGGTGGCTCTTGAAGGTCACACCGCCGTCGTCGACGGCGCGCAGATCGCCCATCGAGACGACCTGGAAGCCGCCCGAGTCCGTGAGGATGGGGCGGTCCCAGCCCATGAAGCGGTGGAGGCCGCCGAGATCCCGGATCCGCTCGTGACCCGGCCGCAGGTAGAGGTGGTAGGTGTTGGCCAGGACGATCGTGGCGCCGGCCGCGGCGACCTCGTCGGGGTGCAGCGCCTTGATGGTGGCGTTGGTGCCCACGGGCATGAACTGCGGGGTCTCGACCACCCCGTGCAGCAGCTCCAGGCGCCCGAGGCGGGCGCGCGTGGAGCCATCCGCGGGCGGCGGGACGAGGACCTCGAAGCGGGACGCGCCGGGCACGATCAGCGGGTCGGCAGGTCGTCCCACAGGGCCGGCATCTCGGGCTCGGCCCGGCGGGGCGCCGGGATCTCGTAGCCGCGGCTCGCGAGGTGCGAGCGGGCCGCCTCCGTGGCGATGCGCCCCTGGGGCGTCCTGTCCAGGAACCCGAGCCGGAGCATGAAGGGCTCGTAGACGTCCTCGATCGTCTCCGGCTCCTCGGCCAGCACGGCGGCCAGCGCCTGGACCCCGACGGGCCCCGACTGGAACTTCTGGATCAGCGCGGCCAGGAGCTTGCGGTCCGTCGTGTCCAGGCCGAGCTCGTCGATGTCGAGGATTGTCATCGCCTCGGCGACGGCCTGTTCATGGATCCGTCCGTCACCGTGGACCTCCGCGTGGTCCCGGACGCGCCGGAGCAACCGGTTGACGATGCGCGGCGTGCCGCGGCCGCGCTTGGCGATCAGGCGCGCCGCGTCCGGATCGATCTCGACGCCCAGGATGCCCGCCGACCGCAGGACGATGGCCGTGAGGTCATCCTCCTCGTAGAAGTCCAGGCGGTACGTCATCCCGAACCGGTCCCGGAGCGGGCCGCTGATCCGGCCGGCACGCGTCGTGGCGCCGACAACCGTGAACGGCTTGAGCGACAGCCGCAGGCTCCGGGCGCTCGGCCCCTTGCCGATCATGACGTCCAGCGCGAAGTCCTCCATCGCCGGATAGAGGATCTCCTCGACTGCGCGGTTGAGGCGGTGGATCTCGTCGATGAACAGGACGTCCCGCTCGTCCAGCGCCGTGAGGATGGCCGCGAGGTCCCCCGCCCGCTCGACGGCCGGCCCGCTCGTGTAGCGGACGTTCACGCCGAGCTCGCGGGCGATGATCGTCGCGAGGGTCGTCTTGCCGAGGCCCGGAGGCCCGTACAGGAGGACGTGATCCGCCGCCTCGCCCCGCTGCTTCGCCGCCTGGAGGAGGACCGAGAGGCCGGCCTTGACCTCCCTCTGGCCGATGTACTCGTCCAGCGTCCGCGGGCGCAGCGACCCCTCCACGACGAGCTCGCCGAGGTCAGAGGCACCGGCCGCGAGAAGGCTCATCGGATCGTCGGTCATGGGGCGGAATATAGCAGGTTCACGCCTGGAATGGTACAGATGTTCGATACGATCGGCACGGCCTCCCCGGTTGCGTGCGCGATGCGATGATGCGCCCATGAGCGATCCGTTTGCCATCGACACCCTGCTCCGCCTCCCCCGCCTCTCGGCACTCAAGCTGAGCCCCGACGGGTCCCGCCTCGTCGTGGCCGTCGGCGGCGTGGCCCCGGACGGGAAGAAGATGACCACAGCCCTGTGGCAGGTCGACCCGCGCGACGCGGCGCCCGCGCGGCGCCTCACCCGCTCGGTGGAGGGCGAGGGCGCCGGGATCGCGTTCCTGCCGGACGGGACGCTGCTGTTCGAGTCCACGCGCCCGGATCCTGACGCCAAGCCCGATCCCGACAAGAAGGTGAACGCGCTCTGGGCCCTGCCGCCCGGCGGCGGTGAGGCACGCCTCCTCACGGCTCCCGAGGGCGGCGTCTGCGGCCTTGCGACGGCGCGCGCCGCGCAGGCGCTCGTCTTCGGCGCCCGCATCCAGCGCGGCGCCCGCGACTTCGCCGGCGACGCGGAGCGGACGAAGGCGCGCAAGGATGCGGGCGTCGAGGCCCTGCTGTTCGACGACTACCCGATCCGGCACTGGGACCACTACCTGGGGCCGCGGCTGCGGCGCCTGTACGCCACGGCCGTCCCCTCCGGCGAGCACCGGATCGTGGACCCCGTGGACCTCGAGCCGGACGTCACCGGGTTCACCTTCGACGAGTCGGACGCGGACATCAGCCCGGA
Source organism: Candidatus Limnocylindrales bacterium (assembly GCA_038250545.1). Lineage (GTDB taxonomy): Bacteria > Chloroflexota > Limnocylindria > Limnocylindrales > CSP1-4 > CAIXZV01. The sequence continues at coordinate 29,476 of JBBSCF010000023.1, read as the reverse complement.
CGGGTCGTTCGTGGTGGCGGTGCGGCGGGTCACGGCCGTGTTCCCCGAGACGCTCGATGACCTGGTGCGGTACGACGCCGCCGGCGGGCCCTCCCGGCCACTGACCGACGGTGACGCCGCCTACGCCGGCCCGGCGATCGCGCCCGACGGCCACTCCGTCGCCGCGCTCCGGATCACGTACTCGACGCCGGCCGAGCCCGAGCGCGTGACCCTGGTCCTGATCGACCTCGAGACCGGCGCTCGGCGGACCCTCGCCGCCGGGGTCGACCGCCGGCCCGAGCACCTCGCCTGGGGGCCCGACGCTTCGGTGCTCTACTTCGAGGCCGACGACGAGGGCAACCGGTCCGCCTACCGGGTGGACCTCCCCGACGGCGGCGTCACCCGCCTGACCGCCGCGGGCGCGGTCACGGACCTCTGCCCCTCGCCGGATGGTTCCGCGGTCTACGCCCTCGCGTCCACGATCGGCAGCCCGCCCCGCGTCGTCCGCCTCGACGCCCTCGCCGCGGACCAGGTGCCGGTCGAGCTTGCCAACGGCATCGACGAGCACGGGATCGTGGCCCCGGGGATCGTGGAGCGGCTCCACGCCACGGCCCAGGACGGGACCTCGATCGGGGCATGGCTCGTGCGCCCCCCTGCCGCCTCGCCGGAAGCGCCGGCGCCGCTCGTCGTCTTCGTGCACGGCGGGCCGCTCGGGTCCTGGAACTCGTGGCACTGGCGCTGGAACCCGCAAATCCTGGTGGAGCGTGGCTTCGCCGTCCTGCTGCCCGACCCCGCCCTCTCGACCGGCTATGGCCAGGCGATGCTGGACCGCGGGTGGGGCCAGTGGGGCGGCACCCCCTACACGGACGTGATGGCCGCGCTCGACGCCGCACTCGATCGCCCGGACATCGACGGCGAGCGGGTCGCGCTCATGGGCGGCTCGTTCGGTGGCTACATGGCGAACTGGGTCGCCGGCCACACCGACCGGTTCCGGTGCATCGTCACCCACGCCTCGCTGTGGGAGCTGCTGGGCTTCCACGGGACGACCGACCACGGGCCCGCCTGGGAGCACGAGATGGGCGACCCGTACGCGGATCCGTCGGCGTACCTGCGCAACTCGCCGCGCGCGCACCTCGAGGCGATGGCCCGGATGGGGACGCCGATGCTCGTCATCCACGGCGAGAAGGACCACCGGGTCCCCATCTCCGAGGCGCTCATCCTCTGGACGGACATGCGACGCCTGGGCATCCCGGGCCGGTTCCTCGCCTTCCCGGACGAGAACCACTGGGTGCTCAAGCCCCAGAACGCGCGCCTGTGGTACGGGACCGTGCTCTCGTTCCTCGACGAGCACCTGCGCGGGATCCCGTTCCAGCGGGACGCGCTCCTCTAGGGCCCGTCAGCGGCGGACCGCCCCGTCAGGGGCGGACCGCGAGGGCCTCGAGCACGGGCAGGACCTCGCGCGGCTCGGGCATGGCGGCGATCTCGCCGCGGAGCCGAACGGCGGCGGCTCCGTACGCGGCGTCGCCCAGCACCGCCGCCGCCGCGTCGCGGACGTCGGCAGCCGACCGCGCCTCCGGGCCCAGGGCCCGCGCAACCCCTGCGGCGACGCAGCGCTCGGCGTTGTCCGGCTGGTCGGCGTTGACGGGCAGCAACACGAGCGGGACACCCGCGGCGAGGCCTGCGAGCATCGTCCCCGAGCCCGCGTGGAAGACGAGCAGCGAGGCCTCGCGCAGCAGCGCGGACACCGGGATATAGCGCACGACGCGCGTCGTCGCGCGCCGTGGCCCCAGCTCCGCCGGGTCCAGGTCGTGGCCGGTCAGCGCCACGATGTCCGCGTCCAGCTGCTCCAGCCCGTCGAGGATCGCGGCCATCGCCCCGTGGCGGCCCGCGAGCACGGTGCCCATGGTGACGACCACCCGCGGGCGCGTTCCGCCGGACGAGCCGGGCCACGCGGGCTCCTCGCCGCCGGCCGCATCGGGCGCCGTGGGGCGAACGGGGCGCGTGCCCGCCGGCATCGGGTCGGCGGGGTCGACGAGCGAGGGCGGCCGCGTGGCCAAGAACCCGAACCGGTGCCAGCGCCCGAGCCCGGGATCCTCGTCGAGCCCGAGCCGCACGCGGAGCGCGTTGAGCGGCTCATCCGAGAGCCGGTACCGGGTCCCGCGCCAGGCGGTGGCCTGGAGGGCGATGGACGGGACGCCGAGGGCCTCCGCCGCGATCCACGAGCCCTGCTCGCTGTCCTCGTGGACGACAAGATCGGGCCGCCAGTCACGGGCGAGGGCCAGGACCCCGTCGGCCATCTCCCCGGCGATGATCCCCGCGAAGGCATGCCGCCAGATCACCGCGGCGAGCCGCTTGCCGGCCAGCCCTTCGCGCTCCGGCACCCGGGCGAAGACCGACGGCAGGTCCGGCGGCCCGGCGACGACGTGGACGAGCCCGGCATCCCGGCACGCCGCGGCGAGGCTCCGCCCGCCCACGACCCGCACGTCGTGGCCGGCGTCACGGGCGGCCTGCGCCAGCGGCACGAGCGGCAGGAGGTGGCCGAGGGCCGGGTTGGCGGCGAAGGCGATACGCATCCGGGGACTCTACGCCCCGCGGCTAGTCCCGGAGCAGGGTGCGCAGGGCCGCCTTGACGCGCTCCTCGAGGCCCGCGCCTACCGCCGGGTCCTGGAGCGCCAGCCGGGAGGCCTCACGCGCCTCGCCGAGCGAGTAGCCCAGCGCCTGGAGCGCCGCCACGACCTCGCCCTCGGATGCCGTCGCGAACGCGGCCGAGGAGCCCGCCGCGACGCCGGCCGCCGACACCTTCTCCTTGAGCTCGAAGATGATCCGCTCGGCAAGCTTCTTGCCGATGCCCGGGATGGACACGAGGACCGCCTGGTCCTGCTGGAGGATCGCCAGCTGCAGGTCGGCGGTCGCCCGCGAGCCGACGATGGCCAGGGCGACCTTGGGCCCGACGCCGGTCACCGTGAGCAGCAGGTTGAAGAACCCCAGCTCCTCGGCGTTGCGGAACCCGAACAGCGCCTGCTGGTCCTCGCGGACGAGGTGGTAGGTATGGAGCTTGAGCCGGCTGCCCGGCGCCGCCGTCGCGATGACGGCCGGGGCCGTATACACGCGGTAGCCGATACCTCCGACCTCGATGACCAGGGAGTCGGCGGCGATGGCCCCCACGACGCCCTCGACGGAGGCGATCACGGGCGCTTCGCGCGCGTCCCGGGCTTCGTGCCCGCCTTGGCCTCGCGCGAGATCGCCTCGCGCACGGAGCGCTCGTACGGCGTCTCGCCGCGCACGATGGGGGCGATGGCCGCCCGGTCCATGACGGTGGCCTTGGCGTTGGCGCCCGAGTTCACGCGATCGCCGGGCCGCTCGCTGTTGGCGAGGCAGATGGCGGTCGCGAGCGCGTCGGCGGTGTCGTCGGGCGTGGGGACCTCGGCAAGCTGCAGGATCACGGCGACCATGCGCCCGACCTGCGCCTTGTCCGCCGCGCCGTAGCCCGTGACGCCCACCTTGATCTCGTTGGGCGTGGCCTCGCGCACCGGGATGCCGGCCTGCGCGGCCGCGAGCAGCACGACGCCGCGGGCCTGGCCGACGCCGAACGCGCTCTGGGCGTTCCTGGAGAAGAACAGCCGCTCCACCGCGAGGAGATCCGGCTTGTGGGTCTCGATCAGCTCGGCGACCGCGGCGTGGATGCGGTTGAGCCGGTCCGGCAGCGGCGAATCGGCGCTCGTGGTGACGCACCCGTAGTCCACGGCGCGCAGGCTGCCGCCGGTTCGCTCCACGATCCCGTAGCCCATGGCGGCCGTCCCGGGGTCGATCCCCAGGACGATCACCCGGCCAACTCGGCGAGCACGTCCTCGGGGATGTCCACGTTGGTGGTCACGCGCTGTACGTCGTCCAGGTCCTCGAGCATCTCCACGAGGCGCAGGGCCTTGCGGACGTGGTCCGAGTCCAGGGCCACGGTCTGCTTGGCGATCATCGCGGACTCGGCGTCCTCGACCGTGATCCCGGCGTCCTCGATGGCCTTGCGGACCGCGTACAGGTCCGACGGCTCGGTGTAGATCTCGATGGGATCCGCCTCGCTGTCCACGTCGGCGGCGCCGGCGTCGATGGCCGTGAGGGCCACCTCGTCGGGGTCCACGCCCTCGCGCTCCACCGTGATGACACCGCGGACCTCGAACTGCCACGCGACCGCGCCGGAGCCCGCGAGCTGGCCGCCGGTCTTGGTGAAGATGGAGCGGACCTCGGCCGCGGTGCGGTTGCGGTTGTCCGTGGCCGCCTCGACGAGGACCGCGACGCCGCCGGGGCCGTAGCCCTCGTAGACGATCTCCTCGTACTGCTCGGCCTCGCCGCCGCCCGTCGCCTTCTCGATCGACCGCTTGATGTTGTCGGCGGGCATGTTGATCGAGCGGGCCTTGTCGATCGCCAGGCGAAGCCGGTAGTTCGCGTCCGGGTCACCGCCACCCGCGCGTGCGGCCACGGCGATCTCCCGCGCGACCTTGGTGAACATGGCGCTTCGCTTGGAGTCGTTGACGCCCTTCTGGCGCTTGATCGTTGACCACTTCGAATGTCCGGACATCGGTCGGGAGTATACCGGTAACATCGGGGGCAGAAGACCCGGTGCCCGGTACCTACGCGTCTCCTGCCGGCAACACAGGGTCAGCGTCGCCAACTGCGCACCCTGCGCCAACCGTCCCGTCGCGGCCGGGTCTCCGGCCTCATCGGGAAGATCTCGAGAGGAACCGCGCGCGATGACGTTGAAGAGCCACGATCTCGCCCACATCCGCAGCGTCGTGCTCGCCGGCCATGCCGGGAGCGGCAAGACGACCCTTGCGGAGCAGGTGCTCTTTCGAGCCGGCGCGATCTCGCGTCTCGGCAGGGTCGACGACGGCACGGCGCACCTGGACTACGAGCCCGAGGAGCAGAAGCAGCATCGCTCGCTGAGCCTCGCGGTCGGCACGTTCGAGCACGGCGAGCACGAGATCACGCTGGTCGACACCCCCGGCTACCCGGACTTCATCGCCGAGATGATCCAGGGCTTCCACGCCGCGGACGCCGCCCTGTTCGTCGTGGACGCCTCGGGCGGGATCGAGTCGGGCCTCGAGGCCGCGGTCAAGACCGGCCGCGCCACCGCGACGGCGGCCTGCTTCGTCCTCAACAAGTGCGATCGCGAGAACGCGGACCCGGGCGCCGCGCTGGACGCGCTGCGCGCGACGTTCGGGACCAAGGTCGCCCCGCTTCACCTCGCCATCGGGGCCGCCGACACGTTCAGCGGGTACGTGGATCTCGTCCACCGCAAGGCGTACCGGTTCGAGGGCGGCAAGGAGATCGAGATCCCGGTCCCGGCCGAGCTGGTCGACGAGATCGCGATGCGCCGCGACCAGCTGCTCGAGGCCGCGGCGGAGGCAGACGACGCGGTCTTCGAGAAGTACCTCGGCGAGGAGGAGATCACCGACGCCGAACTGGACGCGTGCCTCCACAAGGGCGTCCGCGAGTCGATCCTGGCACCCGTCCTGGTCGCCTCGGCCGCCAAGGGCATCGGTCTCGGCGCGCTGCTCGACGCGATCGTCCGCTATCTCCCTTCGCCCGAGGAGGAGGGCCCGTACGCCGCGAAGGACCGGGATGGCAAGGACACCGCCGTCGCCGCCGACAGCGGCCAGGCGCTGGTCCGCGTGTTCAAGACCGCCGCCGACCCGTTCGTGGGCCGGCTCACCTACCTGCGCGTGCTGTCGGGCACGCTCAAGAGCCAGAGCCCCACGTTCAACTCCACCAAGGGCGACGACGAGCGCGTCGGCCAGCTGCTGTACCTCCACGGCAAGGAGCAGGAGGCCACGGCCGAGTTGCGGGCGGGCGAGATCGGCGCCGTGGCCAAGCTGGGCGTGACCGAGACCGGCGACACGCTCTCGACCCGCGAGCTGGGCCTGCGCCTGGACCCGATGGTGTTTCCGGAGCCCACGCTCCAGGTCGCGATCGACCCGGTGTCCAAGGGCGACCTCGACAAGATGGGCCCGGCGCTCAACCGGATGCTCGAGGAGGAGCCGACCGCCCGTGTCGAGCGCTCCGAGACCGGCGAGCAGATCCTGCGCGCGATCGGTGAGGCCCACGTCGCGGTCATTTGCGAGCGCCTCAAGCGCAAGTTCGGCGCCGCCATCGCGACCCGCACGCCCACCGTCCCCTATCGCGAGACGATCCGCGGCACGACCAAGGCACACGGTCGCTACAAGAAGCAGACCGGCGGTCACGGCATGTTCGGCGACGTCTGGATCGAGCTCGAGCCCAACCCGGCGGCCGGCGTGGAGTTCGCCGACAAGGTCGTGGGTGGCTCGGTGCCCAAGGGCTTCTTTGCCGGCATCGAGAAGGGCATCCGGGAGACGGCAGCCGAGGGCGTCCTCGCCGGCTACCCGCTGATCGACTTCCGGGCGACGCTGTACGACGGCTCCTTCCACCCCGTGGACTCCAACGAGCTCTCGTTCAAGATCGCGGCCTCGATGGCGCTCAAGGACGGCGTGATGCTGGCCAAGCCGGTGCTCCTCGAGCCGATCATGACGGTCGAGGTCCGCATCCCGGAGCAGTACATGGGCGAGGTCAACCGCGACCTCAACGGCCGGCGCGGGCGCGTGCTGGGCATGGATCTCGCCGACGGGATGCAGGTGATCTCGGCCCACGTGCCGCAGGCCGAGCTGTTCTCGTACGCGACCGAGCTGCGCTCCCTCACGGGCGGGCGCGGCACCTTCAGCTCGGTCCTGGACCACTACGAGGACGTGCCGGCGCACCTCGCCGAGAAGATCGTCGAGGCCCACAAGAAGGAGCACGTCGAAGGGCACTGACGCGCCGACCGCGCGCCTTCCCCGGCGGGGTCCGCGGAGGACGCGGCCCTGGGACGGCCGCGCGGTCGACGAGCGCGACCAGGGCTTCCGACGGCCGGGCCCATCAGGCGGGGCCGAACCCCCTGAGGCCGCGGAGGAGGGCCCGCAGGTCGATGCGGCCCTCGTAGAGCGCACGGCCGATGATCGCCCCCGAGCACCCGGCGGCCTGCACCGCGATGACATCGGCGATGGACGAGACGCCGCCCGAGGCGATGATCCGGCCGCGGCCCAGCGCGACGAGGGAGCGGAGCAGCTCGAGGTCGGGCCCTTCGAGAAGACCGTCGCGCTCGATGGCGGTGACCTCGAAGGTGTCAACGCCGGCGTCGGCGAGCATCGTGATGGCCTCGGCCGCCGGCAGGCCGTGGGCACCGGTGCGCCAGCCCTCGCCGAGGGCCATGCCCTCACGGACGTCGATCGACACGACGATCCGGTCCGTGCCGTGCCGCGCCACCAGCGAGCCCGCGAAAGCAGGGTCGCGCAGGGCCGCGGTGCCGACGACCGCTCGCGCCGCGCCGGTGCCGAGGGCGCCCGCCACGGCCTGCGCGGTCCGCAGGCCTCCGCCGATCTCCACGTGCATCCGGCCGTAGACCTCGGCCACGATGTCGGCCGTCCGCTCGAGCTGGCGGGGCTCCCCCGCCCGGGCTCCGTCCAGATCCACCACGTGGAGCCAGTCCGCACCCGCCTCGGCGAAGCCTCGCGCCACCGCGGGCGGATCGTCGCCATAGGACGTCTCCCGCCCGAAATCCCCCTGGCGGAGTCGCACGACGCGGCCCCCGCGCAGGTCGATGGCGGGCAGCAGCTCGAACGTGGACACCCCGGCTCCTCGTCTGCTAGCGTTTTACTACGTTACTACGGTAACATGCGGGCAATCGGCCACGGCGACGGACGTCGGGGTCGGCCACAGGAGGGCGAGCATACCCGTGACCAACGACTGGCGGACGCCGGAGACGGAGGCGCTCATCGAGGCCCTCCTGCGCCTCGATAGCCGCGATTCGGCCGAGCGGTTCCTGCGCGACCTGTGCACGCTCGGCGAGCTCCATGACCTCGCCCAGCGCTGGGCGGTCGTCCGGATGCTGGACGCCGGTATGCACTACGCGGAGATCTCCAAGCGGACCGGCGCGAGCACGGCGACCATCACCCGCATCGCATCCTGGCTCAACCACGGCGAGGGCGGCTACCGCGCCATGCTCGAGCGCTTCAAGGGTGCCGACGGCTCCATCCCCTACCCGCTCGGCGACGAGCGATGAGGGAGCGCCTCCGCCTCGCGATCCCCAACAAGGGTCGGCTCCTCGAGAACACGCTGAGCCTGCTGCATGACGCGGGCCTGGTCTTCGAGGAGCACGATCGCAGCCTCGTCGCGCGCGTGGGCAACCATCCGCTCGACATCCTGTTCGTGCGCACCGGCGACGTGATCGAGTTCGTCAACGACGGTGTGGCCGACGCCGGGATCACCGGCGGCGACATCCTGGCCGAGAGCGGCATCGACCTGCCCGTGCTCCGGCCCTTGGGCTACGGCCGCTGCCGGCTCGCCGCCGCAGCCCCGGCAGACTCGCCCTACGAGGCGATCACGGACCTCGCAGGTACGCGCATCGCGACCTCGCACCCCAACGTCACCCGCCGCTTCTTCAAGGCTCAGGGCATCGCGGTCGAGGTGATCTCGCTGTCGGGTGCCGTCGAGGTCGCACCGCGCCTCGGCCTGGCCGACGCCATCGTGGATCTCGTGTCCACCGGCTCGACGCTGGCGATGAACGGCCTCAAGCCCATCGGGGACATCCTCGCCTCCGAGGCCGTGCTGCTCACCAGCCACCAGGCCGTTCTCCAGCGTGCAGACGAGCTGGACGGGATCGTCACGATGCTGGGCTCCGTCATCGCGGCGCGCGGCCGCAAGTACCTGATGATGAACGCCCCGGCCGTCAAGCTCGGGGAGCTCGAGAACCTGCTGCCGGGGCTCGAGTCGCCGTCGGTGATCCCCCTCGTGCACGCCGGCATGATCGCGATCCACTCGGTCGTGGGCGCCGACGAGGTCTGGGGCCTGCTGCCCAGGCTCAAGGCCGCCGGCGCCTCGGGGATCCTCGTCCTGCCGATCGAGAAGATCCTGCCGTGACCGATACCACCGCACCCGCCGGCCTGCGCATGACACGCCTGGACCTGCGCGCCCCCGATACCGCGGCGCTCGCGGCCCGCGACGCCCTGTTCCGGCGCGGCGCGGTGCCCGATCCTGCGGTCCGCGACGCGGCCCGGCGCATCCTGGCCGATGTCCGCGCCCGGGGCGCCGACGCCGTCCGCGAGGCCGCCTCCAGGTTTGGCGGTGGCCGACCGGACGGCCGGTTGCTGATCACCCGCGAGGAGCTGGCCGCCGCGGCCGAGACCCTGGCGCCGGCAGAGCGCGAGGCCCTCGAGACCGCCATCGCCAACGTCCGCCGGTTCGCGGAGGCCCAGGTCCCGGCGTCCACCCGCACCACGATCATCCCGGGCGTCGAGCTGGAGCGCCGCTGGCTGCCGGTGGCGAGCGTCGGGGTCTATGCGCCGGGAGGCTCCGCGCCGTATCCCTCGTCCCTCGTCATGGGCGTCGTCCCGGCGCAGGTCGCCGGCGTCGGCCGGATCCTCGTCGCGAGCCCGGCGGATCGCGACGGCAACGTCCACCCCGTGCTGCTGGGCGCCGCGGGGCTCCTCGGCGTGGACGCGCTGCTGGTCGCGGGCGGCGTGCAGGCCATCGGCGCCCTGGCGTACGGTCTCGCCGGCGAGGGGCTGGATCCCGTGGATCTCATCGTGGGTCCGGGCAGCGCCTGGGTCACCGCCGCGAAGATCGAGGTGGTCGGCGAGGTCGGCATCGACCTCCCCGCCGGGCCGTCCGAGGGTCTCGTGCTCGCCGATGCCACGGCGCACCCGCCGACGGTCGCCGCAGATCTCATCACGCAGGCCGAGCACGGCCCGGACTCCCCCGCCCTGCTCGTGACCACGGACGAGGCGCTCGCCGACGCCGTCGAGGCCGAGGTCCGGCGGCGGCTCGCCGGCGCGCTCCGACGCCACATCCTCGCGCGCGCCCTCGCCGACCACGGCCGGATCGTGCTGGTCCCGGACCTGCAGGCCGGCATCGATTTCGTCAACGGCTACGGGCCGGAGCATCTCTCGGTGGAGGTCGAGGACCTCGAGGGTGCCGTCGCGCGGATCCGGAACGCGGGCTCCATCTTCGTGGGGCGCTGGTCCCCGGAGTCCGCCGGCGACTACGCGTCGGGTGCCAACCACGTCCTGCCCACCGGCGGGCTGGCCCGGTCCTGCGGCCCGCTGGCGGTGGAGACATACGGCAAGTTCAACCAGGTGCAGCGCATCACCCGCGAGGGGCTGGCCGCGCTGCGCCCCGCGATTCGCACCCTGGCCGAGGCCGAGGGGCTCCTGGCGCACCGCGACGCGGTGGAGGTGCGCTTCGAGGACGATGCCGCGCAGGAGGAGCCCCGATGAGCCCGAGCCCGTTCTCGGTCACGTCGCAGACGGACCCGGCCTCGTACAGCTGGGAGGCCACCGACGAGGGCGTCGCCGAGCGCTTCGGCATCCCGGTCGGCCAGGTCCTGCGCTTCGACCTCAACACGTCGCCCGCGCCGCCCCCGGAGCTCGCGGGGATTCTCGCCGGCGGCGTGTTCGAGACGAGCCTGTCCGAGTACCCGCCCGGCGACTACCGCCGGCTCGTCGAGGCGGCGGCCGCGGCGTACGGCGTCGACCCCGAGGAGATCGTGCCCGGCGCCGGGGCCGACGAGATCCTCGACATGTGCACCAAGGCGTTCCTGCCCGCGGGCCAGTCGATCGCCGTGGCCGTGCCCACCTACCCGATGTACCGGATCCACGCCGAGCAGCGCGGCGGGCACGTGATCGCCGTGCCGCGCCTGGGCAGCGACCAGGGCTGGGCCATGGACGTCCCCGCGATGCGCGCCGCCGCGCGCGAGGCGACCCTCGTCTGGATCTGCAACCCCAACAACCCCACCGGCCGCCTGGAGCCCGCCGGCGCGATCGAGGCGCTGCTCGAGGGCATCGACGCCGACGCCGCCATCGACGGACGTGGTGTCCCCGCCGTCGTCGTGGACGAGGCCTACAGCGAGTTCACCGGCTCGTCCGTCATCCCGCTGCGTCATCGCTTCCCGAACCTCGTCGCCGTGCGCACGGCATCCAAGGCCTACGCGCTGGCCGGCCTCCGGGTCGGCTTCGCCATCGGGGCGCCCGGGACCATCAACCGGATCGCCGTGTACCGGGCGCCGGGATCGATCGGCACCATCTCGGTCACCGCGGTCGCGCACGCGCTGCGCGACCAGACCTCGATGCACGCGAACGTCGAGCGCGTGGAGCGCGAGCGGCCCCGCTTCGCCGCCGCGCTCGAGGCGGCCGGGTTCCGTCCGCAGCCGTCGGTCACCAACTTCATCCTGCTCGATCTCGTCACCCCCGAGCGCGCCGAGGCGGCCGGCCTCGCCCTGATGCGGCTTGGCCTCGTGCCGCGGACCTTCGGGCACGGTCACCCGCTCGCGCACTGCCTGCGCGTCACCGTGCGCAACCCGGACGAGGACGACCGCCTCCTCGTCGCGGCCGCCGAGATCGCCCCCACCCTGCCCGCCATCCCCGTGGAGTCGCCCGCATGACCACGCCCCTCGGCACGCTCGATGTCCAGCTCCGCGAGGCTCGTCGCGTCCGCGTCGCCCGGCGCACCCGCGAGACCGACATCACGATCGCCCTCGACATCGACGGCTCCGGCCGCGCCGACATCGAGACCGGAGTGGGCTTCTACGACCACCTCCTCGGCTCCATGGCCCACCACGGCCTGTTCGATCTCGAGATCCGGTGCGCCGGCGACCTCCAGGTCGATGAGCACCACACGGTCGAGGATGTCGCGCTCGTGCTGGGCGCCGCGTTCGCCGAGGCCCTGGGCGACCGGGCCGGGATCCGCCGCTTCGGCGACAGCTCGGTACCGATGGACGAGTCCGTGGCCACGGCGGTCGTGGACATGGGCGGCCGTCCGTACGCCGTGATCGACCTGCCGTTCCGCGCCGAGCGGGCCGGCACGCTGCCGCTCCAGCTCGTGGACCACGCGCTGGAGTCCTTCGCCCGCACCGCCGGGGCGACGCTCCACCTGCGCGGCACGGGCCGCAACGACCACCACCTGGGTGAGGCCGCCTTCAAGGCGCTGGGCCGCGCGCTGCGCATCGCCTGCGAGCCGGACCCTCGCCGCGCGGGCGTCGCGTCCACGAAGGGGTCGCTCGGGTGAGCGATGTCGCGGGTGGCCCCCGGGTCGCGGTCGTCGACTATGGTGCGGGCAACCTCGTGTCGATCGAGCAGGCCCTCACGGCGGCGGGCGCACGCGTGCATCGGGCCGTGACCGCCGAGGAGATCCGCGACCCGGACCTGCTCGTGGTCCCGGGCGTGGGCGCCGCCGCGCCAGCCATGGACCGCCTCCGCGCCGGCGGCTTCATCGAGCCGATCCGCGCCTGGATCGCGGCGGATCGCCCCTTCCTGGGCATCTGCCTCGGACTCCAGCTGCTGTTCGAGGGCAGCGACGAGGACGGTGCCGAGACCCTCGGCGTCCTGCCCGGTCGAACGGTCCGCGTCGAGGGTGCGCCCACGCTCCCGCACATCGGCTGGAACCAGGTGGAGCGCCGCCGGGAGCACCCGGCCTTTGCCGGCATCGTCCCCGACGCCGATTTCTACTTCGTGCACTCCTACGTCGGGGCGCCCGCGGGCCCGGGAGCGGAGGACGTGATCCTCGCCGAGACCGAGCACGGGACCCGGTTCGTCTCCGCGGTCGCGCGGAGCCGCCTCCTGGGCGTCCAGTTCCACCCCGAGCGCTCCGGCGCCAACGGCCTGCGGTTGATCGCCAACGTCGTCGTCGCCGCCGCGAGCGGGAGCGCCGCCTGATGCTGCGTCGCCGCGTCATCCCCTGCCTGGACGTGGCCAACGGTCGCGTCGTCAAGGGCACGAACTTCGTCGACCTCACCGACGAGGGAGACCCGCCCGAGCTCGCGGAGCGCTACGCCCGCGAGGGCGCGGACGAGCTCGTCTTCCTCGACATCTCGGCGGCGCCCGAGGGCCGCGGGACGCTGCTCGACATCGTGGAGCGGACGGCCAGGCGCGCCTTCGTGCCGCTCACCGTCGGGGGCGGGGTCCGGAGCGTCGAGGACATGCGCGACGTCCTCCGTGCCGGCGCCGACAAGGTCAGCCTCAACACGCGGGCCGTGGCGGACCCGGAGCTCGTGACGCGCTGCGCGGCGCGGTTCGGATCGCAGGCGGTGGTCGTCGCCATCGACGCCCGCCGGATCGCGGCTCCCGACCCGGCGATCCCGTCCGGGTTCGAGGTCGTCGTCAAGGGTGGCCGCGAGCCCGTGGGCCTCGATGCCATCGCCTGGGCGCTCCGCTCCGTGGAGCTGGGGGCCGGCGAGCTGCTGGTGACCTCCATCGACCGCGATGGCACCAAGTCAGGTTTCGACACGGAGCTGCTCCGGGCGATCACCTCCCGCGTCCGGGTGCCCGTCATCGCCTCGGGCGGTGCTGCGGGCCCCGAGCACTTCGTCGAGGCCATCCGCGACGGCGGCGCAGACGCCGTCCTCGCGGCCAGCATCTTCCACCGCTCCGAGTTCACCATCGCCCAGGTCAAGGCCGTCATGGCCGAAGCCGGGCTGCCGGTCCGCCTGGCGGACCAGGAGGCCACCGCGTGACCGCCGCCACGCGCCCGGGACCCGTGAACCTCGCCGACGGGCTGGACCCGGCCGGGGTCCTCTGGGATGCCTCGGGTCTCGTCGTGGGGGTCGTCCAGGACGTCGCCGACGGCCGGGTCCTGATGGTGGGCTGGCTCGATATCGAGGCCCTGGCCGCGACGCTCGGCACGGGCGAGGTCCACTTCCACTCGCGGTCCCGCGGCCGTCTCTGGCGCAAGGGCGAGTCGTCCGGGCACGTCCTCTGGCTGCGCGGCCTCGCGCTCGACTGCGACGGCGACGCGCTCCTGCTCGCGGTGGAGCCCGTCGGGCCCACCTGCCACCGCGACACCCGCTCCTGCTTCGACCCGAACGCCGTCTCGCAGGCCGTGGCCGGCGTCGCGCCCATCGAGCTGCCGGCGCTCGAGTCCGACCCGGAGCCGCAGGGCTTCGGCTGGCTGGAAGCGCTGTGGGCGACGATCGCCGACCGGGCCGGAACCCGGGCCGCGGGCTCCTACACGGTCAAGCTGCTCGACGGCGGCGTCGACCTGGCCGGCCGCAAGGTGGCCGAGGAGGCCACCGAGGTGCTGCTCGCGGCGAAGAACGACGAGACGGCACAGGCGACCGGCGCGGACCGAGCCGGGACGCAGGCGCTCCTCGCCGGCGAGGCGGGCGACCTCGTGTACCACGCGCTGGTGCTGCTGGCGGAGCGCGGCCTGGAGCCTCGCGCCGTGCTGGATGTCCTGCGCGGCCGCCATGGGACGTCGGACCGCGGCTGAGGACCACTGCCGGCGCGATCGCGCGTGTCAGCCTCGCGCCACCCGCACGACCGCCCGGTTCCGCTTGCCGACACGGACTTCGAGCCACTCGCCCGCCACGGGCTCCGGCAGCGCCCCGGCCGCGTCCGTGATCCGGACGCCGTTCACCGTGATCGCGCCGCCCTGGACCAGGCGCCGCGCCTCGCCGCGCGACGGAGCGAGCCCGGTCTCGGCGAGGAGTACCGCGGCCCCGCCCGCGAGGACCTCCGGTGAGACGATGGACCCGTTGGTGGCCGCGAACACCGACGCGAGGAGCGCCGGGTCCGTCACCGGCTCGCGCTGGAACATCGCCTCCGACACGCGCACCGCCTCGGCAGCGGCGGCCTGACCGTGGACGCGCGCCGTGACGTCGAACGCCAGCCGCCGCTGCGCCTCGCGCGCCTCGGGCCGCTCGGCGACGGCCGCGTCGAGGGCCTCGACCTCCGCGCGGTCCCACGTGGTGAACCAGCGCATGTAGGTGCCGGTGTCGCGGTCGTCCACGTTGACCCAGTACTGGTAGAACGCATACGGCGTCGTGCGGGCGGGGTCCAGCCAGACGGAATCCCCACCCTCGCTCTTGCCGAACTTGGCACCGGACGGGCTGAGCAGCAGCTTGTAGGCGATCCCGTGGGCCGGGCTCTCGTCCGCCTCGCCGCCGGCAGTGCGCCGGATCAGCTCGAGGCCCGCCGTGATATTCCCCCACTGGTCCGCGCCGCCCATCTGCATCTCGACGCCGTGGCGCCGGTAGAGGGTCGCGAAGTCGAACGCCTGGAGCGTCATATAGCTGAACTCGGTGAACGACAGCCCCCGCTCGAGCCGGGTCTGGACGGAGTCCTTGCCGAGCATGTAGGGGACCGTGAAGTGCTTGCCCACGTCGCGCAGGTACTCGATCAGCGAGATCGAGCCGAGCCAGTCGTGGTTGTTGGCCATCGTGGCCTGCGCGGGTCCCGGCGAGAAGTCGAGGAACCGCTCCAGCTGGGCGCGGATGGCGGCGACGTTGTGCTCGAGCGTCGGCACATCCAGGAGGTTGCGCTCCGACGAGCGGCCTGACGGGTCCCCGATCATCCCCGTGCCGCCACCCACGAGCGCCACCGGCCGGCCGCCGTGCTGCTGGAGCCGGATCAGCCCGAAGATCGGGATCAGGTGCCCGATGTGCAGCGAATCCGCGGTGGGGTCGAACCCGATGTACGCGCTGATGCGCCGCCCCGTCGCCAGCCGCGCCGGCAACCCCGGCGTGGTGGCGTGGAGGATCCCCCGCCACGCCAGGTCGTCGAGGAGCGTGGCGAGGCCCGGAGCGTGGTCCGGCGAGCCGGTCTCCGTCATCCGCACGTCACAGGGCTGGGGCCGCGACCGTCAACGGTCCGGTCCGAGGGGGTCCTTCGGGCATCCATTCCCTGCATGGTATCGTTCCGCCCGCAATGCAGACCAGCCTCTCCAGGAGGCAGCGCCGACGTCGCTTGAACGACCGGCGCCGCCCGCGTGGCAGCGGCGCCGCCAAGTACGTGGCGGTCGCCATCCCGCTGATCATCTTCGCGGTGATCGCCCTCGTCGGGCTCGCCGGCGCCACCACGGTGGTCGCCGGCTACTCGTACCTCTCGAAGGACCTGCCCGATCCCAAGCGGGCTCTCGAGGCGATCGAGTATGACCAGCAGACCGCGATCTACGACCGGACCGGCAAGGTCCTCCTCGCTCGGCTCGGCTCCGACCGGCGCGAGCTGGTGACGTTCGACCAGATCCCGCCAGAGCTCATCGATGCGACGACCGCGATCGAGGACAAGACCTTCTGGGAGAACTCGGGCTTCGATCCCCTGGCCTTCTTCTCGGCGGCGCTCGACACCCTCGGGGGCAACGATCGAGGCGGCTCCACGATCACCCAGCAGCTGGTCCGCAACCGCCTGCTGCCCGCCGCCGACATCGAGCCCGGCTCCGACAAGTACCAACGCAAGCTGCGCGAGATCATCCAGTCGATCCGGCTCACCGAGGCGTACCCGGGCGACGACGGCAAGCAGCTGATCATCGCGTCCTACCTCAACAACAACTACTACGGGAATCGGAGCTACGGTGTCGCGGCGGCGGCCCAGAGCTACTGGAAGAAGGACCTCAAGGACCTGACCCTCGCCCAGTGCGCGCTGTTGGCCGGGATCCCCAAGTCGCCCAGCAACTACGACCTCGTCCAGAACGCCGTCGAGGAGGAGTACACGGACGACAAGGGCGCCGTGCAGACCCACCTCGTTGTCCCCCAGAACAGCCAGATCGTCCGGCGCCGGAACCAGATCCTGGAGCTCATGAAGGAGCGCACGCCGCTCACCAAGGACAAGTACACGGACGCCGACTTCGAGGCCGCCAAGGTCGAGCCCGTCATCCTCGCCGACCAGGGCACCGACCGCTGGCGCGCCCCGCAGTTCGTGTGGCAGGCGCGCGCGGAGCTCGCCGGGATCATCTGTGGCGAGGCACAGTGTCCCAAGCTCGACACCGGCGGCTACACCGTCATCACCTCGCTCGACTACCGCATCCAGCGCATCGTCGAGAAGTGGGTCTATGCCGCGGCGATCATCCAGAACGGCTCCAACGTGGACCAGCAGCTCAAGAACCGGGGCATCCCCAAGGGCCAGTGGTCCTGGATCAAGAGCCTCCGGGGCCACAACATCCACAACGCGGCGGCCGGCGTCCTGGACTACCGCACCGGCGAGGTGCTCGGCTACGCGGGATCCGCCTCGTATACGGCCAAGGGCAGCAAGAAGATGCAGCCCCAGTTCGACGTCCTCGGCGACGGCTGGCGCCAGCCCGGGTCCTCGTTCAAGCCGTTGATCTACCTGGTCGGCATCGACGACAAGACGATGACCGCCTCGACGATGTTCATGGACGTGGTGACCAACTTCGGGGGCGGCGGGGCGCCGTTCTACCCCACCCAGGCCGACTCGTTGGAGCGCGGACCGGTGCGCCTGCGCAACGCCCTCCAGTTCTCGCTCAACATCCCGGCGATCAAGGCCGGCTTCATCAACGGCCTCGCGCACCAGTTCGAGCGGACGAAGGACTTCGGCATCCGGTACCCGTCCACGGCGCTCCCGGTGGCCTCGATGAGCATCGGCACCCTCGAGGTGCACCCCATCGACATGATCAGCGCCTTCGGGATGATCGCGGACGGCGGCATCCTCATGCCGCGCCACACGATCGTCAAGGTGCTGGACTCCAACGGTGTCCAGGTGTGGCCGCCGCAGGACTACAAGCTGAGCGGTGAGCGCGTCGTCGAGCGGCAGGCGGCCTACATCATCACGGACATCCTGGCGGGCAACACGATCAAGTCCGTCAACCCGTTCTGGGGCAAGTGGCGGATCACCGACGGGGTCAGTGGCTCGCGCGTGCGTCCGGCGGCCTACAAGACCGGCACGACGAGCGACAACCGCGACGTGCATGCGTACGGCTACCTGGCGGCGCCGTCCGACAAGACCCTGCCGGCCCTCGTCGCCGGCGTCTGGATGGGCAACTCGGACAACTCGCCCAACGACGGCAAGCTCTCGCTCGACACCTCCGCGCCACTCTGGTCGGCCATCCTGTCCGATGTCTCCAAGGGCATGCCGATCGAGGGCTTCGCCCGCACAAAGCCCAAGGGCCTCGTAACGGCGTCGGTCGACGCCTTCACCGGCATGAAGGCCACGGGCTCCACGCGCAAGACGGTCCAGGAGATCTTCATGCCCGGAACCGCGCCGACGCAGGGGGCGAGCTCCTCGCGGGCCGTGGACGTCGATGGGGCGAGCGGTCTCCTGTGGCAGGATGGCTGCGTCGGCCCGAAGGTGACGAAGTCCTTCATCGACTACAGCAAGGCCGAGGCTGGCTTCAAGGTCTGGCAGAAGGCCGACGCTGCCTGGCAGGCGCGTGCGGCGCGCGGCGCCGGCGCGTCGGGTGGGCCGAAGCGCACCCGGACCGCGTACTTCTACGGTGGCGGCTTCTATCCGTTCGGGCGCAGCTGGGGCGGCGCGTTCGCGCCCACCAAGAAGTGCCCCATCGGTCCGCCGCCGCCGACGCAATGCGTGTCCACGGACCCGCTCTCGCCCTGCCCGTCGCTCCCGCCCGAGGCCTCCGCGCCACCCGCCGCGGTCGTGACCCCCAAGCCGGGCAAGACGCCCAAGCCGGGCAAGACGCCCCAGCCCTGATCGCGCTCGTGCGCCGGGACCTCCTCAGAGCTTGACGATCGTCGCGCCGTCCCCGCCCTCGCCTCGCTCACCCGCGCGGAAGCTCTTCACCAGGGGATGGGATGCCGCCTGCTGGCGCACCGCATCGCGCAAGGCCCCCGTGCCGAGGCCGTGGATGATCAGCACCTGCTCCAGGCCGGCAAGCGACGCGTCGTCCAGATAGCGGCCGAGCGCGTCGAGGGCCTCGTCCACGCGGGCGCCGCGCAGGTCCAGCGACGAGGCGACGCTCCGGGCGCGCGCCAGGCGCAGGTTCGAGATGCCCGTCGGCCCGTCGGCGCGCGGCCCGGCGCCCGGACCGCGGCCAGCCGCGCGGGCAGCCTCGGCCTCGGTCTGCGGTCCCCCGCCCCCGGCCAGCCCCAGGGCCGGCTCTAGGTCCGCCACGGCGACCGAGACGCGCATCCCGCCGGCCTCGATGGTCGCCCGGGTACCACCCTTCTCCAGCGCGGCGATCCGGCCCTCCCAGCCACCGCTCCGGCTCCGCGCCCGCTCGCCGAGGCGCCACGTGCGGGGCTCCACGGGTGCCGCGCGCTCGCGCTGCTGCGGCGCGTCGGGGAGGCGCTCGAGGGTCTGCTCCGCCCGCGCCAGGGCGGCATCGATGGCAGGCGCAGTCACGGTCTCGCGCTCGAGACGGCGCCGGACGCCCGCCACGTCGTCCCGGAGCGAGTCCACGAGGCGCTGGGCCTCGTCGCGGGCCGCCTTGACCGCCTCGTCCCGCTCGCGGCGAGCCCGACGGCGCTCCTCGTCGGCCGAGCGCAGGGCCTCGGCGGCCTTCGCCTCCGCGACGCGTGCGCGCTCCACGGCGCCGGCGATCTCGCCCTCCTGCTTGCGGATGGACGCGAGCGTGGCCTCGAACGCGGCCTGGTTCTCGGACAGGCGGCTCCGGGCATCGGCCACGATGGCGTCTGGCAGCCCCAGGCGCTCGGCGATGGCGAAGGCCTGCGATCCGCCCGGCAGGCCGATGGTGAGCCGGTACGTGGGTGACAGCGTCTCGAGATCGAACTCGACCGAGGCGTTGCGCGCCGCCGGCGTCTCGTGGGCGTAGACCTTGATCTCCGCGTAGTGCGTCGTCGCCGCCACCAGCGCCCCGGAGCGGATGAAGTGGTCCAGGAGCGCCTGCGCCAGCGCGGAGCCCTCGGTGGGATCCGTGCCCGCCCCCAGCTCGTCGAGCAGGACGAGCGTCCCCGGCCCCGCGTGCTCGACGATCCGCGTGATCGAGCGCAGGTGACCGGAGAACGTCGAGAGCGACTGGGCGATGGACTGCTCGTCGCCGATGTCCGCGAAGATGTCCTGGAAGACCGGCAGGCGCGAGCCGGCCTCGGCCGGGACGTGGAGGCCGGCCTGGTGCATGAGGGAGAGGAGGCCCAGGGTGCGCAGCGCGACCGTCTTGCCGCCGGTATTGGGGCCCGTGATGACGAGGGCCGTGTAGCCGTCGCCCAGCCGCAGGTCGATGGGCACGACGCGGCCGGTGAGGCCCGGGTGGCGCGCGGACAGCAGGATCACCTCGGACCGGTCGGCCGCCTCCGGACGGATGCCGTCCAGCTCGGCCGCGAGCTGGGCCTTGGCCGCCCAGAAGTCGAACTGGGCAAGGGCCTCGAGCGTCTCGCGCAGCAGCGTCGCGTTGGCGCCGACGAGGGCGGAGAGCTCGTCGAGGATGCGGCCCTCCTCCTCCTGCACGGCCGCCGTGGCTTCGCGCCAGGCGTTGCCCAGCTCGACCACGACGAGCGGCTCCACGAACAGGGTCTGACCGCTCCCCGACGCGTCGTGGACGATGCCCTTGACCTTCGCCCGTGCCTCGGCGCGGACCGGGACCACGTAGCGCCCGTTGCGCATCGTGATGAGCGGCTCCTGGAGCGCCCCGCCCAGCTCCGAGCCCACCAGCGAGTCCAGCCGTCGGCGGAGCCGGTCGTAGGCGATCCGGGCCGCGCCGCGCAGCGCCCCCAGCCGCGGCGAGGCGGTGTCGAGCAGCTCGCCCGTCGGGTCGAAGCTGCGCAGCAGCGTGCTCCGCAACGCGGGCAGCGGGTGGAGGCGACGCCCGAGATCGCGCAGCAACGCGCGGCGCTCGTCGGCGAGCGAGGTGGCCAGGCGTGCGGAGGCGTCGAGCGTGTCCGCGATCTCCATGAAGTGGGCGGCGTCCAGGCGCCCACCCCGCGCGGCGCGGCCGACCCATGGCTCGATGTCGTGCGCCGCGCCGATGCCCACGCCGGCGCGCTCCTGGAGCAGGGCACGCGCCTGGTCCGTCTCGTCGAGGGCGCGGCGGACGAGGACCGCGTCACTCGAGGGGACGAGCGCCTCCGCGAGGCGTCGCGACGGGTCGAACGAGGTCTTCTCGGCCAGGCGAGCGCGGACGGCCGGAAACTCGAGGAGCGCGATGGAGCGGGCGTCCATCAGCGGCGCGGTCCGCTCAGCGAGGGGCTGCCCGGGACGATGAGCCGCCACGGGACGGATGCCCAGGGCTCGCCTGCGTAGGTGATGCCGACCCGCGGCGTGGCGGCGACCTCGGGCACCGGCTCGTCCGCGCCGGCGGGCTCGAGGCGCAGGGGCGAGGCCGGGTCGCACAGGTCCAGGCCCGTGTGCGACCGGTCGATGCCGAACGCGGCGGCGACGAGGCCCGGCCCAGCCGCGAGGCGCGCGTCGGCGATCCGGCGCGCGACGGGCACGGGGCGTCCCGGCCGGCGGGCGCGTGCGGCCGCGGCCGTCCGCGCGGTGCGCATGGCGTCCAGGCCCTCGAGGGGCTCCACGGCACGGATGAGCACCGCCGCGGGCCTCGGGGCGGCCTCGGTCACGACGTTGAGACAGTGGTGCATGCCGTAGACAAGGTACACGTAGGCGATCCCTGGCGGACCGAACATGACCCCGTTCCGCGGCGTGCGGCCCATCCGTGCGTGCGAGGCCCGATCCGCCTCGCCGATGTACGCCTCCACCTCCACGATCCGCCCGGCGCGTCGGGCGTCCGTGCCGTCACCCGCCTCGCGGATGAGACGCGCACCGAGCAGCGCGCGGGCGGCGTCGAGCGTGGGGCCCTCGAGCAGGCTCCTCGGCAAGGGCGGCAGCGGTCGCCCGGATCGCGTGCGGCTCACCCTAGAGGTGGTAGGTGGCCTTGACGTAGCCCGGGATGAGGAGGCCGACGAGGTTGATGAAATTCGGGATGACCGTCTGGTGGAGGAGCGACCCGAACGCGGAGGTGTTGAGGGCCTCCCACAACGGGCGCAACAGCGGCACCTCGGACACCTCGGCAGCCGACGGCGCATAGAGGAAGTACTGGTCCAGCACGATCGTGACGAACATCAGGAGCAGCAGCCCCTGAATGACGCCGAGGAACCCGCCGAGCACCTCGTCGACCACGGGATGCTCCGCGAAGATCTGGGTCTTGCTGTACGTGCCCTGGACAACGAGGAAGAACGCGAACACGGCCGCCACGAACAGCGCCAGGAAGCCGAGCATCAGCGAGTACTCGTGCGGATAGGTCGTCCAGTTGGAGATCAGGAAGTCGCCGAGCGGCACGGAAAGCTGCGCCGCCAGGAAGAACGAGAACGTGATCGTGATGATCCCGACGATGCGCCGCACGGCCCCCTGGACGAAGCCGACAATGAACATGGCGAACAGGACCAGGACGACCATCAGGTCGAACAGATTCATTGACCTGATGAACTCGACGATGTCCACTCGCCCACCTCGTGACGCGTGCCGGAACCCCCGCCGGCATCGATCCCCGCGGAAGGGTAGCAGCGGCCGCGAGCGCGCCGCAACGGGACGAACGCCCTAATGGCCCGGACCCGCCGACCCGGTCACGCCCGGAGGCGGCCCTCCACGAGCGGCAGCCCCGCGACGACGCCGGCCACGGCAGCCTCGACCTCGCCCTCGGTGAGGGTCCGGTCCGAGGCGCCGAAGCGGAGCCGGAACGCGAGGCTCTTCTCGTCGCCCGCGAGCGGGACGCCGCGGTAGATGTCGAACAGGGTGACGTCGCGCACCAGGCCACCCGCCCGATCGAGCACCAGGGCCTCGACCGTGGCCGACGGCGTCCCCTCCGGAACGACGATCGCGAGGTCGCGATCCACCTCTGGGAAGCGGTCGACGGCGTGGGCGCGTTCCGGGGTCAGCCGGCCGGCCGCGAGCCCCGCGAGGGCCACCTCGCCGACGACGACGCGGCCCGTCGTCCGCAGCTCCCAGGCATCGACCAGGTGCGGGTGCAGCTCGCCCACGACGGCGTGGAGGCGGTCGTCCACGTCGGCACGCACGGTGCGGCCGGGGTGGAACAGGGCCTCGCCCGTCTCCGCGGCATACGCGGGGCGGGGCAGGCCGAGCCGCGCCGCCAGGAGCTCCAACAGGCCCTTGGCGTCGTCGAGGTCATAGGGGCGCGCCCGGCGGTTCCAGGCGGCGGGCTGGGCGGCGCCCGTGAGCGCGAAGCCGAGACGCCACCATTCGCGGGGCTCCGAGCCGATCCGGGCATAGCCCTTCCCGATCTCGAACACGGCGACGTCGTCGGTGCCGTGGCGCAGGTTGACGCCCACGACGTCGAGGAGGCTGCCGAGCAGGTTGCGGCGGAGCAGCGAGTGGTCGCGCGAGAGCGGGTTGGTGACGCCGATCGGATCGCCGCCGGGCTGGTCCTCATCCCCGACGGACGCGACCTCGCGGGCCAGAACGAAGGTCTCGACGTGCCGTGGCGACACGAGCGCCGTGGTGACGACCTCGGTCAGGCCGGCACCCGCCAGCAGCTCGCGGACGAGCTGGCGGATCTCCAGCGGCGAGGGACGGAAGTGCGGCATCGCCGTGTCCGGGGTCACGGACGGGACGAGCTCGTAGCCGCGGACGCGGGCGATCTCCTCGGCCACGTCCGCCTCGATGGCGATGTCGCGCCGCCAGGTGGGCACGACGGCCGTGATGACATCCTGGGCGGCGGTCACGACGAGCGGCTCGGGCTTGAGCGCGACGGTGACCGGGGCGCCGTCGTGGGCGACCTCGGTCTCGACGCCGACCCGGGCGAGCAGGTCGCGCTGCTCCGCGGTCGTGAGGTCCGTGCCCAGCAGCCGGTTCACGCGGGCGGGGCGGAAGGCGACACGCGCCGGGCCAGGCGGGTCGGGGGCGATGTCCACGACGCCCGGGGCGACGTCGCCGCCGGCCCACGCGTGGATCAGCTGCGCCGTGCGGTCCGCGCCGAGGCGCGCCATACGCGGCTCCTGGCCCTTCTCGAACCGGCCCGAGGCCTCCGAGCGCAGGGCGAGCCGCTGCGCGGTCCGGCGGATGCTGACCGGGTCGAAGATGGCGGACTCGATGACGATGTCGCGGGTCTGGTCCGAGACCTCGGAGCTCGCGCCGCCCATGACGCCGGCGACGGCCAGCGGGCCTTCGGGGTCCGCGATCAGGAGCATGTCGCCTGCGAGCTCGCGCTCCACGTGGTCCAGCGTCTCGAGCCGCTCGCCGGGGGTCGCGCGGCGCACCACGATCGTGGCGCGGCCGTCGGGACCGGGGCGGACCGCGGCGGCATCGAACGTGTGGATCGGCTTGCCCAGCTCCAGCATCACGTAGTTCGACACGTCGACGACGTTGCTGATCGGACGCTGGCCGGCGGCGAGGAGCCGCATCTGGACCGCGTCCGGCGACGGGGCGATGGTCACGCCGCTCACCCAGCGGCCGGCGAAGCCCGTGCACAGGTCCGGGTCGCGGACATCGACCGCCAGGCGCTCCGCCGTCGATGGGCCGCTCCCCTCCTCCACACGAATCTCGGGCATCCGGACCCGACCGCCGGTGACGGCGGCCACCTCGCGGGCGAGGCCCAGGATCGAGAGCGCGTCGCCGCGGTTCGGCTTGACGTCCACGTCGAGGACAACGTCGCCGTAGAGGTCCACCAGCGGCACGCCGAGGGCCGTGTCGGGGGGCAGGATCAGGATGCCGTCGCCGTCCCCGGTCAGGCGCAGCTCGTCGCCCGAGCAGAGCATGCCGTTGGACACGACGCCCATCTTCTCGGTCCGCTCGATCCGGCGGTTGCCGGGGAGCAGGGCGCCGGGCAGCGCGACGGGGATCCGCTGGCCCGGGGCGATGTTGGTCGCGCCGCAGACGATCGAGAGCGGCTCCGAGCCGTCGCCGACGGTGACGGTCGTGAGGCTCAGGCGGTCCGCGCGCGGGTGCCGCTCGACCGTCAGGAGCTCGCCGATGACGACGTTCCGCCAGTCGGCGCCCCAGCGCTCGATGTGCTTGACCTCCATGCCCAGGAGCGTCAGGCGCTCGGCGAGCTGCTCGGGCGTGAGCTCGACATCGACGAAGTCGCGGAGCCAGGACAGCGGGACTCTCACCGGAAGGCTCCCAGGAAGCGCAGGTCGTCCTCCATGTAGGCACGGAGGTCGACGACGTGGTGGCGGAGGTTGGCGATCCGCTCGACGCCCATGCCGAACGCGAAGCCCTGGTAGCGCTCCGGGTCGATGCCGCCGTAGCGGAGCACGACCGGGTGGACCATGCCGGCGCCCAGGATCGTCATCCAGCCCGTGCGCGAGCACGCCGGACACTTCTCGCCGTTGCAGATGACGCACAGGATGTCGAACGCGACGGACGGCTCCGTGAACGGGTAGTAGCCGGGGCGGAAGCGCGTCGCGCGGTCCTCGCCGAACATCGCGTGGGCGAACTGGTCCAGGAGGCCCTTGAGGTCCGCCATGGACGTGCCTTCGTCGATCATCAGGCCTTCCACCTGGAAGAACTCGCTCGCGTGGCTCGCGTCCACCGCCTCGTATCGGAAGCAGCGACCGGGCAGGAGGGCGCGGATGGGCGGCTTCTCCTGGTGCATGACGCGGATCTGGCCCGGACTCGTGTGGGTGCGCAGGAGCCGCCCGTCGATGTCGAGGTAGAGCGTGTCCCAGAGGTCCCGCGCCGGATGGTCCGGCGGGATGTTGAGCATCTGGAAGTTGGTCAGGTCGTCCTCGATCTCCGGCCCTTCGTAGTCCACGAAGCCGAACTGGCGGAAGACCTCGGAGATCTCGCGCGCCGTCTCCATGATCGGGTGGAGAGACCCGCGCCGGAGCGGGCGGCCGGGCGTGGTGACGTCGACGGTCTCGGCGGCGAGGCGCGCGGCCAGCTCCGCGGAGCCCAGACGCGACCGGGCCTCGCCCAGGGCGGCCTCCACCGAGCCGCGCACGTCGTTGGCGATCGCCCCGACCTTGGGGCGGTCCTCGGCCGGAAGCGTGCCGATGCCCCGCAGGATCGCGGTCAGGTCGCCCTTCTTGCCGAGCACCTCAAGCTCGATCGCGTCGAGCGCGGCGGTGTCGGGGGCGCTCCCGGCGGCGCCGGTCGCCCGGGCACGCAGCGCCTCGAGATCACTGGTCAGCTGGGCGAGATCCATGGGCTCCTGTACCGGCTCCTGAGAATCGCGAACCCTCGAACGCCGGTCGACGTCGAGGGCTCGGGACTGCGTTGTGCCCTCCGAGGGCCGAGCGCGCTCTTCGGAGCGCATCGGCCGGAGGATTCAGGCGGTGCGAGCGACCTCGGCGATGCGGCCGAAGGTCGCGGCGTCGCGCACGGCGATGTCGGCCAGGACCTTGCGGTCGAGATCGACGTTGGCCTTCTTGAGGCCCGCGATCAGCTTGCTGTAGGAGATCCCGTTCAGGCGCGCGGCCGCGTTGATCCGGATGATCCACAGCTCGCGCATGTCGCGCTTCCGCTGCTTGCGGTCACGGGTCGCGTAGGCCAGGGCGTGGAGCTGCGCCTCGTGCGCCCGCCTGATGAGCTTGCGGTTCGTCCCGGTGCGGCCCTCGGCGGCGTTGAGCAGCCGCTTGTGGCGCTTGTGCGACGTAACGCCGCGCTTGACGCGTGCCATCGGTCAGCTCCTAGAGATTCGGCAGCAGCCGGCGGAGCTGCTCCTGGTGCTCGGGTCCGATGACGGCCTTCCCCGCGTAGCGGCGGGTGCGGCGCGAGGACTTGAGCTCGAGATGATGTCCGCTCCAGGCCTTGACGCGGATGAACTTTCCGGACCCGGTGACCCCGACACGCTTCTGGGTCCCCTTGTGGGTCTTCATCTTCGGCACGCTGGCCTCACTCTCCTGCTGGCGCCGCCTCGACCGCCGGCTCGGCGGAGGGCGTCGGGGCGGTGGCGGGCTCAGGTTCGGGTTCGGCGCCTGCGGCGCCCTCCGACCTGCTCGCCGGGTTGCGGTGCTCGTGCGGCTTCGGCTTGTGGACCGACGCGAGCGTCATGAACATCGATTTGCCCTCGAGGGCCGGGCTCCGGTCGATGACCGCGTGGTCCTTGACCGCGTCGCCGAACTTGGCGAGGAGTGCCCTGCCGATCTCCGGGTGCGTGAGCTCCCGACCGCGGAAGCGGACGGTCACCTTGATCCGGTCACCGTCCTCGAGGAACTCGAGCGCGCGATGCACCTTCGTCTCGAAGTCCCCGATGCCGATCTTCGGTGTGAGGCGGACTTCCTTGAACTCGACCGCCCGCTGCTTCCGCTTCGCCTCCTTCTCGCGCTTGGTCAGCTCGTACTTGTACTGACCGTAGTCGAGAAACTTGACGACCGGGGGTGCAGCGGTAGGAGCGACCTCGACAAGGTCGAGACCTCGCTCCTGCGCCATCGCCAGGGCCTGTTGCGTGGGCATGACGCCCAGCTGTGAGCCATCTTCGTCGAGGACCCGCACCTGTGGGACACGGATCATCTGGTTGATGCGCAGGTCTCGGCTGATGTCGTGGTTCCCTTTGTTGTGTGGAAGATCGTGCGGCGCGCACAGGCCCACGGCCTGCTCGGTCGCCGCGGGAGGATAGCACAGCGGTTCTCTGAGCCGCAACGAACCGAAGGGTCCTCAGGCCGCGTGATCGCCCTTGATCCGGTCCAGCGCGGGGCTATCCCAGGCGTCGCTCTCGCACCTCGTCACCCAGCCGTGCGGCCAGGTCCGCCCACGCCACGCCCTGCTCCTGGGTGCCGTCGCGGCGGCGCACGGATGCCGTCCGGGCCTCCACCTCGCGGTCGCCCAGGATCAGCATGTACGGGACCTTCTGGCCCTGCGCGAGGCGGATCTTGTTCTGCATCCGGCTGTCCGAGGCGTCCACCTCGACGAACCGCAGGCCCGCGGCCTTCAGCTCGGCGGCCAGCTCCCTCGCCGGCTCGACGTGGCGGTCCGCGATGGGGATCACCACGGCCTGCACCGGCGCTACCCAGAGCGGGAACGCGCCGGCGAAGTGCTCCACCAGGATGCCGATGAAGCGCTCCAGCGAGCCGTAGATCGCACGGTGGATCGCCATCGGGCGCTTCGGCTGGCCATCCTCGTCGATGTACGAGAGGTCGAATCGCTCCGGGAGCATCGTGAGGTCCACCTGGATCGTGGCCGTCTGCCACGAGCGGCCGAGGGCGTCCTCGATGTGGATGTCGATCTTCGGCGCGTAGAACGCGCCGTCGCCGGGCTTGAGGGTCCAGGAGACACCGGAGGCGTCGAGCGCCTCTCGGATCAGCCCCTCGGCCTTCTCCCACAGCGCCGGGTCCCCCAGCGCCTTCGCCGGCTTCGTCCCGAACTTGATCTCGGGCTTGAGGCCGAACCAGCTGTAGACCTCCTCGACCTCGCCCATGAGCGCCGCGATCTCGTCGCCCAGCTGGTCCGGCCGGACGTAGATGTGGCCGTCATCCTGGATGAACTGGCGGACGCGGGTGAGGCCCGAGAGCGTGCCGGAGCGCTCGTTGCGGTGCAGGCGACCGAACTCGGAGAGGCGCAGCGGCAGGTCCCGGTAGGACCGCAGGTGGCTCTTGTAGATGATCGTCGACTCGGGGCAGTTCATCGGCTTGAGCGAGTAGGTCAGGCCCTCGCTCTCGATGAGGAACATGTTCTCCTTGTAGAGCTCCCAGTGACCCGACGCCTCCCAGAGGCGCTGGCTCACGACCATCGGCGTCGAGACTTCGTCGTAGCCGCGGGCGTCCTGGACCTCGCGCACGGCCGCCTCCAGCGTGCGCCAGATGCGCTGGCCCTTGGGGTGCCAGAAGGCGGCGCCGGGGCTCACGTCATGGAAGCTGAACAGGTCGAGCTGCACGCCCAGCTTGCGGTGGTCGCGCTTCTTCGCCTCCTCGCGCCGCCACAGGAACTGGTCCAGCTGCTCCTGGGTCTCCCAGACCGTGCCGTAGATCCGCTGGAGCATCGGGCGCTTCTCGTCCCCGCGCCAGTAGGCGCCGGCCACGGCGAGCAGCTTGAACGGGCCGATGTGCCCCGTGCTCTCGACGTGCGGGCCCTTGCACAGGTCACGGAACGGGCCGTGCTCGTAGAAGGTCACGGGCGGCATGGCCTCGCCCGACTCCTGCGCCCTGCGGGCGAGGTCGTCGAGGATCTCCACCTTGAACGCCTGGTCGTCGCGCTCCTCGATCGCACGCCCCTCGTCGAAGCCCACCTCGCGGCGGACGAAGGCGTGATCGGCGGCGACCGACGCGCGCATGCGGCCCTCGATCGCCTCGAGGTCGGCGGGCGACAGCGGCCGGGGGAGCTCGAAGTCGTAGTAGAAGCCGTTCTCGATGGCCGGCCCGATGCCCAGGCGCGCGCCGGGAAACAGGTCCAGGACCGCCTCCGCCATCACGTGCGCCGTGCTGTGGCGCATCGCGTCGATGGGCGCGTGCGCCCCCGCGTCGAGCAGCTCGTCGGCCGAGCCGCGCTCCGGCGCCTCGAACGGGATGTCGTTCTCGTCGTCCACCGCCGCCACCGGCGCGGCGCCCGCCTTGTCGTCAGCCATCGCATTCGCTCCCGAGAATCACAGAACCTCTCGTCCCGACAGGACGAGAGGTTCGACCTCCCGCGGTTCCACCCGCCTTCGCGTCATCCGGATGGTCCGGCGCCGCGCGCTCAAGCCGCGCTAACGGGCGGATCCCGGGCCGGTTCGCCGGCCGCTCGCGGGTGGTGCCCCTGTCCCGGTGCCCGGTCGCGATTCTCAGCCGATGGTCGCGATTCTCTGGCGGGTTCGCGGACGGGCGTGGCCCGGTCGACGCTGTGTGGTGGGCGATACTGGACTCGAACCAGTGACCTCATGCATGTCAAGCATGCGC
>JBBSCF010000022.1:0-51411 GCA_038250545.1 Candidatus Limnocylindrales bacterium | reverse complement strand
GGTCGTGGTGGAGGGCGGCGCAGTCCGCGCAGGCGGCGACCAGGGCCAGCGCCGCATCGAGCTCGGGCCCCTCGGCGTCGCCCGCGGCATAGGCGGCGATCGCGAGCGGGTCGTGATCGGCGTGGGGGGCGGGGATCGGCGTCAAGCGTCGCCCTCCCCGCGGAACAGCCCGAGGTGGCCCTCGAGCCGGTCCCGCAGCGCGAGCCGCCCGCGGTGGATGCGCGACTTCACCGTCCCGAGCGACACCCCGGTCAGCTCGGCGATCTCGGCGTAGTCGTAGCCCTCGACATCGAACAGGACGATCGCGTGGCGCTGGTCTGGCGTGATCGCGGCCAGCGCGGCGTTGAGGACGCGGGTGCGCTCACTCTGCATCGCCGTGCGGACGGGATCGGCCTCGTCGCCCGCCGGGGGCTGCCAGCTCTCGTCCTCGAGCTCGGGGTACGGCTGGGAGGGCCGGCGCTTCTTGAGGCGCTGCTGGTCCATCGCCGCGTTGATCGCGATCCGGCTGAGCCAGGAGCGCACGCTCCCGCCACGGAACGAGCGCATGTTGCGGTACGCGGAGAAGAACGCCTCCTGCACCGCGTCGCCGGCCTGGTCCCGATCGGGAGCCATGCGCGCGACCAGCCCGAACAGGTGGTCCTGGTAGCACTCGACGAGGCTGTTGAAGGCGTCGAGGCTCCCGCTCCGGGCCTGCTCCATGAGGATCAGGTCGCGGCGCTGGACCGGGTCGTCGACGGCCTCCGTCGGCCGGGCGTCCTCCACGAAGGGAACGGCCCTCCCTGCGGCGATGGTGAGGCGCGGCGAGTCTAGCATCGGGCTGCGGTCTGGCTGGGCATCGCCGTCGAGACGCCGCCCGCGCGCCGGCGGTTCCGTCGGCCGCCGCCGTGCGGCCAGCGGGTGGCGGCGGACGGAGCAAGAATCCGGTCACCGGACGTCGCAGCCGCCCCATGGGACATTCATCGCCTGCCGGGCCATCCCGCCGGACATGGTGTGCCCCCATGTGGGCGGGACGTTCGCCGACAGAACCGTTGGTCCGCTCCGCGCCACCGATGCCCGGCGACCGCGCCCCCGGCACCCGCTCCGCTACGATGGCACCGCCCGGCGAAGTGGCGGAACGGCAGACGCGGCGGTCTCAAACACCGCTGAGGGCAACCTCGTGTGGGTTCGAGTCCCACCTTCGCTACCAGGCCCGGCGTTCCCGTGGGGGGTAGACGCCCCAGGACGAACCGCCGCCAGTACCGATACCGGAGCCGACACGTGAGCCTCTTCCGCCGCGTCCTGGGCCTCGACGCCCCGGCGTCCGCCGATCTCCCCGTTGATCCCGACGCCGCGCTGCCTGCCGCCGGCGCCGCCGAGACGAAGAGCGTGCGCGTCCTGTCGGCCCGCCTCGACCGCCTGCCGCCGGCGCGCGCCCGCTACTTCGCGGCGTTCGCGTACCTGCTGGGCCGGGCCGCCCAGGCGAGCGACGGCATGAGCGACGCCGAGCGTGCGGAGATGCTCCGCCTGGCCGAGGCGAGCGGCCTGGACGCGGAGACCGGGGGGCTGATCGTGGACCTGGCGGGGACGCTTGCGGGCGAGTTCGGGGCGACGGAGGACTACCTCGTCACTCGCGAGTTCAAGGCGATCTCAACCATCGAGGAGCGCGAGCAGCTCCTGCGGTCCTGCTACCTCGTGATGGCCGCTGACGACGAGATTGACGCGACCGAATCCTGGCTGGCCAACCGTCTCGCCGAGGAGCTGGACGTGGAGCGCCCGGACCTCAACCGGATCCGCGCCGAGTTCCACGAGCAGATCTCGGGCGTGCGGGCCCTGCGCCAGGCACGCGCCTGACGCGGCCGCTTGCTCAGCCCAGCTGGAGGTCGATGACGCCCTCGCCGACCCGGCGGCGCACCTCGGCCACGAGCTCCGCGTCGTAGGCGACGCCGCGCAGCTCCATCGGCAGCGCGGAGCCGCCGGGCGCCGGCACGTGGACGACGACCCGGGTCGCACCCGGTCGGTCGCGGAGCACCGACTTGAAGGCGTGCATCGCGGACACGACGCGATCGGTGCCGGCCGCGCGCGCGAAGCGAACGTTGAGCACGGCACCCGGTGACGCCTCGAGCGGCCGTGACGGGGCCTGGGCGGCCGCCACGGCCCGCGAGCCCGCCTCGTCGGGGAGCGGCGGCTCCTCGGGCGAGTCGGCGCCGCCGGCGCCCGCGAGGCCGGGCGGCTCGGAGTAGGTGGGCACGGGCTCCGGCGGGAGCGCTACGGGTCCGGCCCCGCCCACCGCGGGACCCGGGCCGCCCACCGCGGGACCCGGGCCGCCGGGGACCGTCCCGGCGGCAGACCCGAAGCCGCCGTTCCCGCCGCCGCCGTTCCCGCCGCCGCCGTTCGGTCCGCCGCGCCGCGAGCGCTTGTCGAGCGAGCCGACCTCCTTCGCGAACGCCTCGGGGCCGCGCTCGGCGACCACGTCCCAGTCCCAGACCGAGTCAGCGAGCAGCGATGCCTCGTCGCCGCGGTGGTCCACGCGCCCCGCAACGAGGAGGATCGCGCCGTCGCGCCAGGTCCCCATCGTCGTCTCGTAGGTCTTGGGGAACACGACGACCTCGACCGTCCCCTGCAGGTCCTCGAGGGTCACCACCGCCATCGTCGCCCTGGCCTTGGTCATGACCGACCGGATCCCCGTGACGATCCCGCCCAGGACCACTCGCTGGCCGTCCAGGGACTCGTCCTTGAGGTCGCCGCTGTACCCGGTGACGAACGCGCCGACGCGCTCCGCGACCTCGCCCATGGGGTGGTCCGAGAGGTAGAGCCCCATGAGCTCCTTCTCCCAGCGGAGGCGCTCACGGACGGGCGTCTCGGGCGTGGCCGGGAGGGGCCGCTCCAGGGTGGCCGCCTCGTCCCCGCCCATGTCGAACAGCGAGGTCTGGCCGCTGATCCGGTCGCGCTGCGCGGCCTGGCCGGTCGCCAGCGCGTCGTCGAGGCCCAGCAGGATCTGCGCCGGGTGCCCGAAGCAGTTGAGCGCGCCCACGCGGGCCAGCGACTCGAGCACCTTGCGGTTCGCGAGCCGGACGTCCACACGGCTGCAGAAGTCGGTCAGGGAGCGGAACTCGCCGTCCGCCTCGCGCGCGTCGATGATCGACTGGATCGCGCTCTCGCCCACGTTCTTGACGGCGAGCAGGCCGAACCGGATGGCGTCGTCCTCGACCGTGAACCCCAGGCCGGACCGGTGGACGTCGGGTGTCCGGACGTCGATGCCCAGCCTGCGGCACTCGGCGATGGCGGCCGCGACCTTCTCCGCGTTGTCGCGGAAGGCCGACAGCACCGAGGTCATGTAGTCGACGGTGAAGTTGGCCTTGAGGTACGCGGTCTGGTAGGCGATGAGGCCGTAGCAGGTCGCGTGGGCCTTGTTGAACCCGTACCGCTCGAAGGGCTCGAAGGCCTTGAACACCGCGTCGATCGTCTGCGGCGCGACGCCCCGCTCCGCCGCCCGCTCGACGAAGGTCTCCTTCATCGACCGCAGGACCGACGACTTCTTCTTGCGGATCGCGTAGCCCAGCATGTCTGCCTCGGGCCCGGAGAACCCGCCCAGGGCCATGGCGGCGGCCATGATGTCCTCCTGGTAGACGAAGATGCCGTACGTCCGGTTGAGGAACGGCTCCAGCAGCGGGTGGAGGTACTGGACCGGCTCCTGCCCGTGCTTGCGCCGGATGTAGGCCGGGATGTTGTCCATCGGCCCCGGGCGGTAGAGGGCGACCATGGCCGCGAGGTCGAAGACGGACGTCGGCTGCAGCTCGCGGATGTAGCGGCGCATGCCCGCAGACTCCAGCTGGAACACGCCCGTCGTCTCGCCCGACGCCAGCAGCTCGAACGTCTTGGGGTCGTCGAGTGGGATGTTGTCGAGGTCGATGGAGACGCCCCGGTGCTCCTTGATCAGGTCCACGGCCTTGCGCAGGATCGTGAGGTTGGACAGGCCCAGGAAGTCGAACTTGAGCAGGCCCAGGGCCTCGATGCCGTGCATCTCGACCTGGGTCATGAGCGCGTCCGAGTTGGTCGCCTTCTGGAGCGGCATCAGCTCCGTCAGCGGTTCGCGCGAGATCACGACGCCGGCCGCGTGCGTGGACGCGTTGCGCGCGACGCCCTCGAGCTGCTGCGCGAACCCGATCAGCCTGGAGACCTGCGGATCGCCGTCGTGCATCTCCTTGAGCTGGGGGCTGAGCTCCAGGGCCTCGGAGAGCTTGATGCCCAGCTGGTTCGGGACGGCCTTGGCGATCCGGTCCACGTCGCCGTAGCCCATGCCCATGACCCGGCCCACGTCGCGGATGGCCGCTCGGGCGAGCATCGTCCCGAAGGTGATGATCTGGGCGACGTGGTCCTGGCCGTACTTGCGGCTGACGTAGTTGATGACCTCGTCCCGGCGCTCGTCCTCGAAGTCCACGTCGATGTCGGGCATCGTCACGCGGTCCGGGTTGAGGAAGCGCTCGAACGGCAGGCCGTAGTGGAGCGGGTCCACCGGCGTGATGCCCAGCGTGTAGGTGACGATGGAGCCCGGCGCCGACCCGCGGCACGTGGTGGCGATCCCCTCCTGGCGCGCGAACTGCACGAAGTCCGCCACGATCAGGAAGTAGCCCGCGTAGCCCATCGAGAGGATGACGCCCAGCTCGTAGTCCAGGCGCTCCTGGAGGACGGGGGTGATCGCGCCATAGCGGCGGACCAGGCCCTCCTCGCACTCCTTGCGCAGCCAGGTCTCGACCGTGTACCCGTCGGGCACCGGGAAGTGCGGGATTCGCAGCTCGCCCAGGGGCAGCTTGAGGTCCACCATCTCGGCGACACGCCGGGTATTGAGGTAGGCCTCGCGCTGGTCGGGGAACAGCCGGAACATCTCGGCCGCGGTCTTGAGGTAGAACTCCTGACCCTCGAACCGCATCCGGTTGGGCGTGTCGAGGTTGCTGCCGGTGCCCACGCAGAGGAGCACGTCGTGCGCCTCGTGCTGCTCCTGGTGGACGTAGTGGAGGTCGTTGGTGACGACCAGGGGCAGGTCCATCTCCGGCGCCAGGCGCAGGAGCTGTTCGTTCAGGCGCCGCTGCTCCGGAATGCCGTGGTCCTGGAGCTCCAGGTAGAAGCGGTCTTTGCCCAGGATGTCCGAGTACTCGCCGGCCAGCTTGCGGGCCAGCTCCCAGTCGTCCACCTCGAGCGCCTTGGGGATCTCGCCGCCGAGGCACGCGGACATCCCCACGAGGCCCTGGCTGTACTTGGCGAGGTGCTCCCGGTCGATGCGCGGCTTGTAGTAGTAGCCGTCGATGTGGGCATCCGTGACCAGCCGGCACAGGTTCTGGTAGCCGGTCATGTCGGTGGCCAGGAGCACGAGGTGGAAGGGCTGGCTGTCGGCCTTGCCCTCCTTGTCGGTCATCGAGCGCCGGGCGACATATGTCTCCACGCCGATGATCGGCCTGATGCCCGCCTTGGTCGCCGCCTGGTAGAACGCGACGGAGCCGTAGAGGGCGCCGTGGTCGGTGATCGCGAGGCTGTCGAACCCGTGCTTGACCGACGTGTCGACGAGATCGGTGATGCGCCCCAGCCCGTCGAGCAGACTGAACTCCGAGTGGGTGTGGAGGTGGACGAAGTCGTTGGGGGCGATGGTCACGGGACGTCCATGGTAGCCCGGGAGGCGCAGCGCGGGCGCCGACGGCGGCGCCGACGCAGGCGCTGGGCAATGGCGACCCGGCCACCAGCCCGAACCGATCCAGCGTCGCGTGGCGGCCGCCGCCACCCTGGTTTGCAGGCGACGCGTCCTGCGCAGTGGTTGACGGAACGGGGTTGTCGGTGGTCGTGTCGTGGCGCGTGCGAGTGCGCGATCGGGTGCGGGATGGCCTCGGTCGCGGGCCGTCGCCGTCCGCCGAGCACGTCGACCGGGACGAAGGGCGCTCTGGTGAGGCTACGCTACGAGTGGCGCCTTGAGACCGCCCACCCATCGTCATCGACGTGCGGCGGGTGGTTCCACCGAAGGCGGGCGATCCGAACCGGGACTCGTGCGGGAGGTGACTTGCCCGTGAGCAAAGCAGCCAACAGCAAGATCGGGTTCTGGGCGGTGGTTGCGATCGGCATCGGCGGGATGGTCGGGGGCGGGATCTTCGCTGTGCTTGGCCTGGCCGTGCAACTGGCGCACGGGGGTACGCCTGTGGCTTTTGCGCTGGCGGGCGTCGTTGCGCTGCTCACGACGTATTCGTACACGAAACTCTCGGTCGCGTATCCGAGCCGGGGCGGGACGGTCACGTTCCTGGATCGCGTCTTTGGGTCCGGCATGTTGACCGGCAGCCTCAACGTCCTGCTGTGGCTGAGCTACGTCGTGATGCTGTCGCTCTATGCGTTCGCGTTCGGCAGCTACGGCGCGACGTTCCTGCCACAGCCATGGCAGGACATTGGCAGGCATGTCTTGATCAGTCTCAGCGTGATCATGATCACCGGGCTCAACCTGCTCAGCGCTGGGCTGATTGGGAAAGCCGAAAGATGGATCGTGGGATTGAAGGTCGCGATCCTGTTGTTCTTCGTCGCCGTCGGCATGACAGGCCTCAAAACATCCCAGCTCGTGCCAGATACCTGGTCGCCGCCCCTGGAGCTGGCGGCGGGCGGAATGATCATCTTCCTGGCCTACGAAGGCTTCGAGTTGATCGCCAATACGGCGGAGGATGTGCGCGACGTGGCGCGGACGCTTCCGCGCGCGTACTTCACCGCGGTCGGGTTCGTGATCGCCTTGTACATCCTGGTCGCGATCGTCACCGTGGGCAATCTCTCGGTGGACAAGATCGTGGCGGCCAAGGACTACGCGCTGGCGGAGGCGGCCCGACCGTTCCTCGGGCAGGCCGGTTTCACCCTGATCGCTATCGCAGCGATGTTGTCCACGGCTTCCGCGATCAATGCCACGCTCTATGGCGCAGCGCGCTTGAGCTACAGCATCGCGCGCGCTGGCGAACTACCGGCCGAGCTGGAGCGCAAGGTATGGGGCCAGCGGCTGGAGGGACTGCTGATCACGGCAGGGTTGACATTGGTGATCGCCAATGTGTTTGATCTGACGAGCATCGCCACGCTTGGCAGCGCCGGCTTCCTGCTGATCTTCGCCGCGGTCAACGCCGCCAACGCGCGGCACGCGTCTCACGCCGGCAGCCGCGGCTGGATCTCGGTCATCGGGGCTGTGGCCTGCCTCGTCGCGTTGGGCGCACTGATCTGGCAAACGACAACGACCGCACCCGCCAAACTGTTGATCCTGGCGGCAATGCTGGCCTTGGCGATTGCGATCGAGGGCGGCTACCGACTGGCGAAGCGAGAGCTCCGATCGCATGGGTGAGGCCCGAGAGCGTCGCGATAACCGGGGCGGTGGGCGCCGCGACCTCGCGGGGGTCTAACGCCGGAATCGAGCGCCGGCGCAACGCCCTGACCGCGACTGCAGTCCCTTGACCCGACCCTGGCGCCGTCGGAGGCCAGGCTTTCTAGCGCCGGAATCCCTGTCAGGTCGTGCGTGAACTCCCACCTATTGACGGGTGGAGCTGGACGAAATCTCACGGGCCGCCTGGTCACGAACGGCCCCCTCGCACTGAGGGGACCCTCGGGCCATGGGCGCGCGCGTCTAAACACGGTAGAGGGGTAGCCGAGAGGAAGCGACCAGGAGCATGGACCGACCAGCGCCTCAGGACCCGAGCCCCGGCGCGCGAGCCCTCGCCTACGCCGGCCGATCTCAGTGTCGTGTCGATCGGGACAGGACCCTGCGTCAGGCGCGTATCGTGGATGCGCACAGCCGTCGCGAATCGCGTGGCCCGTGGTCGGTCGAGCGGAGCCTACACACCCAGCCCCACAAGCGTTCGCCTCGGGGTTCGAACAACCGCCATCGTGCAGCCCCCCGGGGGCTTCCCGGGCGTTCAAGTCAATCGATGGGTGGGTACTTCTTCACCGCCACGGCCATCGCGCGAGGCAAGGTCAGGGTGTACGTCAACGGCAACTACGTGACGACCGTCGATCTGCGGTCGAGCTCGACGAGGTACCGGGTCCTCGCCTGGCAGAAGACGTGGTCCACGTCGGCCACCCGGACGGTCAAGCTCGTCGTTGCCGGTACCCGGGGACGGCCACGCGTGACGGTGAAGTAGCGGGAGCGGGCAGGCTCGCGGAGGCGGAGACAGATCCGTCCCCCTTGCCGCAGACATCGTCCCTGACAAGCCCGTCAACGCTGACGGGCTTGTCAGCATGCCGCCTGCCCTCGCGGGGGCTCGCTGGCCGGTGCGCCCGATCACCGACGGGCGGCGCCCCGCGCGACCATCGGACGTGGGCCCGTGCGCCGTCGCGGATGGGCGGTGCCTTTCGTCGTCCGGCCGCGTCAGTCCCCCTGCGCCGTCGCCTCCACGACCCGCGACCTCGCCGCAGGCTCGTGCCAGCGGTCGCCGCGGACCAGCACGCCGTCGGCCTCGGGCGGTCCCCAGGATCCGGGCTCGTACACGAGCGGCGGTGCCCCCGCCAGCACGCCGTCGACGATCCGCCAGGCCGCCTCGACCGAGTCCTCGCGGGCGAACAGGGACTGGTCGCCCCGGGTCGCGTCCCCGATCAGCCGCTGGTACGGCGGCCGCTCCGTGCCGCTCTGGTGTGAGGCGTACAGCTCGACCGCCTCGCCCACCAGGGCCTCACCGGGCTTCTTGGCGCGCGCACCGAGCGAGATCGACATGTCGGGCGTGAGCCGGAACCGGAAGTACCCGGCACCGGCGGGCTCCGGCTCGTGGAACACGGCCTGCGGGGGCTGCTTCATCTCGACGAGGACCTCGGTCGCGGTCAGGGGCAGGCACTTGCCGGTCCGGATGTAGAACGGCACGCCACCCCAGCGCCAGGTGTCGACGTGCAGTCGGAGGGCCGCGAACGTCTCCACCGTGGAGTCCGGCGCGACGCCATGGACCTCGCGGTAGCCCCGGTACTGTCCGCGCACCAGGTCGCCCGGCGCCAGCGGCCGGATGGAATCGAGGACCTTGAACTGCTCGTTGCGGATGGCCTCGGGCGTGTGACCCGACGGGGGCTCCATGGCGAGCAGGCTCACGACCTGCAGGAGGTGGTTCTGAACCACGTCGCGGATCGCTCCCGCCTGGTCGTAGAACGCTCCGCGGTCGGCGACATCGAGCGCCTCGGGCATGTTGACCTGGACGCTCGCGACGTGGTCGCGATTCCAGATCGGCTCCATCAAGGAGTTGGCGAACCGGAAGTAGAGCAGGTTCTGCACCGGCTCCTTGCCCAGGTAGTGGTCGATCCGGAAGATGGCCGGCTCGGGGAAGACCCGGTGGATCGTCTCGTTGAGGGCCACCGCTGACGCGAGGTCGTGCCCGAACGGCTTCTCGACGATGATGCGCGCCCCGGCGGCGCAGCCGGACGCTTCCAGGTGGCCGACCACCTCCGCGAACAGGACCGGCGGGATGGCGAGGTAGTGGAGCGGATGACGCGCCTCGCCCAGTTCCCGGCGGAGGGCGTGGAAGGTCTCGATATCCTCGTCCGAGCCCTTGACGTACCGCAGGCGGTCGGTCAATGCCCGGACCGCCGCAGCGTCCGCGAACCCGTGGGCCTGGAGGCTCTGCCGGGCCCGCTCCCTGAGGCTCTCCAGGTCGCCCGAGCGGGCGACCCCGATGATCGGCAGGTCGAGGCCCTCGTCACGGATGAGGCCGGCGAGCGCGGGAAAGATCTGCTTGAAGGCAAGGTCGCCGGTCGCCCCGAAGAACACGACGGCGTCGGACGCTTCGGCGGCTCGGGCGGCAGCCTGACGGTGCTCGGTGCGGGCAGTCACGATCGGGTCAGCCCTTGCCTTCCTGGTGGCCACCGAAACCGAAGCGCATCGCCGACAGGACCCGGTCGGCGAAGTCAGCCTCGCCCCGCGACATGAAGCGCTCGTACAGAGCCGTCGTCAGGACCGGGGCCGGCGCGCCCACGTCGATGGCGGCGATGCTGGTCCAGCGGCCCTCGCCGGAGTCGGAGACCCGGCCCTCGTAGTCCGCGAGATCCCCGCTGCGCAGGAACCCCTCGGCCGTCAGGTCGAGGAGCCAGGACGCGATCACGCTGCCGCGCCGCCAGACCTCGGTCACGGCCGGGATGTCGAGCTGGTACTGGTACAGCTCCGGGTCACGCAACGGCGTGACCTCGGCGCTCACCTCGCGCTGGTGCAGGCCCGCGTCGGCGTGCCGGAGGATGTTCAGGCCCTCGGCGTAGGCGGCCATCACGCCGTACTCGATGCCGTTGTGCACCATCTTCACGAAGTGCCCGGCGCCGCTCGGGCCGCAGTGCAGGTAGCCGTTCTCGGCCGCGTCGGGGGTCCCCGTCCGTCCCGGCGTTCGGGGAGCCGCGTCCACGCCGGGCGCCAGGACGCGAAAGATCGGGTCGAGGCGCTCCACCGCCTTGGCGGCCCCGCCGATCATGAGGCAGTAGCCCCGCTCCAGGCCCGCCACCCCGCCGCTGGTCCCGCAGTCGAGGTAGCTGATCCCCTTGGCGGCCAGCGTCGCGGAGCGGCGGATGTCGTCGACATAGTGGGAGTTGCCGCCGTCAACGACGACATCACCCGGGGCCAGGAGCGGCACGACCTGGTCGAGCGTCGCGTCCACGGACGCGGCCGGGACCATGAGCCAGACGACCCTCGGTGGCGCGAGCTGGCTCACAAGGTCGGCGAGCGACGTGGCGCCGGACGAGATCGCCCCGTCCGCGAGGAGCCCGTCCACGGTCTCGGCGTGGCGGGCATAGCCCACGACGGTGTGGCCCGCTCCCAGCCAGCGGCGCGACATGTTGGCGCCCATCCTGCCCAGGCCGACAAGTCCGATCTGCATGGTTCATCTCCCGGCGGCGCGCGACGGCCCGCCCTGGGTGATCATCCACCGTCCAGCGGAATCGTGGGTTGACGTGTCGGGCGACAGGACGAACGCCGCCCGACACCCCCCCCGAATGGGCAGGTTCACCGCTCGCCTGCCGGCTGGCGCTGACCGCGGAATGACCGGTGCGGAGGTCTGCATCGTCGCCGCGGCCGAGACCGTGATGACACGACCCAGCGCGCGTCGCGGAGCGCTGACCCGGGCCGCGTCCCGCTCGCAGCACGGAGTGACGAGCCGGGCTACGCTGCCCAGATGGACGACCCGATCGATGACGCGACGTTCGAGAACTGGATCCTCGAGGCCATCGACGGGCTGCCCGAAGCATTCCGTGACCGCCTGGGATCCGTGGCGATCGTGATCGAGGACTGGCCGACGGACGAGGAGCTGCGCCGACTCGGCGTACCCGGCCTGTACGGGCTCTACCAGGGCGTCCCCCGCTCGGTGCTCGGCGCCGACCACGCGACGACCCCAGCGCGGATCACGATCTACCGCGGCCCCTGCACGCGGTCCGCCCGCACCCGGGACGGCGTCCGGGCGCAGGTCCAGGACACGGTCCGCCACGAGATCGCCCACCACTTCGGGATCAGCGATGCGCGGCTCGTCGAGCTCGCCCGGGAGCATGGCGGCCACTGAGCCGCCGACCGTCGTGGACGCTCGCATCCTGCTCGTCGAGGACGACCCGTCGATCCGCGAGGTGGTGGCGATGGGCCTGCGCGCCGCGGGCTTCGAGGTGGCCACGGCGGCCGATGGCGAGGAGGGCCTCGCGCGCTGGCGCGCCAATCGGCCCGACCTCGTCCTGCTCGACGTCATGCTCCCCCGCCTCGACGGGCTCGAGGTGTGCCGCGCGATCCGCCGCGAGGCGACGACGCCCATCGTCATGCTCACGGCTCGCGGCGACACCATCGACGTCGTGGTGGGTCTCGAGTCCGGCGCGGACGACTACGTGCGCAAGCCGTTCGAGATGCCCGAGCTCGTCGCCCGCGTCCGCGCCGCCCTGCGCCGCCGGCGCACGGAACCTGGACAGGACGAGGGCGCGCCGCTCCGCCTCGGCCCGCTCCAGATCGACACGGCCGGGCGAACCGTCGAGCGCGACGGGACCGAGATCGCCCTCACCCGCACGGAGTTCGACCTGCTCACGGAGCTCGCGCGCCACCCGGGGCAGGTGTTCACGCGCGACGCCCTGCTCGACCACGTCTGGGGCTACGGCTACCTGGGCGACTCGCGACTCGTGGACGTCGCCATCGGGCGGCTGCGCGCCCGCGTCGAGCGCGACCCGGCGGCGCCGGAGCTGATCCTCACCGTGCGCGGGGCCGGGTACAAAGCCGCCCGGGCCGCCGGCTAGACCGGGCGCATCGATGGGCGGCATCCGGGCGAGGCTCGCGGTCACGCTGGTCGCGCTGGTCGCGGTCACGGTGGCCGCGATCGGCATCGGCGTGTATGCCTTCGTCGACGCCTCGCTGCGCGCCCGGGCCCTCGAGGACGCGCGCCAGCAGGTCGACTACGGCCTCTCGGTGCTCGTGCTGGGCGCGGACCCGGCGCCCACGGACCGGCGCGCCTTCGAGACGAGCGGCCTGCCGACGGCCTTCGCGCTGCGCGGCTCGGGGCAGGTGATCGCCGACTTCGGCGACGGCGTCCCGTACGAGCCCGAGAGCCTGCGCGGCGCCCTCGGGGCGATCTCGCCGGACGTGCGCGAGATCGTGGCCCGGGGCGATCTCGGCTTCGCCTGGCAGGACCTGGGCGACTCGCCGGTGCTCGTCGTCGGCGGACGCCAGGGCGGCCCTCCGGACCTGTACTTCGTGTTCCCGGTCACCCCGATCGAGGAGGCCCTGGCGCAGCTGCGGATCGGGCTGGTCGCCGCGGGCGCGGCGGCCATCGGCGTCGCGCTGCTCGTGGCAGGTCTCCTGGCGCGCTGGATCCTGCGCCCGCTCGGGGCCGCCGGCCGGGCGGCCCGCCGGATCGCCGGCGGTGACCTCGGCGCCCGAGTGCCCGAGGGCGGCCACGACGAGCTCGGCCGCTGGTCCGCAGAGTTCAACCGCATGGCGGACTCGCTCGAGGGCACGATCGCCCGTCTCGAGACGGCCCAGGGCCAGAACCGCCTGTTCGTGGCGGACGTGGCCCACGAGCTCCGGACGCCACTCACCGCCCTCGTCGCCGAGGCGTCGATGATCGAGGGGCACACGGGCGGGCTGCCGCCCGACGCCCGACGTGCCGCGGACCTGCTCGTCGCGGACGTCCGCCGGCTGCGGGTCCTCGTGGACGACCTGATGGAGATCTCGCGCTTCGACGCGGACGCGGAGCGGCCGGCGCTCGAACCCGTCGACCTCGGCCGTGTCGTGACCGGCGCGGTGGCCGCACGCCTGCCCGAGGCCGCCGTCTCGCTCCCGCCGACGCCCCTGGTCGTGGACTGCGACCCGCGCCGCCTCGACCGGATCCTCGGCAACCTGCTCGACAACGCGCGGGACCACGCGCCCGGTGCCCCCGTGGAGGTCGCGCTCCAGGCGACGCGCGAGGGGGCCGTCATCGTGGTCGCCGACCGCGGGCCGGGCGTCCCCGGTGACGCCCTCGCGCACCTCTTCGACCGCTTCTACAAGGCGGACCCGTCGCGCGCCGGCGGCAGCTCCGGGCTGGGCCTCGCCATCGCGGCGGAGCATGCGGCCCTGCTGGGCGGGACGCTCCGCGCCCGGCGCCGCCCCGACGGCGGGATGGTGTTCGCGCTGACGCTCCCGGTGACGCGATCGTTACCCGCGGGCGATGCGGCCGACACGGCCGAGGTGGATGCTGGGGCCACTTGAGAAGCCGAACCGAGGCCCTGGCCATGCACGCCGCGCTCCGCACCACCGCCCTCGCCGCCATCCTGGCGGCCGTCTCCCTCGCCGGCGCCGCGTGCACGCCCACATCGGGGCCGCTGGGCACGCCGGCCACACCGGCCGCCGCG
The DNA here is from genome assembly GCA_038250545.1 of Candidatus Limnocylindrales bacterium. Taxonomy (GTDB): domain Bacteria; phylum Chloroflexota; class Limnocylindria; order Limnocylindrales; family CSP1-4; genus CAIXZV01. The sequence goes on along the minus strand of JBBSCF010000022.1, from coordinate 37,626 downwards.
GCGGTTGGATCCGACCAGCCCGCCCCGTCCGATGTGGCGCCCGAGAGCCCCTCGCTCACCCCGGTCCCTGCGGTCACCCCCACCGAGGCTCCCTCCGGCTCCGCCGAGGTGTCGGCGAGCCCGTCGACGGCCCCCACCCCGACGCCGGCCCCTACCGGCACCACGATCGTGCGCACCTACTTCATCCTCGGCAGCTTCACCGGCAACGAGGGGCTCGTCCCCGTCCTGCGCGAGGTCCCGGCGACCCGGTCCGTGGCGACGGCCGCGATGACGGCCCTGCTGGCGGGTCCCCAGGGGCCCGAGCTGGAGGGCTCGCCGGCCATGTCCAGCGCGATCCCGCAGGGCACCCGTCTCCTCGGTGTCACGATCACGAACGGGATCGCGACCGTGGACCTCTCCGGCGAGTTCGCGACCGGTGGCGGCAGCTTCTCGGTGCTGGGCCGGCTCGCCCAGGTCACCTACACCCTCACCCAGTTCACCACCGTGGACAAGGTCAGCTTCGAGCTGGACGGGCAGCCCGTCACGACGTTCAGCGCCGAGGGTGTGATCCTCGACGGGCCGGTCGGCCGCGCCGACTACCGCGACTTCCTGCCGGCCATCTTCCTCGACCGCCCGGCCTGGGGCGCCGCGGCCGGCAACCCGGTCCGCGTCAGCGGTCTCGCGAACGTGTTCGAAGCCACGTTCCGGGCGCAGGTCATCGACGCCGCCGGGAAGGTCATCGCGGACGAACCGGTCATGGCGTCCTGCGGGACCGGCTGCTGGGGCACCTTCCGGCAGGACATCGCATACGTCGTGGCCAAGGGCCAGTACGGGACCCTGCGGGTCTTCGGGCCATCGGCCAAGGATGGCTCGCCGATCAACGTGACCGAGTACCGGGTCTGGCTGACGCCCTGACGGAGCCTCAGCGGTAGGACGCGACCGCGGCGATCACGAGCTCGGCGAACGCCACCCGGTCGATGTTGAGCGCGACATCGACGTTGGGCGCCTGCCCGGGCTGGCCGCGATGATCGACGACCGTCCGGCCCCGCGTGATGTCCGAGTCCACGGCGACATCCACGTGGTAGCGGCGCGTGGTCACGAGCCCCGGCAGGGCGACGTGGGCGACCGCCACCGCGTCGTGGATCGGCGTGTCCGCCGTCCCGTAGCGCTCGATGTGGAACCGAGTGAAGAACCGCAGCAGGTCCGCGAAGACGCCCCCGACCCGCGTGCCCAGGGCCTCGAGGCGGTCCGCCTCGGCCAGGCCCATCAGCGCCTTATGGGTCACGTCGAGACCGGCCATGGTGATCGGCAGGCCGCTGCGGAACACGATCCGCGCCGCCTCCGGGTCCACCCAGATGTTGAACTCCGCGGCGGGCGTCCAGTTGCCGGCGCCCATCGAGCCGCCCATCAGCGAGATGCGGGCGATCTTCGGGGCCAGCGCCGGGTAGGTCCGCAGCAGCAACGCGATGTTGGTGAGCGGCCCGGTGGGGATCAGCGTGACCGGGGCAGGCGCGGCGGCCAGGGTCGCGCGCAGGAACTCGATGGCACCCTCGGGACGGGGGTCGGAGACGGGCTCGGGCAGGTCGGCGCCGTCGAGGCCGCTCGTCCCGTGGACCTCGGGCGCCGTCTCGAGCGATCGGACGAGGGGCTGGGCGGCGCCGGCCGCGACGGGCACGTCCGGGCGCCCGAGGAGCGCCAGGACCCGCAGCGCGTTGCGCGTCGTCGCGGCCAGCGGCGCGTTGCCGCCGACCGTCGTGATGCCGAGGACCCGGAGCTCGGGGCGGGCCAGGGCGAGGGTGATCGCCAGGGCGTCGTCGTGGCCCGGGTCGCAATCGAGAATCACGGGAGTGCGGGGGGAGGTGGTCACTGGGGCCTCGCGCAGGGAACCGGTGGTCGCGTCATTGTGGAGCCCGACGGGGTTGAGGATACGCAGCGGCGTGCGGTCGGCGGACTCAGCCCTGGTCGTACGGCTGGCCGGCGGCCGCCGGACCGCGGACGCGGCCGACGACGCCGGCAACCACGACGATCGTGATGACGTACGGGAGCGAGTTGAGGAACTGCGGCGGGACGTCCACGCCCATGATCGAGAGGAGCGCCTGGGCGGAGTCCGCGAAGCCGAACACGAGCGCGGCGCCGAAGGCGTAGATGGGGTTCCAGGCCCCGAAGATGACGGCCGCGAGGGCGATCCAGCCGCGACCGGCGCTCATGTTCATCTGGAAGCTGCCCGCCGATGCGAGGCTCAGCGAAGAACCCGCGATGCCCGCCATCAGGCCGGCGAGGATCATCGCCCGGTACCGGATCCGGATGACGTCGATGCCGACGGTGCCGGCCGCCGACGGCATCTCGCCGCTCGCCCGCAGGCGCAAGCCCCACCGCGTGCGGTAGAGCATGTAGGCGAAGCCCACCATCACGATCAGCGTGAAGTACAGGTAGGGCGTGCCCGAGAACAGGATCGGTCCGATCACCGGGAACTGGGAGAGGACCGGGATCTGGAGCGACTCCACGGTGGGCGGGGTGTTGAACTGGGTGTTCCTGGACAGGATCCGCAGGTAGAGGAAGTTGGTGATCCCGAGCGCGCCGATGTTGATGACGATGCCGGCGATGATCTGGTCGACCCTCCAGCGGATGCCGAGCCAGGCCAGCAGCAGGCTCACCAGCGACCCGGCGATCGCGGCAGCGCCAATGCCGATGAGCACGGCGACCGTCGGGTTCGCCGCCTGGCCGAGGACGAGCATCGCCGTGCTGGCGGCGACGGAGGCCGCACACGCTCCGACGAGGAACTTGCCCTCGATCGCGATGTTGTTGATCCCGCTGCGCTCCGAGATGATGCCCGCGAACGCACCCAGGGCGATCGGGGCGGCCAGGGACAGCGAGTTGCTCAGGATGCCCGTCAGGTTCGCCGCCTTGCCGTCGAGCAGAGCGCCGAGGGTCGCGATGATCCACAGCGGCAACAGCACCATCAGCATCCGCCGCCACGGGAACGACACGCCCCGGACCAGCTGCGCGATGCCGGTCACGCCCGTCACGACGCCCGTGACGATCCACAGCAGCCCGACGGTCGTCGGGATGACGATCGACGAGCCACCCTGGCGGTCGATCCAGAGCGAGAAGGTGGCGGGCGTGTCCAGCGCTCCGATCGCGACCCGCAGGGCGAGCATGCCGAGCGCCGCCAGGACGGCACCCCGGATGCGTGCGGCACGCATGGCGCCCCGCTCGGATGCACTGCCCTCGGTCGTGGTCCGCTCGACGGCGGGCGTCGCCGCCGTCATGCCGCTCCGGCTTCCGACACGTCGTTGTCGACGCCCGGAGTGCGCGTGCGGTCGAGCCGGTACAGGACCCGGATGAGCCCGGGTGCGGCCACGAACATGATCACGAGCGCCTGGATGAACAACAGCAGGTCCAGCGGGATGCCCGTCTTGACCTGCATCAGCCCCCCGCCGGTCCGCAGGGCCCCGAACAGCAGCGACGCCGCCACGATGCCGGCCGGCCGGTTGCCGGCCAGGAGCGCTAGGGCGATCGCGTTGAAGCCGAACCCCGAACTGATGTCGTTCGACATCTGGGGGACCGTGCCCAGGACCTCCATCGAGCCGCCGAGGCCGGCGAGGCCGCCCGACAGCGACATGGCGAGGATGATCGCGCCCGAGGCGCTCATGCCCGCGTAGCGGGCGGCGCGCAGGTTGAACCCGGCGGCGCGGAGCTCGAAGCCCCGGGTGGTCCTGAACAGGAACCACGACACCACCGCGGCCATGACCAGGGCGACCACGAACCCCCAGTGGAGCCGTATGCCCGGCAGGTCGATGATCAGGGGGATCCGCACGAAGTCGGACAGGACCTTCGAGATCGGCTGTGAGCTTCCCTCCTTCCTGAGGAAGTCGGAGCGCAGACCGAACAGCACGATCTGGGCGGCCACGTAGTTCAGCATGATCGTCGTGATGACCTCGTGGGCGCCGGTCCGGGCCTTCAGGAAGCCGGGGATGAACCCCCACGCGGCGCCGGTCAGGGAGCCCGCCACCGCCGCCGCCAGCAGGATCACCGGCATCGGCTGGTCCTTGAGCACGATCGCGGCGACGGTCGCGCCGAAGGCCCCGAGGACGAACTGGCCCTCGACCCCGATGTTGAACACGCCGGTCCGGAACGAGATCGCGACGGCCAGGCCGGAGAAGATCAGGGGGGTCGCCGCGACGAGCGTCTCCGTGATCGGCCGGATGGCGGCCGCGATCGCGCGAGGGGTCGGATCGGCGAGCGCGGCGGCAATCCGGGCCGGGTCGCCGAGGGATCCCAGCAGCATCGCGGAGTAGGCGGTACCGATGGTCCCCAGCGCGCCCGTGATCGCTCCGGCCGGATCGGTGCCCAGCTTCGCGATCTGGCCGAGATCGGTGACCAGGATGACGATCGAGCCGACGAGGAACGCGGTGACGACCGCGAGGATCGGGATGACGAGGGCCCGGAGCGCAGGGCCGATGCGCCTCATCCCGCGCCGCCCATCAGCAGGCCGAGGTTCTCGTGGGTCGCCTCCGAGCCCTCCAGGGTGCCGACGATGCGGCCGTCCAGCATGACGGCCACCCGGTCCCCGACCGCGAGGATCTCGTCCAGCTCGGAGCTGACGATGAGGACCGCCGCCCCCGCGTCCCGCTGCTCGACGATCCGCCGGTGGATGTACTCGATGGACCCGACGTCCAGGCCGCGGGTGGGCTGCGCGGCGACGACGAGCCTCACCGGGCGAGAGAACTCGCGCGCGACGACGACCTTCTGCTGGTTGCCGCCCGAGAGCGACCCGACGTGGGTTTCGATCGACGGCGTCCGGACGTCGTAGTCCTTCACGGCCGCCGTCGCACCGTCGGCGATGGCGGCGGCGTTGAGGCTGCCCCTCGTGCTGTACGGCTCGCGGTGATAGGTGTCGAGCACGAAGTTCTCGGCCACGGTCATGGCGCCGATCAGGCCGTCGCGCGTCCGGTCCTCCGGCACGTGTGCGACGCCGAGGTCTGAGACGCGGCGCGGGGACGACGACGTGGTGTCGTGGCCGTCGATGAGGATCGCGCCGGAGTCCGCGGGCCGGAGGCCGACGATCGCCTCGATGAGCTCCGTCTGGCCGTTGCCCTGGACGCCCGCGAGCGCGACGATCTCGCCGACCCGGACCTCCAGACCGACGCCCTTCACGGCCATGTGCCCTCGGTCGTCGCGGACGTGGAGATCCTTGACCGACAGCACGACGTCCCGCGGGATGGCCGGCCCCTTGACGACCCTGAGCTCGACGTCGCGACCCACCATGAGGTTCGCCAGGATCTCGCGGGTGGCGTCCTTCGGCTCCAGCGTGCCGGCGACGCGACCCCGGCGCAGGACCGTGATGCGGTCCGCGACCTCCAGGACCTCGTTGAGCTTGTGGGTGATGAAGATGACGGTGGTGCCGGCCTCCGCGAGGCCGCGGATGATGCCGAACAGCTCCTTCGTCTCGAACACCGAGAGCACGGCGGACGGCTCGTCCAGGACGAGGATGTCGCTCCGCCGGTAGAGCGCCTTGAGGATCTCCACGCGCTGGCGCACGCCCACCGGGAGGTCCTCGATCTTCGCGTCCGGGTTGACGTCCAGGTTGTACCGGCGCGACAGGTCGACGACCCGCTGGCGCGCGGTTCCGCGGTCGAACGTGCCGACCGGCCCGCGGACGCTCTCGGCCCCCAGCGCGACCGCCTCGACCACGTCGAACACGGGGACCAGCTGGAAGTGCTGGTGGACCATGCCGATGCCGGCCGCAATCGCCTGCCGAGGGTCGGTGAACGTGCGCGGGGTCCCGTCGATGAGGACCTCGCCCGAGTCGGGCCGGTACAGGCCCGCCAGGATGTTCATCAGGGTGCTCTTGCCGGCACCGTTCTCACCGAGCAGGCCGAGCACCTCGCCGCGGTCGACGGCGATCGAGATCCCGTCGTTCGCGAGCACGCCCGGGAAGCGCTTGGTGATGTCCTTCAGCTCCAGGCGCATCGACAACGTCCATCCCCTCGAAGGCGCAGGGCCGCCCGCCCTCGGGCGAGAGGCGGGTGGGCCCGGGAGGCCGGAGCTGGCGTCCGCCTACTTGAGGTAGTCGGCGACCTTGACCTTGCCGGAGATGATGTCCGCTCGCAGCTGCTCGACCTCGGCCCGCAGCTCCGCGTCGACCTGCCCGTCGAGGTCGTGGAACGGGGAGATCGCCACCCCGTCGTTGGCAAGGGTGCCGAGGAAGTTCTCGCCGCCCAGGTCGCCCCCGGCGTTCTTCTTGATCGTGTCCAGCACCGCCACGTCGATCCGCTTCTCGGCGGAGGTCAGGATCGCCTTGCTGTACTCGGGGAGGGACAGCGCCTGGTCGGTGTCGACGCCGATCGCCCACTTGCCCGCTCCGGCCATCGCCTTGATGGAGGCGTTGCCGGTCGCACCCGCGACCGGGCCGACGATGTCCGCGCCCTGGCCGATCATCTCCTTGGCCAGCTGCTCGCCCTTGGCGAGGTCACCCCAGGGGTTGTCGCCGCCGACGAAGGTGCCGGTCTGCTTCTTCGCGTCCCAGCCCAGCAGCTTGGCGGCTGCGCCCTTGCGCTCGTTGTAGATCTTGATGCCGGCGTAGTAGCCGTCCATGAACCGCGTCACGCCCGGGTACTGCTCGCCGCCGTAGGTTCCGACGATCTTGCTCTGGCTGAAGCCCGCGGCGAGATACCCCGCCAGCGTCGCGGCCTCGTCGATCTGGAAGTCCAGGCCCGTGAAGTTGGCGGGCGTGGGCCCGTTGGCCGTCTCGTCCCAGGTCGCGTCGACCTGCGAGAACGCGATGTCCGGGTTGGCGAGCGTCGCCTCCACGGCGGCCTGCGTCTGCTCGGTGCCAACGACGACGATCGCCTGGCAGCCATCGTCCATCAGCCGCTGGATGTTGGCGACGTAGTCCGTGCTGCCCTTCGCCTCGGTGTAGGCCGTCTGGAACCCCGCGGCCTTCGCGTCCTGGAGTCCCTTCTGGGCGAGGTCGTTGAAGCCCTTGTCACCGAGGCCGCTGGCGTCGAACGACGCGCACGCCTTGTAGTCGATGATGGGGGACTTGGAAGCGGCTGGTCCTGACGCCTGGCCCGAGCCCGTGGGAGCCTCGGATGCCGGGGCCGGGCTGGCGGTGCTGCCGGAGCAGGCCGCGAGGAGCATGACCGCTGCCGCGCCGAGGGCGACGAGAATGCGGATGGGCTGCAACGTGCACTTCCTCCTGCGATGAGGCTTGGAGTCGAGGTGAGACCGGGCCAGCCGTACTGTAGCGTGAGCGGGCAATGGTCCACGGAGCCGGGCCGGGAGCGTGCGCTCCCAGGCGAGGTGTGGAGAGGAGGCTCAGACGAGTGTCGCCCGATGGCGATCGAGACTGGATTGCGACGCTGATCGCCGTCCAGGAGGGCCGCCCACCGGTCCCGTTGCTCGACGACGCCGGGATCCGCGTGCTGCTGCGCTCCCGGCCGCGCATCGCAATCATCGGCGCGTCCGCGAGACCGGGGCGCCCGGCGTACGGGGTGCTGCAGGCACTCCGCCGGGTTGGGTACGACGTGGTGCCGGTGAGCCCGGCGACCGACGAGATCGACGGAATGCGCTGCTACCCCACCCTGGTCGATGCGGTGCGGGAGACGGGACCCGTGGATCTCGTCGACGTCTTCCGGCGGCCGGAGCTGTGCGTGCCGCACGCGCGGGAGGCCGTCGAGGTGGGGGCGCGCTGCCTGTGGCTCCAGCAAGGCATCGCGAACGCGGAGGCGGGTCGGATCGCCCACGAGGCCGGCCTGTCGGTCGTCATGGACCGGTGCCTGATCGTCGAGCATCGCCGGCTGGTGGGGACCTGAGCGGCGCGAACGGGATGCCGGCATCGAGGTCGCCGTTTGCTCGGACCCCGCTCGAGTGGCCCGACGGCAGGGGCTCTTCACATCAGGGGACGGCCTTCTGGGCGGCGCTCGCGCGGGGTTGACCGACGGGGCAGCGCGTTCCCCTGTCCGCTACTCCTTCACGTACGGGCTGCCGTCCGCCGCCGGCATGCGCACCCGGCCCACGAGGCCTGCGACCACGACGATCGTCGTGATGTACGGGATCATGCTCAGGAATTCTGAGGGCACGGCCGAGCTCAGGATCGAGAGCCGGCTCTGGAGCGCGTCGGCGAACCCGAAGACCAGGCTGGCGAGGAATGCACCGATGGGCGTCCAGCCGCCGAAGATCATCGCCGCCAGGCCGATGAACCCACGACCGGCGGTCATGTCGCGCTCGAACGATCCGGTCGATCCGAGCGTGAAGTAGGCGCCGCCCAGGCCGGCCACCATGCCGCCCAGGATCACGTTGCGGTAGCGGGTGAATTGGACGTTGATGCCGACGGTGTCTGCCGCACGGGGGTGCTCGCCCACCGAGCGCACCCGCAGACCGTACCGCGTGTAGAACAGCGCGAAGTGGATGAGGCCCACCAGCACGAACAGCGCGTACACGAAGAAGCTGCCAGAGAAGAAGATGGGTCCGATGATCGGGATGTCCGACAGCACCGGGACCACGATCGGCTCGAACCTCGGTGGCGTATTCAGGTCCTTGTTCGCCGTTAGCACGCGCGTGGACAGGAACGCCGTGATCCCCGCCGAGAAGATGTTGATCACGGTGCCCGCGATGATCTGGTTCACGCGATACCGGATAGCCAGGACGGCCAGAACCGCCGCCAGCAGTCCCCCCGCGATGATGGCGCCGATGAGGCCTGCCCAGGTGCTGCCCGTGATGCTGGCGACGACGGCCGCGACGAAGGCCCCGGACAGGAGCATGCCCTCGATCGCGATGTTCACGACGCCCGATCGCTCGCAGAGGACCCCGGACAGGGCCGCGAAGGTGATCGGGACCGCCCGGTAGAGCGTCGTCTGGAGGACGCCCACGAGGCTCATCGACGTGCCGGCGGCCGTCCAGGTGAGGAAGCCGAACACGAACGCGATCATGGTGATCGACAGCAGGACCGCCCACTTCGCGCCCACCACCTTGGTCAGCTGCAACGCCCCGCAGAACGCGGCCACGCCGGCCATGAGGTAGATCACGGGTGCCGACGGGATGACCAGGTCGGGCAGCCTGATCGCGGGCGCAGCTCCCAGGTTGAGGGTGAACTTCGTCTGGGTCCCGCCCTCGATCCCCGAGCCGAAGACGAGGATCAGCACCGCCGCCAGGGCGAAGTAGAAGACCGCCAGGGCGAGCGCCCGCCTGGTGATGCGGGTGGTCCTGGGCATGACCGCGACCCCGGCGCTCATGCCCGCCAACCCTGCGCCAGGATCTCGGTACCCGTCGTGCGCCTGGCCTTGATCCGGTAGATCTCGCGGATCAGCGCGGGCGCCGCGACGAACATGATCACGAGCGCCTGGATGACGACGACCAGGTCGATCGGGATACCGGTCGACGCCTGCATCGGCGTGGCCCCGGCTCGCAATCCGCCGAAGAGCAGGGCCGCCAGGACGACGCCCATGGGTGAGGAGCCGCCCAGCAGGGCGATGGCGATGCCATCAAAGCCGTAGCCGGGCGAGAAGCCCGGGGTCATGGCCTTGTTGACACCGAGGATCTCCGTCGCGCCCGCCAGACCGGCGAGTCCGCCGCAGATCGACATGGTGAGGATCAGGGTCCGCGAGATGTTCATGCCGGCGTACCGCGCACCCGACGGGTTGAGCCCCACGGCCCGGAACTCGAAGCCCAGCGTGGAGCGGTAGAGGAGCCACGAGACGAACGCGGCAGCGAGCAGGGCGAGGACGAACGCCCAGTTCATGCGCAGCCCATCGATCAGCGGCGGGATCATCGCCGCGGGGTCCACGATCGGCGAGACCGGGTCGCTCCGCCCGGGTCGCTGGTAGAACGTCTGCCGGAGCACCCACGTCACCAGCAGGTAGGCGACATAGTTGAGCATGATCGTGACGATCACCTCGTGGGCGCCCGTCTTTGCCTTGAGGATGCCGGGGATGAAGCCCCACACGGCTCCGCCCAGGAAGCCGACCGCGATCACCAGGGGCAGGTGCACGAACCACGGGAGCCCGTGGATCGAGAAGCCCACGAACGCCGCGACGAGCGCACCGAGGTACAGCTGGCCCTCGGCGCCGATGTTGAACAGGCCGCTACGGAACCCGAGGGCCACGGCGAGGCCGGTGAAGATGAGCGGGGTCGCCGCGAGGATGGTCTCGCTGATCGGCCGGAAGGCCAGCTTGATCTGGTTGATGTCGCCGGACGTGAACGCATCCACGTAGGCGCTCGGATTGCCGATCGCACCGGCGATCAGCGCCCCGTAGCCCGCCAGCACCGCGCGGACGGACTCCCCGGCAGCCTTGATCGGGTCGGTCGTCCAGAGCTTCAGCAATGCCGGATCCGACAGCACGATGATGAACGCGCCGATGAGCATCGCCGTGAACACCGCGAGGAACGGCAGCAGGACCCGGCCCGGCAGGAGGCGGAGCCAACCGAGTTCGTCGCGCTCCTCGGGCCCGTCCGGGGTGACGTCCGGGGTGGCGCCCGGGACGGGCGCGTTCGCGTCGCTCATGACTGTGTCCCCTCCGTCGAGGCGTCCATCGCGGCGGGTCCGGGAGGACCCGGGCGGGATCCAGACCCTGGGTCGTCCTCCGACGGGACGGCAGCGCCACCCATGTACAGTCCGAGCCGCTCCGGCGTGGCCTCGGCGGAGTCGAGGATGGCCACGATCCGACTCTGGTACATGACCGCGATCCGGTCGCCCAGGGCCATGACCTCGTCCAGCTCCGTGGAGACGATCAGGACGGCGGTACCCGCGTCGCGTTTCTCCACCACCCGCCGGTGAATGTACTCGATGGACCCGACGTCGAGCCCGCGGGTCGGCTGCGCGGCGACCAGCAGTTTGATCGGCCGGGTGAACTCCCGCGCGATGATGACCTTCTGCTGGTTGCCGCCCGAGAGGTTGGCGACCTCGTTGAACACGCTGGGCGTGCGGACGTCGAACTGCGCGACGAGCTCGGTCGCCGTGGCCAGGATGGCGTCGCGATGGAGCCGCAGGCCGTCCGCGTACGGCTTGAGGTAGTACGTGTTGAGGACCAGGTTCTCGGCGATGGTGAACCCCGGGATCAGGCCCTCCTCGAGCCGGTCCTCGGGCACGTGCGCCACACCGGCCTCGAACACCCGCCGGGGCTCCGGCTTCACCTCGTTGCCCGCGATCCGGATCGAACCACCCGTGACCCGGCGCATCCCGGTGATCGCCTCGACCAGCTCCGTCTGGCCGTTGCCCTGCACGCCGGCGACCGCGACGATCTCACCCGCACGCACGACGAGATCCAGGTCCCGGACGGCGGAGTGACCGCGGTCGTCGGCGATCGACAGGCCGGCGATCTCGAGCACGGGCTCGCCTGGCGTCGCCGGGGTCTTGTCCACTTCGAGGTCGACAGGGCGGCCGACCATCATCTGGGCCAGGGACTCCTGCGTCGCCTCGGCCGGCGCCGCCGACCCCACGACCTTGCCCCGGCGCAGGACCGTGATGCGGTCCGCGATCTCGAGGACCTCGTTGAGCTTGTGGGTGATGAAGATGATCGAGGTGCCGGTCGCCTTGAGCGAGCGCATGATCTCGAACAGCTCGCCCGTCTCCTGGGGCGTCAGGACGGCCGAGGGCTCGTCGAGGATCAGCAGGTTCGACTGACGGTAGAGCGTCTTGATGATCTCGACGCGCTGACGGACCCCGACGGGGAGGTCCTCGACCAGGGCGTCAGGGTCCACGTTCAGGTTGTGGCGCTCCGAGATCTCGAGGATCCGGGCCTTCGCCGTGGCCTTGTCGATGATGCGCAGCGGGCCGCGCGTGGACTCCACGCCGAGCATCACGTTCTCGGTCACGGTGAAGACGGGCACCAGCATGAAGTGCTGGTGAACCATGCCGATGCCGGCCCGGATCGCATCGCCCGGGTCGTGGAAGACCGCCGGCGTGCCGTCCAGGAGGATCTCGCCCTCGTCCTGCTTGTACAGGCCGTACAGGACGTTCATCAGGGTGGTCTTGCCGGCGCCGTTCTCGCCCAGGAGCGCGTGGATCTGGCCGGGCTCGACCGTGAGATCGACGTCCTCGTTGGCGATGACACCGGGGAAGCGCTTCGTGATCCCGCGCAACTCGAGCTTCACGTCTGCCTCGCGTCGGGGTTGGCGTGGACGGGCGGCGCCTGTCGAAGGCGCCGCCCGTCCCGCGTGTTTGCGGGTGTGCCGACTAGTTGGCGAAGTAGTCGGCTGGCTTCACCTCGCCGGAGATGATCTTGGCCTTGAGGGCGGCGGCGCCGTCCTTCAGCTCCTGGGGGACCTGGGACTCGAACTGGTTGAAGGGACCCATGTCCACGCCACCGTTGGCCAGTGTGCTGACGAACACGGGCTGGGGCGCATCGCCGTTGACCGCGCGCTCGACGGCAGACATAACAGAGACGTCGATCTTCTTGAGCACGCTGGTGAGGAGGACGTCGCAGTACTGCGGGGCCGACACACACCAGTCGACGTCCACGCCGATCCCGTAGTCCTGGGCCGCGGATTCCTGGAGCGCCGTGTAGGCGCCACCGCCGATGGGGCCACCGACAGGCAGGATGACGTCCGCGCCTTCCTGGAGCATCGGGACCGTCAGGGCCTTGGCGTTGTCCAGGGAGTCGAAGTCGCCGGTGAACGAACCCTCCTTGGTGACCGGGTTCCAGCCCAGCACCGTGACGCTCTTGCCAGCCTCCTTGTTGTAGTAGTTGGCGCCGGCTACGAACCCGTCCATGAAGTCGGTCACGCCGCCGCCGATGTTGATGCCGCCGAATGTGCCCATGACCCCGGACTTCGACATGCCCGCGGACACGTACCCGGCGAGCATCGCCGCCTCGTTGGTCGTGTAGACGAGGCCCTCGACGTTCGGCATCGCCGGATCGTAGGCGAAGTCCACGATCGCGAACCGGATGTTCGGGTTGGCCTCTGCCGCGGCCTTCGTGGCGTCGCCGAGCAGGAACCCGACGGTCACGATCATGTCGCAGCTTTCGCTGACGAACTGACTGATGTTCTTCTCGTAGTCGCCCTGGGCCCGCGACTCGAGGAACTTGACCTCGACACCGAGCTTCGCCTTGGCGTCCTCCATGCCTTTCCAGGCATTCTCGTTGAAGCTGTTGTCATCGATCCCACCGAGGTCGCTGACCATGCACGCCTTGAAGTCGACTGCCGCGGCCGAGGGTGCCTCGGTCGGGGCGGTCGTCGCCGGCGCTTCGCTTGGCGCCGCGGTGGCGGGCGGCGCCTCCGTCGGAGAGTTGGTCGCGGCCGACCCACCGCAGGCGGCGACGACGATCGACGCCGCACCCACCAGGGCAAGGAGCCGAATGCTGGTCCGCAAGGTCTGATCCTCCTCGTTGCCTCGGCGCACGAGTCCGGTCGACTCAGCCATACCGAGGCCATCCGGGCGCGTAGGGGCGCCCACAAACGCCGCAGGTCCGGCACGCGTGCCGCGCGGCTGACGCGAGGATGCGCCGCCACGCGGCCGTCGTGGATGGGCCCCCCATCCCCTTCTCGAAGGGCGTCTCGGCCCGTTGCTGGGCTGCCCTCTGCCCCTATGCGACGAACGACAGGCTGAGGGCGAAGTCCTCCACGAGGTCCCCGATGTCCTCGCAGCCCACCGACACGCGGGTCAGGCCGTCGCGCTTTGGCTGCGGGTACACCAGCATGAACACGTCGCCCAGGCTGACCGCGATGTCGCACAGGCCGAGGTGATCCGTGAAGGCGACCATCCCCTCCACGCCGCCGCGCGGCTGGAAGGTGAGCATCGCCCCGAGCCGGTCTCCCAGCAGCCGGCTGGGTCGGCGACGACGAGGACGCCGTGCCGGTGGGCAAATGCCGCGACCGCGTCGAGGTCCGCCGCCCGGAGGCGAGGGTTGGTGGATGTCTCCTTCAACAGCAGCCGGGTCTTCGGGGTGAACGCGGCCTCGCCGGAGGCGAGGTCGGTCTAGATGGCGGGCGCGGCGGCGACGGCCTGGCGACGCCCGCTACCGGACGAGGCGTACGGGCCCGATGTCGCCGAGGCCCTGCGGGCGGCGGACGACGCGGCGGCGACCGGGGCGGCGGCGACCGGAACCCCCTCGGGTTGACGGCCCGCCCCGCCCGGCAGGTGCCTAGCGGATCACGAACCCCGCGATCACCAGCAGGAACCCCACGAGCACGATCGCCCCGCCGATCTGCGCCTGGCGCCGGAGCATCGCCATCGCGACCGACGCGCCGGTCTTGCCGTCGGGCCGGGCGCCGCCGCGCCACGCCTCGTAGCGGGCGACGTTCGCGTCCTGCTCCTTGAGCGCCATGTACCGCCGGTACGGCCCGCGCGCGCGCAGGACGCCGATGACGATCAGCGCGGCGCCCGCCAGGATCAGCCCGATGCTCACCAAGCCCATCTCCTACCCCTCACCGTCCAGGCGCGCCCGCACCAGCGTCGTGACCCGGGCCGCGTCGGCGGCGCCACCGGTCGCCTTCATGACCTGGCCCGTGAAGAACCCGGCGACCGGCTTGCCGGCCCGGTAGTCGGCGACCGCCTTCGGGTTGGCGGCGATCACCGCGTCGATGTGCGCCAGGAGCGCATCGTCGTCGGTGATGGGCCCCCGGCCGGCCGTCGCGAACAGCTCGACGGCGGGCGTGCCGTCGACGAGGTGCCGCTCCAGCAGCTCGCGGCCCACCTGGCGCGAGACGGCGCCCCCGGTGATGGCCCCCAGCAGCGCGGCGATGTGCCCGGGCGTGGATGCCCCGGCGGTCCCGGCGGCGTTGAGCCCGGAAGCCTTCGCGACCCGCGCGTGCACACCCGAGACGAAGTTGCTGACCTCCTTCGCCGGCACTGACGGGCCCGCCCTGCAGATCGCCTCGAACGCACCGGTCATGCCGGGGTCCGCCACCAGGACCGCGGCGTCGTAGGCCGTGATCCCGAGCGCCTCGTAGCGGGAGCGGCGCGCCGCCGGCAGCTCCGGCAGCGTGGCACGGACACGATCGCGCCAGGCCGGGTCCACGTGCAGCGGCGGCAGGTCCGGGTCCGGGAAGTAGCGGTAGTCCTCGGAGGTCTCCTTGGCCCGCATCCGGTACGTCGCCTGGCGCCCGTCGTCCCAGCCACGGGTCTCCATGACCAGCGGCTCGCCGGCATCCAGGGCGGCGCCCTGGCGCTCGATCTCGTAGGCGATCGCCCGCTCGACCGCGCGGAACGAGTTCATGTTCTTGACCTCGACCCGCGTCCCGAAGGCCTCGGTCCCGCGCGGCCGGAGGGACACGTTCGCCTCGACCCGCATCTGCCCGCGCTCCATGTCCGCGTCGGACGCACCGATCGCGCGCAGCAGCAGCTGGAGCTCCTCGGCATAGCGGCGGGCCTGCTCGGCGGTCCGGATGTCGGGCTCGGTCACGATCTCCATGAGCGGGGCGCCGGACCGGTTGAAGTCCACGAGCGACGTGCGGCCGGCCGCCGCCCCGCCGGACCCGCCGCGCGCCGTGTCGGCGTGAACGAGCTTGGCCGTGTCCTCCTCGAGGTGGGCGCGGGTGATCGGCACCGTGAACGGCCCCGCCGACGTCTCGATCGCGAGGCGCCCGCGGGCCGCCAGCGGGATCGCGTACTGGCTGATCTGGTAGCCCTTGGGCAGGTCGGGGTAGAAGTAGTTCTTGCGCTCCCACTGGGTACGCTCGGGGATCGACGCGTCGATGGCGAGGCCCGCCGCAATCACCAGCTCCACGGCGCGCCGGTTGATCACCGGCAGCGACCCCGGCAGCGCAAGGCACACGGGACAGGTGTGGGTGTTCGGCGCGGCATCGGCGTAGGCGGTGGAGCAGCCGCAGAACATCTTGGACGCGGTGCGCAGCTGGCAGTGGATCTCGATGCCGATGACCGCCTCGTAGCGCTCCATGACCGACGCGACGCGGTCCGCCGTCGCCGTCATGCGCGCATCCCCAGGCCCACCGTCGTGAGGTACAGCCCGTACATCGCGACCCCGAGCCAGGCCACCGCGAGGAGCACGTTGCGGGCGGCCAAGCGGACGCGGATCCGGGCATGGACCGGGCGCGCCGCATCCACCAGCGTGCGCGTGGGCTCGCCCTGGCGCAGCAGCGGGACAAGGCTCGTGCGCGCGGCCGCGTACCCGCGCCAGCATCCCCAGGCGGTCGCGATCAGGCCCGTGGCGATCAGGATGGCGGACAGCATCGCGGGCAAGTGTCGCATACCGGCCGGGACGCGGACGGAGCGCCGCCCGCCGGCGCGGGCGCTAGGCGGTGGGGCCGGATTTGAGCTCCCTGATCGCCCGCTGGATCGCCTCGTGCAGCCTCGCGCCCGTCGGCTGGCCCTCGAGCGGCACCACGCCATGGGCGGGTTCGTCGTCGAAGCCGGCGAGGCCCATGCCCGGGAACGTGAGGACGATCGGCACCTGCGGGTGGAGTCGGCGCAGCCCGGCGATGAGGTCCATCGAACCGTCCGAATCGCCGCTGGCCCAGGCGTCGTAGACAAGGACGTCGGACCGTTCGGCCATCGGGCAGGTGCCGCCGTTGAGGACCGGGCACGTGTTCCCGGTCGGCCCGCTGCACTGCTCGACCTCGTAGCCGTACCGGCGCAGGGATTCGACCTCCTGGTCCGCGAGGTCGATGTCGTGGTGCACGACGAGTGCTCTGGTCATTGGGGCGCACCTCCGGAGGCCGCCGCGGCGACGCAGCCGGGCCCGACCCCGCGCGCATGGTGCGCGTCCACCGGACCCTCCGGACAGGGCCGATCGGCACCCGGTGCGGTGGGGCCACGCGCCCTAGTAGCGGTTGCGCTCCACGAAGCGCTCGATGCGTACCAGCGCCTGCTCGAGCTGCTCGTAGGCCGTCGCGTAGCACATGCGCACGTGCCCTTCGCCCGATGGCCCGAACGCGTTGCCCGGGACCACGGCCACCTTCTCCTCGCGCAGCAGGCGCTCGGTGAACTCGTCGCTGGTGAGGCCGGTGGAACTGATGTCCGGGAAGGCGTAGAACGCGCCACGCGGCTCGAAGGTCGGCAGGCCCATCCGGTTGAGGCCGTCCACGAGCAGGCGCCGGCGGCGGTCGTACTCGGCGACCATCGCGACGACGGCCGGCTCGCCGCCCTGGAGCGCGACGAGGGCCGCGTCCTGGGCCACGGTGGGGGCCGACATGATCCCGTACTGGTGGACCTTGACGAGCCCCTCGAGGATCGGGGCGGGGGCGCACATCCAGCCCACCCGCCAGCCGGTCATGGCGTAGGCCTTGGAGAAGCCGCCCATGAGGATCGTCCGCTCGCGCATCCCGGGCAGCGAGCTGAACGCCCGGTGGCGGTACGTGCCGTAGGCCAGGCGATCGTAGATCTCGTCGCTGTAGACGAGCAGGTCATGCTCGGCGGCGATCCGGGCGAGCTCGCCCTGGACCGCGTCGTCCAGCACGGCCCCGGTCGGGTTGCACGGGTAGCCCAGGAACAGCGCCTTGGTCCGCGGCGTGATCGCCGCCTCCACCGCCTTCGGGTCCAGGGCGAAGTCGTCCTCGAACCGCGTGGCGACGGGGACGACCGTGCCACCCGCGAACATGATCGCCGGCACGTAGGAGACGTAGGACGGCTCGTGGAGGATGACCTCATCGCCCGGGTCGCAGGTCGCACGCAGCGCGAGGTCCACCGCCTCGGACGCCCCGACGGTCACCAGGATCTCGGTCGCCGGGTCGTAGTGGACGCCGTAGCGGCTCTCCAGGTGCGCGGAGAGCGCGCGGCGGAGCTCGATGGTGCCGAAGTTGGACGTGTAGTGCGTCCGGCCCTCGCGCAGGCTCTCGACGCCCGCCTCGACGATCTCGCGCGGCGTGTCGAAGTCCGGCTCGCCCACGCCCAGGCTGATGACGTCGTCCATCGTCGCGAGGATGTCGAAGAAGCGCCGGATGCCGGACGGCGGCACCGCGCGGACCCGCTGGGCGAGCGCCCGCTCGGACAGCGGCGGGCGGTTGGTGGCATCGGTCGTCATGGGCGAAGAGTACGGTACGACCTCGCGACCGCGTGAGAGACTTCGGGCATGGCTTGGAGGGTCGCCTTGGCGTGCTTCGCGCTCCTGACCGCGGCGGTGGGCTGTGACCGATTGGGCGATGTGCTCCCCGCGAACGCCCTCCAGTGCGACGGCACGGAGCTCGCGCTGTGCCAGGCGGTGGCCCGACTGGCCGTTTCCCGGATGAACCTCGCGGCGACGGGACCGATCACCCACGTCACCCTGACCGTCGGGGACTGCGGCAGGCTCGCCCGGTCCAGCTTCATCCGGGAAGCCGCGACCGGGACCGCGTGCTGGCAGGTGGACGTCGTCGGGGAGCGATCGTACGGGGGCGGGGCCGTCGTGCTCCAGCCCGGCGGGGCCCTCGAGGCGCACTGGCCCTAGGCCGCGGCGTCACGCGGTCCGGCCCGCCCGTGTGCCGATCCCCGGATCACTGCTCCCGCGCGGCCCCGCCGCCTGAACGGCGCTGGCGCCCTGATATCACCGCTGGTGCTGGCGGGCGGCAGGTCTGGCCACCCGGGACCAAGGTCACTGGGCGCGGATCGAGCGCGACCCGTCCTCGGGACACGCCGTCCGGCGGCCCGACCGGGTGGATCCGGGCCGATTCTGGGCCGGACTGGGCGCAGATCGTGCCGCTGGTGATATTGCGGCCGCACGGGCACCGGACGGGACCGGCGGGCCGGACGAACCGGCACGCGACGCCGGTGCCGCGCCGCTATGACGTCGCGGCCGCGGCCCGCTCCGCGGGCGTGGAGATCGATGGATCCCGGAGCGCCTCGAGGTCCCGCGGCCGGACCGACCGCCAGGCCGCGCCCGCGGTGATCCCCTCGTATCCGCGCGCGGCTCGGAACAGGGCGGCCTCGGTCCACGGCGCGCCGATCAGCTGGAGGCCGACGGGCAGCCCGTCCGAGAGCCCGCACGGGATCGACATGCCGGGCAGCCCGGCCATGTTCACGGGCAGCGTGCACGCGTCGGCGAGGTACATCTGCACCGGGTCCGCCAGCTTGGCGCCGAACGGCCACGCGACGCCCGGCGCGGTGGGCGCCACGATGGCGTCGAAGCCGGCCTCCCACAGGCCGTCGAAGTCGCGCTTGATGAGCGTCCGCACCTTCATCGCCTTGAGGTAGAACGCGTCGTAGTAGCCGGCGGACAGCGCGTACGTGCCCAGCATGATCCGGCGCTTGACCTCGGGCCCGAAGCCCTCGCCGCGGGTGGCCAGGTAGTTCGCGACGTAGTCCCCGGCGCCGCGGACGCTCGCGCCGTACCGGACGCCGTCGTAGCGGGCGAGGTTGGACGAGGCCTCGGCCGGCGCGACGATGTAATACGAGGCCAGGCCGTAGGCCGTGTGCGGCAGGCTGACCTCCTCCACGGTCGCGCCGGCGGCCTCGAGCGCCGCGGCGGCCTCGCGGATCCGCGCCGCCACGCCCGGCTCCATGCCCTCCACGAAGTATTCACGGGGCAGCCCGAAGCGCCGTCCGCGCAGCCACGAGGCGGCCTCGTCGTCGGAGGCGGGCAGGGCGATCAGCTCGTCCGGGACGGGCACGGGGGCGCTGGTGGAGTCGCGCTCGTCGCGCCCGGCGACCGCGTGGAGCAGCGCCGCCGCGTCCCGGGTGTCGCGCCCGAACGGCCCGATCTGGTCGAGCGAGCTCGCGAAGGCCACGATCCCGTACCGGCTCACGCGCCCGTAGGTGGGCCGCGCCCCCACCACGCCGCACATCGCCGCGGGCTGGCGGATGGACCCGCCCGTGTCCGTGCCGACGGCGAGGGGCACCTGGTACGCGGCGACAGCCGCCGCCGAACCGCCCGACGACCCGCCGGGGACGCGGTCGAGGTCCCAGGGGTTGGCCGTGGGCCCGAAGGCCGAGTGCTCCGTGGACGAGCCCATCGCGAACTCGTCCATGTTGGTCTTGCCCATGATGACCGCCCCGGCCGCGCGGAGGCGCTCGGCCACGTGGCTGTCGAACGGGGCGCGGTAGCCCTCGAGGATCCGCGAGCCCGCGGTGCACTGGCCGCCCGCGACCGACACGAGGTCCTTGAGCGCGACCGGGATCCCGAGCAGCGGATGCAGGGCGTCGACGGCGGCCTGCCCCTCGGCCCGCGCGGCGGCCAGCCGGGCGTCGGCGGCCTCGGCCTCCCCCATCGCGCCGTCGTCGTCGATCGCGAGCCAGGCGTGCAGGCCACGGTCCGTCATGCGCGCCCGGGCGAGGTGTGCCGCGGTGATCTCCTGCGAGGTCGTCTCGCCGGCCCGCAACCGGTCCGCCAGCTCGTGGGCGGCGAGCGTCGTGAGCTCGAACACCGGGGCTCAGTCCCCGCCCAGGATCGCGGGCACGGCGAACGCGTCACCGTCGCGCTCGGGCGCGTTGGCCATGACCGCCTCGGGCGCCATCGACGGGCGCACGACGTCCTCGCGCAGGATGTTCTCCAACTCGATGACCTGGGCGGTCGGCGGGATGTCGTCGGTGTCCAGCCCGGCGAGCGTCGCGTACTGGTCGAGGATGTGGTTGAGCTCGCCCTGGAGACGCACGAGCTCGTCCTCGGTCAGCCCGAGGCGGGCGAGGTGGGCGACGTGTTCGACGTCGGCACGGGTCAGCGAGGCCATGCCCGGATCATACGCGGCCCGGCCCCACCGACCGGGCCGCGCGGGTGCGCCGGTCCGGGCCCCCTAGCGGGGCTCGTTGCCCCCGGTGCGGCCCGTCGTCTCGGGGTGCGGGTGCGCCGGGCCTTCGTCCGCGTGCAGGTGCACCCGGGGCTCGGGCACGTGGACGGCGCCCGCCGCCTTGTGGACATGCGCCGCCCCCAGGGTCCGGGCGAGGAAGTCGCGGGTCCGCGGGTCCTGCGGGCTGTCGATCACCTGCTCCGGCGGCCCGACCTCGCAGAACACGCCCTCCTCGATGAAGTAGACGCGGTCGGCGGCCTCCCGGGCGAACGCCATCTCGTGGGTGACGACGATCATGGTGGCGCCCTCGTGGGCGAGCTCCTCCATGACGTTGAGCACCTCGCCGACGAGCGTCGGGTCCAGCGCGGACGTCGGCTCGTCGAACAGGAGCACCTTGGGCTCCATCGTCAGCGCCCGGGCGATCGCCACGCGCTGCTTCTGGCCCCCGGAGAGGCGGGCCGGGTACTCGTCGCGCTTCTCCAGGAGCCCGACCTTGTCGAGGTACTTCTCCGCGGTCGCGATGGCCTCGTCCTTCGACACGCCCTTCACCCGGACCGGGCCCTCGATGAGGTTGTCGATGACCCGCAGGTGCGGGAACAGGTTGAACTCCTGGAACACCATCTGGGCCTGCAGCCGCATCTGGCGGATCTGCTCGCGGTGGCCCCGGTCGCGCGAGTTGAGCGGCTGGGCCTCCAGGCGCAGCCCATCGACCTCGATGCCACCCATCGTGGGCTCCTCGAGGAAGTTGATGCAGCGCAGGAGCGTGCTCTTGCCGGAGCCCGACCGGCCGATGAGGCACACGGTCTCGCGCGGGAACACCTCGATGGTGGCGCCCCGCAGCACGTGGTTGGAGCCGAAGTACTTGTGCACCCCGAGGGCACGCACGATGGGCTGGGCATCCGCGGGCGTCAGGGCGCCGGGCTTGGCGAAGGGATCGTAGATGTCGTTGAACGGGTCGGTGCTCGGGGTCTCGGTCACGCTGGTCACCTCAGATCCGCCGGTCGCTCTCGGCCATGCGCTTCTCCAGACGGTCCTGGAAGAGCGACAGCACGATGGTCAGGCCCCAGTAGATCGTCGCGGCGACCATCAGCGTCTCGAGGCCCCTGAAGTTGGACTGGCCCACGCGCTGGGCTCGCCACAGGAGCTCGGGCACGCCGATCACGGACACCAGCGATGAGTCCTTGACCATGGAGATGAACTCGTTGCCGATGGCCGGCGTGATGATCCGCACCGCCTGGGGCAGGATGATCCGGCGCATGCGGACGTGCCCCGGCATGCCGAGCGCCTGGGCGGCCTCGGTCTGGCCCCGCGGGACGGCCTGGATGCCGGCCCTGAAGGTCTCGGTCATGTACGCGCCGTAGTTGAACGCCAGCGCGAAGATCCCGAGGACCTCCTTGGGGACGTCGTTGACGAACGGCACGACCTGCGGCAGGGCGAGGTAGACGAACAGGATCTGGACGAGGAGCGGCGTGCCCCGGACCATCGACACGTACAGCGTCGAGAGCGAGTACAGGATGGAGTTGGAGCTGAGGCGCCCGAGCGCGCCGAGGACCGCGAACATGATCGCGAAGACGATCGAGATCACAGCGACGTAGATGGTGGTCGTGACCCCGCCGATGATGTACGGCGTCCACTCGGCCATGAACGGGAAATCGATCTTCCCCGCCGCGACCAGGCCCGTGAGCGCGCCGCCGATCACGACCAGCCAGGTGGCGATGAAGATCAGGCGGAACCTGCGCCGCTGCCGGAGCCGCTGTGCGGCGATGGCCGTGACGATCGGGGGTGTTGTCGCAGCGGGATCGCTGCCTCCGGGCGCGTCCAGCGCGCCGCTCGATGCCGTCACTGCGTCCTCCCGTCGGTAACGACAGCGGGGGCGCCCGATCGGACGCCCCCGCTGGGGTTGGTGCCTGGGTTCGTCAGCTGCCCGGTGCCACCGTGAGGTCGGCTCCGAACCACTTCTCGGAGAAGCCCTTGAGCGTCCCGTCCGTGTGCATCTCGGCCAGGATCGCGTTGACCCGCTCGACCAAGTCCGTCGGGTCCGGACCGCTCTTGTCGAACGCCACGCCCAGCGGCTCGGAGTACACCGGGTCGCCGACCTTGACGAGCGGCAGGCCGTCCTTGACGGCGGCGTCGACGGTCGTGATGGAGCTGAGCCAGCCCTCGAAGTCCTTGCGGCCGGCCTTCCACGTCTCGGCGCACAGCCGGTCCGTGCTGAGGGTCGTGACCGTGGAGCCAGCGGGTGGCTTGGTCGTCGGCGTGTACGACCCGAGGTCGAGCGTGCCGGTCATCCAGTCGTAGTACGTCGTCGCCTCGCCGACGCAGATGGTCTTGCCGGCCAGACCCGCGAGGGTCGTGATGCCCGATGCCGTCGAGGCGGCCATCTGGGCGGGGGTGTAGTAGTACGGCTTGCTGAAGGCCAGGACCTGCTCACGCGGGGTGGTGATCGTCATCGAGCCGACGCTGAAGTCCCAGCGCGCGCCCCAGGAGCCGGCGGTGAGGAGGTTCCAGTCCGGGGTCTCGAACGCGATCTTCACGCCCAGGCGCTTGGCGATCTCGGTCCCCACGTCGATATCGAAGCCCTCGTACGTCCCATCGGACTTGATCGAGGACTGCGGCGGATACTGGGGGTCGGTCGACATCTTGATGGTGCCCGCCTTGAGCACCTTGTCGAGCAGGCCACCCGCGATCGGGGCCGCGCTGGCGGCCTCGCTGGGCGCCATGGACTCGGCGGCGCTCGGTGCGGCTTCGCTCGGCGGCGCGACGGTCGGCGCGACGGTCGGCGCGGGAGTGGCTCCCCCGCCGCTGCACGCGGCGAAGAGCACGGCGGTCGCGCCGAGCACGGATAGGCGTCCACGCAGGGACATGGCTCCTCCTTCACGAACGGCCCCCTGGTACGCGATGGGGCCGACCCCGGCATTATCTGCCCGGCGTCCGGGGGGCCGAACAAGGGCCGGATGGCTCCCTGTGATTGTAAGCCGTCAAAACGCCGGGTCGTGGCGCCGGGAGCCAGAGCCGGCCGTCGCGCTCAGGCAGGCCCCACCATCTGCCAGAACGCGGACGTCAACCGCAGCTCCGCGGCCGCGCGGATGACGTTCGATAGGGCCTCGATCGCGGACTCGCCCTCCGCACGGATCTCGCGCGACGCCCCGTCGACAAAGCAGGCGACGCGGATCACCACGGGCCCCTCACCCTCGATCTCGAGGTCCTGGACCAGGATGCCGGTCCCCAGGATCCGCTCCAGGTCCGTGGCCAGCCGTTCCGCCAGGCGGGTCTCAGCGTCGTTCATGCGCTCGTCTCCTCCGGGCCGCCAGTCGTGGCCGCGTCGTCAGCATCACCCGCCACGGGCACCTCGCCCGCCAGCAGGCGCCGGAACCCCTCCTCGTCGAGGACCGGGATCCCCAGGTCCGTCGCCTTGGCCAGCTTGGAGCCTGCGCCGGGACCCGCGACGAGGTAGTCCGTCTTCTTGCTCACCGAGCCCGAGGGCTTGCCGCCGGCGGCCCGGATCGCGTCCTCGGCATCCTCGCGGCCGAAGCCCTCCATCGTCCCGGTGACCACGACCGTCTTTCCGGCCAGGGGCCCGGCCTCGGCGGCGGCCTCGTCGAGGACGACGGGGCGCTCCGGGACCACACCCGCGTCGACCAGCTCGCGCAGGGCGTCGGCCGTGGCCGGGTCCGCGAACCAGGCCGTCATCGCCGCGGACACGGACGGGCCGATGCCGCCGACCTCCTGGAGGGTCTCGGGGGCCTCGGTGGCGATCCGGCGCAGCTCCGCCTCGACCGCCTCGAGCCACGGGTCGCGATCCGTGCCGGTCCCGGGATCCGGGGCCGCGGGCGGGAATGCGTCCGGGCGAACGCGCCGGGCGAGGAACCGCGCCAGGTCCACGGCCGTGGACTCCCCGACCTGCGGGATCCCCAGGCTGTTGAGCACCTTCGCGAGCGGCCGGCCGGTCCTCGCCCGCTGGATCGAGCCGTGCAGGTTCTCCGCGCTCTTGCGCCCGAACCGCTCCAGGCCCTCGAGATCCTCCACGCCGAGGGCGAAGAAGTCCGCGCGGCGGTGGATCATGCCGCGCTCCAGGAGCTGCGTCAGGACCGCCCAGCCCGCGCCCTCGATGTCCATCCCGCCCCGGCCCACGAAGTGCTGGTACGCCTGCGACAGGCGCGCCGGGCAGACCGGGTTCGGGCAGTAGTGGCGGACCGCGCCCTCGTCTCGGACGACGGGCGTGGCGCACACCGGGCACAACGCCGGGACCTCGTACTCGCGGGCGTCCGGCGGGCGTTTGTCCAGGATCGGCCGCACCACCTCCGGGATCACGTCGCCGGCCTTCTGCAGGACGACCGTGTCGCCGATCCGGATGTCCTTGCGCCGGACCTCGTCGAGGTTGTGGAGCGTGGCCCGGGCGACGGTGGAGCCGGCGACCTTGGCCGGCCGCAGGTGCGCCACGGGCGTGAGCGTCCCTGTCCGGCCGACGTACGGGACGATGTCCTCGACGACGGTCTCGACCTGCTCCGGCGGGAACTTGAAGGCGATGGCCCAGCGGGGCGCGCGGCTGACCATCCCGAGGCGCGCCTGCTGGTCAAAGCGGTCCACCTTCACGACGACGCCGTCGGTCTCGTAGGGCAGGTCGTGGCGGGCCTCGCGCCAGCGCTCGGTGAAGGCGATGACCCCCTCGATGTCGAGGCCGGCCTCGCGATCCGGGTTGACCGGGAAGCCCAGGCCCGCGAGCCGGGCGAGGACGGCGGACTGGCTGTCGAGGCCGGGATCGTCATCCACGAGCTGGTAGAGCCAGGTGGAGAGCTGACGGCCGGCCGTCACCTGCGCATCCTTCTGGCGGAGGCTGCCGGCGCCGCTGTTGCGCGGGTTCGCGTAGAGGGCGAGCCCCTGCTCCTCGCGCTCCGCGTTGATCCGGGCGAACTCCGCCTTGGGCATGAAGACCTCGCCCCGGGCCTCCAGGGTGGCGAGCTCCGGGAGGCGCTCCGGGATCGCGCGGATCGTGCGCAGGTTCGGCGTGACGTCCTCGCCGGTGGTGCCGTCGCCGCGCGTGGAGCCGAGCGTGAACCGGCCCTGCTCGTAGCGCAGCGAGACGGCGAGGCCGTCGATCTTGAGCTCCGCGACGTAGGTGAGCCCCTCCGCCGGCTCCGGGGCCGGCGCGATTCCCAGGCCGCGGCGGACGCGCGCATCGAATGCGCGCAGCTCCTCGTGGCTGAACGCGTTCGAGAGGCTGAGCATCGGGCTCTGGTGGCGGACCTCGGGGAAGCGGCCGCCGGCGGGAGCCCCGCCCACGCGCTGCGTCGGCGAGTCGGGGGTGATCAGCGCCGGGAAGGCCGTCTCGAGCGCGACCAGCTCGCGGAACAGGGCGTCGTACTCCGCGTCCGTGAGCTCCGGGGCGTCCTGCTCGTAGTAGAGGCGGTTGGCGCGGCGGATCTGCTCGGCGAGGTCCGCGTGGCGGGCCGTCGCGGCCTCCGGTTCGAGGACTGCGGCGGCGGCGGCGAGGGCGGGATCGACGGGGAGGGGTTCGGCCATCGCCCCCGAGGATACGACCCCGGATGCCCGTCGGCGTGACCCGCGCGGCGCGACGGGCGCTACGGTCCTTGTGGCCGTGCGGGATGCGTGTCGCAGGCAAGGTCGTCGTCGTCACTGGAGCCGGCAGCGGCATGGGCCGCGAGGTCGCGCTGGAGCTCCTCCGCCGGGGGGCGCGCGTCGCCGGCATCGACATCAACGACGCCACGCTCGCCGAGACGGTCGACCGTCTCGGGCGAGGGGGCGGAACCGATCGCCACCTGGACGGTCAACGTCACGGACCGGGCAGCGGTCGAGGCCCTGTCGGCAGCCGTCGTGGAGCGCTTCGGGGCCGTTGATGGCGTCATCAACTGCGCCGGGATCATCCAGCCGTTCGTGAAGCTGGTCGATCTCGAGTATGCCGCGATCGACCGGGTCTTCGACGTCAACTGGCGCGGCACCCTCTACATGACCAAGTCCTTCCTGCCGCTGCTCCTGGCGCGGCCCGAGGGACACGTGGTCAACGTCTCCAGCATGGGCGGCTTCCTGCCGGTCCCGGGCCAGTCGATCTACGGCGCGTCCAAGGCGGCGGTCAAGCTGATGACCGAGGGCCTCCACTCCGAGCTGGCAGGAACGAACGTCCACGTGACGGTCGCGTTCCCGGGTGCCGTGGCCACGAACATCACGACGAACTCGGGCGTTGCCATCCCGAGCATGCCGACCGACGGGAAGCAGGCACGATCCGCCCTGCCGGCGGACAAGGCGGCCCGGATCATCCTGGATGGGATGGAGAAGGACACGTACCGCGTGATGGTGGGCAGCGACGCGGCCATGCTCGACAGGCTCTACGGGCTGAACCCGGGGCGGGCGGCCGGCTTCATCGCGAAGCAGATGAAGGACCTGCTGGCCGGGTAGCGGCGGGTCAGGTCGTCCAGACCCGTACGTGGTCCCGCGTGAGCGCGGCGGGCGCCGTGACCCCGGCGATGGCGAGCGCCCGGTCGATCTCGGCGCGCAGGATCTCCAGTGCGCGGGCGACACCCGCCTCCCCGGCGCAGGCGAGCGCGTACAGCATCGGCCGCGCCGTGAACACGGCCGTGGCACCGAGGGCGAGCGCGATCAGCACCTCCGGCCCGCGCCGGACGCCGCCGTCGAGGTAGACCTCCGTGCGCCCCTCGACGGCATCGACCACCTCGGCCAGGACGTCGATCGCCGCGGGCGACCGGTCGAGCTGGCGGCCGCCGTGGTTGCTGACCCAGACCGCATCCACGCCCCGGTCGACGGCGATCCGCGCGTCCTCGGCGGTGAGGATGCCCTTGAGCACCAGCGGGAGCGGCGCCCAGGAGCGGATCTCGTCGAGACGATCCCAGGTGAGCGGCACGCCGCGCATGTCCAGGATCTCGTCGAGCTCGCCGCCGTGGCTCCAGGCGTCGCGCCGGGGCAGGTTGGCGTAGGCGTCCTCGCCGGGGTCGAAGGGCAGGCGCAGGATGTCGTCGCGGTAGCCGAGGACCGGGGCGTCGACGGTGAGGACGAGGGCCTCGTAGCCCGAGGATGCGGCACGCTCCACGAGGCCGCGGGTCACGGCCCAATCGCGCTGGACGTAGAGCTGAAACCAGCGGCGGGCGTCGGGGGCGGCGGCGGCGATGGCCTCGATGCTCCGCGACGCGACGGTGGACACGACGTTGATCGCGCCAGCGGCGGCGGCGGCACGGGCGGTGGCGATCTCAGCGTCGGGGTGGGCCAGGCCGTGGAGGGCGGCCGGCGCGATGCCGAGGGGCATGGCGGCGGGCCGGCCGAGGACCGCGGTCTCGAGGGTGACCTGCGAGACGTCGACCAGGACGCGCGGCCGAAGCGCGTACCGGTCCCACGCGGTCTCGTTCAGCCCGAGCGTGTGCCCGTCCCAGGCGCCGCCCGCGTAGTACGCCCATGCCGCCGGGTGGAGGCGTTCGCGGGCCGGCGCCTCGAAGTCGGCGAGACGCACGACGTGGGCAAGGTCCATCGGCGGGCCGGCCGGCGGCGGGTAGGCGATGGCGGGACGGGTCTCGGTGGACTCGGAGGCGTCGGCTGGCATGGTTCGCAGGATAGGGCCCCGATCGGCGACCATGCGCGGATGACCGGCACGCCCGCGCCCGCCGTGCCCCGCCTCCGGACCGTGCGACTCCTGCTGCGCGAATGGCTCGACGCCGATCTCGCTCCGTTCGCCGCCGTCAACGCCGACCCCGCCGTGACCGAGTTCCTGAGCGCGCCGCTGACCCGCGCGGAGAGCGACGCGTTCGTCGCCCGGATGCGGGTCCGCTGGGCCGAGGACGGGTTCGGCCTGTGGGCCGTCGAGCGGCTCGAGGACGGGGCGTTCCTGGGGTTCACGGGTCTCGCGCGGCCGGTGTGGGCGCCGGAGCCCGTGCCAGAGGTCGGGTGGCGGCTGGCTCGTGGCGCATGGGGGCGCGGGTACCCGACCGAGGCGGCCACGGAGGCGCTCCGGTTCGGGTTCGAGGACCTGGGGCTCGCGGAGATCGTCTCGCACACCACCGTGTCGAACGCCCGCAGCCGGCGGGTCATGCAGAAGCTGGGGATGGCGCGGCGCGACCCGGCAGCGCCGTTCGACTTCATCCACGATCGCCTGCCCGAGGGCCACCCGATGCGGCCGCACGTCACCTACCGCCTGCGGCGCGAGGACTGGCTCGCCCGGGCCGGGTTCATGTCAGGCCCTGACGGACCCGCGGCGTAGGCTGTGCCCATGGACAAGACCACCTTGCTCGCCGCGATCCGCGCCACCCACACCCCCATCGAGGCCACCCTCGCCACGCTCGACGATCCCGCCCTGCTCGAGCCGGCCCCCGGCATGGACGGCTGGACCCGCAAGGACGTCATCGCCCACCTCGAATGGTGGAACAACCACTCGTCCGATGTGCTCGAGGGCATTCGCACCGGCGTGGACCCCTATCCCGGCGGCGACGAGCCGTGGGATCCCGACGCCTGGAACGCGCGGATCCTTGCCGAGAGCCGCGATCGCACGGGCGCGGACGTCCGGCGGGGCGAGGCGGACTCCTTCGTGCGCCTGGTCGCCGCCGTCGAGGACGCGACCGAGGCCGAGCTGTTCGCGGAGAACCCGCAGCCCTGGCTTGACGGAACGGTCGCCGAGACCGTGGAGGACGACTCGACGCGCCACTACCCGGAGCACGTTCCGCACCTCGCCTGAGGGATCCGTGGCGCCAGGGCGCCGCGGGCCGTGGTGGCGGCCGCGTAGCGGCCCACCGGGCGCCCGCGGACGACGATCTGCTCGCCATCAGCGAGCGGGCTGGCCTCCGAACGCCTCGAGCCGGGCTCCTCGCTCGCCATCAGCGAGCAGGATGGCGGCCGCGGGCGATGCCTCGCTCGCCTGGCGGCCGGAGACGCCCGCCGGCCGCGGGGCTCGGCGGCCGCGGGGCTCGCCGGCCGCGGGGCTCGCCGGCCGGCTGCGGGACCACGCACAGGCGCGGGTCGCGCCCGGCGGTCCCCGGCCTTCTACCCCAGCAGCTCGAGGTTCGCGAGGCTCGCGAGCATCGTCTTGCGGCCGACCTGCGGGTCGCGGAACGCCACCTGGACCTCTTCGTCGTCGCGCGTGAGCTTGGAGGTGATCACGATCCCGTCGCCCCAGCGCGCATGGCGAACCCGGTCGCCATCCCGGTAGCGGCGCTCGCCCGGGACGATGGGCCGCGGCGGGATGACCCCGCGCTCCCGGGGCCCGGGGCCACCCCCGGAACCCCGGAGCCCACCGCTCCCCCCGAGGGCCGCCGCGTCCTCGTCCCAGGGCGGGACGTCCCGGCCGGTGGGATCGATGGAGGGTTCGCTCCCGAGCCCGCCCCCCAGCCGTCCCAGCGACCCACTGGGCGCTCCCGCGGCGAAGGCGTCGCGCTTCGCCCCCAGGTCCCGCGAGGGCCGGAACGACTCGCCGGGCGCCGGCGCCCCCGGCCGCCCGCTCCCCTGCCGGTACGCGCCGCCGCCGGCCCTGATCCCCGCCCCGAGGCGCGAGCCACGCTCGCGGAACACGACGTCCGGGTCCAGGTCCGCCCCGAGGTCGCCGCCGCCACGCAGCTGTGGCCCCACCATCAGCTCGGCGGGGATCTCCATCAGGAACCGTGACGGGATGCTCATCCCACCCCCGCCCCAGGTCGCCCGGCGCCACGCGTGCGACAGGAACAGCCGCCGCTTCGCCCGCGTGATGCCCACGTACGCGAGGCGCCGCTCCTCCTCCAGCTCGCGCTCGTCATCGAGGGCACGGTTGTGCGGGAAGACGCCCTCCTCGAGACCCGCGATGAACACGACCGGGAACTCGAGACCCTTGGCGGCGTGGAGGGTGATCAGCGTCACCGCGTCCTTCTCGCCCTCGTACGAATCCTGGTCGGCGACCAGCGCCGTCTCCTCGAGCAGCCGGTCCAGCGCGTCCTCGGGCGAGAGGTCGTCGTAGCGCGTGGTGACGGCACGCAGCTCGAGCAGGTTCGCCCAGCGGTCCTCGCCCTCCTCGGAGCCGTCGGCGAGCATCGCCCGGTACCCGCTCTGCTCAAGGACCTCGTCGAGCAGCTCGGGGAGCGGCAGCACCCCGATCCGCCGCCGGAGCCGCGCGACCAGCGCGTAGAACTCCCCGATCGCGGTCTTCGCCCGGCCGGTCAGCCCCTCGACCTCGCCCTTCCCCGCGGCCTCGATCGCGAGGACCATCGAGTCGTCGTTGCGTGCCGCGAACTTGCGCACCGCCTGGAGGCTCTTGTCGCCGATGCCGCGCGCCGGGACGTTGATCACCCGCTCGTAGCTGACGGCGTCCGTGTCGGAGCGCAGGATCCGCAGGTAGGCCAGGGCGTCCTTCACCTCTCGCCGCTGGTAGAACCGGGTACCGCCGACGAGCTGGTACCGGATCCCGTAGCGGAGGAACGCTTCCTCGATGGCCCGGGACTGCGAGTTCATCCGGTACATCACGGCGAGGTCCTTGGGTCGGAACCGGGTCGACTCGTCGTCGTCGGCACGGCGCGTCAGCCAGCCGCCCTTGCCCGTCGCCCCCACGAGGCCCTCGACCTGGCGGGCGATCCATTCCGCCTCCTCCTCCTCGTTGAAGGCCTCGAAGCGCTGGATGGGAACCCCACCATGGTTCTGCGTCCACAGCTTCTTGTCGGTCCGGCGCTCGTTGCGCGAGACGACGGCGTGCGCCGCGTCCAGGATCAGCTGCGTGGAGCGGTAGTTCTGCTCCAGCTTGACGACGGTCGCCTCCGGGTAGTCGCGCTCGAAGTCGAGGATGTTCTGGACGTTCGCCCCCCGCCAGCCGTAGATCGACTGGTCGTCGTCGCCCACCACGCACAGGTTGCGGTGCGCCGCGGCGAGGGCCTTCACCCACAGGTACTGCGGCCGGTTCGTGTCCTGGTACTCGTCGACGTGCAGGTACAGCCAGCGCTTCTGGTACTTCTCGAGCGCCTCGGGCGCCTGCTCGAACAGCTCGACCGCCTTGAGCAGCAGGTCGTCGAAGTCGACTGCGCCCACCTGGCGCAGCCGCTCCTCGTACCGAGCGGCCAGCTTCGCGATGACGCGTTCCTTGTGGTTGACGGCGTTCTGGGCGAGGAACGTCGCGTCGAGCATCTCGTTCTTCGCCCGGCTGATCGCGCCCAGGATCGCGGCGGGCCGGTACTCGCCCGTCGCCGGCAGGTCCTGCTCTGCCAGGATCCGCTTCATCAGCTGCTGCTGGTCGTCCGTGTCGTAGATGACGAACCGACGGTCGAGCCCGATCGCGTCGCCGTCCTGCCGCAGCACTCGCGCGCACAGGGCGTGGAACGTGCCGGCCTGCACGTCCTTGCCCGTGTCCCCGGTGAGGGCCGCGATCCGCTCGCGGAGCTCGCCCGCCGCGCGGTTCGTGAACGTCACGGCCAGGATCCGGCGCGGCTGGACGCCCTTGACCCCGATCAGGTACGCGATGCGATGGGCGACGACGCGCGTCTTGCCCGAACCGGCCCCGGCGAGGATCAGCAGGGGCCCGTCGGTGGTGGTGACGGCGCGCGCCTGCTCCGGATTGAGCCGGCTGGTGATCTCGACGGCGCGGGCCTCCCGTCGCTCCGCGAGCGCCTTCGCGACGTCCTCCGGCGAGAGCGCGGGGCTCGCGGCGAGATCCGGCTCGGGTGGGACGTCACGCATCCACACGGGCTCCTCGGGGAGCGCCGCGGGCGCGGCGGGCGAACCGGGCGAGACCAGCTCGTCGGCATCGGCGTCGGCATCGGCGTCGGCCGCGCGCTCGCCGGGCGTCCCGGCCGGCGGCGCATCGCCGAGGTCGAGCCACGTGCCCTGGCCGTCGGGCTCGTCGAGGCGTCGTCGGCGACGCTTCGCGGGCTCGCCTGCGGGGGTGGGACTCACGCGCCCATTCTAGGGCGCGGCGGGCCTCAGGAGCCCTGCGGCGGCTCCTCGATCTGGACCTGCTCGTCCCAGCGCGACGTGTCGATGACCACGGCCAGGTCCACGGACCCGTCGGCGCTCGTCATGTCGAGCTCGAGCCGGGCCGGGCGCAGCGTCTTCGCGTCGGTGTCGAGCGTCACGGTCGTCGTGACGTCGGGCAGGGCGGCGCCGTTCGCGTCGGGAAGCAGGGCCGCGAGCAGGTTCGACGGGTCCGCGCCGGCCTCGAACACGAGGTGGTGACACCTCCCCGACGGCGCCGCGCACGCGACCTCGGTGAGCGCGGGCTTGTGCGCCGCCTCTGAGACGTAGGCGTGCAGCCGGTCCACGAGCGTGAGCGGGTTGGCGTCGAAGCTGGCGTCGCCCACGAGCGTCCCGAGCGACGCCTTGGTCCAGGGGCTGCCACCGGCGGTCCGGTACCAGATGTCCCCCCAGATCGTGACGGCGTCGAGGTCGATGGCGAGCGGCGCGCTGGTGACGGTCGCCTGCGTCCGCAGGTCCCGGGGCTTGATGTCGGCCGTGACGGTCGTGCCGTCCAGGGTCACGGCGCCCGCGGGCCGGTCCACGACGGGCCCCGGCACCGTGCCGTCGACCGTTGCCTCGACGTGGAACGAGAACGCGTCCAGCACCGACTGCAGGCTCCGCGAGACCATCTCGCGCGGGTCCGTGACCTGGTCCGGCGGCGTCTTCATGGCGAGCGGGCCCACGCCCAGCGGGCCGCCGATCAGCACGCCGCACCCCACGACCACGACGAGCGCGGCCATGCCGAGCAGCGGACCCTTGACGGACACGATCCCCTCCCTCGCGAACCGGGACGCGCCCCTCGGGCGATCGACCGGTCGGCGAACAGGCTCGCGCCTCCGGGCGCTCCGGTCAAACGGTGGCCCCGCCACCCGGTGCGGTCAGTGGGGGCTTCGTCCCCGCGGGTCGAGGTCGGACCGACGCGCGGGCGGCCCGACCTCGGGGCCCGAGAGCGCGCCGAGCAGGCCGAGGACCCCTGCGACGAGGAGGGGCAGCGCGGGGCCGGGCTCGGTAGCGGGCTCGGTGCCCGCGGCGGACGGACCACCGGCCGCCATCCCCACGCCGGACACGGCGGCGCCGGACACGGCGGCGCCGGTCACGGGCTCGTCGGCGAAGGCGGAGGCGGGGCCGAGGAGAAGGGCGAGGAGAAGGGTGAGGTGCACCGCGAGGCCCAGTCCGAGGGCCGGCACCAGCCGCCGCACACCCGATCGTGCCACCGTGCGTCGCATCGGCCCGCACCTCGTGCCACCGGCGGCGCGGGGTGCGCCGCTCTTGCGGAGGTATCGGCCGGGCCGTGGGAGCGGCGGAGTCCCCGGTCGGGGAGTTCAGCCGCCCGGCTGGCCCCAACCCGTCGGTGGCGGCGTCGGCGCGCCGGGGCTGCCGGGCGCGGGCCAGGGCGGAGCGCCATAGCCCGGAGCGCCATACCCCGGGGCGCCGTAGCCGGGGGCGCCGTAGCCCGCCGGATAGCCGGGTCCGCCGTACCCAGGGGCGCCCGGGTACGGGTCCTCGACGTCCACGATGACCCGGATCCCGCCCACCCGGCCCGCGACGAAGTTGTACAGCGCGCAGGCGATCGCCGTCCCGATCCAGCCCATGATCCCGTAGACCACGATGCCCAGCACGAGGAACACCAGGCCGCCGGCGATCCCGGCGCCGAGGGCGACGCCGACCCCGCCGCCGCCGCGCAGGCTCGCCAGGCCGCCGAGCGCAACGAAGGGCACGACGAACAGCAATCCGAAGATCACCACGGACACCGCGTAGAGCACGGCGACGACGTTGGCCGTCCGCACCACCTCGAAGCGACGGATCGTGACCCTGTTCAATGCCTCTCCTCCCTGCGTGGCGACGTCGTCGCGGAGTCTACGCGGTGCGGCGGACATGGAACGACCCCCGGTGGCCGAGGCCGCCGGGGGTCGTCGTCTGTGCGAAGGTGAGGGACTAGAAGTGCGCGCATGTACGCTCGCGTGGTAGCATCCCGGTAGCATCCGCGCTACGGACGCGGACGCCCGGGCCATGAGACAGCCCGAGCGTCCTAGCGAAGTGTCCTGGTTGGAGAACCACCCGCATGAAGACAGCCTACAACCGGCGCCGCCGGGCAGTCACGGGCGCCGGATCCGTGTACCCGACCGATGGCCGATGGCGCGGCGCCCTCGTGGTCACGGACCCCCTGACCGGCCAGCGGTCACGCCGCGTCGTGTCGGCCCGCACGGAGCGTGAGGCCCAGGAGAAGCTAGACGAGCTCCGCGCCGTCACGAAGCCCACCACGGCGATGCGGACGGCCGACTGGCTGGCGTACTGGCTGCCGACCACCCGGGCGCACGTCGCCCCGTCCACCTACCGCGGCTATGCCTCCGTCGTGAAGGCGATCACCGCCCAGGTCGGAGACATCGGCCTGGACCGCCTCACCGCGTCGGACGTGGAGCGGATGACCACGGCGATGCAGACGGCCGGGCGGAGCCCGAGGACCGCCGCCGCCGCTCGGAAGGTCCTGCGCATCGCGCTGCGCCAGGCGATCCGTGACCGGCTCGTCACGGTCAACGTGGCCGCGATCGCGAAGCCGCCGCGCGTCGCGCGCTACGTGCCTCACCCCCTGACGGCCGGCGAGGCCCGCCAGCTCATCGACGGGACCCGCGACGACGACGACGGCCCCCTATGGGCGCTGCTCGTCTCGACCGGGCTCCGGCTCGGCGAGGCCGCCGGCCTGGCCTGGCGCGACGTGACCGCCGGACGGCTCCGCGTTCGCCAGTCCCTCGCCCCGGGATGGGACGGACGCGCGACGCTCGGCGAGCCGAAGTCGGAGCGCTCCCGGCGCCTCGTGCCGCTGTCCAAGGATGCGCGGGAGGCCCTCGAGCGCCAGCGCGCGCGCCAGGATCGGCTACGGGAGGCCGCGGGCAGCGCGTGGCAGGACCGGGATGACCTCGTGTACACCGACGCGATCGGCCGGCCCCTGCGCACCAAGGACGCGGCCGAGCGCCTCCACAGCGCCACGGACCGGCTCAAGCTGCCCCGCTGCCGTATCCATGACCTGCGGCACTCCGCCGCGTCCCTCATGGTCGCCCAGGGCGTCCCCCTGACGACGGTATCGCGCGTCCTCGGGCACTCCACGATCGCGATCACGTTCGACACGTACTCGACGCTCACCGAGGACGTCGAACAGGCTGCCGCCGACGCGATGGACCGGGCGCTCGGGAGCGAGTCGTGACCGAAAAGCGTCCGGCCCTGGCCCGTGCCTTCGACGCTACCGCGGCGGCGTTCGCGGCCGCCTGCGAGGCCGACCCGCTGATCCCCGAGGCCCTGGCGCGCGCCGCGGCCGCCACGGGCGGGGCCGGGCGCATCGCACACCTCGGGTTCGCCGCCGAACGGCTGGCCGGGCGGGCGTCGCTCCCGGCCGGCGACTGGTTCGTGCTCCTCGCGGGCAAGTCGCGCATCTCGACTGTCCCGGGCGTGCCCGGGCGCACGGTATGGGCCATCCGCGACGATGCCGACGCCGACGCCCTCCGGGCCGCGATCGAGCCCGGCCAGGTGTGGGTCCGGGCGGACCTCGTGCGCTCGGATGACTGGCCCACGGTCCGGGCGGTCGCCGCCGATGCCGTCGAGCGCACGCTCGGCAAGGTCAGGCCAGCCGGTCGACGGACCGGATCCCCGAACAGGGCCCGTGTCGCGCTACTCGCGGCCATCCGCGAGCGGCCGGGAATGACCGCGGAGGCGATCGACGAGCTCGCGACCGGGCTGGGCTACTCGGAGCCGGCGCTCGACGATTACGAGTGCCGGGAGCGCGCGAAGCGGCTACGGAAGGCGGCTAGGCGAATCAATCCCTAGGGGATTCCCTGACCCTACCGGGGCCGATCGGGCGGCGGCAGAGTGGTCTACGAGATGACACGACCGCTGACCATCCCCCTAGGTCCCGAGGCGCGCGAGCGCCTGTTGACCCTTGCGGCGTCGGAGCGTCGGAGCCCGCGCCAACAGGCCGCAATCCTCCTCGAGCGTGCGCTCGGCCTGGCGCCGGCGCGGGCAGCCTCGGACCCTGACCCGAAGGCCGCGAAGCCGTGAGCGACCGCCTCGCCTCCGCCCTGGCGGAGCTGGTGGACGCGCTCCGGGCGGAGCTGGCCGCGGACCTCACCCGCGACGCCGGTGCCCCTGAGCGTCTCCTGAGCATCCCGGAGGCCGCCCAAGCTCTCGGCGGCATCGGTAGGACGCGACTGTACGGCGAGATCCAAGCCGGGCGCCTGCGAGTGATCCACGTCGGCCGACGGGTACTCGTGCCCGCCTCGAGCATCGCCGCGTACTCCGCCCCCGATCGGGCTGAGCGATGAACGCGGAGTTCGTCGCCGGCGACATGATCGAGGTTGACCGCCTGCTCTTCGCCCACTGGCGCGAGGCCGTCGAGGCCGCCCTGGACAACCCGCCCGAGAGCGTGGACGTCCTCCTGGACCTGGCCGAGAGCCTCGAGACGGCATGGCTCACGTCATGACGCCCGAGCAGCTGGCCTACCAGCGGGCATGGTCCGGGCCGATGGACGAAACCTACTTCGTCGGGCTGGCCGCCCTCGCATCGCCCACCGAACCCGAATGGATGGCCGAGCATCCCCACCACAACGGCCACGCGCTCGAGGAACCGCCCGAGGTGGCGGAGACGTTCCGCGCGGAAGCATCCGAGCCCGCCCGAGCCGACAACGGCCACACGTCGGAGCCGGAGCCGGAGGCGCCGCTGCATGACGTCCTCCCGGACCTGGCCGACGTGTCGACCCTGGCGGCTCCGTCCACGCTGGACGACTGGCTGATCCGGGACCTGCTCCGGCCGGGCAAGCTGGTGTTGATCGCATCATCCGAAGGCGTCGGCAAGAGCTACGTCCGGAAGGAGATGGAGATCCGTCTCGCGACCGGGACGGGTGCCCTGTTCGGCCATTACGCGATCACCGGCCCGGTTCGGGTCGGAACGGTTGACGAGGAGAACGGACCCGACGAGGAATACCGGCGCGATGAGGAGATCCTGACCGCTCTCGGGCTAGCACGTGCAGCCCTGGGCGACCGCTACCGGCGCGCCTCATTCCTGGGCCTGAACCTGAACGATCGGCGCACCCAGGACTACCTCCGGCGACAGGTCGACATGGGCATGGACGTCCTGTTCCTCGATACGGGC
>JBBSCF010000021.1:0-55208 GCA_038250545.1 Candidatus Limnocylindrales bacterium | reverse complement strand
TGGGTACGGGCGCGCGCGGCGGGTACGGCCCTGCGCGAAGCGCCGGGCGCGCGCTACGTCCCGGGCGCCGAACCCCCGGGGGACGGGCGCCGAACCCCGATCGAGACGCGACCTTCGGCGGGTCGGCGGAGGGCCGGACGGGCCGCTCGCAACGGGGGGCCGGGTCGAGTAGCGTAGACGCCAATTCCCGGGCGGCCGGGCCAAGTTGCCGAGTCCATCGACGGCGTCCCGCACCCCGCCCCCTGCGTCTCGTCGCGCACGCCGTCGTGCGCTCGCGACCCTCAGAGGAGACCCATGTCCGGCGAATCGCTCCACACCATGGGCCAGCAGCACGGCCGTCGTTCCTGGGCCGAGCCCTGGAAGATCAAGATGGTCGAGCCGCTCAAGGTCACCACCCGCGAGCAGCGGCTGGCCGCGCTGGACGAGTCCGGCTGGAACACGTTCCTCATCAAGAGCGACGACGTCTACATCGACCTGCTCACGGATTCCGGCACGTCCGCGATGAGCGACCGGCAGTGGGCCGGGATGATGCTGGGCGACGAGGCGTATGCCGGGAGCCGGAACTTCTACCACCTCGAGGCCGCGATCCAGAAGTTCTACGGCTACAAGCACATCGTGCCCACGCACCAGGGCCGTGGCGCCGAGCACCTGATCAGCCAGGTGATGATCGAGAAGGGCGACCACATCCCCGGCAACATGTACTTCACGACCACCCGTGAGCACCAGGAGATGGCGGGCGGCACCTTCCACGACGTCATCATCGACGAGGCCCACGACCCGCAGGCGATCCTGCCGTTCAAGGGCAACATCGACCTCGACAAGCTCAAGGCGCTCATCGCCGAGGTCGGGGCGGACAAGATCCCGTACGTGAGCCTCGCGGGCACCGTCAACATGGCGGGCGGCCAGCCGGTGTCGATGGCGAACGTGCGCGAGATCCGCGAGCTGTGCGAGCCCCTGGGCATCAAGGTCATGCTCGACGCCACCCGGATGGTGGAGAACGCGCTGTTCATCCAGGAGCGCGAGGAGGGCTACGCCGACACGTCGATCGCGCAGATCCTGCTCGAGTTCTGCTCGTACACGGACGGTGCGTGGATGTCGGCGAAGAAGGACAACCTCGTCAACATCGGCGGCTGGCTCGCGGTCAACGACTGGGACACCTTCGAGGAGCTGCGCAACCTGGTGGTGGTGTTCGAGGGGCTCCACACGTACGGCGGCCTCGCCGGGCGCGACATGGAGGCCCTCGCCATCGGCATCGAGGAGGCCGTCCAGGACGAGCACGTCCGGTCCCGCGTGGGCCAGGTGCGGTACCTCGGCGAGCTGCTCCAGGAGTGGGACATCCCGATCGTGGAGCCCATCGGCGGTCACGCGATCTTCCTCGACGCGAAGCGGTTCTACCCGCACCTCGCGCAGGACGTGTTCCCGGGCCAGACGCTGGCGGCCTACCTCTACCTCGACTCCGGCATCCGGTCGATGGAGCGCGGCATCGTGTCCGCGGGCCGCGACCCGAAGACCGGCGACCACAAGCGCCCGAAGCTGGAGCTGACCCGGCTCACCATCCCGCGCCGCGTCTACACCCAGGCCCACATGGATGTCGTCGCCGAATCCGTCAAGGCCTGCTACGACGCCCGCGACGAGGCCCGCGGCCTCGAGATGGTGTACGAGCCGAAGTACCTCCGGTTCTTCCAGGCTCGCTTCAAGCCCCTCTGAACCCGGGACCAGCCGCCGGGCCGCGGGGGCCGTTGGTCGCTTGACTGTGCCCCCGCCGCCCGACACGCTTCCCGCTTGGGGGACGCCGTGCGAACGGGGTTCGAGCATGACGCGACAACGATGGATCAGGGTGGGCGCCGGGCTGCTGGCCGCCGGCGCATCCGCGGCCGGCTACGCGGCCGCGACCGCGGACGAGATGATGGTCGGCGGTGGCATCGCGGCTCTCGTGTTCCTCGTGGCGGGGCTCGCGGCCGCCGCCGTCACCGTCGCGAACCTCGTGCCCGGCTGGTCCGGGAACGGCCGCCCGATCGCCGCGTCCGCCGGCGTCCTCCTCGCGCTGTCGGCCATCCTCCTCGTGCCGTTCACCTCGGCAAGATCGCTGTGCGCGTGCACCAAGGTCCCCGAGGACCAGTTGCCGGCTGCGCCGGCCGTCGCCGGGATGGCCCCGCACGACCTGCTGTTCGGGGCCGCGATCGCGGTTCCCCTGCTGCTGCTTGCGGCGGCCAACCTGGGGCGCGGGCGGCGGTCCGGCCAGGTGGACATGGACGCGGACAAGGACAGAGACCTCGCGGGTGAGCCTCCCGCGGACCAGCCGAGGTAGTGCCGATGCAGGGTGAGCAGGTCGTCGGGGTCATCCCCGCAGCCCAGACCAAGGTGTCATTCCTGTCCTCGAAGACGTACGCGCTCGTGTTCACGACCCACCGCCTGATCCTCGCGGAGGGCACGAAGGAGCTGGTCTCGGCCGAGATCGCGCGCGCTCGCGAGGCGGCGAAGGCCGAGGGCCGGGGCGTCATCGGCCGGGTCGGCGCGCAGCTCAAGGCCGGCTTCTCGTGGGGGATGCAGTTCCTGGGCGCGGACCCGGACGCGGTCCTCGCGCAGGCGCCCGGCAACGTCGTCTATGGCCCGGCTGACATCCGCGCGATGAAGGTGGACCGCAAGACGCGGACCATCGGTGGCGACGACGGCATCGACGCGGAGTTCCTCAAGATCACGCTCGAGACGCGCGACGGGAAGCGGACCTTCGAGACCGGCTCGGAGCGGCCGCCGGTCGAGGAGGCGCGGCGGCTGGTGGCCACGTTCCTAGGCCCGCGGTAGGCGGCCCGGCCAGGCAGCAGGTGGCGCGGCGGCGCCCTTGACACGCGCGGCGCCTCCGGCCCTACTACGGCCATGGACGATCGATTGCGCGACACCGTGGATGCGCGCGGCCTGCGCTCCTGGCGAGCCGGGCCGGCAGGCGACCTCGTCGTGCTCGCGCTCGACCGGCCGGCGGCGCTCAACGCGATCGACAGCGGGCTCCTCGCCGCGCTCAACGAGGCGGTCTCGGCGGTGGCCGCGGAGACGTCCGAGGCCGCAGCCGGGACTGTGCGCGGGGTGGTGGTCACAGGAACCGGGCGCGCCTTCTGCGCAGGGATGGACCTCAAGGAGCGGGCGGGCTTCGATGACGACGCCCTGCGGGCCCAGCGCGCGGAGATCGTCCGGCTGATCG
Source organism: Candidatus Limnocylindrales bacterium (assembly GCA_038250545.1). GTDB lineage: Bacteria > Chloroflexota > Limnocylindria > Limnocylindrales > CSP1-4 > CAIXZV01. The sequence continues at coordinate 52,015 of JBBSCF010000021.1, read as the reverse complement.
GGGCGATCCACGAGCTGCCGGTCCCGGTGATCGCGGCGGTCGAGGGGCCGGCGATGGCCGGCGGGTTCGAGCTCGCGCTCGCCTGCGACCTCATCGTGGCGGCCGAGACCGCCGTCTTCGCGCTGCCCGAGGTTCGTGTGGGGATCTTCCCGGGCGGGGGATCGACGCAGACCCTGACCTGGCTCGTGGGGCCGGCCCGGGCGCGCGACGTCATCCTGACCGGGCGCCGTCTCTCGGCCACCGAGGCGGAGGTCTGGGGGATCGCCTCGCGCGTCGTCGAGCCAGGGCAGGCACTGCCGGCGGCTGTCGAGCTCGCGGCGATCGTCGCCGAGGGCGCGCCCATCGGGATCCGGCAGGCGAAGGTGGCGGTCCGCGGCGCGCACCGGGCGCTGGTCGAGGGCCTCGTGGCGGAGAACGAGCTGTACGAGGAGGTCCTGGTGTCCCAGGACAGGCGCGAGGGCTTCCGCGCGTTCGCCGAGAAGCGCAAGCCGCGGTTCACGGGCCGCTGAGGTCCGCAACCCGCGGCACTGGGGCACTCGACCCGCCCAGCGGCTCTGCGGGCGCGTCGCGGAACAGGTCACGCCGCTGCTGGCGGCGCACTCGTTGCGCGGGACGCCTCGCCGCGCCGGAACCTCGCTACTCGCGGACCGCGATCCCGAGGTGCGCCGCCAGCAGCGGCGCCAGGTCCAGCAGCTGCCCGGGTCCCACCGTCGCGCCCCGCAGCCCCGCGATGCCCCGCACGAGCGCGAGCCGGGCGCCGGTCAGGTCCACGTCGACGAGCCGCGCCCCCTCCACGGAGAGGTCGTCGATGGTGCAGTGCTCCGCGCGGACCGATCGCAGCTCGGCGTCGCCCAGGTCCAGCTCGCCGATGGAGCAGTCCTCGAGCACGATGTCCGTCAACCGGGCGCCACGCAGGTCGACGAGGTTGGCCTTGACGCCCCGCAGCCGCACCAGGTCCCACGTGCTGCCCGAGGCCAGCAGCGCGCCCACGCGCGCGTCCGCGAGGAGCGTGTCGCGCCAGGCCGAATCGGCCGCGCTGATGCTGGCGGCCACGAAGCCCGTGCCCCGGCACTCCCCGAACCGGGCGCGGTCGAGGCGGATCCCGTCAAGGCCGCAGCCGTCCAGCCGGCAGCCGAGGAACGACGCCCCCGTCGCCGACGCCCCCGTGAGATCGAGCGCCGAGAGGTCGGCCGCCTCGTAGTCGGCGCCGTCGGCGAGGCTGCCGCCGAACGGGGTGAGCGGCGGGAGCTCGATGTCGTGGGCGGGTTCGCGGCGGGGCCTGGGTGCTGGCACGGGCCCATCGTAGGGTCGGCGCGGACCCCGCGCACCCCGGCGCCCCGTGCCCCGGCCAGGATCCTGATCGCGCCGGGCAGTGGGGCGGCATCCCTCACGCACCGCGGAGGTCGGGCTACGAGCCCCACCGCCCGCGGACCCTCCGGCCGCCCGGCGAGCGAAACGCCGCTCACGCCCGCCATGCCGCTCGCTGATGGCGAGCGCAGCCGCCGGGACGGGCCCGTCGCGGGCGTGTCCGCTCGCTGATGGCGAGCAGGATGACCGCGGCGTGCGACCGATGGCTCGCGAGGCGGCCGAGGAGCGAGCCGCCGCACCGCGCGAGCCGCGGCACCGCGGCGAAGAGGAGCCCCGCGGCGATGACGCCGATCAGCGGCAGGATCCCGCGGTCCGCCCGGCCCGCGGATCGCGTCGACGGCAGCCGTTGGGGTCGTCGGGGAAGGCGAGGGTCAGCGCACGAGCCCTGCCGGCGCCCCGGGCAGCGCGTCGCCGAGCCCGAACGGCGCGCCCGCCTCGCGGACGATCGAGACGAGCCCCGCGGCCAGCTCCGGCGCCAGCTCCGGCACGCGGTGCGAGGCCATGATCTCCTCGACCCGCTGCCGCGCCCGCCCGAACGCGTCCAGGCCGCCGGCATCGAGCCAGGCTCGCCGCGAGTTGCGGTCGATGATCTTCGAGGGCAGGAACTGCTCGCCGCGGAACAGCTTGCGCGTGTCCTGGAGCTCCAGGAACCGGCCCTCCGGCCCGGCCTGCTCGAAGAAGTCGGTCGCGAGCGTCTCGGTGGGTGTCCCGACGCCGCGGAGCAGCCGCTGGACCATACCGATCATCTCGGCGTCGATCACGAGCTTCTCCGCGCTCTGCGCGAGCAGGAAGTCCAGCATGCCCGGGCCCGAGATCATGTCGATCCCCGCCAGGCCGCCGATCAGCGCCGTCATGCCGCTCTCGAGGCCGGCCTGCGCGTCCACGAGCTTGGAGTCGGTCGCGCCGAGGTACGCATGGCAGGGCATCCCCAGCGACTTGCCGACCGCCGCGTAGCCCGCGTCGATCATCGCGGTCTCGATGGCGCCCATCGGCGTGGAGCCCGAGCGCATGTCCACGATCGTCGGCGCGCCACCCCAGACGATGGGGGAGCCGGCCTCGGCGAGCTGGTGGAGGACGATGCCGGCGAGGGTCTCGGCGGCGTGCTGGACGATGGACCCGATGAGGGTGACCGGCGACGCGACGCCGGCCAGGGGCATGGAGATGAGCTCGGCCGGGACGTGCGCCCGCGCGAGGTCCATCACGTTGCGGCACGCGAACTCGGACCAGGTGAGCGGCGGGGACGGGCAGACGTCGAACACCGCGCGCGGCTTCTCGCCCAGCGCCTCGCGGCCCCCGGCGTCGAGCGCGAGGAGGTCGATCATGATCGCGGAACCGCGCGGCGTGAACGCGCCGGTCACCACCGGCTTGCCCGAGTTCACGAGGCACAGGAACAGCCGGTACAGGTCGCCGATCTCGGTGGGGACGTCGTGGGCGACGATGGCCGTGGACACCGCGTCGTAGGCCGGCAGCGCGTCCGCGACCCGGATGATCCGGGCGAGGTCCGCGGCCTGGGACTGGCGGGTGTCGAGGGTCTCGGGATCCAGGATCTGCACCCCGGACGACCCGGGGTCGAAGTGGACGACGCCCTGTCCGTAGCGGACCACCGGGTTGCCCGCGCGATCGTGGAGGTTGAACGACCCGGGCGCCGTGTCGAGCGCCCGGCGGACCATCGTCTCGGGGATGCTCACGCGGTCGCCGTCCGCGGTGGCGCCGTTCGCGACGAGCAGCGCGATCGCCTCGGGCTCCTCCACCTTGATGCCGGGTCGTCGCAGGAGCGCGAGGGCCTCGTCGACGACGCGGTCGATCAGCGCGGGATCGAGGAGCTCGAAGCGGGGTCGCATGGGCGGGTCTCCGGGATGGCTTGGGCCGATCGGCGGCGCCGTTCGGCGGGGTCGGCGGAAGGGGGTCGGGAGGGGCGCCCGCCGCGCACGCGCGGGCGCCCCGGCTGCGGGGCTAGGCTCCGGTCGCGGCGTCCGCGTGGGCGGCGATCATCCGCACGAGCTCGGCGTCGAGCGCCGGGTCGAGCGGCTCCGGGCGGTGGTCCCGGAGGAGCGTGCGGGCGCGCTCGAGCGCCTCGCGGTGGTACTTGTCCGGGTCCGCCTCCCAGGCGCCGTACGGCCGGCGGTCCAGGTAGCGCGGCTTCCACAGGCCCTTCATCGCGGTGCGGGTGTGCGGCGACGTCAGGTAGTCGCCCCCGGGACCCACCTCGGCGATGGCCTCGAGCGCGAGGCTCGCGTCATCGACGGTGACGCCCTCGATCATCTTCTGCACGATCGAGGCGATCTCGCAGTCGAGGATCATCTGCTCGTAGGACCAGATGCGGGACCCGTGGAGGAGCCCGGCGCCCAGGAGCATGTCCGAGCCCACGACCGAGGCCATGAACGAGGACAGCCCGTTCTCGAGGCCCGCCTGCCAGTCGGAGCGCTTCGCGCCCGTGGCGTAGGCGCCCATGCTGAGCGGGACCTTGTAGAAGTCCGCGAGCTGGTTGGTGACCGCCCCGAACAGGAAGTCCTCGGGGCCACCGCCAGTGTAGGCGCCCGACCGGAGATCCATCGCGGTCTGGGCGGCGGCGTAGTACACGGGTGAGCCCGGGTACGCCAGCTGCAGCAGCGCGAGGGCCGCGATGACCTCCGCATTGCCGACGACGAGCGAGCCCGCGACGGTCGCCGGGCCGCTGAACGCGCATGACGCCATCGTCATGTAGCCCACCGGGATCCCGGCCGCCGCTGCCTCGAGCCCGGCGTCGATCGCCCCCCCGTCGTGGGCGAGCGGGCTGATCGTGCACTGCATCAGCGAGAGCACCGGGTGCGCCCGGAGCGCGTCGCGTCCGCCCGCGATCGCCGCCGCCATGTCGATGGCGACCCGCGCCTCCTCGGCCGTGACGATGCTCTCGGTCTGGACGTGCTTGGTGGAGTTGCGCCAGACCGCCGTCACCTCTTCCAGGGAGCGGGCCTCCGGCGCGACGTCCTGCGCGGACACGGCCACCCAGTGGAAGGCGATCTCCGGCAGCGCATCGGCGACGCGGGCGATGTCGCCCACGTCCGCGAGGGCGGACCGGCGGACCTCGAGGGTCCAGGGGTCCAGGACCTCGATCCCGCAGCCGTCGGTGGCCAGGTAGACGTGCTCGCCGTCGAGCGGCAGGTCCAGGGTCGCATCACGGGCGCCCAGCGTGTAGGCGGCGGGCGCCGTTGCCAGGGCCCGTTCGATCAGGGCCGCCGGCGCCTTCACGACCCCGGTCTCGCGATCGACGGTGGCGCCGTGCTCGGCCCAGATCGCCTGGGCACGGGCCGAGGGGAAGCGGACGCCGACGCGTTCGATGATGTCGAGGGTGGCGGTGTGGATGCGGCTGATCGCGGTCGGGGACAGGACCTCGAACCGCGGCCTGTTCCGGCCGTCGGGCGATCCCTCTGTGATGTTCATGTCTGCCTCCAGCCGGGCGTCCGGCCGCCCGGTCAACGCGCGGTTCCTGCGGGCCCGGTCGTCGGGAGCCGGCACCGTGTCGCGGTCGGGGGACGCCGGCCGCGGGTCCTTCGGGTCAGGCCTTCGCGGCCGCCTCGGCGTCCATCAGCCTGCGGGCGAGCGCGACGGCGCCGATCGCGTCCTCGCTATAGCCGTCCGCGCCGATCTCCGACGCCCAGCTCTCGCTGGCGGGGGCACCGCCGACGATGACCTTGACGTCCGGGCGCATCCCCGCCGCGGCCAGCGCCTCGACGACGGTGCGCTGTCCGGCCATGGTCGTGGTCAGGAGGGCCGAGACGCCGATGATGTCGGCGTTGTGCTCCTTCGCGGCCTCGACGAAGCGGACCGGCGCCACGTCGACGCCCAGGTCGTGGACCTCGAAGCCGCTCGTGCTCAGCATCATCCCCACGAGGTTCTTGCCGATCTCGTGGATGTCGCCCTTGACCGTCCCGATGACGACCCGGCCGACCACGTGACGCTGCGCGCTCTGGGCCGCCAGCTCCGGCTCGAGGATGTCCATCGCCTTCTGCATCGCGCGGGCCGCGAGCATCATGTCCGGCAGGAACAGCTCGCCCTCCCCGAACTGCTCGCCCACGTAGGAGAGACCGGGGACCAGCCCGTTGTCGATGGCGTCGAGCGGCGGCACCCCCGTGTCCAGGGCCTGCTGGGCGAGGGTGGCGGCCTGGGTCGCGTCCCCGTCGATGACGGCCTGGCGAAGCGCCGCGATCAACTCGTCGCTCATGGTGTCTCCTCTACTCGGTGCGGGCGGTGGTCGGATGCTGCCGGGGACGGACGCTGGGACGCGGTCATGGGATGGGGGCGGTCCGCGGCCTTGCTCTCGAGGATCTCTGCGATGGCCCGGTCCGTCGCCTCGGGGAGGGGCGGGGCCTGGTGGTCGGCGAGGAGCCGCTCCACGCGGGCGGCGGCGCGTTCCCCGAGGGTCGCGCCGCCCCGGGACGTCCAGGCGGAGTGGCTCAGCCGGTCGATGAGCGTGGGATACCAGCGCTCGCGGTAATGGTCGAGGGTGTGTTGCGTCTCCAGAAACGACCCGTCGGGCCCCAGGGCGTCCACGAGGTCGAGCGCGAGCGTCTCCTCGTCGATGACGACGGGCCCGATCGCCGCCCTGATCCCGGCGGCGATCTCGTCGCAGATCGCGAGCTGGACGAGGGAGCCGGTCAGCCCGGACTCCAGGTAGCCGCTGTCGTGGATGAGGTGGCCGCCGGCCAGGGCGTCCACGAGCATCGTGAGCGCCGCCTCCGTCGCGGCCTGCTGGTCGGGTCGCTTGGAGTCGCTGCCCCCCGCGAGGCTGAACATCGGCAGATCGTAGTGGTGGGCGAGGCTGGGCACCATGCCCCGGTGATCCGGCTCGGCGTAGGGGTCCACCATCGTCCGCAGGTCGAGCGCGTCACCACCGAAGCCCGGGACGACGACCGGCGCCCCCTCGCGCACCAGCTGGGCCAGCACGACGCCCACGAGCACCCCGGCGTTGTTGAGGGCGATGTTGCCGGCCATCGTGACCGGGCCCGTCGTCCCACCCGAGGTGACCGGGATCCACAGGGCGGGCAGCCCGCGCTCCGCGAGGATGAGCAGCTTGCGCAGGGAGTCGCCGTTGTGGACGAGGCCCCGGGTCACGTTGATGTAGAGCGCGATGCTCGGGCGCTCGCGGAGGGCCTCGGCGCCGCCGGCCACGGCCTCGGCCATCGCGATGGCGTCGAGCATCGCGTCGACGTCATACGTCACCACGACCAGCGGCTTGGTCGTGTGGCGCAGCATGACCGCCATCTGCTCGCGGTCGGCCATCGCCGCGGGCACATCGCTCGGCAGGAACATCGACATCGCGAAGTCCATGTTCGGGAGCGCGTCCACGAGGGTCAGGCCCTCGCGCGTGTCCGCCAGGACGGCCTGGCGCCGCTCCCCCGTCCGGTGGTCGACGACGTGGAGGCAGTCCGAGCCGGGCCCGAACCAGACGTTGTCGCCCTCGAGCGCCAGGCGCGGCGCCCCGAACCGGTCGTGGAGCGTCACGGACCGCGGCGCGACCGAGAGCGCCCACTCCACCAGCGACCCCGGCACGCGGACGCGGCCGTCGTCGCCGACCCGCGCGCCCGCGCCGGCCAGCCGCTCGACCGCCTCGGCATCGTGGAGGACGACCCCCGTGCGCTCGAGGATCGAGAGGCTCGCGTCGTGCAGGCAGCGGCAGTCGTCCGGGGTCAGCCGGTCATAGCGCGGCGAGCGCGCCATACGGGGCGCACCGCCGGCTTGCGGGGCATACAAACCCACGGACACCTCCATGGACGGACTCGGTCGCCGAAGCGTCGGTCCCCGGGGAGGGGCCGCGACAGGGCGGAAGGTCCCGACGAAACGGGCCGAGGGACCGTCCGGCCAACCCTGCGCGCCCGCGAGACTTGTCGGGATGCCCCATGTGATCCACGGGTCCGAGCGGCGCCCGCTCGTCTCCGGCCGCCTCCTGTACGACGAGGCCGACCAGCTGTCGGTCATCGTGCCGGCCTCGTGCAAGCGCACGGGCCGCTGCCACGAGTGCGTCGTCGAGGTCCGGACGGGCGGCGACCAGCTCTCGCCGCGCACCGCCGAGGAGACGTTCCTCGGGCCGGGGTTCCGGCTCGCGTGCCAGGCGCGGATCGAGCGCGTCGAGCGGGACGTCGAGTTCGCGGTGCTGCGCCGCCGGCTCCGGATCCTCCTCGCGCCCGAGGCGTCGGGCGAGGCCCGCGACCTGGATCCCGCCGTGACGATCGCCGACGGCCGGTACCGCGGCGATGACGGCTCGGACCTGGGCGTGGCGACAGGCAGCCCGGTGGGCGTGGCGATCGACGTCGGCACCACGACGGTCGTGCTGGAGCTGGTGGACCTCGAGACGGGCGCGGTCCTCGCGGTCGCGGCCCTGGAGAACCCGCAGCGCTTCGGCGGCAGCGACGTCATGACCCGCATCTCGTATGACAGCGAGGTCCCGGGCGAGCTGCGCCAGGCCCTCCGCCGCGCGCTCAACCACGAGCTCAAGCGCCTGTGCGCGGACCTCGGCGTGGACCGCCGCCGCCTCGTCGACGCGTACGTCGTGGGAAACTCCACGATGCGCGACCTGTTCTTCGGGCTGGACGTGCAGCCCATCGGTCGGATCCCGTACCGCTCGGTGACCGAGACCGACCTGCGGGAGGGCCGCGCCACGACGACGTCCGTGGTCCGCCGCGCGCACGAGATCGGCCTGCTGATGAACCCTCAGGCGCGGGTCACGGGCGGTCCGCTGATCGCGAGCCACGTCGGCGCCGATGCCGCGGCGGACCTGGTCGCCGTCGAGGCGGTGGCCCGCGGCGGCGCGTTCCTGCTCGTGGACATCGGGACGAACAGCGAGATCATCGCCTCCGACGGGACGCGGATCCTGGCCGCGTCGAGCCCGGCAGGTCCGGCCTTCGAGGGTGGCGGCGTGCGCTACGGGATGCCGGGCGCCGACGGGGCCATCGAGAAGGTCCGGATCGAGGACGGACGGTTCCGGATCCGCACGATCGGCGATGTGCCCCCCGAGGGCATCTGCGGCTCCGGGCTCGTGGACCTGCTCGCCGAGCTCCGGCGCCACGCCTGGATGACGGACCGCGGCACCTTCCTCGACAAGGCGTTCGAGATCCCCGTCGAGCCCGACCTGCCGATCACGCTCTCCCGCGCCGACGTCGGCCACCTCAGCATCGCGAAGGCTGCGACCGCCGTCGGTCAGCGCGTCCTGCTGCGCAGGCTCGGCCTCGCCACGGGCGACCTCGACGCCGTGTACCTCGCCGGCGGCTTCGCGAACGCGATCGACGCCGCGTCGGCCATCGCCATCGGGCTGCTGGTGCCCGTTCCCGGGGAGCGCGTGGTCCGCGTGGGCAATGCCTCGATCGGCGGCGCCCGTACGCTGCTGCTGGCGCGCCACCGCCGGGCGGAGCTCGAGGAGCTCGTCCGGCGCATCGCCCACGTGGAGCTCGAGTCCGAGCCCGATTTCTTCGACCTGTTCACCGACGGCTGCCTGTTCGAGCCGATTGCCCCCTGAGGATGCGATGAGCCCCAAGACCCGTAGACCCGACCGGGACGACACCGGACCCGAGGCCGATGCCGACGCCCGGTTGGCCGCCGCGGAGGCCGCCGCCGGGGCCGCCGCCGGTCTCGCCACCACCGGCCCGGGTGCCCTCCGCCGCGTGCTGGGCTCCGAGGCCGGGTTCGCGACGATCGTGGAGCTCGTGCCCTGGGCCGGCGAGCTCGGCGACGCCCGGGGCCAGAAGCCGCTGCGCATGGCATCGGACCTCGCGGGCGACCCGCGGATCAGCGCGCTCTCGGTCACCGACAACGCGGGCGGCCACGCGCGCCTCTCGCCCGACGCGCCGGGCGAGGCATTGCGCGAGCTGGGCCACGACGTGATCGTCCACGTGGCCTGCCGCGACCGCAACCGCAACGCCATGCAGAGCCTCGGCTGGGAGCTGCTCAGCCGCGGCCTGCGCAGCGTGCTCGCCATCAGCGGCGACTACCCGGTCGCGGGGTACGAGGGCCTGCCCAAGCCCGTGTTCGACATCGACTCGGTGGCCCTGCTCGCCCTGCTCCACGAGCTTGGCTCCAACGCCGCCGCCAAGGCCGCCACCGACGGGCACCCCGACCCGGAGGGGCACTGCTTCCTGCTGGGCTGCGCGATCGACCCGTTCAAGCGTCTCGAGCGCGACCTCGTCCCCCAGTTCCTCAAGCTCGCGATGAAGCAGCGGGCCGGCGCCGACTACGCGATCACCCAGGTCGGCTACGACGCCCACCGGCAGGACGTGCTGCTGCGCTGGATGCGGCTCGAGGGCATCGGGATGCCCGTGGTGGGCAACGCGTACATCCTGTCCGCCCCGGTCGCGCGGGCGTTCAACGCGAACAAGGTGCCGGGCTGCGTCGTGACCGACGAGCTGCTCGCGGTCGTGGAGCGCGAGGCCGCCAGCCCCGACAAGGGCCGCGCGTTCTTCCTCGAGCTTGCCGCGAAGCAGCTGGTCGTGTCCCGGGGCCTGGGCATGAAGGGCATCTACATCAGCGGGCACCGCGACGCCTCCGAGATCGGGCGGGTCCTCGAGATGGCCGATGCCCACGACCCGGCCGACTGGCGCTCGCTCGTGCGCGACGTCTCCTGGGGCCTGCCCGGTGCCTTCGAGCCGTTCGAGAGCGACGGCGCCGGGCTCTCCACCGACGAGCTCAACCCTGCCTGGGCCAGGACGCTCACGCCGGCCGCCCGCGCCCGTGCCCGCAAGGGCGTCGATCCGTTCTACAAGCTCAACCGCCGGGTCCACGAGCGGGTCTTCGAGCCCGGCACGCCCGGCTTCGCGGCCTGGGGCAAGGTCTACGAGACCGTCGAGCGGTTCCACCTGGGCAAGCCCCTCCACGTGCTGGAGCAGGCGGTCAAGGTCCCGCTCTACGACTGCCGCGACTGCGGCGACTGCTCGCTCCCGGACGTCGCGTACCTGTGTCCCGAGTCCCACTGTCAGAAGAACCAGCGCAACGGCCCCTGCGGCGGCGCCCGCGACGGGCTGTGCGAGGTCCCCGGGCACACGTGCGTCTGGGCCGACGCCTACCGCCGCCTCAAGCCCTACGGCGAGGAGCGCACGATGCTCGAGCGCCCGATCGTGATCGGGGACAACAACCTGCGCCGCACCAGCGCCTGGGGCAACACGTTCCTCGGGCGCGATCACTTCGCGCGCCGGGCTGCCGAGCTCACGGCTGCTGCCCCGTCCGCTGCCCCGTCCGCTGCCCTGACCGCGGGCACCCCCGAGAAAGGACCCCACGCGTGAAGCCCGACCGCACCGGCAAGCCGTTCCAGATCGTCGGCGAGAACATCCACGCCACGCGCGTCCTCAAGCGGACCGGCAAGCACGCGGCGGAGCTCGAGGACGGCTCCGTCGGCATCGCGTTCGAGACCGCGGCCGGCGAGCGCCTCGTGCTCCCGGTCCACCCGCACCTCGCCGCGGCCCGCGACTTCGGGGCCGGCAAGATCAAGCACGTCCAGAGCGCGATCCGCCATGGCCTCGACGACGGCGCCTGGGCCGACACCGCCGCCGCGTACATCCGGACCCTGGCCCACCGCCAGGAGCGCACCGGTGCCGACTGGCTGGACCTCAACGTGGACGAGGTGTCCGCGGACTCCGCGATGCGCATCGAGGCGATGGCCTGGCTGGTGACGACGGTCGAGCAGACCGCCACGGTCCCGGTGGCGATCGACTCCTCCGACGTCGCGGTGCTCGCGGCGGGCGTGGCCGCCAGCGCGCAGCCCCGCGGCCGGCTCCTGCTCAACTCCGCCTCCGTCGAGCGGCCCGAGGTCCTCGACCTCGCCGCCGAGACGGCGTGCGCGGTGATCCTCGCGGCGAGCGGCCTCGGCGGCATGCCGGCCAACGCCGAGGAGCGCGTCCAGAACGCCATCCGGCTTGTCGAGCTCGCGCTCGCGCGACAGATCCCGGGCGACCTCTGCTACGTCGACCCCCTCGTCCTCCCGGTCGCGGTGTCGCCGGACGCTCCCGTCCACGTCCTCGACGCGGCCCGCCAGCTGCGCGCCGAGTACGGCGACGGGATCCACCTGACCGGGGGCCTGTCCAACGTCTCGTTCGGCATGCCGGCCCGCAAGCTCCTCAACGACACCTTCATCGACCTGTGCGCCGACGCGGGCATCGACAGCGGGATCATCGATCCGGTGGCGTCCGACCTCGGGCGCGTGTTTTCGGCCGATCGCGATACCGATGGGTACCGGCTGGCCGCCGACATGCTGCTCGGGCGCGACCCGTTCGGCGGCGAGTACGTGCTGGCCTTCCGCGAGGGGCGCCTGGGCGCGGAGTAGGGTCCCGCGCGGCGCCCTCGCGCGGCCCGCCGCCCCCGCGCGCACTGAGGCGGGCCAACGGTTCGGTCACCCAACGTCTGAGCCGCTGCATGGCGCACGTGTCGGCTCGGGGAGGCCCGGGGGCAACGAATGTGCCGCCAGACGGGTGATTCGTTCGGGCACCGAACCGCGGACCCGCCGGAACCGCGCCCCGGAACCCGGAACCGCGCCCCGGAACCCGGAACCGCGCCCCGGAACCCGGAACCGCGCCGCGCCCCGCTCAGCCTGCGGGGACCGCCTTCACCACGTCATCGTCGTAGCTCATCGCCAGCCGCTCGCCGGGCTGGAGGACGAGCATGTCGTCGCCCCAGTCGCCGTCGATGAGCCGTCGCAGCAGGACCAGGCTCCCCTCCATGCGCTCGAACGCCCAGCCGCGCCGGTCCGCCTCGTCGCGGGCGGCGGCCTCGGAGCGGGCCTCGTCGGCGACGCCCATGGACACGAACGCCGCCCGCCCGTAGTGGGTCCGCCAGCCTCCGAGGACCTCCATGAGGTAGTCCGCGTTGTCCTCGCCGTACTTGGCGACGTACTCGGCGCGCGTGGCCTCCACCTGCGCGTCCGTGTCGGAGCCGATGGCGAGCCCGCCGACGCCGGCCTGGTACCCGTCGTTGCGCTCGAGCTGGTCGGCGACATACCAGTACGTGTCGACCCGGGCGTGCTCCTCCATGTACCGCTCCCGGGCGCCGAGGAACAGCGTGATGCAGTCGTGGGCGCGCGGCAGGACGACGGGGATATGCCGCGCCTGGATGCCGGTGGTGGCCCCGCCGCACAGCCCGTAGCCGAGGACCACCGCCTCTGCACTCGCTGGCGCGCCGTCGATGGCCTCCTGGAGCCGGTCACGGAGGTTCCTGGGCTCGTTGTGAAGGCCGCGCTCGAACAGGCGGATGTCCACGACGTGCGGGCTGCGGGCCGCGCACAGGTAGACGGGGCGCGCGACCACGTCGCAGGCGATGGCGTACAGGCGCATCAGGCGGTCTCGGGCTGCGGCATGGCGCCGATCCTACCGCCCAAGCGCCGGGCCGTGCCGCATCCCCTGTTCGCAACGCCGCCTGTCACCTGCCACGCGCGCAAGCGCGCGGGTTCGCGCGGAGGCACAAGCGGAGGCTGGCAGGGGTGCACGATGGGGGTTGAGGTCTGGGCGCCGGCCCAGCACGAGCGCTACACGAACGCCATCGAGGCCGCATGGGACGACGTCGAGGCCGCCTATTCGACCACCCTCAGGCGCGTCGGCATCCAGCCGATGGCGGCGACCCACGCCGCCAACGACATGCGTCGGGGTCGCCTGCTCAAGACGATGGTGGACGTCCTGCTCGCCAGGCCGACCCGCACGGACACGACCCCCGAGGCCATCCGCAATGCCGTCGCGGAGCTCCACGAGTTCAGGAACGCGCTGAACCGCCTCTAGCCGCGCAGCGGATAGCGCCCGTACGCCTCGACCGCGTCCACCATCGCGAGCACGTTTTCGGCGGGCACGTCGTCCATCACCGTGTGCACGGCGCCCAGCATGTAGCCGCCGCCTGACCCCAGCGTGCCGATGACCCGCCGCACCTCGGCCCGGACCTCGTCCGGGGTCCCGTTCGGCAGGACGTGGTGCGTGTCCATCCCGCCGCAGAACACCAGCCGATCGCCGAACCGTCGCTTGAGTCCCGCGAAGTCGCTCATCCCGCCGGCCGAGGCCTGCACGGGGTTCAGGACGTCCACCCCGATCTCCACGAAGTCGTCCAGCAGGTCGTAGACGTCGCCGTCGGTGTGGAACACGATGGGCGCCGGGGTTCGTTCCCGGATGAAGGCGATCAGGTCCGCGTGGATGGGCTTGAGCAGCCGCCGGTACATCGCGGGCGACATCAGCAACCCGACCTGCGAGCCCAGGTCGTCGCCGATCTTGACCATGTCGACCAGGTCACCGCACTCGCGCAGGAAGCCGTCCATGAGCGTCCGGCACAACGACTCCGTCTTCCACAGCAGTGCCTCGGCGAACTCGGGCTCGCCGGCGAGGTTGGCGAGGAACGTGTCCGTGCCCTGCATGGCGAACGCACGCTCCAGCGGGAACGCGAGCCAGGGCGTGCCCATGGTCGCGTACACGCCCTCGTCGCGGAGCCGCTGCGCCTCGGCGCGGATGCCCTCGAACCGCGTGGGGTCGGTCATGTCCGGCCACGGGTACGCCTCGATGTCCTCGATCCGTTCGGCGTCCGCGAGCGGGTGGATGCCCGGGAACCAGTCGTCGGGGCCGGCGGCGATGTGGCCGCTCGCCCAGTCGCCGATGTACGGGGAGCCCGGCTCGCGCGCCGCGTTGCGCTCCCGGACGGCCCGCGGGAAGCGGTCGAGGATCGGCGCGACATCGCCGTGGAGGCGCCGCAGCGTCGCCTCGTCGAGCCTCGCCGTGCCGAGCTCCGGCCAGTCGTAGAGGTACTCGTCGGGCGCGTCGATGCCGGCGAGCGCCTTGATCCGCCGGTACGTCCCCATCTTGATCCCGGTCGCGTTGCTGGGGCCAAGCACGATCGGGACCCGGTCGGGGACCTCGTGGGCGAGCGTCGCGAGCACGCGCTCGCGGGGTGTCATGGGCACGGGTCTTCCCTCGGGCGTCCGGAACCTCGACCGGGTGTCCTGGGTATTGTCCGTCAACCAGGTGCCGCCGGGGCGCCGGAACCGGGGAGGGCACCCATGGCAGGCACCGGCACCCGAGAGGACCCGTGGCCGCTGGCCACCGCCAACGGCGGATCCGCGTACCAGATGTGGCGTGACGAGGCGGTCGACCCGCCCGCGCTCGTGTGCCAGGTCGGTAGCACGCAGCTGCGCTACCAGCTGCGCGCCATCGAGGACCTGGCTTCGTGGCTGCGGGAGCAGGGCGACTGGGTGCCGCTCGGCGGCACGGACGAGCAGAAGGCAGCCCCAGAGGGCACGGTCGAGGCCTGGGGCCGCTCCGAGGCCAACCCGGTCGGCGGATGGTACGGCCTGAAGGGGTACCGCGGCCGGTTCGGCGCCTACCTGTCACCGCTCCTCGAGGCGCTGAGGCTCGCCGAGAGCTGGAGCACAACCCGAAGAACAACCGGGTGCGCGCCCGCTGAGCGTGTGTGGCGCGGGTCCGGACGCGCTTCCGGGCACGCTCCGGCCGGGCAGGGCATCCTTAGCGGGTGACGACTCCCAGAACCCCCCGTCCCGAGCCGGGCAAGCCGGGCTCCCTCGCCAACGAGCGGGACCGGCTCGCCGCGACCGCTGGCACCACCCGCATCGTCGCCGTCGCGGCGATCGTCCTCGCCCTCGCGGCGCTGGGTCTCACGGCCTGGCGTGCGCTGGCGCCGGCCACCGCGGACGACTGCCAGGCGCGCGCCTGGGCGGTGACGCCCGCGACGGACGGGCTGCCGCTGGGCTGGACCACCAGCGCCAGCCAGTACGACCTCTCGCGCAAGACCATGTCGTTCGTCGGCCCGGTGCCGACGGATGACGTCTCCGGTCAGCCCGTTGTCTACGTGACGGTGAGCTGCTTCGTCCGAGGGGCCGCCGACTCCGTCACCCTGTCGCAGAAGGCGGCGACGGACGCCGGCCAGTCGGTCATCGCGCGTGACGACCTCGGCGACCAGGCCTTCAGCGCTGTGGACGACACCGGCGCCGAGTTCCTCCAGCTGCGCCACGGGGACGTCGTCGTCTACCTCGCCGGCTCGGCGGACACCTCTGCCACCGAGGTCGACGAGCTCGCCTCGGCGTTCGATCGCGCCCTGGGTGGCGACGGCGGGACGATCGCGCCGTCGCTCGACCCCGGCGCGTCGCTCGACCCCGGCGCGTCGCTCGACCCCGGCGCGTCGCTCGACCCCGGCGAATCGCTCGCGGCCGAGAGCCCTGCCGCCCCGGACCTCATCGCGCGGCTGCCGACCGCGGTGGGCGGGGTCACGCTGGCGTCCGATTCCGCGGACGGCACATCGATCCTCGGCGAGGACCAGGGCAGCCGCGCGATCCTGGCGGCGCTCCGGGCGGCCGGCAAGGAGGCGGGCGACATGCGCGTCGCCCAGGCGTACGACGAGGCCGGCGAGTCCGACCTCTCGATCCTCGCCGTGACGGTGGACGGGATGCCCATCGACCAGACCAGGAAGCTCGTGATGGAGACGTGGCTGACGGCCACGGGCCCGGGCGTCGCCCAGTCCGAGGTCACGCTCGCTGGGAAGACCTGGACCCGCGTGGACTACGGCGACGGCGGGACGATGGACTATGTCCTCGCGGAGGAGCCCAACGTCATCGTCATCACCACCTCGGACCCGGCGATCGCGGAGCAGGCCGCCGCCGCGCTCCCCTGAGGGACGCGCGGTAGCGGCTCCGGTGGACGGCTAGCGGCGTCCGCCGACGGGGATGACGGGGCACTCGAACAGCTTCACGGGCGCATCCGCGATCGTGAGCTGGACGGCCGCGGCCGCGGCCTCGACCTCCTCGGCGCTCGTGAGCTGGACGGGCGCGGCATTCCAGGTCACCGGCAGGACCATCCAGCGGCCGCCGTTGAAGTCGCGGTCGCCGGGCTTCGCCTCCGCCACGTTGACGAGGCCGTCGCCCAGCACGTAGATGCGGTCGAAGGACGAGGCCGGCGCGCCGGTCTTCGAGAAGTCGGTGGGGGTGCCCACCGTGCGGTACTGGGCGCCGTCCACGTAGAACGCGAGCGACGGCGGGCCGCCCGCGGCGACGGCGCCGGCGGCGACCGAGAGGAGCAACAGCGCGGCGGCGGAACCCGCGACGAGACGACGGACCATGGACTGGCCTCCTGGTGCCGGGTATTGGGCCCCGGCGTGCCGCCCGGACGACCGGGTCGGGGGCACCGTTGCAGGGCCCCGCGACGCCCCGATGACCGGGCGTCACGGAGCCGTCACCGTTGCCTCCGAGGCTTTGCCGGGCGATGATCCCTGCCATGCCCTCGACCCCGTCCGGCCCCATCCTCCCGGTCGACGACGATCCCAAGATCGTCGCCCTCGTGCGCACGTACCTCGAGCGTGAGCGCTACCCGGTGGCGACCGCGTCGGATGGACGCGCAGCCCTGCGGGCGATCGAGGAGCTGGCCCCGAGGCTCGTGGTCCTGGACCTCATGATCCCCGAGATCGACGGCCTGGCCGTGATCCGCCGCGCGCGCCATGGGCGACGTCCCGATCCTGGTGCTCTCGGCGCGCGGGTCGGTGGGCGACCGGATCCTGGGCCTCTCCGAGGGCGCCGATGACTACCTGTCCAAGCCATTCTCACCCGCGGAGCTCGTGATCCGTGTCCGGACGATCCTGCGGCGGTCCGAGCGCGCGATCGCGCCGGGCGTCGTGCTGGTCATGGGGGGCCTGGAGGTCGATCCCGACCGACATGAGGCGCTGGTCGCCGGCGAGGTCGTGCCGCTGTCGGCGCTGGAGCTCCGCCTGCTCGCGGCCCTGCTCGACGCCGGCGGCCGGGTCCTGGGGCGCGACCGGCTCCTCGACGCGATCCACGGCGAGGGCGAAGGCGACGTCACGGATCGGGCGATCGACCAGTACGTGAAGCGCCTCCGAGAGAAGCTGGGCGACGACCCGGCGGAGCCTCGCTACGTCGCCACGGTCCGGGGCGCCGGCTACCGGGCAGCCGGGACCGTCGAACGCCGGGTCGCCTCGCGATGATCTCGCCCGGCGACCGCATCTCCACGCGCTTCCTCGCGGCCGCGCTGGCCGTCGCGGCGCTCGTCCTCGGGATCGTGGCGATCGGGGTCCTGCGCGTGGGCGCGACGGCGTTCGAGGCGGTGATGATGGCCGCGGGGGCCACTGCCGAGCACGCCCACGCGATGTTCGACGAGAGCGTGACCGGGATCTTCCTCGTCGCGGCGGCGGTCGCCGTGGTCACCGCCCGCGCCGTGGCGCACCGTCACGCCCTGGCCGGCCGCCACGTCGTCACGGACGTTGTCGGCCACCGCCATCAGGAACCCGGAGAGCCGGTCCTCGGCGAACAGCAGACGTGCGGTCAGGATTCTGTCCGCGGCGTCGATGGTGAGCTCGGCGAGCATGCGAGCCGGTCCTCGTCCCGGCGTGGGATGCGAGCATCGGGGGACGTGACCCGGACGCCTGGTACCTGATGGGGGCGGTCCATCCGGACCACGCGGGCCCGTGGCGGCACCTAGAATCGAGGAACCATCTTCCTTGGGAGCCAGCCGCACATGCAGAACCATGCGATCACGATGCTCGGCACCGGCCTCATCGGCGACTTCTACACGATGACCCTCCACGGCCAGCGCGGCCGGGACCGGGTCCGGGTCGTGTACTCGCGCAGCGAGGATCGCGGCAGGGCCTTCAGCGAGCGCTGGGCCATCCCCGAGTTCACGACCGACATGGAGGCGGCCATCCGCCATCCCGAGACCGACGTCGTGGTGGTCGCGCTGCCGAACCACCTGCACGAGGAGGCCGTCAAGGCCGTGGCGGCGGCCGGCAAGGCCGTCCTGTGCACCAAGCCCCTCGGCCGCACGGCCGACGAGGCGCGCCGGATGCTCGAGGCGGTGGAGAGGGCGGGCGTCTTCGGCGGCTACCTCGAGGATCTCTGCTACACCCCCAAGACGCTCAAGGCGATCCAGTCCGTGCGGGACGGGGCCCTCGGCGATGTGACCTGGGTCCGCGCCCGCGAGGCGCACCCGGGGCCGCACAGCGCGTGGTTCTGGGATGGTCGCCTCACGGGCGGCGGCGCGATCATCGACCTCGGCTGCCACTGCATCGAGATCATCCGCAACTTCGTCGGCAAGGGGAACCGGCCGATCTCGGTGATGTGCACGACGGACACGCTCGTGCACCCCATCGACGACGAGGACAACGCGATCGCGCTGATCAAGTTCGAATCGGGTGCCACCGGCCAGTTCGAGGTGAGCTGGACGTTCCGCGGCGGCATGGACCTGCGGGACGAGGTGGCCGGCACCCACGGCACGATCTGGCTCAACCACTTCCTGCGCACCGGCTACGAGATGTTCACGGCGGGCGGATCGGGCGGCTACGTCGCCGAGAAGGCCGAGACTGCGGCGGGCTGGTTGTTCCCGGTGGGCGACGAGGTGGCCGAGCTGGGCTACATCGACATGTTCACGGACATGTTCAACGCCATCGACGGCGGCGGCACGCCCCAGGAGACGTTCTACGACGGCTATGTCGTCAACGCGGTCATGGACGCCTGCTACCGGTCCGCGAAGAGCGGCGCCTGGGAGCCCGTAGAGCTGTTCGAGTGGCGCGGCGGGAGCACGCCGCGGATCACCGCATCGGGCGAGACCTGGGAGGGCCACACCGTCATCAAGCGCGAGGTCCTGCCGGACGGGCGCGTGAAGATGATCCTCAAGGACGCGACCACGGGCGACTACGTCGACCGCGTCATCGCCGGGGCGTGAGCGCCTCCGGGTCGGGGGTCGGTCCCGTGCGTCCATACCGCCTCGAGGTCCTGCCGGCTTCCGAGTGGGCGGCGACCGTCGCCGCATGGCTGGCCGTCCGGCTGGCGGAGCGGCCGGCGCTCCGCGTCTGCCTGCCGACGGGTGACACACCCTCGCCCGTCTACGCGGAGCTCGTAGCGGGCGAGTGGCGGGGCGAGGTCTCGCTCGCGTCCGCGACGGTGGTCCTGCTCGACGAGTGGGTGGGCCTGCCGCCCGGCGACCCGGCACGCTGTGACGCACGCCTGCACGACGAGCTCATCGACCAGCTCGCGGCGCCGCCATCGTTCGTGCCGATCGCGGTGGACGCCGGACCGGACCTCGAGGCGGTCGCGGCCGCGCACGACGCCGTGGTCGCGCGGGGGCTGGACCTCGCCGTCCTGGGACTGGGGATGAACGGGCACGTGGGCTTCAACGAGCCGGGGTCACGCCCCGACGACCCGACACGCCTCGTGCGGCTCGCGCTCTCGTCCCGGGAGGCGGCGACCGCCCGCTATGGGGCGGGTGCCGTGCCCACCGCCGGGATCACCGTGGGTCTGGCGCGCCTCCTCGAGGCGGGGGAGTGCTGGCTCCTGGTCACGGGCTCGCGCAAGGCGGCGATCCTCAAGCGCGCGCTGGACGAGCCGGAGGGGCCGGACTGCCCGGCCTCGTACCTGCGGCGGCACCCGCGCCTGGTGGTTTTCGCCGATGAGCCGGCGGCGGCGCTCCTGAGGCGCGACCGGTAGGGCGGCGGCGCACACCAGGCCGCGCAATCCCGGACCCCGCCGGCGATGCAACCCCCGTCAGGCCGAGCAGCGACGGTGACCGCGGTCAGCCTCCTCGGGCGCTCCGGGAAGAACGCCGTCATCGCTGCGGCGCCGACCGGGGGAACGCCCGGGCGAACGCCCTGGGGCGGCGCTCAGCGGACCGACCCGACGAGCGGGGGCGGGGCGTCGACCGACAGCGTGGCCAACAGCGCGAGCGCCGCGGCCGGACTGGCGAGGCGATACCGCGCCCGTGTCGACCCCGGGCCCACGCGGATCGTGAAGGCATCGTCCGGGAGCCGCTCGAACAGGTCCTCGTCCGTCCGGTCGTCGCCGAGCGCGAGCTCGAAGTCGGGATCGGGACCAAGTGCCCGCACGTGGGCCGCCACCTCACCCTTGTTCGCCCAGGCGAAGCGGACCTCGACGACCTTGTTGCCCCGGAGCACGGCCAGCTCGGTGCCGGCCAGCTGCTGGTCGAGCGCGCCCGCGAGCTCGTTGGCGGCCCACGGGCCGAACTCCGGCTCCACGAGCCGGTAGTGCCACGCGAGGGCGTACTCCTTCTCTTCGACGAGGCTGCCGGGCGCGCGCCCGGCGAAGTGCTCCAGGATCGGCCGGACGCGTGCCTTCCAGGCCACGTCGGCAGCCGGCCGGAGCGGCCGCCACTCCCGTGTCTCGGGCTCGCGCAGGAGCGCGCCGTGCTCGGCGGCCAGCCAGATGCCCGGGATGTGGCCGAACCAGCGATCCAGGTCCGACGCCGGTCGGCCGGACACGATCACGACCGTGGACCGCGGCTGATCCGCGAGCGTCGCGATGACCTCCGCCACGGCCGGAGACGGTGCGGCGTCGGCGGGTCGCGCCGCGAGCGGCACGAGCGTGCCGTCGTAGTCCAGGTAGCAGGCGCGCTGGGTGGCCCGGCCGAAGGCCAGCCGGATCGTGTCGACGGGGGCTCCCGGCAGCGAGCCGGTCTGCGGCCCGCGCTCCGCCGTCGCGACCCTCAGGTCCTCCAGGGACCGTTCTGCCCAGGTGACCGCGGAGTTGTCCCGGACCCGGCGCAGGAGCGCCGAGTGGCGGTCGGTGCGCTCGTCGGCGGGCATCGTCAGGGCACGCTCGAGGGCCTCGGCCGACGCCGTCTCGTCGTACGGATTGACGCGGATGGCCTCGCCCATCTCGCCCGCGGCGCCGGCGAACTCGCTGAGCAGGAGGACGCCGGCGCGATCCTGGTGGCACGCCACGAACTCCTTCGCGACCAGGTTCATGCCGTCGCGGAGCGACGCCACCCATCCCACGTCGCACGCCGCGTACAGGGCGGCGAGCTCCGCCTTGGGGACCGAGCGTCGCAGGTAGACGATCGGGTTCCAGCCGGCCGTTCCCAGCTCGCCGTTGATCTCGCCGACGAGCTCGTTGACCTCGTGCCGCAGGGCGGCGTAGCGCGGGACCCGTTCCCTGGACGGCACGGCCACCTGGATCAGTGTCACGCGGCCCCGCCACTCCGGCCGCGCCACCAGCAGGTGGCGGAAGGCCCGGAGGCGTTCCGGGATCCCCTTGGAGTAGTCGAGCCGGTCGACCGCGATCACGAGCTGGTGACCGTGGTGGAGATCCCGGATCTCCCCGATCCGCCGTGTGACGGCGGGGTCGGCGGTCGTGAGCTGCTCCCACGGCTCGGGGTCGATGCCGATGGGCCGCGCGGCCAGGGTGACGATGCGACCGTCCACCTCCACGCCGTCCATCCGGCTCTCCAGCCCGAGGACCTGCAGCAGCGCACGCCGGAAGGCCCCGAGGTGCTCATGCGTCTGGAAGGCGATCACGTCGGCACCCAGGAGGCCCAGGAGGAGCTCCTCGCGCTGGGGCAGGATCCGGAAGATCTCCGGGGGCGGGAATGGGACGTGGAGGAAGAAGGCGATCCGGGCCTCGGGGCGGGCCGCCCGGATCCGCCCGGCAAGCAGCAGGAGCTGGTAGTCGTGGATCCAGATGAGGTCGTCCGGGCGCAGGCGCTCCAGGACGGCGTCCGCGAACCGCGCATTCGCGTCGCGGTACGCGTGGAAGCTCGAGAGGTCGAAGCTCACTCGCGACGGGAAGCCGTGGAGCAGGGGCCATAGCGTGTTGTTGCTGTAGCCCTCGTAGAACGCGCGGCTGACGGCCGCCGGCAGCTCAACCGACGCGAGACGCTCCTCGCGCTCGAGCCTGGCGAGGAACGCGGCGCGGTCCCCGGCATCCCCCGCCGGTGCGTCGCCGGGCCAGCCGATCCAGAGGCCGCCCGTGCGCTCGAGCACCGGGGCCATGGCCGCCACGAGGCCGCCGCTGCTCCGCTCCGAATGCCATCGACCCCCGGACCGGCGGGCGGTCACCGGCAGCCGGTTCGCGACGACGACGAGGCGGTCAGACATGAAGCCCGCCGTGCTGGGCGGTCATGGGACATCGACTGGCCAAGGTGGCCTCCTTTCCCCCGTGACGGTCCCGGGCCGCGGGACACGACGCAGGGAGGTCAGGATCAATAGTAGCCACCTGGCACATATTCGTCTACTCTGGCCGCATGCCTTCCCCGGACCTGATCGACGCCCTCGACCGGATCCTCGTCGGTTCCGTCAGCGTCACCACCCGCGCGCTCGCCGATGCGGTACCCGGCCTCGAGCTGACGTTCTCGCAGTGGCGGACCCTGCTGATCCTGGGCGAGGGGGACGCTGCCCGTATCGGCGCGATCGCGATGCGGGTCGGCGTCACGCAGCCCGCGACGGGTCGGATGCTGCGCCGCCTCGAGCGTCGGGGGCTGGTCACGATGGCCAGGGACGAGGTCGACCGCCGGGCGATCCGTTGCCAGCTCACCGAGGAGGGCCGGCGGGTTCGGGCGGAGATCCTCCGGGCGCGCCGCATCGCGCTCCAGGAGATCGCCACGGCCGTGGACCCGCCCGATCACGCGCCCTGGCGGTCGCTCATCGACGATCTGGCGGCGGCCTTCGGGCGGTTCGCCTGACGTCCGTGTGCCGTCCCGGTTCGCGGATCCCGCCCGCGCCGGATGCTGAGGCGCGGACGAGCCGATGCCCGGTCCTGAGCGGGACCCCGGCTGCCGTGCGGCGCCTGTCCCCCCGGCACGCCGGCGCCGGGATGCGCGAGCGTGGCGCTATCCGGCCGCTGCCAGCACCACCTCGGGCATCCCGGATGGCTCGCCCGCCTCCACCCAGCGCGCCAGCGACTCGCGAGCGAACAGCTGGTCCACGACCATCGCGCTCGCCCCGATGACGCCGGCCAGGGACCCCAGCGACGACCGCTGGATGGCAAGGTCCCGCGTCGCGAGCGGCAGCCCGCGCCCATAGACCACCTCGCGGATCGCCGCCAGCAGCATGTCCCCGCCCTGCGCAACGCCGCCGCCGATGACGACCAGCGAGGGGTTGAAGAAGTTGACGACGCTCGCGAGCATCAGGCCCACCCGGCGACCGGCGGCCTGGAGCAGCTCCACGGCCACGGGGTCGCCGAACGAGGCGGCCCGCGCCAGATCCTCCGCGGTGACGGTGCCCCGAGCGTCGAGCACGGCCGCCAGCCGTGGGCTCCGGCCCTCGCGCGCGGCGATCTCGCCGTCGCGCCCGAGCGCCTCGCCGCCGGCGTAGGCCTCGAGGCAGCCGGTGTTGCCGCAGCGGCAGACCACGGACCGGTCGTCGGACACGTGGATGTGGCCGACGTCCCCGGCCGACCCCTGGGCGCCGCGGTGCAGCCGGCCGTCGCTGATGATCCCGGCGCCGATACCGGTGCCGATCTTGACCACGATCACGTTGTCGTGGCCGGCCGCCACGCCGGACCGCCACTCGCCGAGCGCGAGCACGTTGACGTCGTTGTCCACCCAGACCGGCGCGGCGTAGCGGGCTGCGAAGCGCTCGCGCACGGGGTAGCCGTCCCAGCCGGGCATGATCGACGGGGAGATGGGGCGCCCGGTCCGGAACTCCACGGGTCCCGGCACGCCGATGCCGATGCCCCAGAGCCGCCCGGGCAGGCGCCGCCGCGGCGCCCGCAGCTCCGCGAACAGCTCGTCGACCCGATCCAGCACCACGTCCGGACCAGACGCGATGTCCGCCGGCTCGTCGATGTGGGCAAGGATCCGCCCGTCGAGCGTGGTGACCGCGACGTCGATCGACGTGGCGCCCAGGTCGGCGACCAGCAGGTGCCCGGCATCGCCGCGGAAGGTGAGCTGGCGCGGCGGCCGCCCGCCCGTGCTGGGCCCGGGGTCGCCCTCGGTGATGAGCCCGCGGTCCAGGAGCTCGCCGACGCGCTGCGCGACGATCCCGCGGGACAGGCCCGTGCCGCTGACCAGGTCCGCCCGCGAGTGCGCCTGGCCCAGCCGGATCCGGTCCAGGACCGCGACCAGCGCATCCAGGGTCTCGTCCGGGAGCGGCGCGCTCTCGGCGTTGCGGCCGGGGGTCGACGAGGCGTCCACGAACAGGATCGTACACGTCGCGGCGGGATGCGCCATGGCACTTTTGCATTTGACACGCAGAAGTAGCATGATGACCGGGGAAACGGGGAGGGGTCACCGGATCGGGGCAAGCGTGGGGTCGCACGCTGGAACGTCGCCGCTGCCCCCGGAACGGTTCTCTAGCTGTCTAGACTGGTTGCCGCCGGGTTCCGGAGTCGCAGGAGGTCTTCCGCCGTCATGCCGCGCCGCAGCGACATCGCCACCGCCGTGATCGGCAGCGGCTTCATCGGCACGGTTCACATCGAGGCCCTGCGCCGGATCGGCGTCCGCGTGGCCGGGCTCCTGGACGCGACGCCGGAGCTCGGCGTCCGGCGCGCGGCCGAGCTCGGCCTGCCGAAGGCGTACGCGGAGCTGGACGAGCTGCTGGCGGACCCGGCCATCGCGGTCGTCCACGTCACGTCGCCCAACGAGCTCCACCACGCGCAGGCGAAGGCCGTCCTCGCGGCCGGCAAGCACATCGTGTGCGAGAAGCCGCTCGCGATGACCAGCGCCGAATCCGCGGAGCTCGTCGCGCTGGCGAAGGCCTCCGGCCTCGTCAACGCCGTCAACTTCAACATCCGCTTCTACCCGCTCAACCAGCACGCGTCCTCCCTCGTGGCCGACGGCGGGCTGGGCGACGTGCGGCTGGTCACCGGCCACTACTTCCAGGACTGGCTCCTGTTCGACACGGACTGGAACTGGCGGCTGGAGGCGGACCAGGGCGGCGCGCTCCGGGCCGTGGGCGACATCGGGAGCCACTGGCTGGACCTCACGAGCTTCGTGACCGGCCTCTGCGTGGAGTCGGTCATGGCCGATCTCACCACCTTCATCCCGGTCCGCCAGAAGCCGGCCGGCGAGGTGCTGACCTTCTCTACGGAACGGGCGAGGGACACGGTGGGGGTGGCGATCCACACCGAGGACACCGCGTCCATCCTCCTGCGCTACAAGGGCGGCGCGCGGGGCAGCGTCAACATCAGCCAGCTCTCGCCCGGGCGCAAGAACAGCCTCGCCTACCAGATCGACGGCTCCTCCTCCGCCGTCGCCTGGGATTCGGAGCAACCGGACTCGCTGTGGATGGGTCACCGCGACCGTCCCAACGAGCTCCTGCTCCGGAATCCAGCGCTCATGAACGGCGCGGGCGCCGCGGCAGCCCGGCTGCCCGGCGGCCACGTGGAGGGCTTCGCCGACACGTTCGGCGCCGTGTTCACCGCGATCTACGACGACGTCCTCGCGGGCGCCCCGTCGCAGACCCCGCGCTATGCGACCTTCGCCGCGGGTCACGAGGAGATGCGCATCGGGGATGCGGTCCTTGCGAGCGCCCGCACCGGCGCCTGGGTCGCGGTGGGGAGGGACTGATGCACCGTCACGCAGAGGAGCAGCCGCGATGAAGCTGGGCTTCCTGACCGCCCCGTTCCCGGAGACCCCGCTGATGGAGGTGGCCGACTGGGCCGCCGCCGCGGGCTTCGAGGTCCTGGAGATCGCCTGCTGGCCGCGGACCAGCGGCCCGACCCGCCGCTACGCCGGCACCAGCCACATCGACGTCGCGAACCTGTCCGCGGCCCAGGCGATGGAGATCCGCGGCCAGATCGAGGCCAAGGGCCTCGCGATCTCCGGCCTCGGCTTCTACCCCAACCCGCTCCACCCGGACCTCGAGCACCGCGCCTCGGTCATCGGGCACCTCAAGCGCGTCATCGACGCCGCCGAGAAGATGGACATCCCGCTCGTGAACACGTTCATGGGCGGCGATGGGGCGAAGAACCAGGACCAGAACTGGGAGGAGGCCCTCCGCGTCTGGCCCGACATCGTGACGTACGCGCAGGACCACGGACGGAAGATCACCCTCGAGAACTGCCCGATGCTGTTCAGCTACGACGAGTGGCCGGGCGGCCACAACATCGCCACCACGCCCCGGATGTGGCGGCGGATCCTGGAGCAGTGGGGCGGCACGATCGGGCTCAACTTCGACCCGAGCCACCTGATCCTCCAGATGATCGACATGCGCCGGTTCCTGGTGGAGTTCGGGGCGCACGTCCTCCACTACCAGGCCAAGGACCTCATGATCGACCGCGACGGCCTCTACGAGCGCGGCGTCTTCTCCATGGGCATGGGCTGGCAGATCCCGCGCATCCCAGGACTGGGCGACGTGGACTGGGGCCTCGTCCACGGCGAGCTCTACCGCCAGGGCTACGAGGGCGACTGCATCATCGAGCACGAGGACCGTCGTTTCGAGGGGACCGACGAGAAGGTCAAGCAGGGCTTCCTCATCGCCCGCGACGTCCTGCGGCCGTACTGCCGCTGATCCGCGACCGACCGCCGCCCGGGATTGACCCGGGCGGGTCGGGTCCATACCATCGCCAATCGATTATCGGAGGCGACCAGGCCGCACCGTCCGACCCCCGGACCGCGATCCACTGCCTCGAACCCCGGAGTGACATGACCCTCACCATCGCCGACCTGACCGAGCGCGACATCGCCAAGACCATCGACCACAGCCTGCTGCGGCCCGAGCTGGACGACGCCTTCGTCGAGGCCGGCTGCCGCCTGGCCGCCAAGTACGACGTTGCGTCCGTGTGCGTGCGCCCGGCGGACGTGCGGCGGGCGAAGGCGATCCTCGACGGGACGGACGTCAAGGTCGGGACCACCATCGGCTTCCCGCACGGCAACCACACGACCGAGGCGAAGGTGTTCGAGGCGCGGCGGGCCCTCGCGGACGGCGCCGTCGAGCTGGACATGGTGCTCCAGATCGGCGCCCTCAAGTCAGGCCGGGACCAGGACGTCGAGGACGACATCCGGGCGGTCGTCGAGGTGGCCCACGCCGCCGGGGCGATCGTGAAGGTGATCTTCGAGAATGCGTACCTCACGGACGACGAGAAGATCCGCGCCTGCCGCCTGACCGAGGCGGCCGGGGGCGACTTCGTCAAGACGAGCACGGGCTTCGCGCCGTCGGGCGCCACGCACGACGACCTGCGGCTCATGCGCGCCAACACCTCGCCGCACATCGCGGTCAAGGCCGCGGGCGGGGTCCGGACGCTGGACGCGCTGATCGCGGTCATGGAGCTCGGCGTCACGCGCATCGGCGCCACCGCCACCGAGGCGATCATCGAGGACTTCCGCGCGCGCAAGGCGGGCGAGTCGCCAACGGCCGCCACCCCGGTCGAGGCTGGCGGCTACTGATGGCCACCCAGGTGCGCCTCGGGATGCTGGGCTGCGGCTTCATCGGGGAATTCCATGCCCAGGCCCTGCGCTACATCGCGGGCGCCGAGGTCGTCGCCAGCGCCGACGCCAGCCCCGAGCGCCTCGCGGCCTACGCCGCCCGGTTCGGCGGCAAGGCCTACGCGACGGTGGAGGCCCTCTGCGCCGATCCCGACGTGGACCTCGTGATCGTCTCGTTGCCCAACCACCTGCACCGATCAGCCGTGCTGACGGCCGCCGCGGCGGGCAAGGCCGTGGCCTGCACCAAGCCCCTGGGGCGCAACCTCGAGGAGGCCGCGGAGATGCTCCGGGCCGTCACCGGAGCGGGGGTCTTCAACGCCTACCTCGAGAACGTGATCTTCAACCCGGACCTGCTCCGGATGCGCGAGATGGTGGAGGCCGGGGCCATCGGCCGGCTGACGACCGTCCGCGCCCGCGAGGGCCACTCCGGCCCGCACGCGGCCCACTTCTGGGATGCGGAGCTCGCGGGCGGCGGCGCGCTGCTGGACATGGCGTCACACGGCGCCGAGTACGCGCGGTTCCTGTTCGGCAAGGACCTGGCCGTGACCGAGGTGTTCGCCTGGGGCGCCACGCTGGTGCACGGCGCGAAGACCACGGGCGAGGACAACGCGGTCATGGTCATGCGCTTCGAGGATGGGCGCGCGGCCACGGTCGACGTCTCGTGGACATCCAAGGGCGGGCTCGAGGGTCGCTTCGAGGCCTACGGCGACGCGGGCCGGCTCATCACGGACATCAGCGTGGGCTCGCTCAAGGCGTTCGTGGAGCGTCCCGCCGGATACGTGGTGGAGAAGGCCGACGCCGAGACCGGCTGGCTGTTCCCGGTGCCGGATGAGGTGCGCGTCCACGGCCACGACCTCATGATGGCCGACGTGATCGACGCGTTCCGGAGCGGTCGCCCGCCGCGCGAGACGTTCCATGACGGGTTCGCCGTCAACGCCGTGCTGGACGCCGCCTATCGATCGATGCGCAGCGGGCGCTGGGAGCCCGTGGCCGCCGAGCCCGGCCCCGCGGGGCTGCCCGCGTGACCGTGGCCACCACTGCCGCGGGCGCCTGGCTCCGCGACGCCGCGGCCGTCCTGGCGCGGGTGACCGAGACCCAGGGGGACGGCATCGAGACCGCGTCGCGCTGGTGCGCGGACGCGATCGCCGCGGACGGCCTGGTCCACCTGTTTGGCACGGGGCATTCGCGGATGCCCGTCGAGGAGATGTTCCCGCGCTACGGCTCGTACCCGGGGTTCAACCCCATCGTCGAGCTGTCGATGACGTTCCACACCCAGGTGGTCGGCGCCAATGGACAGCGCCAGGCGATGTTCATCGAGCGGACGCCCGGGCTGGCGGAGGTCATCCTGTCCAACTTCCGGTTCGGGCCGCGCGACGTGATGATGGTCTTCTCCGCGAGCGGCCTCACGGCCGTCCCGGTGGAGATGGCACGCGGCGCGCAGGCCCGCGGGATGCGCGTGATCGCCGTCACGTCCGTCGCGCAGTCCATGTCCGCGGAGCCCGAGCCGGCGGCCGGCGCGCGGCTCCTCGACGTCGCCGACCTCGTGCTGGACCTGTGCTCTCCGCACGCCGACGCGACGGTGCAGATTCCCGGCCTGGAGAGTCCGGTCGGCCCTGTGTCGACCGTCGGCGCGGTCGCCATCGTCAATGCGATCAAGTCCCGGACCGCGGAGCTCCTCGTGGAGCGGGGGGCCATGCCCCCGGTGATCAGCCGCGCGAGCGCGGTTGGCGCGAAGCGGTCGAGGGAGCTCTTCGACGAAGCCTATCGAGAGCATGCGCGGCGGCTCGCCCGTGCGATCGACCAGCAAGGAGGTGGGTGACGCTCCAAGGAGCCAGACGCAACTCCCAGGGTTCTTGGCGGACCTCGGCTCCATCCGGAGCGAACGGCCGCCGCAAGGAGGAGACGCACTTCATGAAGCAACTCGGCAAGACCCGAGGGATCGTCGCCATCGGCGCGATCGCCCTCATCGTGGGCGCCTGCAGCGGGGCCGCGACCCCCGCCCCCGCCACCCAGGCCCCCGCCACCCAGGCCCCCGCCACCCAGGCGCCGGAGAGCATGGCGCCCGAGAGCATGGCTCCCGAGAGCCAGGCTGCGGCCATGTACAAGATCGGCTACTCGAACGCCGCCGGCGTCGGCAACGGCTTCCGCGAGGAGCAGGTCTGCACCGCCAAGGCGCAGGCGCTGGCCTCCGGGCAGGTTTCCGAGCTCACGACGATCCACCGCGTCACGGATGCCGCCGGGCAGCTCCAGGACCTCCGGGACCTGATCGCCAAGGGCGTCAACGCGATCGTGTTCAACCCGAACGATCCCGCGGCGCTCAACCCGGCGCTCGAGGAGGCCAAGGTCGCCGGCATCGTCACCGTCGCGGTTGATGCCTACACCACCAACCCGGACACGTACAACCTGTACAACAACCAGATCGACTACGCCTACCTCGGCGCCAAGTGGCTGTTCGAGCAGATGGGCGGCACGGGCAACGTCTACTACATGCGCGGCCTCGCCGGCAATCCCGCCGACAATGACCGCGACATCGGCTTCAAGAAGGCCCTCGCCGAGTCCCCCGGCATCAAGGTCCTCCCGAACGCCGACGGCGTTGCCACGGGTTGGGATCCGGCCACCACCACCCAGCTCATCAACGACTGGCTGACCAGCGGGTCCTATGACGACACCCAGGGCATCTGGACGTCGGGCATGGACTCGATGGTTGTCGACGCCATCAAGGCCGCCAACAAGCCGTTCGTGCCGATCGTTGGCGCCGACCTCGGCGCGTTCGTCAAGCAGCTCCTCGACGAGACCAACTACCCCGGCCTGAAGGGCGTTGCCGTCACCAACACCGCCGCCGTCGGCGGCGCCGGTGTCGGCCTCGCGCTCCAGCTCCTGGACGGCCAGACCGTCGCGACCGATCCGTCTGCCGCCCAGCCGAACACCGTCCTCCTCGTCCCCGTCGCGGCCGACAACACGTCCGACGCGGGCAAGGCGCTGCTCAAGTCGTGGCAGGTTGACGGGCTCGACCCCAACTGGCCCCTCGGTCTCCAGATCAAGGGCTTCACCACGTACACCCCCGAGCAGGCCGTCGCCTGCAAGGGCCCGGGCGAGTAGCCCTCCCCAGGTTCTGACCACGTGGGGGGATGCCGACCCGTCGGCATCCCCCCACGCATCCCCAGCTACCCGCAGGACCGATGACCCTCACGACCACCGATCTCCTGCTCGAGGCCACCGGCATCTCGAAGACCTACGGGGCGGTCATCGCGCTCAAGGCCGCGTCCCTGGCGGTCCGTCCGGGCGAGGTCCACGCGCTCATGGGCGCCAACGGCGCCGGCAAGAGCACCCTCGTCAAGATCCTGACCGGCGCCGTCCATCCCGACGGTGGCACGATCTCGGTGCGCGGGCGCGAGCGGACCGTCCACTCCCCGGGAGAGGCGCGCCGCGGCGGCCTGATCTCCGTCTACCAGGAGCCGGCGCTCATCCCGGACCTGGACATCCGGGACAACCTTCGGCTCACGGAGACACCGGTCGAGCCGTTCTTCCACTGGCTCGGCGAGCTGGGCCTCGAGAACCTTGATCTGTCGAGCATGGCGCGGCGCGTGCCGCTGGCCTCGCTCCGGATTATCGACCTCGCCCGCGCGCTCGCCATCGAACCCGACGTGCTCATGCTCGACGAGATGACCGCGGCCCTGCCCGCGAACCTCACCGAGCGGGTCCTCGAGGTCGTGGGCGGCCTGCGGGGCGGCACCCGGTCCGTCATCTTCATCTCCCACCGCATGATCGAGATCGCCGCCGTCTGCGACCGGGCCACCGTGCTGCGCGAGGGCGAGACGGTCGGCGTCGTGGACGTCACCGCCGGCTCCGAGGAACGGATCGTCGGGCTGATGCTCGGGCAGGCCGCCCAGGCGATGTCCGCCGTGGCGGAGCGCCCGGACGCGGGGGCGCGGGCCCCTGGGGCACGGCCGCGCCTCACGGCCCGGGATCTGAGCGCCCGGACGAAGCTCCGTGACGTGTCGTTCGACCTGTACCCGGGCGAGGTGCTCGGGGTGGTCGCGCTTGAGGGTCAGGGCCAGGACGAGCTGTTCGAGATCCTCTCCGGCTCGGAGCGCCCGAAGCGTGGCGAGCTGCTCGTGGACGGGGAGCCCGCCAGCTTCCACCACCCGGCCGACGCGATCCGGGCCGGCCTCGTGTACGTCCCGGCCGACCGCGCGGAGGCCCTGCTGATGCAGCGGTCCGTCCGCGAGAACATCGCCCTCCCATTCACCACCGCCATGCGCCGGTGGGGCCCGATCGGCACCGGTGAGGAGAACCGGAAGGTCGAGAGCGCGATCGAGACGCTCCAGATCGACACGCGCGCGCAGGGCGAGGTCCGGCGGCTCTCCGGTGGCAACCAGCAGAAGGTGACGATCGCCCGCTGGGTGGCAGGGGGCGTGCGCACGATGCTGTGCTTCGATCCCACCCGCGGCATCGACATCCGCACCAAGAACCAGATCTACGGCCTGCTCCGCGACCTCGCCGAGGCCGGGGCCGCCGTGCTGTTCTACACGTCGGAGCTCAAGGAGGTCCAGCTGGTCTGCGACCGGGCGATCGTGATCTTCGGTGGCCAGGTGGTCGCGGAGATCGGCGTCGCCGATGCGGACGAGCCGGCGCTGCTCCGGGCCGCGTACAACCTGCGGTCCGATGCCGTCATCCCGCAGCTGGTCGCCGCCGAGGCGATCTCCGTGTCCAGTGACCAGCCGGGGACCGGGCGATGAGCGCTGTGCCCGCACCCGTGCCCGGCGCCCGGACCTTCCAGCTCAGATCCATGGCGCTGCGCAACGCGTGGCTCATCGGCCTGGTCGGGTTCCTCGCCCTCCTGCTCGTCTTCACCAAGGTCATCCAGCCGAGCTATGGCGTCACCGGGGTCCAGGGCCTCGCGATCTCGGTCCTGCCCCTGGCGCTGGCCGCCGTCGCCCAGGCGATCGTCGTCATCTCCGGCGGGATCGACCTCTCGATCGGCGCCATGATGGCCCTGGTCAGCGTGGTCTCCGCCTCCCAGATGAAGGGCCAGCCGGAGGAGTTCGGCGTCGTCGTCGTCCTGGGGGCGCTCCTTCTGGGCCTCGCGCTCGGCGCTGTCAACGGCGGTGTCGTGGTCGCGACCCGCGTGCCGGACATCGTCGTCACCCTCGCGATGTCGTTCGTCTGGGCCGGCTGCGCGCTGCTGGTGCTCAAGACACCCGGAGGCGGCTCCGCCAAGTGGCTGAAGGAGCTGGTCATCGGGTCGCTCGGCAGCGAGTGGATCCCCAAGGCGGCCGTCGTCCTGATCGTCGTTGTCGCGGTGGTCTGGATCCCCCTTCGGCGATCGCGGCTCGGCCTCTCGATCTACGCGATCGGCAGCAACCGCCTGGCGGCGTTCCGGAGCGGCGTCGCCGTCGGCCGGACGAGGATCCTCGCCTACATGCTCACCGGCCTGTTCGCGGCGCTCGGGGGATTGTCCCTGACCGCGAGCACCGGCATCGGCACGCCGGTGCCGGGGCCGTACACCCTCATGAGCGTCGCCGCGGTCGTCCTCGGCGGCGTCAGCCTCGCCGGCGGCCGGGGCGGCGTGTTCGGCGCGATCGTGGCGGTCATGATCCTCCAGCTGATCCGGACGGACATCACCTTCCTCAACGTCAACCCGAACCTCGCCGTCGTCGTGCAGGGGGTCATCCTGATCGGAGTGGTCATGATCGGCAGCCTCGTCCAGATCCGGCGGGCCCGAGCATGAGCCGCGTCGCCCGCGCCTCAGGGTTCCGGGATCGGCCGCTCATCCCGCTCATCGCCCTGCTCGTGCTGCTGGTCGTCATCCTGGGCCTGGTCAAGCCGGACATCCTCAAGCCCGGCTGGGTGGGCGTGACCCTTCGGGCCGCCATCCCGCTCGCGATCCTCGGCGCCTGCCAGACCCTCACCTTCCTGACCGGTGGCATCGACCTCTCCGTCGGTGCCGTCGCCTCCATGTCCGGGTTCGTCGTCGCCACCCTCGTCGGGCCGCAGGGCCTCGTGGTGGCCATCCTCGTCGCGCTCCTCATCGCGGCCCTCGTCGGGTTCCTGACGGGTGTGGGCGTGGGGGTGTTCAGGGTCCATCCGCTGATCATGACCCTGGGCATGGGCCTGGTCGTTCTCGGCCTCGCCAACGTCTGGCAGCTCATCATGGTCAAGACGGGGTCGGGCGTGCCCGAGCTGGAGCGGTGGCTGGGGTCCGGCCTGAGCTTCGAGATCCTGCCGAACAGCCTCCTCGTGTTCGTCCCCCTCGCCGCCCTGATCCTCATCCTGCTGCGGAGGACCGGGTTTGGCCGCCTCCTCTACGCCGTCGGTGACAACCCGGTCGCCGCACGCCTGTCCGGTGCGAGGTCGTGGCAGGTCCTCATCGTGCTGTACATGCTCTCCGCGGTCCTCGCGGCCATCGCGGGGTTCCTGTACTCAGGTTACAGCAACGTCGCCTCCGTGACCCTCGTGGATTCGGCGGTCCTGCCGTCCGTCGCCGCCGCGGTGATCGGCGGAACGTCGATCATGGGTGGCCGGGGTGGCTACGCCGGGACGATCGTCGGCGCCCTGATCCTGACGGTGCTGACCTCGCTGCTGTCGGCCCTCGGGCTCCCCGAGGCGGTCCGGCAGATCCTCTTCGGGTCGATCATCGTCGGGGTCGCCGCGGCGTACACCCGGGTCACCGCCGAGTCCTGAGGCATGCGTCCCTCAGCTCCGACCCGCCACCTCGGGCTCGATCTCGGGGCCACGAACCTCAAGGTCGCGGTGGTGGAGCGTGTCGGCGACACGTGGACGGCGCTGAGCCGCGAGCAGGTCGCCACGCGCTACGTGGCCGACCCGGAGGCCATGCCGGACGCGGTGGTGGCCCAGCTTGCCGAGGTCGCCGTCGCGACGATCGCCGCGCGGGGGCCCATCGCCAGCATCGGCATCGGCGTCCCGGGGCTCTACGACCCGGTCACGGGCCGCACGAGGTTCCTTGTCAACATGCCCGGGCCATGGGCCGGGCACCCGGTCGCCGGGCCGGTCTCCGAGGCCGCCGGCGTGCCGGCGTTCCTCATCAACGACGCGCGGGCATTCGGCCTCGCGGAGCTGCGCCTGGGGGCGGGGCGGGGCGCCTCGTCGATGGTGGGACTGACGTTGGGAACCGGCGTGGGTGGCGTGCTCGCGATCGACGGGCGCGTCCACCAGGGCCACGACGGGACCGCGGGCGAGATCGGGCACCAGACCATCGACCCCGACGGGCCGTGGTGCGGCTGCGGCAACCGGGGCTGCATGGAGGCCTACGCGCGGGCCGACCAGATCGCCGCCGCCTGCGGGACCGCGACCGCCGAGGAGGCGGTGATGGCCGCCCGGGCGGGTGACGCGCGGGCGATCGCGGGGCTGCGGGACGTCGGGCGCTACCTCGGCATCGGGATCGCGAACATGATCACCGTCATCTCGCCGGACCGGATCGTCCTGGGCGGGGGCGTGGCGGCGGCCGGCGACCTGCTGTTCGAGCCCATCCGCGCCGAGATCGCGCGCCGCGTGACGACCACGTCCATCGACGACGTCACGCTCGTGGCGGCCGAGCTCGGGACGTGGGCCGGGTCCATCGGCGCGGCCGTGCACGGAGCCGAGCGGGCCGGCGCCACCTGATGGCCGCCTGATGGAGGGGACCGCCTGGCTGCCGCACTACCGCCAGATCGAGCTGGCCCTGCGGGCCCGGCTGGAGGCGATGCCGCCCGGCCAGCGGCTCCCCTCGGACGACGAGCTGTGCCGCGAGTTCGGCGTCTCGCGCATGACCGCGCGCAACGCGATGCAGCGCCTGGCCGAGGACGGGCTCGTGCAGCGAATCCCCGGTCGCGGCACGTTCTCCGTGGCGCCGCCCTCGCACCGTCACGCCGACCGGCTGATGGCCTTCTCGAACGAGATGACGCGGCTGGGGCGGGTTCCCTCGTCACGGCTCCTCGCGCGCGAGATCCGCCCGTCGTCGGAGGCGGAGGCGGCCACCCTGGGCCTGCGGGTCACCGAGCCTGTCGTGGTCGTGCGACGGCTCCGGCTGGCCGACGGCGAGCCGACCGCGCTGGAGACCGCGATCCTGGTCCGGCGAACGGCCGACGTCGTGATGGCCGCGGATCTCGAGACGGGCTCGCTCCACGAGGCGCTGGCCGCGGCCGGCCTCCACCTCCGGCGCGGCAACGCAACCATCACAGCGGAGGCCGCGACCGCCGAGGACGTGCGGCTGCTGGGCGTGGCGCGCGGGGCGCCGCTGCTCGTGGAGCGGCGCGTGATCGCGGACGTGGCCGGCCACAAGTTGGAGGCCACGGAGTCGCGCTACCCAGGGGAGCGGTACGCGCTGGACGTCCGGTTCGAGGTCGAGGCGGAATCCGGGAGCTGAGCGGAGCGCGCCCGTCGCAGGAGCCAAGCGCGTCGCCGCCGCGGCCGCGTATCCTCGGCCGGACCGCACTCCGGAGGATCCATGAGCGAGCCCGCAGCGGCACCCTGGCCGACGGCCATCGGCGCGATCACCCTGTTCGTCGAGGACGTCGGCGCGGCGCGCGCGTTCTATGGGCGCGTATTCGGCCTGCCCGTCCACTACGAGGACGACGTCTCCGTCGTGTTCGCGTTCGGCCAGACCCTCGTCAACCTGCTCGCGGCGAGTGAGGCGCCCGAGCTGGTCGAGCCGGCCCCAGTCGGGCCGCCCGACGCGGGCCCGCGGTTTCAGCTCACCATCGACGTCCCGGACGTGGACGCGACCTGCGCAGAGCTGGCCCGCCGCGGTGTGGAGCTGCTCAACGGCCCGATGGACCGCCCCTGGGGTGTCCGCACGGCGGCCTTCCGCGACCCCGCCGGCCACGTCTGGGAGATCGCGCACTGACGGCGGCGCGCCGCGTCTGGGCCGGCGCCCCGGGCTGCCGCGCATCCACCTGGGGATGCTACGGGCGACCACCTCTCGGAGGTGAACCGCCAAACCCGTGATCGGGGCCGCGAGCTCCTCGTCGTGGTCGCGACGCGTGTCCCGTGGTGGATTCGCCGGCGGACGGCGGGACCAGGCGAGGAGCTGAACCCGGGCGGTCGGTGGGGGGATACCGGCCGCCCGGGCTGAGGGGACGCCTGGGTCTGTCGGTTACTCGGTGCTGATCCCCGCCAGCTCCAGCATCCGCTTGGCCGTGTAGGACGGACCGTCCTCGCGGGTGAGCTGGGCCAGGACGTCGATCGGCAGGTCGTCCAGGATCGCCCCGTTGGGGTTGAACAGCAGGTGCTGGTCCACGGCCAGGCCGAACGCGGACCCTTCCTTGACGGCGTGGTACAGGTTGCGCGGCGCGACCGAGTCGCCCACGTTGAGGACCTGGACCCCGGCCGCGCGGAGCTCGTCGTAGAGCGCCAGCTCGGGCCGCTGGTGGCAGGTGACGATGTCGTCCACCTCAAGCTCGGTCCGGTTGAACGCGGCGTCCTGGAGGACGACCGAGCCCCCGCGGATCTCGGCGACGGTCGTGGAGGTGATCACGGTGACCGGGTGCTTGTACGGCCGGGACGAGAGGACCTCCGCGTCCGTCTGCGCGAAGCGCTTGCGCAGCACGTACATGTGGATGACCTCGCAGTCCGCGGCGAAGTCCCGGTTCTCGGTCACGATCGTGACCTCGCGCCCGATGTCCGCCAGCCACGCCGCGGTGTCGGCCGCCGCATAGGAGTCTCCCCAGAGCAGGACGCGCTGGCCGAGCTTCTTCATCTTGCGCGCACCCGGGTGGCACTCGCAGGAGACCTTGGGGCAGGCCATGGTCTCCTCGAACGGGACGACCCTGCTGGCGTCGCCGTGGACCGGTGGCACATACGAGGCGGCCCCTGTCGCGTTGAGGACGACATCGAACCCACGCAGCTCGTCGACGGTGGGCGCGTGGTTGAGCCGGATCTCCACGGACAGATCCAGCAGCTGGTCCCGGATCCAGTCCAGGTACCAGCGCATCTTCTCCTTGCCCGGGACCATGCATACGAACTTCATGGCGCCGCCGAGCTCGCCGGAGCGCTCGAAGAGCGTGACGAGGTGGCCGCGTTCGGTGGCGATACGGGCGGCCTCCATGCCGGCCGGGCCGCCGCCCACGACGGCGACGCGCACCGGCTTCTCGGTCCGCGTCATCTCGTCGTAGGCCGGCTGGCCGCAGGCCGCGTTGATGGAGCACGCGATCTCGTGCTTGGCCATCAGCGACTCCTGCCAGCAGCCGCCGAGGCACGAGATGCACCTGCGGATGGACTTGACCTTCCCGTACTTCGCCTTGACCGGCCAGTACGGATCCGCGAGGAGCTGGCGCGCGAGGCCCACGAGGTCCGTCTTGCCCTCGGCCAGGATCCGCTCGCAGTAGTCCGGGTCGCGGAGGCTGTGGCTGGTGATGACCGGGATCTTCACGACCTTCTTGGTCGCCTCGGCGGCGTAGGTCGCCCAGCCCTGCGGGTACTGCATCGGGTCGAAGCCCGCGCCCGGGCTCTCCTGCATGCCCTGCGACAGGTCGAGCGCCGCGACGCCGGCCCGCTCCAGGACGCGGGCGGTCTCCAGGCCCTCCTCCATGTCCCGGCCGCCCGGACACCACTCCTCGAAGGAGTAGCGCACGAGGACCGGGTAGCCCTTGCCGCACTTCTTCTGGATCGAGTCGATGACCGCGAGCGGGAACCGCATCCGGTTCTCGAAGGAGCCGCCGAAGCGATCGGTCCGCATGTTGAGGTAGGGGCTCATGAACTCCGACAGCAGGTAGCCGTGGGCGGCGTGGAGCTCCACGGCGTCGAAGCCGGCCTGCTTCACCCGCCAGGCGGCTTCGGAGAACATGTCCACGAGCTCCAGGATCTCGGCGATCGACGCCTCGCGGATCTCCTTGCCCTTCTCCTCGGCGTTCTCGTAGACGATCTCGTGGCCCGCGGACCACGGCAGCTTGAGGACCCGGTCCGTGGCGCCCAGCGTGTTGTAGCGCGGGATGGCGCACTGGCGCCCCGGGTGCTGGAGCTGGACGGCGGTCTTCGCGCCATAGCGGTGCATCGACTCGGCGAGGCGGGCGAGGCCGGGCACGTAGTTGTCGCCGTCGGCCACGAGGCACGTGACGGTGGGCCGGCCGGTCTTCATGTCGGGCGTGGTGGCGCCCACGATGACGAACCCGGTGCCGCCCTTGGCGATGTTGCCGTGGTGGTGGATGTCGCGCTCGCTGACCTCGCCGTCCGCGTGGGAGGAGCTGATGTCCGTGGGCACATGGACGATCCGGTTGGGGAGCGTGAGATTCCCCAGCTGGAGCGGGCTGAACAGATTCGGGAAGGCCATGGCCGGGTTGCTCCTGCGGGTGACGGGCGCGCGATGACGTCGGGCTCGGGTGCTGCCCACGATGCTCCGCCGCGGCGGCAGGCGGCAATGCCAGTCACGGTCGATGAAGTGGCAGAAGCGGTCGCGGGACCCGGAAGGCCGACCCAAAACCCTCCATGTGGCCCTGTCCGATGCGGCTGCGGCCTGCGACGGTCGGGCCATGGCCGTCTACGTCTGGCAGCAGGACATGGTGCCCGAGTTCCCGCTCGCGGTGCTCGAGTACCCGGTGCGTGGCGACGCGGATCCCATGCACTGGCACGACCACTTCGAGATCGCGCTGGTCGAGGAGGGGAGCGGCAGGTTCATGTTCGGCCGGCGCGTCCTGGCCGCCGAGCGGGGCGACATCTTCTTCATCGACAACTCCCAGCCGCACGTCGCCCTGGCGGATCGAGGGGAGCCCATGCGCCTGCTCCTGGTCCTGTTCCGGCCGGAGCTCCTCGCCGGGCCCGGCTGCCGCGAGCTGGACCTCGGCTACCTGGCGCCGTTCCGCGTCGACGAGCGCGCCTGGTCGCCACGCGTCCGCGGCACGAGCGACCTCGCCGCCCAGGTCGCGCCGTTCCTGCGCCAGCTCCAGGCCACCCACGAGCGGGGCGAGGCCGCCGAGCGCCATCTCGCGGACGCCACCCTGCGGATGGCCCTCGCGCTCGTGAACCGCGACAAGGGCGCGGCCATGTCGGCGGGCGCCGCGCGGGCCGCCGCGGACCGCCGGGAGCAGATCCGCCCGGTCCTCGCCTACGTGGACGGGCACTGCCGCGAGAGCATCACCCTCGACGACGTGGCCGGGGTCGTCCATGTCTCCCCGTCGCGTGTCCGGCACGTGTTCAAGGACGTCACCGGGGTCAGCTTCAAGGAGTACGTCACGGCGGTCCGGGTCGCCGAGGCCAAGCGCCTGCTGCTCTCGACGGACCTGTCCGTCGCGGACATCGCCCGTGCCGTCAGCTACACGAACCTCAACCAGTTCTACAAGGTGTTCTACCGGTCGTGCGCGATGTCGCCCGGGGAGTACCGCCGCTACTACACGCCCACGGGCGGCGAGGTTGCGGTGCCCCCGGCGACGACGATGTCCCGCTAGGAGGGTCGCAGGTTCCATGGACACGATCATTCGCGAGCGGGTGGGCGTCACAATGCGCGAGGCGGTCGACGCCGACTGGGTCGAGGCCGGGCGCATCTGCTACGAGGCCTTCGCCGCGCTCGCGGACCAGCACGGCTTCCCGCACGACTTCCCCACGGTGGAGGCGGCTTCCGAGCCCATCCGCTGGCTCATCAACCACCCCCGGATCTACGGCGCGGTTGCCGAGAAGGACGGGAGGATCCTGGGCTCCAACTTCCTCGACGAGCGGGGCACCATCTCCGCCATCGGGCCGATCAGCGTGGATCCCGCGACGCAGGACCACCACATCGGGCGCCGGCTGATGGACGCGGTCCTCGAGCGCGCGCACGCCCGCAACGCGCCCGGCGTCCGGCTGCTCCAGGTCGCGTACCACAACCGGTCGCTGAGCCTGTACGCCAAGCTGGGCATGGAGGTGCGCGGCTCGTTCGCGGCCATGCATGGCGAGCCGCTCCGGCGCACGTTCCCGGACTACGACGTCCGCCCGGCCACGCCGGACGACGAGTACGCCTGCAACTCGCTGTGCGTCCGGGTCCACGGCCATGCGCGGGCGGGCGAGGTCCACGAGGCGATCGAGGCCGGCACGGCGCGGGTCGTGGAGCGCCTGGGCCGGATCACCGGCTACACCACGCAGATCACCTACTTCGCCCACTCCGTGGCGGAGACCAACGACGACCTGCGGGCGCTGATCTGCGAGGCCGAGGACTTCGGGACGCCCGGGTTCCTCGTCCCGCTGGCCAACAACGACCTGTTCCGCTGGTGCCTGGACCAGGGGCTGCGGATCTTCTTCGTCACCAACATGATGACGATCGGCCTGTACCAGGAGCCCGAGGGCGCCTACATGCCCTCCGTCGGCTACTGAGCCGGCCGATGACGACCACCTCCCGCGACCGCGTCCGCGCCGCGCTGGACCATCGCGAGCCGGACCGGATCCCGTTCGACCTCGGGGGCACGCGGGTCACGGGCATTCACGCCCGGGCGTACGAGCGCCTGCGCCCCGCCCTGGGCCTCGAGCCACGCCCGGCGCGGATCTCCGACCTCACGCAGCAGCTGGCCGAGGTGGAGCCAGATGTCCTCGACGCGCTCGGGGCGGACGTCCGGCTGGTGAGCCCGCGCGCCGCCGCCGGGTACCGCCCCGAGATCACCGAGCGGGACGGGTACCACGTCTACACGGACGAGTGGGGCGTGGGCCGGCGGATGCCGATCGATGGCGGGATGTACTACGACGCCTTCGCGCCGCCGCTCTACGGCGACATCGACCTCGCCGCGGTCGACGCCTATGCGTGGCCGGATGCCGCCGATCCCGCCCGGTACGCGGGCATGGGCGAGGAGGCGAGGCGGTACGCGGCCGAGGGGCGCGCGGTCGCGGTCGGCGCCATCTGCGGCGGCCTCACCGAGGGCCTGTTCAAGCTGCGCGGGTTCGAGGAGGGGTACATGGACCTTGCCTCGGACCCGGCCCTGGCCCGGCGGGTCATGGATCGGATCCTCGAGGTCAAGCTCGCCCACTGGGAGCGGGCGCTGCCCGAGATCGGGGATCACGTCGACATCGTGGTGGAGGCGGACGACCTGGGCGGCCAGGACCGGACGCTGTTCTCGCCGCGCACCTACCGCGACCTCGTCAAGCCGCTCCACCGTGAGCTCTTCGACTACCTCCACGCGCGGACGGACGCGAAGGTCTTCTTCCACACCTGCGGCGCGGTCCGCGACCTGATCCCGGACCTCGTCGAGATCGGGGTGGATATCCTCAACCCCGTGCAGGTGTCGGCGGCGAACATGGACACGGGCGAGCTCAAGCGCGAGTTCGGGCGCGACCTCGTGTTCTGGGGTGGCGGCGTGGACACGCAGCGGGTCCTGGGCAGCGGGACGCCCGAGGATGTCCGCGCGGAGGTCCTGCACCGGGTCGAGGACCTGCGCGGGGACGGCGGCTTCGTGTTCGCGACAGTGCACAACATCCAGCCCAACGTCCCGGCCGAGAACATCCTCGCGATGCGGGCCGCGCTGCGGGAGGCCGGCGGTGGCTGAGGTCGACGGTGCGTGAGGTCGTCGGGCGCCTGGTTCTCGCCGAGGGGGTCGTCCCCGGGCGGATCGCCGTGGAGGACGGCTGGATCGCCGCGGTCATCGAGGACCCGAGCGACGCCGAGGCCGCGGCCGGGCCGCTGATCGCGCCCGGGTTCATCGACGTCCATGTCCACGGCTGGGGAGGCCATGACGCCACCGGCGACGCCGACGCGCTCAGCGGCATGGCCCGTGCGCTGCTGCGCCACGGGGTCACGTCGTTCCTGCCCACGGCGCCCACCCTCGCCGAGGCGGAGCTGCCGCGGTTCGCCGGGCGGGTGCGGTCGTGGATGCCCGGCGCCCCGGACGACGGCGCCGAGCCGCTGGGCTTCAACCTCGAGGGGCCGTTCCTCGCCCCCGCCCGCAAGGGCGCGCACGACCCCGCGCTCCTGCGCACGCCCGCGACGCTGGACCCGGATGTCGTGGAGGCGGTCCTGGCCGGCCTGCGGATCATGACGATCGCGCCCGAGCTGCCGGGCTCCCTGGCGCTGATCGCCCGGCTCGCCGCGCTGGGGATCGCCCCGTCGATTGGCCACTCGAACGCAACGCTTGACGAGGCGCGGGCGGGGTTCGACGCCGGCGGCCTCACCACGACCCACCTGTTCAACGCCATGACCGGTGTGGACCACCGGCTCCCGGGCCTGGCCGTCGCCGCGCTCACGGACGACCGCGCGTACGTGGAGCTGATCGCGGACGGCAACCACGTCCACCCGGCCCTGTGGCCGATCATCGCCCGCACCAAGCCAGCGGACCGGCTGCTGCTGGTCTCGGACGCGCTGCCCCTCGCGGGCATGGGCGACGGGCGCGGGTTCGTGGGTGGCCTGGACGTGGAGGTCCGCGGCGGGCGGGCGACGCTGCTCGGGACGGAGACCCTTGCGGGCTCCGTGATCGCGCTGGACACGGCGGTCCGCAACCTGGTCCGCGAGGGGCAGGCCCTGGCCGCGGCCGTGGCGGCGGCGTCGGCCAACCCGGCCGCGCTGCTCGGCGAGGGGGACCGCGGGTCCATCGCCCCGGGCCGGCGTGCCCACCTCGTGGAGCTGACCGATGACCTCCGGGTTCGCCGCGTGACCCGCGGTTCGGGCTGGATCGACGGGGCCGCGCGGTGATCATCCAGCTCTACCCCCTCACCGGCGGGGGCCCCGCGGGTCGGCCGTCCGAGTGACGGCGCCGGCAGCGAGTCGACGAGCCGGGCCTCGGACCCGCGGGGCCTCGGACCCGCCGAGCATCGCACTCAGGCGGAGCAACGGTCCGGTCGCCGAACGCCTGGGCCGTCTGGGGGCACGCATATCCGGTGGCGGCGTCGCCCAGGGAACGGATGTGCCCCGGACCGGACGGAACGTCCCGTGGCCGGATCGCTGAGCCGCTGCGCGGCGCACGGGCGCCGGCGCCAGGACCGCGAGCCGGCACTGCCGCTCAGCGCCGGCGCGCCGCCAACACCCATGACCCGGCGCCGGCGAGCGCGAGCACGCCCAGCACGAGGAGCAGGCTGCCGCCGGACACGGACCCGCCGCCGTGCGCG
Source organism: Candidatus Limnocylindrales bacterium (assembly GCA_038250545.1). Lineage (GTDB taxonomy): Bacteria > Chloroflexota > Limnocylindria > Limnocylindrales > CSP1-4 > CAIXZV01. The sequence goes on along the minus strand of JBBSCF010000021.1, from coordinate 8,573 downwards.
CCGACCAGGGCATCGGTCGCGGGCGGGGTGATCCGCGGGGACCCGGTGGCGCCGCAGACCGTCCCGGTGAGCAGCTGGTCCAGCGCGACCTCGAGCGGCGCCGGCGGGATCGCCTCGAGCGTCGTCGAGAGGCGCCCGACTGGGGTCTCCGTGTGCACGCAACCCCGCGCGTCGGGCTCGGAGCGGAACGTCTGGCCGGTCGCGGACACCTGGACCTGGTCGCCGACGATGGCCTCGATGTCGATGGAGAAGGCGCCGCCCTCGTCGGTGTTGCCCGACGCGATGACGTCGCCGCCCGTGACGGTGACGACCACGGCCACGCCGGTGACCGGCGCTCCGTCGCGGACCACGGTCCCGGTCACGGTGACGGCGTCCGCGGCCAGCACGCCGGAGGGCGCCGCAAGCAGCGCCGCGAGCAGCGCGACGGGGGCGAGGACGACGAGACGGGCGCGGCGCATGGGGCCTCCGATACGGTGACGATCGGGTCGACGGTCTCTGGCCGCGTCCCCGCGCACACGGTACGCCAACGCGTGGCGCCCCACAACGCGGGTGGGTGCCCTATCGCGCGTCCCGCGCCGGGCTCGCGTCGCTGACGCCCCAGCCGCCGTCCACGGCGACGACCTGCCCGGTCACCATCGCGGATTCCGGGGCGAGCAGGTGGAGGGCGGTGGCCGTGACGGCATCGGCGTCGATGGGCCCGCCCGCCAGGGGCTGGCGGTTCGCGAGGTAGGCGAGGATCGCGGGGTCGTCCTGCGCCCGGCGGCTCATTGGGGTGGCGATCAGCGACGGCGCCACGGCGTTGACCCGGATCCCGTGCGGCGCGTAGGAGGCGGCCAGCGACCGGGTGAGCGACTCGATCGCGCCCTTGGACGCGGCGTAGGCGTGGGTGGCGAAGAACGCCGGCGCCGGGTGGGTCGCGAGCGTGCTCGACATCAGCACGATGGCCCCCCGGCTACCGGACGCATCGGGGGCCTGGGCCAGCATCCGTCGGACGGCCGCCCGGGCGACGAGGAACTGGGACGTGGCGTTGGCGGCCATGACCGTCTCCCAGCCCTCGAGGGTGGCCTCGTGCAGCGGCCCGTCCCCGAACCGCCGCCCGGAGATGCCCGCGACGCTGTAGACGGCGTCGAGCCGGCCGACCCGCGCGTCGAACGCCGCGAACGCCGCCTCGACCTCGTCCTCGCGCCGCAGGTCGGCGACGTGATGGAGACAGGTGCCACCCGCCTCGCGGATCCCGGCCCCCAGGGCGTCGAGGTGCCCCGCGGTCCGCGAGACGGCGAAGACGGTGCCGCCCTCGGCCGCGACGGCCCGGGCCGCCGAGGCTGCCATGCCGGTCGAGCCCGTGACCAGGACCGAACGGCCGCTGAACCGCCCCGCCGAGCTCACGAACCGGCGCCTCGCCCGGCGGCCAGCCCACCGATGAGTGCCCGGCGCACCGCCGCATCGGCCCGCGTGATCGCCCCACCGATGGCGACGGCCGCGGCCCCCGCGTCGAGGAACGCCCCCGCGCTGCCGGCGTCGATGCCGCCGGCAGGGACCAGCTCGACCTCGGGCATGGACCCGCGGAGCTCCCGGACGAACGACGGGCCGACGGCGGTCGCTGGGAACAGCATCACGAACGTCGCGCCGGCGGCCCAGGCGGCGGCGACCTCGCTGGGGGTGAACGCCCCGGGGATGAACGGCAGACCCTCCGACACCGCCGTGTCCACCATCGACGTGTCCAGGAGCATCGTGGCGGCGAAGTCCGCTCCCGACCGCCGCGCCGCCTCCAGCTGCGCGCGCCGCAGGATCGTGCCGGCGCCCACCAGGTATGGCCCGTCGGCCCGTCCCGCGAGGCGGCCCTTGACCGCGACGAGGTCCGCCGCCGCGCCGTCCGCGTCGAACGTGATCTCGAAGATCCGCGCACCGGCGTCCGCCAGCTCGTCCACGAGGTCCAGCAACGCCGCCTGCGGCGTGATCCGCCGCAGGACCACGATGAGCCGGAGTCGGCGGATCTCGGCCGCGACGTGGCCTTGGCGGAGGGTGTCGGCGCTCATCGGGCGGGCTCCGGTTGCGGGCTGGGTTGGGGTGGTTCGGCCGGGGCGACATCGACCGGCTCCAGCAGCGCTCCATCGAGCGCCAGTCGTTCTCGGAGGGCATCCGCCGGCACCGCGCGCGGCACCGTCCCGCCGGCCGCCGCGAACGCCGCGGCCGTGCCTGCGGCCTGGCCCATCGCCATGCAGGTCGCCATCGAGCGCGCCGACGCGTGGGCGTCGTGCGTCGCGGAGAAGCAGCGCCCGGCCACGAGGAGCCCATCGGCCCCCAGCGGCAGCAGCGCGCGATACGGGATGCCGTAGACCCGCGATGCACCGGCCGCGCCGGCTGCGCCCTGGCCCACGTAGCGCCACGCCGTGTCGCCGCCGGCGCCATGGTCCTCGATAGGCGCGCCGCACAGCGCGATCTCATCCGCGAACCGCCGGCCCGAGAGCACGTCGTCGCGCGTGAGCCGGTAGTCGCCGTGGACCCGTCGGCTCTCCCTGACGCCGATCGCGGGGCTCGTGGCCACGATCACGGACCGCTCGAACCCGGGCACGCGGTCCCGAAGGAACCGGTGGTACTCGGCGACCTGGCGGCGGCCCTCCACCTCCGCGGCGGTGAGCTGCTCGGGGTCCGTGGGGTCCACGGTCGGGATGCGGGTCATGTGGATGAGCGCCACGCCCTCGTGGGGCGTCCGGTGCCAGGAGCCCTCGACCCGCGGCAGGCGGTAGGCGCCGGACGCCGCGGCCTCGGCCATGCGCCGCCACAGATCCGCCTTGGGCACGGCAGACGCCGCCGCGATGTCCACGTTGGCGACCTTGAACAGCGTGGACAGCGACTGGACCGTGCCGCCGTCACCGGGCGCGTCGTGCGGGACGCCGGCCATGGCACACAGGTCCGCGCCCCCCGATGCGTCGACGATCACGGCCGCCTCAACCCACCGCGCGCCCCCCTTGTTCCAGAGGCGGATCGCCGTCACGCGGCCGTCGTCGACGCGCACGCCCGTGACCCAGGTGTGGAGCAGGAGCTCGACGCCGGCGTCCTCGGCGAGGCGCTCCCAGAGCACCTTGAGCGCCTCGGCGTCGTAGGTCACGCCGGTCCCGGCGCCGTAGGTGTTCGGGCGCTCGAAGGCGACCCCGTCGGCGGTGAGCCGCCGCGCGACCTCCCAGCCCAGGCCGCCGACGACGCGTTGCGGCCGCTCGCCCGGCGTGTAGAACGCGTAGAACGTGTCGAGGACCGCGGTCGACGTCCCGCCCATGAAGCCGAGCCGGTCGACCAGGAGCACGGACGCACCGAACCGCCCCGCGTTGATCGCCGCGGCGCTCCCCGCCGCGCCCGCGCCCGCGACGATGACGTCGTAGCGGTCCCTCATGCCGGGTCCGCCCCCGGGATCGCGTAGAACCGGGCCGGGTTGGCGACCAGGATCCGGGCCGCAGCGTCGTCGCCCAGCCGGCGCCGGAGCCGCGGCACGAACGCCGTCATGAGGTAGCGCAGGCCGGGCCCGCCTCCGTACGCCCGGAACGACGCCCTCCCGCCGAGGTCCAGCCCCAGCACGATCCGGTCGAGGTGCCCGGCGCGGGCCACGGCCTCGATGAGGTCCAGCACCACCGAGTCCGGGTGGTACTTGGTCCGTCCGATCGTGTCGTACTCGAGCGTGACGCCGCGTGCCGCCACCTCCGCGTGGAGCTCCGGGTCCGGGTTGCGGTCGAGGTGGGCCAGGGCGATCCGGTCCGCGCTCGCGCCCGCGGCCTCCAGCAGGTCGATGATCTCGTGGGCCGCCGTCCCGATCTCGCTGTGGACGAGGATCGCGGCGCCGGTCGCGGCCGAGGCGCCGGCGATGGCCTCCAGGCGGCGCCGCTCGGCGCGCGAGATGTGGTGGTATGAGGCCCCACCCTTGATCGCGCCCGCACGCGCCTGGTCGAGCGGCAGCCCCGCGTCCGTCCAATCGCGCGGGTGCATCCCGTCCCGCAGGTCGGCGAGGATCCGGTCGGCCAGGGTCTCCACGGGTGCGTCGTAGACCCAATGGCCCTCGGGGTAGTGCGCGTCGCGGTGGTAGCCGCTCGCTCCGACGACCGCCACGCCCGTCGCCTCGGCCACCTGCCGCAGCCCGGCGGGGTCGCGCCCGAGGCCGATCGGCGTCATGTCCACGATGGTCCCAACGCCGCTGGCGCGTGCCTCGAGCACCTCCTCGATCGCCTTCGCCGGATCCGTGAACGCCATGCCCGGGAGCGCGCGGGAGTCCATCAGCAGGTGGTCGTGCGCGTCCACCACGCCCAGCGCCTCGTGCGCTCGGGGACCCGTGACGGTGATGACGTGACCCTGGGTCACCGTGCCTCCGCGGCTGCGCGCCGGCGGCCGCCGGCGCTCCCCAGAGTGTAGCCGTGGGTCCCGGCGGTACGGCGCCCGGCGGTGGGCACGGCCTGCCGGCCACGGGCGTGCGGCCGATGTCCCCTGACAGCGGCCGTCCGGGGGTCGATTGCGGGCCGTTCGGCAGGGGAGGCGCGCGGCCCATCGGGTGGACGCTAGGCCCATGGCTGCACCCGTCCGTCCCGACGGCGGCGCCCCGGCCGCCACCGAGCCTCCTGCCGTCCGCACGCTCCTCGTGGAGGGCGTGGTGCAGGGCGTCGGCTTCCGTCCTTTCGTGTGGCGCCTCGCCACGGAGCTGGGGCTCGCCGGGCGCGTCCGGAACGCCGCCGGGCGGGTGGAGATCGAGGCCGCCGGACCCCCCGCCGCGCTCGACGCCTTCGCGCGCCGCCTGCGCACGGATGCCCCGCCGCGGGCGCGCGTGGAGCGCGTGACGGTCGCCCCGCTGGACCCGCCGCTCGGCGCAGTCCTGTCGGTGCCGTTCAGCATCGACGAGAGCGTCTCGGCCGCCTCGGCCGATCGCCTGTTCCCGCCCGACATCGCGACCTGCGACGACTGCCTGCGCGAGCTGGCCGACCCCGCCGACCGCCGGTTCCGCTACCCGTTCACGAACTGCACGAACTGCGGCCCGCGCGCGACGATCATCGAGGAGCTCCCGTACGACCGCGAGCAGACGACGATGCGCGTCTTCCCCCTGTGCGAGGCCTGCGAGGCGGAGTACCGCGACCCGGCTGACCGGCGGTTCCACGCGGAGCCCGTCGCCTGTCCCGCCTGCGGGCCGCGCCTCGCCTGGCGGCCCGCCGGTGCGCCCGCGCCGATCTCGACCGCGGAGGACGCCCTGGCAGCGGCCGTCTCGGCGCTGCTCGACGGGGCCGTGATCGCGGTGAAGGGCCTGGGTGGCTACCACCTGGCCTGCGACGCGACCGACGACATCGCGGTCCGCCGGCTGCGCGACCGCAAGCGCCGCTGGGCCAAGCCGTTCGCGGTCATGGTCCGCGACCTCGCCGCCGCCCGGGCCATGTGCCGGGTTGGCGCGCTGGAGCGGCGGCTTCTCGAGGGCCCCGCCCGCCCGATCGTCCTGCTGGAGGCGCGCCGCGACGGCGCGCCGGCGCTGGCCCCGTCCGTCGCGACCGGGAACCGGCGCCTGGGCGTGTTCCTGCCCTACACCCCGCTCCACCACCTGCTCCTTGAGGCCGTGGGCCGGCCGCTCGTCCTGACCTCCGGCAACCTCACCGACGAGCCGCTCGCGACCGACGACGACGACGCCCTGGTGCGCCTGGGCGGCCTCGCGGACGGGTTCCTCGCCCACGACCGCGAGATCCGGGCCCGCTACGACGACTCCGTCACGCGGGTGGTCGCGCGCCGCGAGTCCGTCGTCCGCCGCGCCCGCGGGTACGCGCCGGAGCCGATGCCCCTCCCGGTCGCGACGCCGGTGCCGCTGCTCGCGGTTGGCGCGGAGCTCAAGCACACGTTCACCCTCGCCCGCGGCGGGCGCGCGCACGTGGCGCCGCACAACGGCGACCTCGAGGACCTGGCCACGCACCGCGCGTTCACGGACGGTCTCGCCCATCTCTCGCGCCTGCTCGCGCTGGACCCGGAGGTCGTCGTCCACGACCTGCACCCGGAGTACCTGTCCACCAAGTACGCGCTGGAGCGGTTCCCGGCCGCGAAGCGCATCGCGGTCCAGCACCACCACGCGCACGTGGCCTCGTGCGCAGCCGAGCACGGGATCACCCGCCGCTTCCTGGGCGTCGCCTACGACGGCCTGGGCATGGGCGACGACGGCACGTTCTGGGGTGGCGAGCTGTTCCTCGCCGACCTGCGCGCCTACCGGCGGCTGGGCCGCTTCGGGCGGGCGCCGATGCCGGGTGGCGCGCTCGCGGTGCGCAAGCCCTACCGCATGGCCCTGGGGTATCTCCTGGGCGCCGAGGGGCTCCGTGGCGGCACCCCGGGGATCGCCGGTGCGGACGAGCTCGCGGCGCCGTTCCTCGCCCGCCTGGACCCGCGCGAGGTCGCGCTCGTACGCACCCAGGTCGCGCGCGGGCTCAACGCCCCGGTCGCGAGCTCTGCCGGGCGCCTGTTCGACGCCGCGGCGGCGCTGCTGGGTATCCGCGACGTGGCCGAGTTCGAGGCCCAGGCGGCCATCGACCTCGAGCTCGCGGCCGGTGACCGGCGCGTGGCTGCCCTCCCGTGGCATCTGGACCGGGTCGACGGGCTGCTGGTCTACGACCCGCGCCCCACGCTCGCCGCGCTGCTCGACGGCGCGGCTCCCGGCCGCCGGTCCGCGGGGGCCCTCGCGGCGGGCTTCCAGGCCGCGATCGCCGATGTCACGGCGGCCATGCTCCACGACGCGCGGGATCTGACCGGCGTGCGTACAGTGTGCCTCTCGGGTGGCGTGTTCCAGAACCGCCGCCTGGCGTCGGACCTGCTGCGCGGGCTGGCGTCGGACGGCTTCGAGGTGTTCATCAACCGGCAGGTCCCCGTCAACGACGGCGGGGTGAGCTACGGCCAGGCAGCCGTCGCGGCGGCCAGGCTGGCATCGGGCGCGGCCGACGCGTCCATCGAGGAGGGCTAGCATCATGTGCCTGGGGATCCCCGGCAAGGTCACCGAGATCCGCGACGAGGCGGGCCTCGCCATGGGCAAGGTGGACTTCGGCGGCGTGCGCAAGGACGCCTGCCTCGCGTACCTGCCGGACATCAAGCTCGGCGACTACGTCATCGTCCATGTCGGCTTCGCGATCAGCCAGGTCGACGAGGCGGAGGCGCTCAAGACCCTCGAGATCCTCGCCGAGATGGGCGTCATGGAGCCCGAGCTGATGACCCTGGGCCCGGGCATGGACGAGCCGGCCGTCGTCTCGGACGACGCGCCCGGCGCCCTGACCTTCGACCCGGCGCTGCCCCGCTCCAACATGGCAGGGCCGCTGCCGTGAAGTACCTCGACGAGTACCGCGACCCCGTGCTCGCCAAGAAGCTCCTGGCGGAGATCCACCGGATCACGACCCGGCCCTGGACCCTCATGGAGGTCTGCGGCGGCCAGACGCACACGATCGTCAAGCAGGGGATCGACGAGGCGCTGCCCAAGGGCGTCCGGATGATCCACGGGCCGGGCTGCCCGGTCTGCGTGACGCCCTTGGAGCAGGTCGACAAGGCCCTGGCCATCGCCGCCCGCCCGGACGTCATCTTCACCAGCTACGGCGACATGCTGCGCGTCCCCGGCTCGTCCACGGACCTGCTCGCCCTCAAGGCCCGCGGCGCCGACGTGCGCATCGTCTACAGCCCGCTCGACGCGCTCAAGATCGCGCTGGCGAACCCCGCCCGTCAGGTCGTGTTCTTCGCCGTGGGCTTCGAGACCACCGCGCCCGCGAACGCGATGGCCGTCGCCGAGGCCGCCCGCCGGGGAATCGACAACTTCAGCGTGCTCGTCTCGCACGTCCTGGTGCCGCCCGCGATGACCGCGCTGCTCGACTCGCCCAGCAACAAGATCCAGTCGTTCCTTGCCGCCGGCCACGTCTGCGCGATCATGGGCTGGACCGAGTACGAGCCGATCGCCGCCAAGTACAAGGTGCCGATCGTGGTGACCGGCTTCGAGCCCCTCGACCTGCTCGAGGGCATCCTCATGGCCATCCGCCAGTTGGAGGAGGGCCGCCACGAGGTCGAGAACCAGTACACGCGCGCCGTGACCCGCGAGGGCGTCCCGCTCGCCCAGCAGCAGGTCATGGCCGTGTTCGAGGTGGGCCATCGCAAGTGGCGAGGCGTCGGCGAGATCCCGATGTCCGGCTACCGCCTCCGCCCCGAGTACGCCCGGTTCGACGCCGAGCGCAAGTTCGACGTGGGCGACATCCACACCAACGAGCACCCGGCCTGCATCGCGGGCGCCATCCTGACCGGCGACAAGACACCGCTCGACTGCACGGCCTACGGGACCCTGTGCAACCCGCAGAAGCCGCTCGGGGCCCCGATGGTCAGCTCCGAGGGCACCTGCGCCGCCTTCTTCTCGGCCGGCCGGGGCCTCGGGTCCGGGTCGCCGTTCTCCAACGCGCTGCCGCTCGTCCAGGTCGCGCCGATCGCCCCGGAGGGCGCCCGATGACGATCTTGAACCAGACCGGCGGCCAGCCCGCCGCCACCATCGACCCCGACGGGGTCTCCTGCCCCGCGCCGATCCCCGAGGACCAGCGCGTCATCCTGGGTCACGG
>JBBSCF010000020.1:0-55275 GCA_038250545.1 Candidatus Limnocylindrales bacterium | reverse complement strand
GCCGCCGGTATCCTGCGGCCCATGTGCGGACGGTTCACGCAGCAGCGGCCCACCTCCGAGATCGCCGCGATCTTCGAGGCCGATGACCTGGCGAACGACCCGGGTGGGCGGTTCAACGTCGCCCCCACGGATGAGGCGGCCGTGGTCGTGCAGCGCGACGACCGGCGGGCCGTGGTCCGCTACCGCTGGGGCCTCGTGCCCTCGTGGGCCGAGCCCCGGCAGGCGTCCCGGGCGTTCAATGCCCGCGCGGAGACCCTCGCCACGAGCGGCCTGTTCCGCGACGCCTACCGGCGCCGCCGCTGCCTCGTCCCGGTCGACGGCTTCTACGAGTGGCGCCGCGAGGGGTCCAGGCGCCTGCCGATGCGCATCCACGATCCCGAGGACCGCCCGCTCGCCCTCGCCGGCCTGTGGACCGGGCGCAGGGACGATGAGAGCGGCGAGTGGCTGCGCACGTTCACGATCGTCACGACGCGGCCCAACGCGTTCATGGCCTCGATCCACGACCGGATGCCGGTGGTCGTGCCGTCCGACCAGTGGGCGACCTGGCTCGACCCGACCCCGCGCGACCCGGGCGAGCTCCGAGCGCTCCTGGAGCCGCGCGAGGACCTGGCGCTCGACGCCTACGCGGTCTCGACGCTCGTCAACAGCGTCCGCAACGATGGGCCGGCGCTGATCCTCCCGGCGGACCCCACGGACGATGCCGGGCCGGCCGACGGAGACCCCGCCGCCAGCGGGCCCACCCGGGGCCCGGCCACGCTCTTCTGAGCGGCCGACGCGTCAGGCGTCGGTCGGGGCGGCCTCCCAGCCCACGCCCGCGGCGGCCGCGCGGAACGCGGCGGCCGGTGGCTCGCCCGCGTCGACCGCGGCGGCGTAGGCGCCGACCAGGGCCGCGAAGGCGCCGTCGTCCGCGACGTCCGGCGCGGCCAGCACCGTGGCGTCCACCGGGAGCGTCCCGGGAGGCCGGCGCCCGGGCGGGACGAGGAGCACGAGGTGGGCGCCGGCGAACTGGGCGCCATCGACGCACGCGGGCAGCGCGGCCGCGGGCACGTCGTCCGCGACGACCAGAACCGCGAACGAGGTGAGGTACGAGAGCCTCAGCGAGACATCCGCAGGCTCGAGGCGCGGTCCGCCGGCGGACGGAACGGGTCCCGGCACGTCGTCCGAGAAGGGGTCCGGGTCCTCGTCCGCCGAGGGCGGCGCCAGCACCGGGGTGCCGTGCACGGGGTCCCGCAGCACGGCGGCGTGGCCCACACCCGCCCCATTGAGCGCGATGACCAGGGCATCGCCGACGCGGTCATCCCCCACCCGACCCACGACCTCGACGTGCGCGCCGCGGGCGGCGGCGGCCACGGCGATCTCCGGGGCACGACCCGCCGGGGAGGGCTCCGGCGCGTCGCGCCAGGCCAGGGAGCCAACGACGACGATCACCCGGCAAGCCTACCTCGCGGCACTGGGCCGCGCGGCGTCCTGGCCCCGGGGTCAGTGTTCCGGCGTCGGGGTGGGCGACGGGGACGGCGACGGCGACGGCGTCCTCGTCGGCTTGGGCGTCTCATCCGGCTCGTGCGTGTGCGTGGGCTCAGGCGTGGCCGTCGGCGTTGCGGTCGGCTTGGGAGTCGGCTTCGCGGTCGGCGTTGGGGTCCTGGTCGCCGCGGCGCCGCTCGAGCCGCTCGACCCGCTGTCGCCACCGGGCTCGGCGGTCTCGCCAGGATTCCCTGACGACCCCTCGGCGGATTCCGAGGGCTCCGGGGCGTCGCTCATGGACGGCTCAGGGCTCGGGGACGGGCTCGGCGTCCCGAACGTCGCGTCCGGCGTGCCCGTGGGCTCGGCGGTCTGGCTCGGCTGCTGGCTGGGCGCCTCGATCGACGGGCTCGGCGAGGCGTGATCGCCGAGGAGCCCGAGGGCCCCCGCGGCCACGTACCCGGTGCCCGCGGTGGCGCCCGCGACGATCAGGATCAGGGCGAGCGCCTGGGCGCGGACCGCCGTCGGGAACCCGCCGCCGAAGGTGACGCGGAACGCGTCCCGGACCGAGGCCAGGAACCCGATGAGGGCCGCATGGCGGAGGGCGCTGCCGGCGGCGACCGCCGGGGCCGGGACGGGCTCCAGCACCACCGCCGCCATCACGCGGTCGGCGAAGTCGGCGCTCGCGATGATCCCGTCGCGGGCCGCGATGGCCTCGAGGTCACGGGCCAGGCGCGTCTCCGCGGCGAGCTCGTCGGGCAGGATGCCGGACACGCCGTCCAACTCGTCGGGGCCGAAGGGCCGGGCCTTGTCGCCCGGCCGCGGTGCGGTCATCGGTCGGCCTCCTCGAGCGCACGGCGGAGGCGCGCCAGGCCCCGATGCAGGTGGGTCTTCACGGTGCCGAGGGGACGGTCGGTCGCCTCGGCGATCTCCGCGAGGGAGCGCTCGGCGAAGAAGCGGAGCGCGACGACCTCCCGGTACGGCTCGTCAAGCGAGGCGACAGCCGCCCGGACCTGGGCATCACGCTCCGTGCGCAGCATGGAGTGGGCGGGATCCACGGCGTCGGTGCCGCTCATGGTGCGGAACCGGTCCTGGCCCGGCTGGTCGGCCTCGGCCGCCAGCGGATCGAGCCACGTCACCTGCCTGCGGGACTGCGAGCGCCGGATGGCCAGCCGGACCGCGATCCGCGAGAGCCAGGCGCCGAACGCGCCGTCGGCGCGCCAGGTCCCGAGCGAGCGGTACGCGATCACGAATGCCTCCTGCGCCACGTCTTCGGCTTCCGCCCGGTCGCCCAGGATGCGCGCGCAGGCAGCGACGATCGCGGAGCCTTCCCGGTCCACGAGGACGCGGAAGGCATTGCGGTCGCCGGCGAGCACGGCATCGACGATCGTGCGGTCATCGGTGGTGGCTCCGGTCTCGATGCGTTGGGTCACGGTCCGGTCTGCCAGGGGTGTGATCTCCGTCCTGTGGGGTCCCGAGTCTGCCTGATGAGGCGAATCGGTGGAGGCCGGGCCGGCACTCGACTCGAGTGTCGGGCGTCGGACCGGCTCCCATCGCAGGACCGAGGTCACGTGTCCCTTGGCCGGATCGATCTAGTCGTCGCTGCCGTGGCCGCCGTGGTCGTCGGTCGGTTCCGGGCTCTGGCCGGAGTCGCCGCCGCCGTCGTGGCTGCCGCTGTGGCTGTGGTCCTCGCCCTGGTCATCGTCGTCGCGATCGTCGCCCTGGTCGTCGTCGGCGGCGTCCTCGACCTTGGGCGATTGCGTCGCATGCTCGGCCTTCGGCGATTGGGTCGCGTGCTCGGCCTCGGGGGTCTCGGACGGCTCCGCGATCTCGGCGGCCTCGGGGGTCTCGCTCGGCTCCGCGGTCTCGGGGGTCTCGCTCGGTGCCGGGGTCCCGGTGGCCTCGGGGGTGCCCGTGGCGTCGGGGGTGCCCGTGGCGTCGGCCGCGGTCGAGACGGGGCTGGTGTCGCCGGACCGGCCGGCCGACACGAAGCTGCTGGTCGCGAGCACGGCGCCCGCCAGCAGGAACAGGGTGACGACCGCGGTCCCGACGGACCGGATCATCCTGGTGCTGAGCGGCATGTGCATCTGGCTCCGAATTCCTGCGACATCCCTCACTGGTGCCGCTACCACTCAGAGCCGATAGCGCATGCAAAGGTTTCAGGCGGCGACAGGGACCCGCCGGAGGCGTCGCCCAGGCCGCTAGCCCTCGTCGGCGGCCGGCACCGGGTCGGCGTCGCGGACGACGTCCACAGGCCCGATCGCCGCGGCCTCGAGGGCCTCGCCGAACGCGTCATGGTCCCCCACCAGGACGACGGCCGCGGCCTCGGGATGGATGTGCTCGCGGGCAACCCGCAGCACGTCGTCGACCGTGATGGCCTCGATGGAGCGGCGGTAGCGCTCCAGCTCGTCGTCCGGCAGGCGGTGGACGAACAGCCCGGCGAGGGACCCGGCGACGGGACCCGGGGTCTCGAACCGCAGCGGGAAGACGCCGACGAGGTAGTCGCGGGCGGCCTTGAGCTCGGCGTCCGTGACCGGGGCCTCGCGGATGCGGTCCAGCTCGGCGAAGAACTCGTGGAGCGCCGGGATGGTGACCTCGGTGTTGACCGCCGCCCGGGCCGTGAACGGGCCGCGCGCCCGGCGCAGGTCGAACCCGGCGCTGGCGCCGTACGTGTAGCCCTTCTCCTCGCGCAGGTTCATGTTGAGCCGTGAGTTGAACAGGCCGCCCAGGATCGCGCTCATGACCGCGACCGCGTGGTAGTCGGGGTGGAGGCGCCGCAGACCCGGGTGGCCGATGCGGATCTCGGTCTGGACCGCGCCCGAGCGGTGGACCACGCGCACGAAGCGCGAGGTGACGGCCCCGGTGTCGTCGATGGGGGCCGGCTGGGACTCGTCCGGGCCGCTCCAGTCGCCGAACAGGGCCTCGGCGATGCGCGCGACCTCTCCGGGATCCACGTCGCCCGCGACGACGAGCGCCGCGCGGGACGGGATGTAGACCGCATCGTGGACCGCGCGCAGCTCGACCGGCGTCAGCGTCTCCACGGTGGCCGCGGCGCCCCCAGCGGGCCGGTGGTACGGGCTGGACGGCGCGTAGATCGACGAGACATACGCCTCGTCCGCCCGGCGGCGCGGGTCCGCCTTGGCCTGGAGCAGGTCGGTCAGCCGTTCGTCGCGCAGGCGGTCGATCTCGGCCTCGGGGAAGCTGGGACGGCGGACGATCTCGGCGAGCAGGTCGAGGGCGGGCGCCAGGCGGGTCGCCGGGACGTCGAGGCCCGCGGACGTCGCGTCCCAGCCGGCCTCGGCGTGGATGCTGGCACCCAGGCGCTCGGCGGCCTCCGTGAGCGCGATCGCGTCGCGAACCTCGGTGCCCTCGGTCAGGCCACGGGCCGCGAGGACGGTCGCCCCACCCACGGCATCGGCCTCGTCGGCGGCACCCGCGCGGAGCGCCAGCTGGGCGGAGACCAGCTCGCGCTCGGGCATCGGCGTGACGATGACGCGCAGGCCGTTCCGGAGGGTGGTGCGGACCGTGTCGGGGAAGTCGTACGGGCGCGGCTTGCCGGGAACGGGCCGCTGGCTGATCATCCCGTCGGAGCTCATGCCGCCTCCTCGCCCGTCTCGCCCGCGGATGCGCCGGGTGGCTTCGGCAGGTAGGTCAGCACGATGCGGTTGTCCGCGCGGAAGATCGCCCGGGCTGCCTCCCGGATCTGCTCGCCCGTGACGGCGAGGTACCGCGGCAGGAGCGTGTTGACGAGGCCCGGGTCATCGAACAGCGTCGCGTACATCGACAGCCGGTCCGCACGCTCGTCCACCCGCGCCAGCGCACCCAGCTCGTCGGCCTCGGTGAGCGCCTTCGCCCGCGCCAGCTCGTCCTCGGACGGCGCCTCGCTCGCGAGCTTCTCCAGCTCCTCCAGGAACGCCGCCTCCACCTTCGCGACCTCGACCCCCGGCCGGACCGTGGCCCAGCCGATGCAGGCGGCCGCCCCGCCCACGAAGGGGAGCGTGAACAGCGCGACGTCCTGCGCCAGCCGCTGCTCGCGGACGAGTCGCTTGTGCAGGCGGGAGCCCTTGCCGCCGGTCAGGATCTGGCCGCCGATGTCGATCGCGTCGAGGCGGTGGTCGCCGAAGGCCGGGGCGCGGAAGGCGAAGTAGACCCGCGCGAGCGGCACCTGGTCTTCGACCGTCTCGCGGCGCTCCTCGCCGAGCGTCTCGGGGAGCGACATGTCCGGGAGCGGCGGGATCGCCGGGTTGGGCGCGATCGGCCCGAAGTACTTCTCGGCCCAGGCGCGGACCCGCGCGCGATCGCAGTCGCCCGCGACCGACAGGACCGCGTTGTTGGGCACGTAGTAGGTCGCGAAGAACGCCTTGACATCCTCGAGCGAGGCGGCGTCGAGGTCAGCCATCGACCCGATCGTCGGGTGGTGGTACGGGTGGCCCTCCGGGTAGAGGAGCGCCAGCGTCTTCTCCATCCACGAGCCGTAGGGCCGGTTGTCGTAGCTCCAGCGCTTCTCGTTCTTCACGACCTCGCGCTGATTGTCCAGGTTCTCCTGGGAGAGCGCGCCGAGGAGCGTGCCCATCCGGTCCGCCTCGAGCCAGATCGCCAGCTCCAGCTGGTGCGACGGCATCGTCTCGAAGTAGTTGGTGCGGTCCACCCAGGTCGTGCCGTTGAGCGTGCCGCCGGCCGCCTGGACCAGCGCCATGTGCTCGGCCTTGCCGACGTTCGCCGAGCCCTGGAACATCACGTGCTCGAACAGGTGGGCGAACCCCGTCTTGCCGGGGACCTCGTGCTTGGAGCCGACGTTGTACCAGATGTTCACGGCGACCACCGGCGCGAGGTGGTCCTCGACGACGATCAGGCGCAGGCCGTTGGGCAGGCGCTCGTCGCTGAACTCGACGACGGGGACGGGCATGCGGTCAAGGTTCCTCGGCGGAGGTGGGTTGACCCCGATTGTATGGCCCGCCGCGCCGACGGAGCCCGGCGGCAGCTGGAACAGCGGTGCGCGCGCCCGGGGCTTGACATCCGCGCCCGGTGTTAGATACTTATCTAACACCAGTTCGATGAACAGGAACATCATGTCCGCTCCGACCCGCTCCGCAGCCCCCGCCAGCCCCGTCCGCGCCCCCGTGCGCAGCGTGGGCTCCGGGGCCGCGCTGCCCATGACCTTCGACGTCCGCACGGCGTTCGACTTCGCGTTGAGCCTCGCGGTCGAGGTCGGCGAGCAGGACGAGCTGCCGGCCGAGGACAAGGCGTGGCTGCTCGCGGGTCGGGCCGCGATCCCGGCCTCGCCGGGTGCCGTGCTGGACGACGAGCTGTGCATCTTCGGCGCCGGGCTCCTGGTGGACCGCCCGGACGTCACCGACGCGGCCGGCTATGTGGACCTCCTGCGGGCGACGTCCGGGGCCGATTTCGCCACCGTGGTCCTGTCCGACAACCTCCGGGACCCGGAGCGCCACGACGATGTCGTCGCGGCCCTCGACGGGGACCGCGAGGCGGCCCAGCGGATCCTCTCGTGCTGGCCCGAGCACAAGCATCCCTGGCTGGCGGGCATGTTCGATGATGCGAACGGGCTCGTCGAGTCGGTCGCGGACCGCATGGCAGCGTGGCTCCCCGCCTACCAGGAGCACGAGGCGCGGTTCCGCGTCATCATCGAGCGCGATGTCGCCCTCCGCGCAGGCGACCGGGCGACGTTGGCGCAGCGCGAGCTGGTCGAGCGCACCACCAACGGCATCCGCTGGCTGTCGGAACCTGGCGTCCGGCGCCTGGTTCTCGCCCCGTCCTACCTCGTCCGCCCCTACAACTTCACGTTCACCGGCGGCGACTGGCGGATCTTCGTCTACCCCGTCGCCGACGCGGCCCTCGAGCCGCACGACCCGCTCGCCCCGCCCCAGGCCGTCCTGCGCCTGCACCGAGCCCTGGGCGATGGCACCCGCCTGCGGATCCTGCGCCTCCTGCGGGACCGCGACTGGTACCTCACCGAGATCGCCGAGCGGCTGGAGCTCTCCAAGCCCACGATCAAGCACCACCTCGCGCAGCTCCGGGCCGCCGGCCTGGTGACGCTGACCGAGGAGGGCGGGCTGTCCTACTACAGCCTCCGGCGCGAACGCCTGGACGACGCGTCGTCCGAGCTCAAGCGCTACCTCCTCTAGATCCTTTCCACGTGATCGCCATGAGCGCGTCCCACGCGGCCCCTCGAGTTAGATGAAGGACTAACACCAGTGAGACCGCCGCTGTCCACCTACCGACACCCCGACCGCCGCAGAGGAGACCGATCGATGCACGAGCCGCTGCATCTCGCCGGCGTGGACCAGCTCGTCCCCGACCGGATCACCGAGCTCCGCGCCACCGCGTGCGAGGTCCGGCCCGCCCACCGCGACCTCGCCGAGCGGGTGGGCCTCCTCGCCCGCACCCGCGGGTCGCTGGGCCGCCGCCTGATCTCGCTGGGCACGACCGTCGCCGGCCACGGCGTCTGAGGGCGGCCCCGTCAGGCCGGGAGGATGACCGCGACGATGGTCGGCAGGAGCGCGACGAGGAACGCGTCGCGCAGCAGGAGCGCGGTCGCACGACGGTCGAGCGCACGCCCGACCGGGTCGACGACCTGGCGGCGCGACGCCTCCCCGTCGCCGAAGTTGGCGAGGCCCCCCATCGCGAACGCGACGCAGAAGTGGCGCCGGGCCTGCAGCCACGAGATCATGCCGCCCCACAGCGGCGCGATGAGCGCCAGCCGGATCCAGGCTGGGGCGCCCACGGCCAGGAGCGCCGCGAACAGCGCCGCGGCGACGACGAACGCCACGATCGCGGAGACCCGGCGGCGGCGGATCTCCCACGGCCCGATGTTGCAGGCGCCGGGGACATAGCCGTCGGCCGGTGCGGGGGCGACGTGGCGGATCGGCGTGGGAGCTGAGAGGCCGGACATCGGGTCTCCAGGGCGGGCGGCAGCGGCGCTGCTCAGCCTCATCTTCGCCCGAGGCGGCGCGCCGGATGCGCGCCGGCGTCCCCCCGCTCGAGCCGCGTCGTGAGCAGGGTCACCGCCGCCCGGCTAGACTGCCGCGTCATGAGCAGCAGCGTGGACCGTCGGGGCTCGGTCCAGCGTCCCAACGCGGCGCCGCGACCCCGCCTGACGGGCGCCATCCCCTTCGCAGGTGCGCTCTTCCTCGCCCTGCTCCTGGCCGCACCCGTGCTCGCCCATGCCGACCTGGTCTCGTCGAACCCGGAGGACGGGGCCATCCTCGCGACCCCGCCGACCGTCATCACCCTCACGTTCAGCGAGGGCGTGGACGCCGGCAAGAGCTCCTTCAAGCTGACCGGCCCCGACGGGGCGGTGGGTACCGGCAAGGCCGCCAAGGATGGCAGCACGGTCATGACGCTGGACGGCCTGGCCCTCGGCCCCGGCGCGTACACCATCAAGTGGACGTCTGCGGCCCCCGACGGGCACATCGCCCGCGGGACGCTCGGCTTCACCGTGAGCGAGCCCACGCCGGCTCCGGCGACCCCGTCCCCCACTCCGGCCGCCACCGAGACCCCGACCGACGCCGCGTCGTCGGAGCCGACCACCGCCCCCTCACCCGCCGCGAGCGCCGCACCGGACGCTGGCGCCACGTCCTCGACGGGGACCGACGTCCTCATCCCCATCCTGGTGGGCCTGGTGCTGGTCGCCGGGGTCGGCGTGTTCGTCCTGCGTCGCAGCCGCGGGGCCTGATCCCTTGACCCACACCGGGCGCGGACCCGGGCTGGTCGCACGCCTCGGCGGCGTGGTCGCGGCCACCGTCGTCATGCTCGGTGGGCCGGTCGTCGCGCTCGCCCATGGCCTCTCCCCCACCTACCAGAGCCCGCTGCCGCTCGCGGTCTACCTCGCCGGCGCCGGGGCGACGGTCGCGCTGTCGTTCGTGTTCGTCCTCGCGCGAGACCTGCGCGCGGCCCCGAGCACGCCCGGACAGGTGACGCCCGTGCCCGGGGTCGTCCGGTACGGGCTGCGCGCGGTCGGCCTGCTGGCCTGGCTGTGGATCATGGCCCAGGGCATCGCGGGCGGGTCGTCGGACGCCGCGGTGGCTGGACTCTTCCTGTGGGTCTACGGCTGGGTGGGCCTCGCGATCCTGTCCGCCCTGGTCTTCCCCGTCTGGGAATGGCTGGACCCGTTCGCCACGCTTCACGACCTCGGGGCGTGGGGCCTGCGCCGCCTCGGCATCCAGGGCTGGGAGCCGTTCACCCTCCCCCGCCGCGCCCGCCTGTGGCCAGCGGTCGCGGGCTTCGTGTTCGTCGTCTGGCTGGAGCTGGCCGTCGTGCCGGGCACCGCGGACCTCACGCTGATCCTCGCCGCGTACACGATCCTCACGCTCGCGCTGATGGCCCAGTACGGCCGGGACGGCTGGCGGGCCCACGGCGAGCCGTTCAGCGCCTGGTTCCGGACGCTCAGCCGACTCTCTTCCACGGGCGTGGCCCCCTCGCCGGATCCGGAGGCGGGCCCGGCCGCGGATCCCGATGCCGTCGACGACCGCGCCGTCCTCAAGCGCCCCTTTGCGTCGGGCCTCCTCGATGCCACGTGGGAGGCTCCGAGGATCGTGCTCGTGGCCGTGGCAACCGGCTCGATCATCTTCGACGGGCTCTCGCAGACCGTGGCGTTCGCGTCGGTGTTCGGGGCGCCCGCGCTGCTGCCCAAGAGCCTGATCCTGCTGGCGTTCCTGGGCGGCATCGTCGCGGCCGCGCTGGCGGTCGCGAAGACCGTGAGCCCGGGCGCGATCGGGGCCGGGCTGCTGCCGATCGCCGTGGGCTACCTCGTGGCCCACTACCTGACCTACCTGCTCATCGACGGCCAGCGGATCATCATCGCCCTCTCGGACCCGTTCCAGCAGGGTTGGGACCTGTTCGGGACCGCGTTCTTCCAGCCGGCGGCCGGGTGGCTGCCGCCGGGCCTCGTCTGGACCGCCCAGCTCTCGGCGGTGGTGGGCGGGCACATGCTGGGCGCCTGGGCTGGCCACGTGACCGCGCAGCGCGACATGGACGCGCAGGCCTGGAACGGCAACGGGCGCGCGGGCCGCGACCTGCGCCACCGCAAGATCCACGACCCCGATCCCCTCCCCGGGCCGCGCCGCAACGTGCGCGCCCGCGAGATCCCCCTGGCGATCGTGATGGTCGCGCTGACGACGCTGACGCTGTGGTCGCTGGGCCAGGCGATCGTGGTGGAGCAGGAGAGCGCCGCGGGGCCGGCGATCATCGCGGGGGCCTGACGGGGCGGTTCCGGACGGTCCACGGGCGCGGGGCTGCCACCCTTGCACCCACTGGAGCAACGGTTCGGTGAGCGAACGTTCCACCCGGCCCATGGCACGGTTGTCCGGTGGATGGGCTTCGCGGCGAACGGACCTGCCACGGAGCGGGTGAAACGTCCGGCGACCGAACCCTTGACCCGGCCGGTGGCAGGGGAGCAGCTCCGACGCGGCGACCGCGGCACCGCTAGGGCCCGGGCACCACGCCCTCGGCGAGGCGCACCAGCTCCGCCTCCGTGAAGTCCGCCTCGTTCGCGGCCAGCGCGAGCCCGTCGCCGCCGAGCGACCACACGAGCACGAGCTCGCCCGTGGGGGCGTGGCGGTACAGCGTGGCGCCGGCGCCGTTGACCGTGACGGTGCTGGTGTCCTCGCCGCCCGTGACGTCGGCAGGGCCACCGAACGCCTGGTACAGGTCGAGGCGGCCGGGACCCGCATCGGTGACACCCGACCGTGTCCAGGTGCGGACCCAGCGGCCGGTCGGGCTCTCCCCGACATCGCCCTGGGTCGTGAGCTGCCAGCCGTCCAGGAGCGCGGGGAGCACGGCGAGGTGGTCGGGTGCGCGGAGGAAGTGGACGTACCCGGCGAGATCCTCGACGCGGAACCCGGTGAAGGGCTCGGGCAGGGCCACGGTGACGGTGCGGCCGTATCCGATCGCGTCGCAAGACGGAGGGGTGGCGCCGTCCGGTGGGCTCGGCGTCACGTCGATGACGGCGGCGTAGAGCGTGTCACCCGCGACCTGGGCCCAGCCCTCGTATGCCGTCGAGCACGGGTCGCCCGCGCGGTACGGCTTGCCCCCGACGAAGCCGATGGTCAGTTTCCGGCCGGCGGCGTCCAGCGTCGCCGTCTCGAAGCGGTCAGCCGGGCCCGAGCCGTCGGGGGCGCCCGAGGGCCTGGGGCGCACGGTCGCGGCGGGTGATGGCTCGGCGGACGGCGACGTCGGCGCAGGCTCGGTGGTCGGTGCCGGGCCGGGATCGTCGGGCGGGCCCAGCTCCGGGTCCGGGTCCAGGCGCCCCACCACCTGCCAACCCTTCGTGCCGGTGTCGGCGTCGCCCTTCCGAGTGTCGGTCACGAGCCGGACGACGTAGGTGCCGTACCGCGGTGACGGAAGGCCGGTGGCCGGTTCAGTGCCGGGGTCGGAGGCGAAGGCGCCGTAGGCGCCGTACTGGACGCGCACGCCCACTTCGGGCTCCACGACGGTGATCACGCCGCCTGCCTCGGTCACGGGCTGGACCTCGTCGCGGGTCAGCCAGGCGAGCGGGCACTGGGCGAACGGCGTGTCCTCGCCAAGCCGGTCGGGCGGCGCGGGACAAGGGGTGGGGAGGCCGGCGACGAGCCAGCCCTTGACGGTCGTCACCATCGGCCCCCGCGGCTTGCTGGCGAGGTCCATCAGGTCCTCGACCGTCGTCTCGTAGCCCAGCGGGTCCGACCAGCCCAGCCAGCCGAGGTACTCGAGGCCGCTCTCGCGAACGACGAGCGCCATCGCGCCCTGGATCGGGTAGTTCGTGTCGGCCAGGAGGAGCGAAGCGGTGTAGCCCGTGGCGATGATCCGTTCCGAGGTCCCGGTCAGCGTGCCGAGGGCGCACGGGGTCGCGTCTGGCGCGCAATCGATCGCCGTGCCGGGGTCGATCTCCCCGTCGATGAACACGGGCTTGCCGACCCAGGCGGCGCGATCGGACGCGAGCAGGGCCGCGAGCTCCTGGGCGCTCTGCAGGCGGACGGCGGACGGCTCCGCGGGGGTCTCGGGCTCGGCCGTCGGGGCCGTGTCCAGGCGACCCACCATGAGCCAGCCGCGGCACGCCGGGCAGCTCTCCGTGTCGACGACAGTCATGCGCACGAGGTAGACGCCGCGGCGCGGCTCGTCGTTCGTGCCGTCGTTGGCGGGGTTCTGCGCGAACTGGCCATAGGCGCCCCACTGGACCTGCACCGCGTCGGTCGGCGCATGCTCCGAGATCCCGTTCCCCTCTGCCACGACCGGCTTCACGGGCTCCCTGGTGAGGAGCGCCCGGTTGGACGGACACTCGAACGGTGGCACGAGCGGCGGATCGGATGCCGGCCCGCATGAGGGGAACCCGTTCACGCCCACGAGCCAGCCGTCGACCGCGACGATCCGCCCCGCCGCCGCCGTCTCCGTGGCCGCGAGCAGCTCGGGGACGCTGACCATCCTGGTGGCGCCCGCGAGGTCCACGTGGCCCAGGAGCTCGATCGGTGCCGTGCCGGCCAGGCGGAGCGCGATCGGTCCTGAGAGATCATCCGGCCCCGTTGCCGGCGGCACGAGCCGGTCGTCCGTCCGGATCGTGACGGTGCCGTCGGAGTCGTCGAGCCCGTTGAGCACGCCGATGACCGTGCAGGATCCCTGGGGGTCGCACTCGCGGACGAGCGGCTCCGGCGTTCGCGATGCATCGACGCCCACGCTCGTGACCACCGTCTCGGGCGCGAGCCCGCCCGCACGCTGGGCGGCGATCTCGGCGGCCAGCTCGCCCGCGTCCAGCACGCGGACGCTCGCGGGGGGCTCCGGCGGCGAGGACGGGGCCGCGGGTCCCGGCGGCGTGCGCCCGATCCCAAGCAGCCCAGCGACGCCCACGACGGCTACCAGGACCACGGCGGCGGCGGCGAGACCGGGCGCCCAGGACCGCCGGTTCGCAGGCGCCTGCGCTGCGGCGCGGTCCGGCAACTCGTACAGCGTACGGCGCAGCGTCTCGGGGGCATCGGGCAGCGGCGCGGCGTGCAGCGCGTCCCGCAGGCGGCGCTCGGTCTGGTCGCTCACGGCCAATCCCCCCGCTTCGGCTCCCCGAGCCTCGACGCGTCCAGCCTCGCCTCCAGCTTGCCCAGCGCCCGATGCAGGCGCGACTTGACCGTTCCCACCGGCCACCCCGTGCGCTCCGCCACCGAGGTCAGCGGCAGGTCCGCCCAGTAGTGCAGGACGACAACCACGCGCTCGTCCGCGTCCAGCGCCTCGAGGGCCCGCAGCGCCTCGTCGCGGTCCAGCACGTCGCGGAACACATCGGCGGTGGGACGATCCGCCACCACGCCCGCGCCGTCGATGGGCACGAACCGGATGCGCGAGCGGCGTCGGAGCCGGTCACGGCAGACGTTGACCAGGATCCGGTCGAACCAGGCCTGGAACCCGGCCGGGTCACGCAGCGAGCCGAGGTTCCGCCACGCCCGGAGCAGCGCCTCCTGGGTCGCGTCCTCGGCGTCGTTGCGGTCACCCAGCAGCAGGCCGGCGAGCCGGTAGGCGCGGTCGAGCTCGCGTCCCGCCTGGCGCAGGAACCGCTCCCCGGCATCCGAAGCCTCGCCGACGTCCAGCATCCCCTCCAGCAGCCCGATCGGTCGAGCCAGCTCGATCGCTCGCATCGTACCCATCCAGACGAACGGAGCGGCCGGACGGTTCTCGGGCCTGGGACGTTGCCTCACCTCTTGCACCCACTGGAGCAACGGTTCGGTGAGCGAAGGGCTCACCCGGCCTATGGCACGTTTGTCCGGTGGATGGGCTCCGCAGCGAACGGACCTGCCACGGAGCGGGTGAAACGTCCGGCGACCGAACTGTTGACCCGGTCGGTGACAGACGAGGTGCGGTCGGTGGCAGGAGGGCCCTAGGCGTGGGAGCCAACCCCAGGTGCCGGCACCCACTCCGTGATCGACCGGACCACCGCGATCTCGTCGACGATGGACGGGTCCAGCGCCTCGGCCGCCGCGATCCCCGTCTCGATCGAGGTGAAGCAGAGGATCCCCTCGGCGATCGTCGCGTGGCGGATGTCCGCCGCGTCACGGACCGCGCCTGACCGGGGCGTGGGCGTGTTGACCACCAGCCGCACGTCCCCCGACGCGATCAGCTCCAGGATCCCGTACTCGTGGCCCACCGGCTCGGCGCCCAGCTTGGCCACCAGCGCCACGTCCGTGATCCCGGCCGCGGCCAGCGCAGCGCGCGTCCCGCCCGTCGCGGCGAGCCGGTAGCCCGCCCGGACCAGCGCCCAGCCGAGGGCCGGGATGCCCCCCTTGTCGCGGTCCGCGATCGAGAGCAGCACGAGCGGCGCGACGCCGTCCCCGGCCCGCGGCGGGATCAGCGCGGCCCCGGTGAGCGCCTTGGCCATCGCGACGCGCGGGTCCACGGCGATCCCGATGACCTCGCCCGTCGACTGCATGAACGGCCCGACGGACGGGTCCACACCCTTGAGCTTCGCCGTCGAGAAGGCCGGCGACTTGACCGAGACGAACGGCGGCACCGGCCGCAGGCCGTCCTCCCAGCCCATCGAGGCGAGCGTCTCGCCGAGCGAGATCCGGACCGCGAGCTCCACCATCGGCACGCCGGTGACCTTGGACATGAAGGGCACGGTCCGCGAGGCGCGCGGGTTGACCTCGATGAGGTACACGCCGTCCTCGCGGACGATGAACTGCGCGTTGACCAGGCCCTTCGCCCCCAGCGCGAGGCAGATGCGCTGCATCGTCTCGATGATGAGGCTCTGGTCGCCCTCCGCGACGTGCTGCGGCGGGAAGACCCCGATCGAGTCACCTGAGTGGACACCCGCCCGCTCGACGTGCTCCAGGAGCCCCGGGATCAGGACGTCCTTCCCGTCCGACACCGCGTCGATGTCGACCTCGATGCCCTCGAGGAAGCGATCGATGCGCACCGGCCGGTCCGGGTCCACGATCGCGGCGGCCGCGAGGTGCCGCACCAGGTCCTCGGGCGAGTAGGCGAAGTCGATGGCGAGCCCGCCGATGACGAAGGACGGCCGCACGATGACCGGGTAGCCGATGCGCTCCGCGAGGGTGAGGGCTTCCTCGATGGACTCCGCCATGCCGCCCTCCGGCTGGGGGATGCCGAGCCGGTCCAGCAGCGCGGAGAACCGGGTCCGCTCCTCCGCCTGGTCGATGGCCTCGAGGTCCGAGCCCAGCAGCGGCACGCCCGCGGCGACCAGCGGCGCGGCGAGGTTGAGCGGCGTCTGGCCGCCGAAGGCCACCACCGCGGGCAGCATCGCCATCGTCCCGTCGGGGTTGACCATGCCGGCGCTCTCGAACTCGATGATGCTGCGCACGCTCTCGGTGTCGAGCGGCTCGAAGTAGAGGCGCGTGGAGGCGTCGAAGTCCGTCGACACGGTCTCGGGGTTGGAGTTGACCATCACGGCGCTCCAGCCGTTGCGGCGCAGGACGTCGGCGGCCTGGACGGCGCAGTAGTCGAACTCGATCCCCTGCCCGATCCGGACCGGCCCCGAGCCGATGACCAGCGCGGCCGGGCGCCGGACCGGCGGCGCCTCCGCGGGCGACCCACACGACGCGTAGGTCGAGTAGAAGTACGGCGTCTCGGCCGCGAACTCCGCGGCGCAGGTGTCCACCATCGCGTACCCGGGCACGAGGCCCAGCGCCATGCGGGCCCCGCGCACCGCGGCCTCCTGCATGCCCGCGAGCGACCCGAGGTCCTTGTCGCTGAACGCTGCCCGCTTGGCCGTGGCCAGCAGCTCCGCACCCTCGGCGTCCTCGGGGTCCACCAGGCGAGGGCCCATCGTCCGCACGGCCGCCTCGAGGGCCACGTTGCGCCCCATCTCGGCGAGGAACCAGGCGCTGATGCCCGTCGCGCGCCGGACGACCTCCTGCGGGACGCTGCGGCGCAGGAGCCCCAGGACCCGCCACAGGCGCGAGTCGGAGGGCTCCAGGAACCGGCGCAGGACGATGGGCGCCGCGGACCGCTGGGCGAAGCGGGTGCTCTCGCAGGCCTGACCGCCCTCGTCGACCCAGCGGATGGGCGCGTCGTCGGGCGGCAGGTCGTCGAACCCGGCCCCGCCCTCGTCCGCGTCGATGCCCGCGTAGACCGCGGCGAGGTACTCGAAGGTCGCGGTCCAGGACGGGTCCTCGCCCATCGGCCCGGCGCCGGCCTGCTCGAGGCCACGGAGCGCCTTGTTGAGCGCCGCCCCGAACGTGCGGTCGATCGCCATGACCTCGCCCGTCGCCTTCATCTGGCTGCCCAGGCTCCGGTCCGCGCCGGGGAACTTGTCGAACGGGAAGCGGGGCAGCTTGACGACGACGTAGTCGAGCGCCGGCTCGAAGGCCGCGACGGTCGTCCCCGTCACCACGTTGGGGATCTCGGCCAGGGTGCGACCCGCGGCGATCTGGGCGGCGACCCGCGCGATCGGGTAGCCCGTCGCCTTCGAGGCCAGCGCGGACGAGCGCGACACGCGCGGGTTGACCTCGATCACCGCGTACTCGGTACTGTCCGGTGAGAGCGCGAACTGGACGTTGCAGCCGCCCTCCACGCCCAGCGCGCGGATGATCGCCAGGGACGCGCTGCGCAGCCGCTGGTGGACGGTGTCGGTCAGGGTCTGGACGGGCGCCACCACGATCGAGTCGCCGGTGTGGACGCCGAGCGGATCCACGTTCTCCATCGAGCACACGGCGATGCACGTGTCCTCGGCGTCGCGCATGACCTCGTACTCGATCTCCTGCCAGCCCACGAGGCAGCGCTCGATCATGACCTGCTTGATGGGGCTCGACCGGAGGCCGGCGCGCACCCGCTCCCAGTAGGCCTCCTCGGTCTCCACGATGCCGCCGCCGGTGCCACCGAGGGTGAACGCGGGCCGGATGATCGCCGGCAGGCCGATCTCGACGAGGGCGGCCTCGGCGGACGCACGGCGGGCGTCGTCGTCGGCACCCTCCACGATGGACGAGGGCGCGTACGGCTGCTCGATGCGGTCGAGCAGATCGCGGAACGCCTCGCGGTCCTCGGCCATCCGGATCGCCTCGAGCGGGGTGCCCAGGAGACGGACGTTGTGCCGCTCCAGGACCCCGGCCTCGGAGAGCGCCATCGCAAGGTTGAGCGCCGTCTGGCCACCCAGGCCGGCGAGCAGCCCCTCGGGCTTCTCGCGCGCGATGACGGCCTCGATGGCGGGCACGGTCAGCGGCTCGAGGTAGACGGCGTCCGCCACGGACGGGTCGGTCATGATCGTGGCCGGGTTGGAGTTGACCAGGATCGTACGCACGCCCTCGGCGCGCAGCGCGCGGCAGGCCTGGGTGCCCGCGTAGTCGAACTCCGCCGCCTGGCCGATGACGACGGGCCCCGAGCCCAGGATCAGCACGGAAGCGGGCTTCGGACGGTGGGCATGGACCGGCGGCACGGGCAGCGCGGCGGCCACAAACCCGTCGGTCGCGACGTCGGTGAGGGACCCGCCGGTCAGCCGTCGGCCCCCCTTCCCGTCACGGAAGGATCGAAGGAGAACCGGTCAGCCATGGTCGGGTCCTCCGCTCGTCGCTCGCCGGCACGCGTCCGCGAACCGGTCGAACACGGCGAGCGCGTCGAGCGGCCCGGGGGCGCCCTCGGGGTGGTACTGGACGGTCTCGATGGGCTTCTCCGCGTGGCGCAGGCCTTCCACAGACCGGTCGTTGAGGTTGAGCTGGGAGACGCGGAAGCCGGAGCTCGCCGGGAGGGTCTCGCCCACCACCCGGACCTCGTGGTTCTGCGCGGTCACCTGGACGTAGCCCGTGTCCAGGTCCTGGACCGGGTGGTTCGCCCCGTGGTGCCCGAAGCGCAGGCGGCCGGTCTCCGCGCCCGCGGCCAGGCCAACGATCTGGTGCCCGAGGCAGATCCCAAGCAGCGGTCGCCCGTCCTCGATGATGGCCCGGGCCAGCGCCACGGGACCCGTGAGCCGCGCCGGGTCGCCGGGGCCCGGGCTGAGGACCACGCCGGCCACATCGGCGGCGAGAACCTGCTCGGCGGGGGCGGTGTGGGGCAGGACGCGGACGCGGACGCCACGGCGGCGCAGGGACCGGACGATGTTGGCCTTGAGCCCGAAGTCCACGATCGCGACCAGCGGCGCGTCCTCGTCGCCCACCTCGCGCAGGACGGCGGGCGAGACCTGGGCCACGAAGTCCTGGTCCTCCCAGCGGGGCAGGTCGCGGGCCATGGCGATCGCCGCGTCGGGGTCCGTCATGCCGGGCTGCGTGATGATCCCGCGCTGGCAGCCGGTGGTGCGGAGGTGACGGGCGAGGGCCCGCGTGTCCACGCCGGCGATGGCCGGGATGGCATTGGCTCGCAGCATCGTCGCCAGCTGGCGCGCGTCGTCGAGCACGGCCGCCGTCGCGTTGGCCACGACGAGCCCGCGCAGCCACGGGCGCTCGGACTGGTCGTCGGCCACCAGGCGGCCGTAGTTGCCGATCAGTGGGTAGGTCATGACCACGACCTGTCCGGCGTACGATGGATCGGTCGCGATCTCCTGGTAGCCGGTCTGGGAGGTGTTGACCACGAGGTCCCCGCCCGACGCCACCGGCGCCCCGAAGGCGATGCCGGGGAAGACGGCCCCATCCTCGAGCGCGAGCAGCGCCGGACCGGCGTCGCCGACACGCGGATCGACGATCGCGTCGGCGCGCGGCAACGGGGGCAGTCGCAGGATCGGTGGAATGCTCACGGAATCCCGGCGGGCCGCGGCGCGAGAGCGCCGCAGGCGGGCATGCGCATGCGCATCTGCTACCTCCTAGCCGGCCTCACGGGACCGGTACACCGGCCTCTCGGGACCGGCTCGCCAAGATGCTGCGAGGGTAGCATCCCGGACCCGTGCCCGGGAGCGGGTCAGCCCAGCAGGACGTCGTGGCCGGGGGCGGCGCCGGGCGCGGCGTCGGGCGCGGATGGGGCTGCTCCCGGGCCTCCGGCTGATCCTCCCGGCGCTCCTCCGGCTGATCCTCCCGGCGCGCCCCCGGCCGCTCCTCCGGCCGCTCCTCCGCCGGCCGCCGGCAGCTCCGCGCGGAACACCGCCCCGCCCGCCTCGCCGTTGCGGACGCCGATGCGCCCGCCGTGGCGCTCCACGACCCAGCGCGCGATCGCGAGGCCCAGGCCGGTGCCTCCCGACGGGGCCCCCGGCGCGCGGTAGAAGCGGTCGAACACGTGGACCATGTCCTCCGGGCCCAGGCCGGGCCCCTGGTCCGCGACCTCCAGCGCCACGATCGGCCCCTCGCCGCGCACCCGGACCACCACGGTCCCGCCGCGGGGCCCATGGCGGATCGCGTTGTCCACGAGGATGGTCACCAGCTGTCGGAGACGCACGGGGTCTCCGTCGAGCATCGCGGGCTCCGGGTCCACCTCGACCCGCACGCCCCTGCCCTCAGCCATGCGCCCCAGCGAGGAGGCCGCGTCCGACGCGACATCGCCGAGGTCCAGGCGCATGCGATCGATGGGCACCGCCCCGGAATCCGAGCGCGCGAGCAGCAGCAGGTCGTCCACCATCAGCGAGAGCTGCCCCACCTCGGCGTCGATGTCGTCGAGCGCCTCGGACGACTCGCCGAGGGGCCGGTCGCGGTGGCGGTTGAGGTGCTCCACGGAGGAGCGGATCACGGTCAGCGGCGTGCGCAGCTCGTGGCTCGCGTCCGCGGCGAACTCGCGCTGGCGGCGCAGGGCCACGCGCTGCGCCTCGAGCGACGCGCGGATCGGGACGAGCGCGCGCCGCGCGTAGACGGCACCGAAGACGAACGCGACCGCCATCGCCACGAGCCCGCCCGAGAGCAGGACGGCGAGCAGCGAGTCGAGCGTCGCCACCTCCGTCGAGCGGTCCTGGAGCGCCTGGAGGAAGTAGGTCTGGCCGTCCTCCGTATAGACGGCCCGCTGGGTCAGCAGCCGGGCCGGGACGACCTCATCGCCGATCTGGATGTCCACGGTGCGGATGTCGCGACCGTCGGCGGCGGCACGCGACGCGGCGAGGCTCGCGGGCTCCGGCATGCCGGCCAGCACCACGACCCGCTCGCGGCCCAGCTGGACCGGCACGCCGTCGTTGTCGAAAGCGAACAGGTACGTGTTGCCCTGCCCGGGCTGGAACCCGAACCCTGGGAAGACGTCGCCGGGTGGCGTCGTCGCCTCGAGGCGCGCGACCCAGGGATCCACGCGGTTCGCGAGCTGGGTGACCGATGCCCCGACAAGCGTGTTGGCGACCACGGCATACAGCGCGGCGCCCAGGAGCAGCAGCACCAGGAGGGTGGACACGCCGCTCCATGCCACCAGGCGCCAGCGCACGTTGCGGATCAGTCGGCCCTCGTCCGCGAGGGCGGCCTGCTCCGCGCCGTCATCCCGGGGATCGACCCGGGTGCCGTCAGCCATCGGCGAGCCGGTAGCCCACGCCGCGGACGGTCTCGATCTGCGAGCCCGCGTCCCCGAGCTTGGTGCGCAGGTAGTGGACGTACGCGTCCACCGCGTTGGGCGTTACGGCCACGCTGAACGGCCAGGCGTGGTCCAGGAGCTGGTCGCGGGTCAGGGTCTGGCCCGCGTGGCGGAGGAGCGCCTCGAGCAGCGAGAACTCGCGCGGGCTGAGGTCCACGTTGGCGCCGCCCACCGTAACGCGACGGGCGGTCTCGTCGAGGGCGATGGACCCCGCCACCAGGACGGGTTCGGCGCGGCGCGGACCGGGCTCGGCGCGGCGGGCCAGGGCCCGCAGCCGCGCCGCGATCTCGGCGTAGGCGAAGGGCTTCACGACATAGTCGTCCGCGCCGGCATCCAGCCCCACGACGCGGTCGTTGACGGTGTCACGGGCGGTGAGCATCAGGATGCTCACGTCGATTCTGTCGGCCCGGATCCGGCGCGCCACGTCGAGGCCGGACATGTCGGGCAGCCCGATGTCCAGGATGACGGTATCCAGGCCGTCGATCGCGCCCGCGAGCTCGATCCCGGTCCGGCCATCGGGGGCGTGCTCCACGACGTGCCGGTCCTCCGCGAGGAGCCGGGTCAGGGCGCGGGCGAGGCGCTCGTCGTCCTCGACCAGGAGAAGGTGCATGGGTTGCCTCGTGGATTCCTGGGCCGGTCAGGGGACGACGGTGATGTCGCCGGCCGTGCCCATGTCGATCTCGCCGTTCGCGCCCGCGGCGGCGCGGAAGCGCCCTCCGGCCTGGACCCGGACCTTGCTGCCGGGCTGCACGTCGGACGCGGACGCCGCAGCCTGCTGATGGTATGTCGTGGTGGTGTCGAGGCCGAAGGTGACCACGGGGCCGGCGTCGGTCTGGATGGTCACGCTGTCGGGTGTCACGATCACTTGCCGGTCACGAGGATGTCGGTCGCGGTCAGCTCCCCGCCGGTCGCCGCCGTCCCGGGGCTGGCCGCACCGGCGCCGGGTGCCGCCGACGCGTCGGGCGCGCCGCGGAACTGGGGCCGGGTCACGGTGACCTGGACCTGGCTGCCGATCGCCACGTCGCCGGACGATGCCGCGCCCTGCGCGTGGTACGTGGCCGTCGAGGGCACCGCGATCACGACCGTGCCGCTGCCGCCCGCCGGCTGGACCGTGATGGTGCCGTCGCCGATGGCCACCACCGACCCGCTGACCGCGATATTGCCCGCGGCGAACGCGCCGCCGAAGCCGCCGTTGCCGCCGTTGCCGACACGTCCGCTCGCGTTCGGGAACCCGGAGCCGTTGCCGAAGGCCTGCCCGCGGCCGTTCGCCGCGACCTGCGGCGCGGTCAGCCGACCGCCGGCGAAGCCGACCCCGAGCGCCGCGACCAGGCCGGCGACGACGAGCGCCCCGGTGAGCAGCGAGGCCCGGCCGGACGACGCCGCGGGTGCGGGCTTGACCACGATCCCGGCCGGGATGTAGGAGGGCGCGGGCGCGCCGGCCTGAGGCGCAGGCTCGGGAGTGGCGTACCAGGGGCCGGCGCCGGGCGCCGCGCCCTGGGCGGGCGTCGCGGGGTCGATGGGCCGGGTCGGATCGTCGGTCATGGTCGGGTCTCCTCGGGGCGTTGATGCGCCGGGCTGGTCACTCGTAGCGGAGGGAGGCGATCGGGTCGAGGCGTGCGGCCTGCCGTGCGGGCCAGACGCCGAACACCACGCCGACGGCCAGGGAGAAGCCAACCGCGACGATCACCGTGATGGGATTGAAGATGAAGCCCCAGCCGGCGAGCGTGCCGATGAGGGCGGAAGCGCCGACGCCGACGGCGATGCCGATCAGGCCACCCAGCAGCGAGAGGACGAGGGCCTCGACGAGGAACTGCAGCAGGATGTCCCGGCCACGCGCCCCGATGGCCTTGCGGATGCCGATCTCGCGGGTCCGCTCGCGGACCGAGACCAGCATGATGTTCATGATCCCGATCCCGCCCACGACGAGGGAGATGGAGGCGATCCCGGCGAGAAGCAGGGTCAGGAGCCCCGTCACCGACGAGAACGTGGACAGGAGCTGGGCCTGGCTCTGGATCGTGAAGTCGTCGTTGGTGCCATTGGTCCCGTGGCGCTGCTGGAGGGTCGCGGTCAGCAGGGCCTGGGTGTCCGTGATCGCATCGGCCGTGGTCACGCTGACCCCGACCGAGCGGACGGACGTGCCGCTCACGAAGTAGTGCTGCGCGGTCGTGATCGGGATGAGCACCTGGTCGTCCTGGCTGACCGGTCCGGACGAGCCCTTCGGCTGGAGGATGCCGATCACGCGGAACGGCAGGCCGCCGATCGCGATGTCGGTCCCGATCGACGTCTCGGTCAGCCCGAGGTCGTCGGCCGTGGTGGCGCCCAGGACCGCGACGCGGAGGCTGCCGTGGACCGAGGCCCCGTTGAGGAACGCGCCCTGCCACATCGTGTACGACCGGACCTCGGGGAAGGCGGGCGTCGTGCCCACGATCGAGGTCGTGGTGTTCTGGAGGCCGGCGATGACGGTCTTCTGGGTCGTGACCTCGGGCTCCACGGCGGCGACCCCCGCGACCGTGGCGATCGCCGCGGCATCCGCCAGCGCCAGCGTCAGCGTCGTGGCGGATCCCTGGGCACCGCGCGTGAAGCCGGTCCGCGTGGCGCCGGGGGTGACCGTGAGCAGGTTGGTCCCGAGGCCCTGGATGCGGTTCGTGATCCCGCTCGTGGCGCCCTCGGCCACGGCCACGAGGGCCACGATCGAACCGACGCCGATGATGACGCCGAGCATCGTGAGGACCGCACGCATCCGGCTGGTCCCCAGGCGGGACAGGGCGAGCCGGATCAGCTCCCTGCCGCCCATCAGACGAGGAGCCCGTCGCGCACGTGGACCTGGCGCCGCGCCTGGGCGGCGACATCCGCGTCGTGGGTGATCAGGACGATGGTCGTCCCGGCGTCGTTGAGCTCGTGGAGCAGGGCGATGACGTCCGCGCCCGAGGCGCTGTCGAGGTTGCCCGTGGGCTCGTCCGCGAGGATCATCGCGGGCTGGGTCACCAGCGCTCGCGCGATCGCCACCCGCTGCTGCTGGCCGCCGGAGAGCTCCGAGGGCTCATGGTCCATCCGGTCGCCCAGGCCCAGGCGCTCCAGCGCAGCGGTCGCGCGGGCGCGCCGCTCGGCGCGGCCCACGCCCTGGTAGAGCAGCGGCGTCGCGACGTTCTCGAGCGCCGAGGTCCGCGGCAGCAGGTTGAACGACTGGAACACGAACCCGATCGCGCGGCCCCGCACCCGGGCGAGGTCGTCGTCGGTCAGGTCCTGGACCGGGGTGCCGCCGAGGCGGTAGGAGCCGGCGGTGGGCCGGTCGAGACAGCCCAGGATGTTCATCAGCGTTGACTTGCCGGAGCCGGACGGTCCGACGATCGCGAGGAAATCACCCGGCCAGATGTCGAGGTCCACGCCGCGCAGGGCCGCGACCTCCAGGCGCCCGGTGCTGTAGATCCGGGTCACGCCGCGCAGCTCGATGACCGGCTCGGCGGCCGGACGTGGTGCGGCGGACGGCTGGGGCACCCCGGCCCAGGCACCCACGACCTCCCCGTACGGCGGCTGCCCGTCGCCCGTCGCCCAGGAGCCGTCGAGGGTCACGGCTGGAATCCCCGGCCGCCGCCGCTGAGCCCGCCGCCGCCGGTGCCCGGGACGCCGAACCCGCCGGTGCCCGTCGTGGTGGTGCCCTGGCGCGTGGACGAGGTGCCGACGACGACCGCGGTGCCGGCGTCGACGCCACTCTTGATCTCCGCGAGGGACGAGGTGACGAGGCCGACATCGACGGAGACCTGCTGCGGCTCGCCCGAGGCGTCGAGGACGCGGACGCTGTAGTTGCCGGTGGAGCCGACCAGGGCGATCGACGGCACGGCGACGACGTCGGGAGCGGACGCCGTGGTGATGGAGACCTGGGCCGACATCCCGGACGCCGTGCCGGCGGGCGGCGTGGGCATGGCCGCGACGATCGCGTAGCTCACGACCCCGCCGCCACTCGCGGCCGACCCCGTCGGGTCGATCTGGATGACCTTGCCGCTGGCGGTGAGCTTGGTCGCCGTGACCGTGATCTCCACGGCCTGACCCACCTTGAGCGACGGGAGGTCGGTCTCGGCTACGCTCGCGGCGACCTGGAAGTCGGCGGACTGGACCGTGATGGCGGCCCCGGAGGGGGCATCCGCGCCGGGGCTGACGTTGACCGCGAGGACCACGCCGTCCACCGGGCTGGTCAGCGTCGCCAGCTGCACCGCGGCCTCGGCCGCGGCGACGTTCTGCCGCGCGGTGGCGACCTGCGCCTCGTCCGAGGCGATGGTCGCGTCCGTGGCGCCCTGGGTCCTGGTCGTGTAGGCGAGCTTCGCGGACGTCACCTGGTTGGTGGCCGACGTGACCTGGTTGGTGGCCTGGGCGTTGGACTGCTTGATCTGGAGGCGCAGGCTCGCGAGCGCGTCGTTGGCCTGGGTCACGGCGTTGCTGTCCTGGGTCAGCTGGGACGCGGGGACGGGAGGCTTGGCGGCCTTGTCCGCCGTGAGCTGGCTCTTCGCCCTCGTGACGGCCTTCTTCTGCTGGGTCAGCTTGAGGCTGTTCTGGGCGATGGTCTGGGTGCGCGATGTCTTGGCCTGGGTGAGCGCCTGCTCCGCCTGGGTCACCGTCAGCTTCGCCGCCTTGAGGTCGGTGCTGCTGAGGCCGCCGCTGTCGGTCTTGAGCTTGGCCTCGGCCGCCGCGAGGTTCGCCTTGGCGACGTCGAGCGCGAGCTGGGCGTCGGAGGCGTCCGAGGTCGCAAGCGCCTGGCCCGCCGTGACGACGGTTCCGGGCGTCACCGAGACCGACGTGACGGCCCAGGTCGTCGCCGAGCCGCTGCCGCTCGACCCGGAGCCGGCGCTCGAGGCCGTGCCGGTCGTGGGCTTGGACCCGAACGCCAGGCTGTACGTCGAGACGGGCTGGACGGTCCCGGTGGCGACCACCTGGTTGACCACGTCCGTGCGGGTCGCCGACGCCGTGGTGTAGCGGGTTCCGGTCGACGAGGAGCCACCCGGTGGCAGGACGACCAGGGCCACGGCCCCGAGACCGACCACCACCAACGCGAGGATCGCGAACAGCTTGAGCTTCATGCCAACCCCATGCGCGCGGACACCCGCCGCCCCGTGCGAGACGGCTGAGAGACGGCGGGTCGTGGCCTGCCCCGGCCGTCTCTCCCCGACCCGGGCGGCTACGCGCCCGTGCCGGCGGTCGCGATCGAGATGAGGTCGGCGGCGTCGGCGATCGGGATCGCGAAGCCCAGGCCCTGGGCACTGGAGGCCACCGCGGTGTTGATGCCGATGACGGCTCCACCCGCGTCGAGGAGCGGCCCGCCGCTGTTGCCGGGGTTGATCGCGGCGTCCGTCTGGATGAGCCCGTCGAGCGTCTGCGGGCGGCCGGTCTGCTCGTCGCGCACGGTGATGGTGCGCCCGAGGCCGGAGACGATGCCCCGGGTCACGGTCTCGGTGTACGTGCCGAGCGGGCTGCCGATCGCGATGGCCGTCTCGCCGACCTGGATGGCGCCCGAGTTCCCGATCTGGGCCGCCGCCAGGCCGGTCGCGTCGATCTTGATCAGCGCGAGGTCCTTGGTGGCGGACACCTTGACGACGGTCGCGGGGAACGTCTCGCCGCTCTCGAGCGCGACCGTGAGGCTGGAGCTGCCCTCGACCACGTGGCGGTTGGTGAGGA
Organism: Candidatus Limnocylindrales bacterium; assembly: GCA_038250545.1. Classification (GTDB taxonomy): domain Bacteria; phylum Chloroflexota; class Limnocylindria; order Limnocylindrales; family CSP1-4; genus CAIXZV01. The sequence goes on along the minus strand of JBBSCF010000020.1, from coordinate 28,773 downwards.
TGTAGCCGTCGACGCTCAGGATGATGCCCGAGCCCACGCCGCCGGTCGGCGCCCCGAACGGCGAGAACTGGTCGGTGGTGATGCCGTCGGCGGTGATCGTCACCACGGACGGCGTCGCGCCGGCGACGACATCGGTCAGGTCGACGCTGTTGACGGTCGTCGAGCCGGTCACGGCAACCGTGGCGGTGCCGACGGTTGCCACCGGGACGGGTGTCGCGGCGGGCACCAGCTGGCGGACGGCAACCACGGTCCCGCCCGAGGCCAGCACGGCGCTCAACACCGAGGCCGCGACGACCAGGCCCAGGCCGCCGCGGCGGGCCTCGCGAGCCGGCGGGGTCGCGGGTCGCTGGGTCGCGGGGGCGCGCTCGGTGAAGACGAAGGGCGGCGGCATCCAGGCGGGCGGCGCGTCGGGAGCCGGCGTGGTGCTCGGCGCCGGTGGGGCGACGGGCGCCGACCACGGGCTGGTGTCGGGGGCCGCCGCCGCGTCGGGGTCGGGCGGGAGGAACGGCGAGGTCATGAGGAAGGCTCCCGGGTGACGAGACGGGTCATTGCGTCGAGTCAAGCAAGAGCGCCTGAGACGGTCCTGAGAATGCTCCCGGCTCCGGGTCCAGCAGGTCGTGCGCGAGCGGCGTCCAGGTGACGCGGTCGTCGAGCGTGATCCCGACCGCCCCGCACCCCGGCTGCCGCCCGACCCAGGCGATGCCCGCCTCCCCCATCGCGAAGCCGGCGGTCGCGTAGGCATCGGCGAGCGCGAGCCGCGGCCCGATCACGGTGAGGCTGCGCAGCCCTGAGGCGACGAGGCCCGTGTGCGGGTCCACGATGTGCCCGCCACGCTCGTAGAGCCCCGAGGTCGCGACGGCCAGGTCCCGGACCGCCAGCACGCCCGCGACGCGGTCCTCGCGATCCGGGTGCCGGATCCCGATCCGCCACGCACGCCCGGGCTCGGGCTCACCCGCCGCCACGAGGTCGCCGCCCGCCACGACCAGCACGTTCCGGGCCCCCGCGAGGCGGAGCAACGCGACCGCCTCGTCCACCGCCCAGCCCTTCACGACGCCGGTGGGGTCCGGGCGGCCGTCCGCGCGGTGCGCCCGCGGGTCGAAGAAGCCGCCGGTCTGGTCGTGGAGATCGTCCGCGAGGGTGAACATCGCCCGCACGTCGGGCGACGCGTCGTCGAGCTCGAGCTCGCCCGCAGCCACGCGCGAGACCTCGCTGGTGGCGCGGTAGGGCGAGAACCGCGCATCGACGTCATGGAACCAGGCGATGGCCGCCTCGAGCGCGTCGTCGCCCACGAGCGGGGCGCGGACATCGATCGAGACGGTCGTGCCCATGACGTGCTCGACCCGCACCCGGCGCGGCGTCCCGCCGCCAGGATCCCCCGCGCCCATGGCTCAGAGGCCCGCGGTGTCCAGGGCCGCCTGCAGCGACCGAGCGTAGGCGGTGCTCGTGTAGGTCGCGCCCGAGACCCCGTCGATGCTCGCGCTCTGCGCGGTCAGGGCCTGGCTGCGCAGGGTCGGGGCCACCCGGCTCGAGATGCTCGAGGAGCGCCGGTCGCCACCGGGCAGCTGGAGGGCCGCCACGTCCGTGAGCCGCCCATCGGTCACCGTGACCTGGACCTGGACCGCGCCCCAGCGGGTGGTCACGACCGGGCCGGCGAGCGTCCGGGCGCCCGCCTGCGCCGTGCCGCCCGTCGTGCCCGCGGACCCGGCACTGCCCGGCCGGTCAGTGGTGGCGACCGCCGCGAGCTCGGACGGGGTGCGGAAGTTGACGAGCAGGACGAGCGCGAGGGCGGTCAGGCCCAGGGCGACGGCGCCGCGTTTCGGCATCGGTGATTCCTCCGGCTCAGGACGCGAAACGTTCGGCGTGGACCCGCGAACGCGGCACGCCGAGGTCGCGCAGGGCGCGCTCGGTACGGCGCATCAGGTCCGTCGGGCCACACAGGTAGACGTCCTGCTCGGCGATGTCGGGCACGAGCCGCGCGATCGTCGCAGGCCCGAACGGGTCGGGCGGCACATCGACCCCGCGCCGGCCCACCAGGTAGTGCACGGTGGCCCCACGGTGCGCCGCCAGGAGGTCCAGCTCCTCGCGGAACACGAGGTCCGACTCGGTGCTGGCGCGGTAGAGGAGGGTGAGCTCGCCCGGCTTGCCGGCCAGCGACTCGAGCAGCGCGCGCAGCGGCGAGATGCCGATGCCGCCCGCGATGAGCGTGGCCCGTGGCCGGGTCCGGCGCGCCCCGGTGAGGATGCCGTACGGCCCCTCGAGGAGGACGCGGGTACCGACGGGGACCCCTGGGACGCGCGCCGAGTCGTCGCCCAGCGCTTTGACGGTGAACCGCAGCCAGGCGCCGTTGGGCGCCGAGGAGAGCGAATACGGATGGGCCCGCCACCAGCCGCCGCGCGTCAGGAAGCGCACGACGAAGTACTGCCCCGAGCGGACCGCGAGGCGATCGAGGTCGCGGCCAATGAGGTAGACGGACACGACGCCCGGGCCCTCCGGCACCATCGCGGACACCCGGAACCGGTGCCGCCAGTTGAGCAGGACGGGCTGCCCGAACCGGAAGGCGAGCATGAGGGCCACGGTCACGACGTAGAGCCCGATCCAGTAGCTGGCCGCCAGCGGGTCGTGGGTGAAGTCCACACCCACGAACAGCTGGTGCAGGAACGCGAGCGCCACCGCGAGGTAGGTGTAGGCGTGGAGCCAGTACCAGGTCTCGTAGGACGCGCGGCGGCGGGTTGCGGCCATCGACGAGACGCCCACGAGCACGAACAGCAGGAACCCGGCCAAGGCCCACAGGACGTACGGATACCCCGTTACGAGGGCCACGAGCTCCGCGATGACACTCGTCCCGTCGCCCGTCGCCCAGCCGGTCAGGCTGAAGACGAGGTGGCCGGCGATGAGCCAGACGGTCGCGAACCCGAGCCAGCGGTGGGCCCAGGCGAGCCGGTCCGGGCCGAACGCCTGGTCCAGCCAGGGACTGCGGGCCACGAGCGCGAGGCCGATCAGGGCGAGGTACGTGCCCAGCAGGGCCATCAGCTGGCCGGCGGCGGTGAACATGCCCCCGGGCGCGGCCAGCTCGTCGGGCCCGCCGTGGCGGACCCACATGAGCACCATGAAGACGCCATTGGCGACGAGGAGGGCGACGACGTCGCGCGGCCGCACGCCCCAGGCGCGGGGAAGCGGCACGGGGCGCGGCCGTGCCGCGGGGGCAGTGCTCATGGCGGCAAGGTTCGGCCGGCCGCATGAGAGCGCACTGAGAGCCGCGGCGGCCTCAGCGGGCCCCGGCGCAGTCGTAGAGGGATCCCGAGACCCCGGGCACGGGCGCGCAGGCGCCAGTCACCCAGGCAGAGCGCTCCACGGCCACGTTCCCCTGCCCGTCGCCGCCGAAGAACCCGCCGGGACCCGCGGGGCCGCCGAACCCGCCCGCGCCACCGAGCAGGACATAGCGCAGCCGGCCGTCCCGGATGAGGGCCTGGAGCTGCTCGACGGTTGGCGCCGGATCCGAGCCCATGAACCCGCCCATCGCCATCACGGGGATCCCGGAGGCAAGCTGCAGGGGGCCCGCCTGGTTCGCGGAGCTCACCGCGACCAGCCAGGTCTCGCCGCCGTGGTGAGCCACCAGCCAGGCCACGAGCGCGTCGTCCGCGCCGGCGGCGTCGCCCGGGAAGCCACCCGGGAAGCCGCCGGTGAAGCGACCCCCGAACCCGGCAGGCCCGCCCGTGAACCCGCCCGTGAACCCGCCCGCTGACCGGCCCGCCTCGGGGCCCGGCGCCGGGTCGCCGCCCGCGATCGCGGAATCCATCGTGGTGACGCTGTAGAGCATGGGACCCGCCAGCATCGCCGCGAGACCGAGGCCCAGGGCCGCCCGTCCGATCGCCGGGGCGCGCGGGTCGTCGGCCACGGACGCGGCCACCACGAGGATCCCCGCCGCCGCCGCCACGGCCACGGCGCCCATGCCCACCCCCGGCCAGAAGCCGGGGGTGCGCTCGAGGACCTGCCAGCCCCACCAGGCCGTGGCGACCGGGACCGCCGCCAGGACGAGCTCCGCCCAGCGGACGCGCCGCCGGATTCGCCACAGCTCGGCGAGGCCGCCACCGGTGAGCGCGGCGGCGGCGGGGGCGATCGCGACGGCGTAGTACGGGTGCGCGATGCCACCCATCAGGCTGAAGACGGCGACGTGGACGATCGCCCACGTCCCCCACAGCAGGAACGCGGCCCGCCTCGGGTCCGTGCGCGGCGCCCGGAGGCGCGCGGCGAGCCCCACGACCAGTCCGGCTGCGGCGGACGGCAGCAGCCAGCTGATCTGCCCCGCCCACTCGGCGTTGAACATCCGCAGGAGTCCGGGCGAGCCCCCGAAGGCCGTGCCGATCCCGCCCCCGCGCGGTCCGCCGGGCCCTCCGGGTCCGCCCGGCCCGCCGGACGCCCCACCGAAGATCCGGCCCAGGCCGTCGTAGCCCAGCACGAGATCGAGCACCGTGTTGTTGCTGGAACCCCCGATGTACGGCCGCGCGGTGGCGGGCAGCAGGTCCACGACGGCCACCCACCAGGCCGACGCGGCGAGCACCGCGACCGCGGACGCCGCGAGCACGCCGAGACGCCGCCGCACGCTCCCGGGCGCGGCCACGAGCCACGTCAGCGCGAACGCCGGCAGCACCAGGTACGCCTGGAGGACCTTGGCCAGGAACCCGACGCCCACCAGCAGCGCGGCCAGGAGCGCCCAGCGCAGCCGCCCGCCGGCGAGCCCCCGCACCAGCGCCCAGGCCCCCGCGACGAGCAGCAGGGTCAGCACGGCGTCCGGGTTGTTGTAGCGGAACATGAGCGTCGCGGCGGGCGTGACCGCGAACGCGACCCCCGCGGCCGCCGCGGCGCCGCGGCCCAGCTGCCGCCGGACCGCGTCCCACAACAGCAGCACGGCCCCCACGCCGGCCAGCGCCTGCGGGAGCAGCACGGCCAGCGGGCTCAGCCCCAGGATGCGGACGGACAGGCCCGTGACCCACAGGGCGACCGGGGGCTTGTCGACGGTGATGAACCCGCCGGCGTCGAGGGCGCCGAAGAACCAGGCGGACCAGCTCTGCGACCCGGCCTGGGCCGCCGCCGAGTAGTAGGTATTGGCATACCCGCTCACGGTCAGGTTCCACAGGTACAGGACGCCGGCCAGGGCGGCGAGACCCACGGGAGCCAGGCGCCATGCGCGGGCGAGGCGCGCGTCCGAAGGACCGGCCAGGGCCGGTTCCGGATCGGGGATCGGGGTGGTCACGCGGCGCGGGGTCCCCTCGGCGGACATGGAACGCGGCGCTCTCGGTGGGGAGGAGAGCCACCGGGAACGCCGCGTCTTGAGATGGTATTCAAGCGGCCGATCCTGAGAGCCGCATGAGAGCGCGTCAGCCCCGCGTGAGCGGGAGCTGGAGGATGGCGATCCGCACGGTCACGAGGATGGGGGCCCGGCGGGACGGGGCGGGTCTGGCGTGTCATGGGTGCTCCACTGGCGGCGTGGACGCGGCCCCCAGGCGTGACAGCTTGACCCCTGGGACACCGCTCCAGTCACCTGTTCGTCGCCGACGGGCCGCCGAGATCTCTCCGGCCGTCAGCCCCCGGCCTTGTACGGGTACGTGACCCAGTCGTGGACCGTGTCGGCCCAGTGGTCGGGCGTCCCGTGGACCCGGGAACGGCCAGGCTTGTAGTGGATCACGGCCGAGACGGGGCGGCCACCGGCGGCGCGGACACGGGCCATCACCTCGGTCATGGTCTCGCCGGTCTCCCAGACCTCGTCCACGATCAGGACGCGCTGGCCGTCGAGCAGCGAGGCGTCCGGGAAGTGCCCGATCACCGGGGCCGGGTGCGTCCCGCCCTCGGGCAGGTAGAAGATGGCGCCCGCGACGAGGATCTCGCGCAGGTCCAGGCGATAGGCCAGCATGCCGGCGGGCACGAGGCCGCCCCGCGTGATCGCGAGGACCAGGTCGTGGTCCCGTCCCACGCGCTCGGCGAGGCGGGCGACGAGGCCGTCGAGGGCCTCCCAGGTGACGACGAGCATGTCAGGCATGGCGCAATCATCGCGGATCGCGCCGGACGGTGCGGCGGGCCGACCGCCGCGAGGCGGCCTCCCCGACTACGGGCTGGCCGACGGCACCTCGTCCCCGGCCGGCTTCACCGGCGAGGCGAGGGGACCCGTGGTCGCCCGGTTCTTGATGTCGTGGCACAGCACGCAGGTGTCCTCCTCGCGGAGCGCGTGGTCGATGGGCAGCGCGCCCGCCTGCGCTGACTGGTGGCACGCGCGGCAGGTGAGGTTCTCGGGATCCGGGTGCGGCTTGGTGGGCGGCGGCGCCGGGTTGGGCTTGTGGCAGAGCCAGCACTCGTCCTGGCTGCGGCCGACCATGCTCGACGGGAGATGCGCCACGCTGCCGTGGCAGTCGAGGCACGGCTTGCTCAGCGCGGCGTGCGCCTGGGTGATCGCCGGCCCGTCCTGCGCGATCTTGTGGCAGTTGAGGCACTCGGTCTCGGCGATCCCGGAGTGCCCAGGGGCCTTGCGGCCCAGCGTCTCGTCGGTGTGGCAGGTCAGGCAGGCCGTCCAGCCCTCGAGCTGGTGTCCGATCGCCGGGATCGGCTTGAGGTCCGCGGCGCCGCCCGTCTCGTGGCACAGCAGGCAGCTGTTCGAGGTCGGGATGTGCGCCAGGCCCATCTGCATCGTCTCGGGCGTGGGCGAGACGTTGGGCGCCGTGGTGGTGTCCGCGGTGCCCCTCGCGGGGATGACCTTGACCCAGTCGAGGACCATGGTGCCGGCGAGCAGCGCCACCACCACGATGTTCGCGAGGATCAGCAGCCGCAGCGTGCGGTCCAGCCGCGATCTCGATCTCATGCCGTCGCCCCTGCGCTTCGTCCGGTGGCGGCGCCACCACTGGTTGCCGTTGCGGGTTGCTCATCCATCCGGCGGAGCTGGGCCAGGACCGCGTCGATCGCGGCCGGCATGGCCCGGTCCACCAGTGGCGTGAGATGCACGCCAAGCTCGATATCCGCGACCTCGATCCCGACCATCGCGACCGCTTCCGGCAGCCAGCCCATGAGCCGCGCGACGGCGAGCAGCTCGCCCACCGCGCTCGCCGGCTGCCCGTCGCGGCGGCCGCCCACGCTCACGATGGCGTCGCCGTCCAGGGCGGTGACGGTACCGGCGGGCGCCCCCGTCCGCACAGCGTCCACGAACACCACGCCGCGTGCGCCATCCACCACGCGAAGGAGGTCGAGCCCGAGGGTCCCGCCGTCGACGAGCTCGGTGTCCGGAGGCAGCGCCATCGGGTCCCGGGCGGCCTTGGCGCGCAGCGCCTCGATCACGCGGACGCCGACTGCATCGTCGGTGAGCAGCACGTTGCCGACGCCGATAGCGACCAGCCGGCCGGCCTCGCGTGTCACGGCTCGACCCGGTCGAGGAGTTCGGGGCCACCGTCGCGCGAGGCCACGACCTGGTGACGGGTCGGGAACTTCCAGCCGCTGACGATGCTCGACACCAGGCCGTTGTGCTCGATGTGGTCCACCAGCAGGCAGCTGTAGATGTGGAACAGGGCGATCGCGAGGATCAGCCACATCGAGAGGTGGTGGACCTGGCGCAGGAGCTGCGGCCCCAGCAACTCGCGCAGCCAGCCGAAGAGCGTCGCCCCGGGCTCGGCGCCCGTCAGCCCGTCGAGGGCGAAGCCCGTGACGGTCTCGGTCAGGAGCAGGGCGAACAGGACGACGTACGCGCTGGCGGCAAGCTGGTTGTGGCCCAGGACCTCCGGGATCTCCTTGCGCACGAAGCCGTAGAAGCCGGCCTGCCGGAAGAGCTCGGTGAACTGGTACTTCGTCGTGGGGATGAACGCCTTCCAGCGGGCGAACCGGTTGCCGACCAGCAGCCAGTAGGTCCGGGCCAGGCCGGAGAGAAGGAACACGAGGGCGGTCAGGATGTGGATCAGCCGGATCGTGGACATGACGCCGCCGCCCGACGGGATCAGGAACGGGTCCGCGATGTACCCGCCGGTGATGCTCAGGACCACGATGCAGCCCGCGGTGATCCAGTGCGTGACGCGCACCGGGATCTGCCACACGTAGAGACGGACGCGCCGCTCGGGGTTGTCGACATGCGCACCGGCGTGGCCGCCTGCGGCCTCGGCGTGGGCCTCCCCGACCGGCTCCGGGCCGGGCGCCGGCGTGACCGCCGGGCGCAGGGACTCGTGGGTGGCGGTCATCGGGTGCCCTCCGGGGCCTGCGGGTGGCGGCTGGGCGGTACGGCCGCCCGCCGATCGAGCACGTGGGCGGCGCAGGCGGCGCACGGGGCGAAGGAGTGGATGACGCGGAGCAGCTCGACGGGCCTCGACGGGTCGGCGACCTCCACCCCGGCCAGCGCAGCCTCCAGCGGACCGGGCAGCCCCAGGGAATCGCGCGGCGAGGCGTTCCAGGTGGAGCCATCGACGACCTGGTAGTGGTCCACGATCGCGTCCCGGATCCGCAGCCAGTGCCCGACCGCGCCCCGCGGGCCCTCGCCGAGAGACCAGCCCTCGGCCTCCGCCGGCCAGGAGACCGGGTCCCAGTGCTCGACGCTCGCGACGGCCACGTCGCCGGTGGCGAGGTTGGTCTGGAGCTCCCACAGCCAGGCATCGAGCTTGCGGGCCATCACGTCTGCCTCGATCGACCGGGCCAGCGACCGGCCAAGCGTCCCGCCCATCGCGTCCGGCGCGATGCCGCTCGCGGTCAGCTGACGGCCGAGGGTGAGCCGCACCTCCGACTGGCTGTTGGCGGCCGCGACCAGGACCCGGGCGAGCGGCCCGGTCTCCATGACGCGGCCGTCGAACCGGGCGCCCTTGACCCAGCTGTACTTGGCTCCGTCGCTGAGCTGCACCAGCGGGACCTGGCCGGTGTACGACGGAACGGTCTCGCCCTCGAAGGGGCGCTTGAGCGACCCGTCGCCGTCGCCGTAGGCGTACCAGGCGTGGGCCACCGACTCCCCGACCGAGCTCTCGGTCACCGGGTCCGAGCGCTCCAGGTTGCCGTCGCTCAGATGACCGCCCGGGAACAGCCGCGCGGCACCCTTCCCGTCGTCGAGCGGATACTCGCCGTTGGACAGGTAGCTTCCGGGGCCCGTCCCGATCGTCACCCACTCGGGGTAGGCCGCCAGCAGCAGCTGCGTGTCCGGGACCAGGACCTGGTCCACGAACTTCCGCGCCCCGGTCACCAGGCCGCGCATCAGGGTGATCCCCTCGTCGCTCAGCGCGATGGGGGCATTGTGGTCCGGCACCTGCGGGTGCTGGCGCGTCAGCGAGACCGTCGGGCCGCCCCACGGCGGCACGAGGGCCATCCCGCCGACCAGGAAGGTCTGGGGGTGGGTGTCCTTCCCCGACAGCAGCGTCAGGACGCGCATGAAGTCCCGCTGCCACTCGAGCGCCTCGAGGTGGTGCGCCATCAGGAGCAGGCTCTGCTCCGGGCTGAGGCGGTAGGCGGGGTGCCCGGCCCAGGCGGGCGCGAAGGGCCCCGGCTGCTCGGAGTCCACGACCGCGGCAAGCCGGTCCTTGACGCCCCGGAAGTCGTCGAGACCGGAGCGGGGCCAGGTGCCCTGGGCCGTCGCGAGCCGCGACGTCGCCCCCGCGTCGGCCCGGATGGCGGCGCTCGAGTCCACCCAGTCGGGCAGAGCGGCCAGGTAGAACGTCATGACGTGATCGCGCACGAGGACCGTGCCGGCCAGGATGTTGCGGATCACGCGGGCGTTGGTGGGGATCGCGATCCCCAGGGCCTGCTCTACGGCGCGGACGGACGCGAGCCCGTGCACGCCCGTGCAGGTTCCGCAGATCCGCTGGGCGAGGAGCCACGCATCGCGCGGGTCGCGGCCCCGCATCACGGTCTCGATGCCACGGAACATCGTCGCGGACGACCATGCCTCGCGGACCCGGCCGCCGCTGATCTCGGCCTCGATGCGGAGCTGGCCGCCGACGCGGGTGACGGGGTCGATCGTGATCCGGGCCATCTCAGCGCTCCTCGGTCCCGGCGGGCGCGTCGTCCCCGGTGCTGGCGGGATCGGGGGCCGCGGTGGCGGCGAGCGGGGTCCCGGGAGACGCCCCGTCCGCGGGCGGCGCCTCGTCCACGGGCAGTGCGTCCACGGCCTCGGCGACCGCGACACCCTCGGCGGCGGCGAGCGCCTCGCGGCGTGCGATCCGGGCGCGACGCTGGAAGCGGACGCCCATGCCAACCGCGTGGACGCCCGCGACGGCGCCGATCCCGCCGACCATCGCCGCCCCGACCATGTCGGTGGTGACGTTGGGCAGGAACGGCACCGGGGCCGGGAGCCGCCGGTAGGCCGGGCCCATCTGGTCCCAGAAGTCCGGCATGACGCAGCCCACGCAGCCGTGGCCCGCGCGGATGTTCCAGCTGACGCCCTCGCCGTAGCGGGCGGTTGGGCAGTTGCCCATCGCCTCGGGGCCCTTGCAGCCGAGCTTGTACAGGCACCAGCCACGCTGGGCGCCCTCGTCACCCCAAGAGAGCGCGAACTCGCCGAACTCGAAGTGGGGCCGGCGCTCGCACTGGTTGTGGATGAGGTTGCCGTACGCGGAGAGCGGGCGGCCCATCGGGTCGAGCGCCGGCCACTCGCGGAACGTCAGGTAGTGGACGATGACGGCCGAGAGGTTCACGACGTTCATCGGGCAGCCCGGCAGCGTGATCAGCGTCCCGTCGCCGACGACCCCGCGGATCCCCTTCGCGTCGGTCTGCGCGTTGTTCGCCGCGGCGATCCCGCCGTCGAAGGCGCAGGAGCCCACCCCGATGGTCGCGAGCGCGCCGTCGCACACCTCGCGCGCCACGTCCCGCACCGGTCGCCCGCCCACCAGGCAGTAGGCGCCGGCCGCGCCCTCGGGGATGGCGCCCTCGATGACGGCGACGTAGCCGTCCGGGTAGCGTGCCATCGCCTCCGTCCGGGTGAGCTCGACGCCGGCGCCCGCGCCCGCGAGGAGCGACTCGTGGTACTCGATGGACAGGGTCTCGAGGAGCATCGTGGTGATGGGCGGGTCCGACGCGCGCAGGAACGACTCCGTGTTGCCGCCGCACGTCTGGCCACGCACCCAGATCACGGGCAGGCGCGTCGCCGTGGAGACCGCCTCGGCGATCCGTGGCGCGTAGCTCGCCGGCAGGGCGAGGGCCGCGGCCATGGCGGAGGAGAACTTGAGGAACGACCGACGGGTCATGCCGCGCCTCACGAGCGCGGCGTACAGCCCCTGGTCGTCCATCCGTTTCTCACTTCGCTTCCGGCGTGGCGGGAGGGGCCTGGGGGCCCCGCGGCGGCCACGCGAAATCACAGGCGGGGGGACGCTGTACCGATCTTGGACCGCCGACGCCGGTCGGGTGAGTACCAGAGGTCGCGGCGCTGGGTGGCGAAGGGCACACCGATCGGGCCCGGATGGACGGTTGCGCTACCTGCCTGACGGCATGCCCACCCAGGGCAGGACCGCCCTCAGCACGCCGTGCGGCCCGCACCGGGCCATCCTTCGGTTCGGAGACGGGGACGATAGTCCCGAACGGGTTGACCTGCGGCCCGCGACGGCCGACGCTCCCGACAAGCCACCTTGGCCAACGGGAGAATCCGTCGCCGTGCCGCTCCGCAGGATGTACCGGGCACTGCTCGCCGCCGGGCTCGTCACGGCCATGGCCGGCGTCGGGCCGGTCGCGGCTGCCGACGACCCGGTTCCCTCGCCGGCACCGACGGCCAGCGTGACACCCGCTCCCGATCCGACGCCGGCGCCCCCGCATCCGTCACCGTCCGCACCCGCCCCATCGCCCACGGGCAGCGCGGCGCCGTCCCCCGAACCCTCGCTCGTGCCCACCCCGAACCCCTCCCCCGCCCCGAGCGCGACCCCCTGGGCGGGCGGGTTCAACCTCTACCGCTCGACGGCCTGGGTCCGCCAGTACCGCAACTACACGTGCACCGCCGCGTCGGCCCAGACCATGCTCAACCTCATCCGCGGCCGGTCCGACCGCTCCGTCCTGCAGCAATTGCGGATCATCCGCTACGCGCGGGCCCACGACTCGCTCCGCTACTCGAACGGCTCGGACCCGGCGGGCTGGGCCCGTGCGATCACCCACTTCGGCGGCGGCACCTACCGGTGGAAGACCTTCACGTCGCAGGCCGCGGCCCTCCGCCACGCCGCGCAGCGGATGCTGGTGACCGGCAAGCCGGCCGGCCTCCTCGTCTGGCGCGGCCGCCACGCCTGGACGATGACCGGGTTCACGGCCGCCACCGACCCGCGGACCGACCCGGCCGCGCTGATCACGGGCGTCTGGGTCGCGCCCCCGCTCGTGGGGGTGGACCCGCGGCCGAACACGTACATCCGGGCGGCCTCGCTCGGCACGTTCGCGCGCTACCGCGAGCGCGACGGCCTGGTCACGTGGGTGGGTCGCTGGGTCGTCGTCGCCCCGTAGACCGACCGGTCAGGCCGCGGCGGCCTCGTCGCCCCCGGGGGGATCGTCGGGCTGGTCGTCGCGCCGGTAGGGCACGTCGACGACCACGGTGTGGGGCCGGCCGAGAAGGATCGACCGCAACCGCCGTGCGGACTGGTTGTAGAGGATCCGCTCCCACCAGTGACGGGCGACGTACTCGGGCACGATCACGAAGGTGATCGGGTCGGGCTTGCCCGGCGGCCAGGCGCGGTCGAGGACGTCCAGGTAGGCCACCAGCGGCCCGGCCAGCGCGCGGTATGGGCTCTCCACGATCACCAGCGGAACACCCGGCACCTGGCGCTCCCAGCGGGCCCGCATCGCCGTCGAGTGCTCGGCGTCCACGCTGATGTAGACCGCGGTCACGTCGTCGGTGATCGAGCGCGCGACGTTGATCGCCCGGACCACGGCCCGGTTGAGCGACGGGACGGGCACGATCGCCCGCTCCTCACGGTTGGGGAGCGGGACGACGTAGTCGGGCTGGATGGCGAGCTGGCGTGCGGACGCCGCGTACTGGCGCCGGATGAACAGCATGCCGGCGACGATCACGGGGATCAGGATCGCGACCAGCCAGGCGCCGTGCTCGAACTTCTCGACCAGCACGATCATCAGCACCACCAACGTCAGCAGCGCCCCGAAGGCGTTGACCCCGAGGCGCCACCACCAGCCGCTCTGGCGGCCGCGGAACCAGTGCAGCACCATGCCGGACTGGCTCAGGGTGAAGCACACGAACACGCCCACGGAGTAGAGCGGGATGAGACCCGTCGTGTTGCCCTTGAACGCGAGGTACAGACCGGCGGCGATCGCGGCCAGCAGGACGATGCCCCAGCTGTAGGCGAGCCGGTCGCCGCGGAACGAGAACTGGCGCGGGAAGTACCCGTCCGCGGCGAGGATCGCCGCGAGGCGCGGGAACGCGTTGAAGCTCGTGTTGGCGGCGAGGAACAGGATCAGCGCCGTCGACACCTGGAAGATGTAGAACAGCGGGCTGCCGTCGCCGAACGCGGTCGTGGCCACCAGGGCGATCACCGTGGGGCCGCCGGACAGCGCCTCCGAGGGGACGATGTCGTAGGCTCGCGAGATGATCGTGACCCCGATGAAGATCACCCCCAGCAGGATCGCCATGGCGAGCATCGTGTTGCCCGCGTTCTTCGCCTCCGGGGGCTTGAACGCGGGGACGCCGTTGGCGATGGCCTCCACGCCGGTCAGCGCCACGGAGCCGCTCGCGAAGGCCCGCAGGATGAGCACGAGACCCAGCGTCTGGGTCCCGATGCGGACCGCCTCGTCCTGGTGCGGGAGCGGCGTGACCGTGCCGGTCGCGACGTGGAACAGCCCCGACGCGACGATGACCAGCGCGAGGGTGACGAACAGGTAGGTCGGCACCGCGAAGATGTTCCCGGACTCCCGGAGTCCCCGCAGGTTGGCCACGGTGATCAGGGCGATGACCGAGACGGCGACCTCAAGCCGCACGAGCTCGAGCCCGGGCAGGATCGAGATCAGCTGGTCCATCGCGGACGAGGTGGACACGGCCACGGTCATCACGTAGTCGATGAGGAGCGCGGCGGCGGCCACGAGACCCAGGATCGGGCGCAGCTCCTGGCGCGCGACGGCGTAGGCCCCGCCGCCGCCGGGGAACGCGTTGCACACTTGCCGGTAGGAGATGGCGACGACGGCGAGGAGGACCGAGATCGCGATGGCGACCTCGATGGAGACGAGCAGGGCGCCAGCGCCGGCGAGGACCAGGACCCGCAGGATCTCCTCGGTGGCATAGGCGGACGACGAGATCGCGTCCGAGCTGAAGATCGGCAGGGCGAGCCGCTTGGACAGCCGCTCCCCGATCTCCTCCTCCGACGCGAGCGGCCTCCCGATGAGCGCCGCCTTCCAGCGCAGGAGCGTGCGCTCGAGACCCGAGCGCGGCAGCGAGGCCGCGGGCTTCGCGACCAGCTGGTTGGGGCCCGTGTAGCGGAAGTACGCGGAATGGGGGCGCTCGACGCGCACGCGCTTGTCGCCGAGCTTGCGCCCGGAGATGGGACGGCGGCCGCCGATCACGTGGGTGCCTCCTGGGCTGGAGGGTTACGCTGCCGGCGCCTTGGTCCGGCTGTTGGAGAGTCTAGGCTCAACGAATGTCCTCGACCAGGATGTCGACGCGGTCGCCGCGAGCGGTCGGCCTGGCGTGCAGGCGCACCCCGGCCTCCAGCGCGACGCGCCTACAGCGGTCGAGGACCTGCTCGCCGTGGGCGAGGCCAGCGAGCATAACCCGGGGGGCGCCCTTGAGCGCCACCATCAGGATCGCCTCGCGCACGAGCCGTTCCTCGCCGGCGTAGGGGTCCGGCGGGGTGGGCGCGACGAGGTGGAGAACGGAGACCGGCTGGGTTGCCATGACACAAGCATCGTCACCGCTCCAAGAGGCGGTGGGTGCCGGATCGTTGCGGATGCCTAAGGTTTCCCTAAAGCCCCGTGTCCGCGGGCCCCTCCGGGGCATCCGGCACGTCGCCGATCCGGTAGCCCACGCCGGGCTCCGTGCGGATGAGCCCGTCCAGGCCGCCACCGTGATCGGCCGCCGCCAGCTTGCGGCGCAGCTGGCTCACGTGGACGTACACGTAGCTGTCCTCGGCCTGGTAGGCCTCGCCCCAGACCGCCCGGAGCAGCCGGCCCTTGGTCACGACGCGGCCCCGGTGGGTCAGCAGCACCCGCAGGAGCTCGAACTCCCGTGGCGTCAGGTCCACGGGCCGCCCCGCGATCCGCACCTCGTGCGCCCCGACATCCAGGACCAGCGGCCCCACGGCGATCCGGCCGTCCCGGTCGCCACCGGGGCCGGCCGCGCGGCGCAGCGCGACACGGATCCGCGCGCGCAGCTCGTCGACGCCGAAGGGCTTGGTGACGTAGTCGTCGGCACCGCGGTCCAGGGCCTCGACCTTCTCGCGCTCCTCGTACCGGCCCGAGAGGATCACGATGGGCGTCGACGCCTCGCGCCGGATGGCCGCCACCACGCGCAGGCCGTCCATGTCCGGCAGGCCCAGGTCGAGCAGCACGAGATCGGGCCGGCGCAACGCCCAGCGCTCGAGGGCGGTCCGGCCGTCGGGAGCCTCCACCACGGCGTAGCCGCCGGCGACCAGCTCCCGCACGAGCGCCGACCGGGTCTCGGTGTCGTCCTCGACGACCAGGATGGTGGGGCCTGCAGGCCCCGGCGCGCGCATCACGACGGGGTCACGACGAGGTCACGACGGGGTCACCGCCGGCGATGGTCGCGGGAGGCGTCGCAGGCTCCGGTTCGGACGCCGGCGGCGGCAGGGCCCGCGCAGGGAAGTCGAGGTCCACCGCCAGGCCACCCAGCGACCCCCGACGCGCCGTGACCGAACCACCCGTCGCCTCCACCAGACCGCGGGCGACCGCGAGACCGATGCCGGTCCCTTCGCGTGACGGCCGACGTCCGCGCGGCACCCGGTAGAACTTCTCGAACAGGCGCGGCAGGAGCTCCTCGGGAACGCCCGGGCCGTCGTCCTCGATCGTCAGGCGGACGCGGTCCGGGGCGAGATCGATCGCGGTCACCCGGATGAGCGCTCCCTCCGGGGTGTACTTGAGCGCGTTGTCCAGGACGTTGGACACAGCCTCGTCCACGAACACCGGGTCCACCTCGACCGTCGCGGAGCCCAGCTGCGTCTCCAGGCGCCGCCGGTCGAGGCGGGCGCGGGCGCTCTCGAGGGCGCGCGCGAGCAGGTCGTCGAGATCGAACAACTCGCGGTGGGGACGCAGGGCACCGGCCTCGATCCGCGACAGGTCGAGCAGGTTGGTCACGAGCCGGTCGAGGTACGCGACCTCGCGTTCGATCGCGTCCGCGCTCGCGCGACGGTCCTCGTCCGAGAAGGGCTCGCCGGGTCGCAGGCTTCCGGCGGCGGCACGGATCGTCCCGAGCGGCGTCCGGAGATCGTGCGAGACGGACTGCAGCAGCGCCGACTTGAGCGCGTCGCTCTGGCGGGCCACCTCGGCGGCGCGGGCCTGGTCGGCCACGTGGTCGTGGGTGATGGCCTGGCCCACCTGGTCCGCGGTCCCGGCCAGCAACCGCGTCTGGACGCCGTCCGGCTCGCCGCCGGCGCGTGGGCGCGTCGCCCAGATCGAACCCACGGGCTCGCCGCCGGCCTCGATCCGCACGCGGTAGGTGTCGAGCGCCACCCGGGAGCGGGCGGCCACGCCGGGCCGCTGGACGAGCACCCAGCGCGCGGGCTGATCAGCCGGGCCCCGCTGCAGGATCCGCAGCCGGCCGGGCGCCGCCGGCGGTCGGCCGCGACCGCTGTCGGCCGCGACGGTCTCCGCCGCCGGATCCGACCCGATGCCCACCCAGGCGCGCTCGAGGCCGACCTCGGCGACCAGGACATCGAGGATCCCCGCGAGCGCCTCGCCCATCGTGGCGCTCGTGGCCAGGGACCGGCTCACCCCGAACAGGGCTCGGGCCTCCAGTTCCCGCATGGTCGCGGTCTCGGCGCGCTGGCGCTGCAGCGCGGCCAGCTGCCCCACGACGATCCCGACGAACAGGAGGAGCACGACGCTCAGGAGGACACCCGCGTCGTGGATGACGAACGTGTAGCGGGGCTCCGTGAACAGGAAGTTGTAGAGCGCCGCGGAGCCGACGGCCGTGACGATGGCGCCGTCCGTACCGACCAGGAGCGCGACGAGCACCACGGCCACGAGGTAGGCAGCCGACGCGTTGCCGACGCCGACCGCCTGAAGAACCGCGACCGCGCCGCTCGCGGCCGTCAGGGACAGCCCGGTCGCCAGGACCAGCTGGGCGAGGTGCCGCGTGAGTCCGCTCATCAGGCGGATCGTAGCCCACGGCCGGCCGCGAGCCGCGGGGGTCTGGCGGTCCGTCTACTCCGTGACCTTGCCGCGCGTCAGGATCAGCTCGAGCAGGATGAGCGCCAGGCAGGCCCCGCACAGGATGAGCAGGAACTTCGCACCCGTCACCGCGCCGACCAGCGTGAAGAACAGCGCCGTGATGAGCATGGCGAGGAGATCGGACGAGATCCTGAGATTCGCCATGGGGCCTCCGTGGGTGGGCGCCGGGTCCGTCGTGCGTGTGGCCCGCAGGATAGACCACGCGGCGCGGCCCGTCGCGGCCGATTCCGCGAGCGTGAGGCGCCGGAACGGTGGCTGGGGCCACCAAACGAACGCCCCTCCGGGTTCGCCGGGAGGGGCTGTTTCGTGTTCAGAATGCCTTGGTGAGCCGGCAGGGACTCGAACCCTGAACCTAGTGATTAAGAGTCACTTGCTCTACCGTTGAGCTACCGGCCCGGACCGGCGGAAGGATAGCGCAGATCGCGCGTCGTGCGCGGCCGCCGTCCAGCGCCCGCGAGCGGGGGTGCGGCCGGCCGCCGGCAGGCCCCGCGTCAGTTCGCGAAGGTGTCGCAGGCGGCCGGGTCGCCGCTGTCGTAGCCGGTCCGGAACCAGGTCGTGCGCTGCTCCGCGGATCCGTGCGTCCAGGTCTCGGGGTTGACGGCCATCCCGGCGCCGGCCTGGATGCGGTCATCACCCACCGAGGCGGCCGCCCGCAACCCCTCGTCGATGTCGCCCGGCTGCAGGTCACCCTGCTGGTACACGGTCTGCGCCCAGACCCCGGCCAGGCAGTCCGCCTGGAGCTCCATCTTCACCGACAGCGCATTGACCTGCGACGGGTCCTGCTGCTCGAGCTGGCGCACCTGGGCCTCGATGCCGGTCTGCTGCTGGACATGGTGGCCCACCTCGTGGGCGAGCACGTAGGCCTGCGCGAAGTCACCCGCCGCGCCGAACCGGGTCTTGAGCTCCTTGAAGAAGTCGAGGTCGAGGTAGACCTTCTGGTCGGCCGGGCAATAGAAGGGACCGGTGGCCGAGCTGGCCGGACCGCAGGCGGATCGGGTCGCGTCCGTGAACAGGACGAGCGTGGTAGGTGTGTATGGCTGGCCCGACCGCTTGAACGTGTCGGCCCACAGGGCGTTCGCGTCGTCGAGGACGTAGCCCATGAACTGCACCAGGTCGCCGTTGTTGGTGAGGTCGACGGACTGGCCCGGTTCCACGGCCTTGCCGCCACCCAGTGGATCGAGCGCCGAGCTCAACGAGCTGCCGCCCCCGCCCAGGAGCTGCAGGACGATGAACACGATCACGATGATCACGCCCGCGCCGCCCCCGACGCCGACCGGGAGCGACATGCCGCCCCCACCGCCGCCCATCGGGAAGCCCCCCAGCCCGCCGGACGACCCGCCCTGGGCCCTGCGGTCCTCGATGCCTCCGGTATGTCCTCGTTGCCACTTCATGGGAGGATCATCGCGTATCCGGTGCCGGAACGGTCACCGCGGCTCCTAGGACGGCTGGTTGTCGATCTGGGCTCGCTGCAGACGCCCGCTGTAGTCGATGTAGACCGACTTCCACTCGGTGAAGGTGTCGAGCGCCACGTGGCCGGCCTCGCGGTGGCCGTTGCCGGTGTCCTTCCAGCCACCGAACGGCAGGTGCGTCTCTGCGCCGGTCGTCCCGGCGTTCACGTAGACGATGCCCGTCTCGAGGTCACGCATGGCCCGGAACGCCGTGTTCACGTCGCGTGTGAAGATCGAGGCGGACAGGCCGTAGCGGACCCCGTTGGCCGCGGCGACGGCGGCGGCGTAGCCGTCGACCGGGATCACGGACAGCACGGGCCCGAAGATCTCCTCCTGCGCGATCCGGCTCATCGGCGCGACGCCCGCGAAGATGGTGGGCTCGAAGAAGTGCCCGTGCGCGAGGTCGCCGCCCACCACGCGCGCGCCACCCGTGACCAGCTCGCCCTCGGCCCGACCGACCTCGACATAGCCCGCGACCTTGTCGACCGCCGGAGCGTTCACCAGCGGGCCCACCTCGACCGTCTCGTCCAGCCCGGAGCCCAGCTTCAGGCGCGCGGCGCGGTCCGCGAGGCGGCGCACCAGCTCGTCCGCGATGGGTCGATCGGCGATGACCCGCGAGCAGGCCGTGCAGCGCTGGCCCGTCGTCCCGAAGGCGCTCCACAGGATCCCGTCGACCGCGAGGTCCAGGTCCGCGTCGCGCAGCACGATCACCGCGTTCTTGCCGCCGAGCTCCAGGCTGAGGCGCTTGAGCCGCCGGCCGGCGCGCTCCGCGATCGAGCGCCCCGTGGCCGACGAGCCGGTGAACGAGATCACGGGCACGTCCGGGCTGTCGATGATGGCGTCGCCGACCTCGGCCCCGGAACCCGTGACCAGATTCACGACGCCGGCCGGGAAGTCCGCCTCCTCCATCAGCTCCACGAGGAGCGTGGCGCAGTGGGGGGCGTCGCTGCTGGGCTTGAACACGACGGTGTTCCCCGCGACGAGCGCGGGCATCATCTTCCAGCACGGGATCGCCATCGGGAAGTTCCAGGGCGTGACGATCCCGGCGATGCCGATGGGCTGGCGGATGCTCATCACCCACTTGTCGGGCAGCTCGGACGGGACGGTGTCCCCGAACATGCGCCGCCCTTCGCCCGCCATGAGGAACGCGATGTCGATGCCCTCCTGGACGTCGCCGCGCGCCTCGGCGAGGACCTTGCCCATCTCGCGGGTCATCGCGCGGGCCAGGCGCTCCTTGTGCTCGGCCATCAACGCGCCGAACCGGTACAGCAGCTCGCCGCGCTTGGGGGCCGGGGTGGCGCGCCAGCCCGGGAAGGCCTCCCCCGCCGCCATGACCGCCATCGCGACGTCCGCCTTCGTGCCCGCCTGGAAGCGGCCCACGACGTCCCGCGTGTCCGCGGGGTTGACGCTGTTGAACGTCGCGCCCGAGACGGACTCCACCCAGCGGCCGGCGATGAACAGGCGGTGCGTCCGGGGATCCTGGTCGGGCATCGGGGGGTCCTCGCTGGGTTCGCGGTCACGGAGCGGTCAGGGCGGCCGCCGGCTCCGTGGAGTGTGCCACCCAGCGGAGCAACGGTTCGGTGCCAGAACGCCCGGTCCGCGCTGGGGCACATCCGTGTGGTGGCGGGTCGCCCCGGCGAACGTTCGAGCCGCCCCGCGGATGACCCGTCCGGTCACCGGATCCTTGATCCGCTCCGTGCACGGGACCTCGGGTCGGCCGGCCGCGGCGACGGCCGCGCGGCGTGGGACCGTGGCGGGACGACCGTGGCGACGGCCGCGCAGAGCGGCGCCGTCGCCGCGGAACCGGTCAGACCCGCTCGACCGCCATCGCCACCGAGCCGCCCCCGCCCAGGCAGAGCGTCGCGAGGCCGGTCTGCACCTTGCGGCGGGTCATCTCGTGGAGCAGCGTCGCGACGATCCGTGCCCCGGACGCGCCGATCGGGTGGCCCAGCGCGATCGCGCCGCCGTTCACGTTGACCTTCGCCCAGTCGAAGCCGAGCTCCCGTCCGTCCGCGAGGACCTGCGCCGCGAACGCCTCGTTCATCTCGACGAGGTCGTAGTCCCCGGGGGCGATGCCGGTCCTGCGCTCCAGGGCGCGGACCCCCTGCACCGGGGCGAGGAACAGCCACTTGGGCGTCACCTCGGCCTGGGCGTAGCCCACGATCCGGGCCATCGGCCGCAGCCCGTGCTGCTCCACGGCCCGCTCCGAGGCCACGACCACGGCCGCGCCCCCGTCGGTGATCCCGGGCGCGTTGCCCGCGGTCACGGTGCCCACGGTCGCGTCGCCGCGGTCCTCGCCCTCGGGAAGCGGGAACACCGGGGCGAGGCGGGCGAGCGCGTCGGGGGTCGTGTCGCGCCGCGGGCTCTCGTCGGCGGTGACGACGGTCTCGCGGCCCTTGGCGTCGCGGATCGTGACCGGCGCCATCTCGGCATCGAACCTGCCGGCGTCCTGGGCCGCGGTCGCGCGGCGGTGGCTCTCGTACGCGAAGGCGTCCTGGTGCTCGCGCGTCACGCCCGCCCGGATCGCGACGCGCTCCGCGTGCGTGCCCATGTGACAGTCCTCGAACGCGCACCACAGGCCGTCGGCCACGGCCGCGTCGTCCATGGTCGCGGCGCCCAGGCGGTAGCCGAAGCGGGCCTTGCGCAGCAGATAGGGCGCCCCGTTCATGGACTCCATGCCGCCCGCGACGTACAGGTCGCCGTCGCCCGCCTTGATCCCGGCCGCCGCGAGCATGATCGCCTTGAGCCCGGAGCCGCAGACCCGGTTGATCGTCGTCGCGGGCGTGGTGTCCGCGAGGCCTGCGCGCAGGAGCGCCTGGCGGGCGGGCGCCTGCCCGACGCCGGCCTGGAGCACCTGCCCCATGATCACCTCGTCGATCGGTGCGTCGGCGGGCAGCCCAGCGCGGGCCACGGCGGCGCGGATCGCGACGGCTCCCAGCTCCACGGCCGGAACCGCGGCGAGGGCACCCCCCAGCCTGCCGATGGGGGTACGGGCGGCGGAGACGAGGTAGACGCGGCCGTTCGGCTCTTCACGGTGCTCCATGGCACCGACTCTACACCGCGGTCCTGCGCGAGTTGATGCTCCGGCTCGCCACGATGGACCGGTCACGCCGCCCGACGGAGCCTCCGCTTGACCATGTCCCCACCCGACGGCCCTGCCCTCGCCGCGTCGCTCGCCGGCGGGTTCGAGGACGCCGCCATCGTGGTCGATGCCGGCGACCGGGTCCTTGCGTGGAACGACGCCGCCGAGACGGGCCTGGCGCTCACCCCGGCCGACGCGGGCCGGACCCTGGGTGAGGTGGGTCTCGCTGATCGGCCGGGCGCCGTCCGGCTGCCGCTGGTCGCGGCGGTCTCCGGCGACGCGGCGGCGATCGTCGTCTGGCGCCTGGACGCGGCGCCGTCCGAGGATGACATCGCCCTGCAGAAGATCCGGGCCATGGCACGCCTCTCCGCCGGGGTCAACCACCAGGGGCGCAACCACCTTGCCGGCTTCGGCTCATTCTTCGGCATGCGCCGCATCGACACGGCGTTCATGGCCGGCTACGGCAGCGCCCTGATCGGCCTGCTGGAGGACGACGCCCGGCGCGCGCCCGAGCTGCTGGGCGCCTTCACCGAGCTCGCCCGCGATCGCCCGCCGGCTCCGGCGCCGCAGCCACCCCGAGCGAAGCTCGGGCACGCCATGCTGCTCACCGAGTACGCGATGGACGTGCGGCGCACCATCGACATTCCCGACGCCCTCCCCGAGGTCCTGGCCGACCGCACCCAACTGCACCGGGCCCTGGTCGCGGTGCTCGTCAACATGCTCGACGCCCTCGGCGGCCCGAGAGCCCGTGGTGCCATCACCGCGACCGCCACGGCGATGCCGGGCGACCCTGCTGTCGTGGAGCTCGTCCTCGAGGACGATGCGCCGCCGGTCCCGCCAGCCGATGCGGCTCACCTCTTCGATCGCTACCCGCCCGTCGGGGCCTCGCCGCGCGCCGGGCTCGACCTCGCCGCCGGACGCCGGCTCGCGGAGGCGGACGGCGGCTCGCTGCGCTACGAGCCCGGGCCTGCGGGCGGCAACCGGTTCGTGTTCACGCTCGCGACGGGCTCCCCGCCCGATTCGTCCGCTCGGCCGGTCCCCGCCGCGGCCCCGAAGCCGGCGTCCGCCCAAGCCCCGCTCACCGTGCTCGTCTGCGACGACGAGGAGGCGATCCGCACGCTGATGTCGCGGAGCCTGGAGCGATCGGGCATCCGCACCCTCACCGCGAGCACGGGGCTCGAGGCCCTGGCCGTCCTCGACTGGGAGCGCGTCGACCTCGTGATGTCCGACCACCGCATGAGCGAGATGAGTGGCACGGAGCTTCATGCCCTGGTGGCGCAACGGCACCCGCACCTGCGGACGCGGTCCATCCTGATGTCCGGGGACGCCGGGGACCCCGAGATCGCCGCCTTCCAGCGCGCGACGGGCGTGCGCGTGCTGGCCAAGCCGATCGAACCGCTGTCGCGCCTCGCGTCGACGGTCCGGGAGGCTGCCGGTGCTCCAGCAAGCCCGCCCGGCCGGCGCCCGGCGCCCGGGCGGGGCCGTCAGCGCGGGTAGGTGTGGAACCCGCGCCCGGTCTTCTGGCCCAGGTGCCCGTCCGCCACGAGCCGCTCCAGGACGGCCGGCGGCGCGAACTGCGGCTGGCCGAGGCCATCGTGCAGCACCTTCATGATCCCGAGACACACGTCGAGGCCGATGAAGTCGGCCAGCTCGAGCGGGCCCATCGGGTGGGCCAGGCCCACCTTGGCGCCTGTGTCGATGTCGTCGGCCGTGCCCAGGCCCTCCTCGTACGCACGCATGGCCTCGGCGAGAAACGGCATCAGGATCCGGTTGACGATGAACCCGGGCCGGTCCGCGGACACGATGACCTGCTTGCCGAGATCCACCGCCAGGCCCCGGATCACGGCCTCGGTCGCATCGTCCGTGGCGGCGCCTCGGATCAGCTCGATGAGCGGCATGACCGGCACGGGGCTGAAGAAGTGCATCCCCACGAACCGGGGCCGCCTCGCCTCCCCCACCGCGGCGGCCAGCAGGTCGATGGCGATGGACGAGGTGTTCGAGGCGAACACCGCGCCGCCGGGCGCGATCGCGTCGAGCGAGGCCCATAGCGCCGTCTTGACGTCGACGTCCTCGAACACGGCCTCGATCACGAGGTCCGCCTCGGCGGCGTCCGCGAGATCCGCGGTGCCCGTGAGGCGGGCCAGGATCGCCTCGCGATCCCCGGCGGCCAGCTTGCCCTTGGCCACGGCCCGGTCAAGGTTCCCGGCGATCCGGGCGAGGCCGGCCTCGGCGCGGGCGAGGTCCGGCTCGTAGAGGGTGACCGCCTTGCCGATGGCGGCGTGGACCTGCGCGATGCCGTGGCCCATCAGCCCGGCACCGGCGACGAAGACGCGCTCGATGCTCATGCCCGCTCCTCCGGCTCGAGGGCCAGCGCCGCGAGGAGGCGGTCGGCGGCCGCGTAGGGATCGAGGTCGTGGGCCGCGACCGCCTCGATCGCCGCCTCGGTCTCGGGCGCCATGGCGGGGGCCGCGAGGCGGTCCCACAGCCGCTCCACCAGCACCGCGCGCACCTGCGCCGCGGCACGCGCCCGGCGGGCGGCCCTGGTCGCACCGTCCGCCCCGCTGATCCGGTGGCGGTCCAGCGCCGCGAGCAACTCCGGGACGCCCTCACCCGTCGCGGCGGTCGTGACCAGGACCTCCGGGCGCTTGGGGGCCGGTCGGTCCGGGTCCGCGTCCTGACGCGCGACCGAGGGCACGAGCATCGCCCGCAACTGGGCCGCCGTCCGCTGTGCCCCGGGCCGATCGCCCTTGTTCACGACGACCAGGTCCGCGACCTCCAGCAACCCGGCCTTGATCGCCTGGATCTCGTCGCCCATCTCGGGCGCCTCGAGGACCACGGTCGTGTCGGCCGCGGCCGCGACCTCCACCTCGCTCTGGCCCGTGCCAACCGTCTCGAGGAGCACGATGTCGAAGCCGGCGGCGGCGAGGACCGTCGCCGCGGCCGTGGACGAGGCCGCGAGCCCGCCCGCGTGCCCGCGCGAGGCCATCGAGCGGATGAAGACGCCGTCGTCCGACGCGTACGACTGCATCCGGACGCGATCGCCCAGGAGCGCGCCGCCGGTGATCGGCGACGAAGGGTCCACGGCGACCACGGCCACCGTGCGGCCGACCTTGCGCAACTCCGCGATCAGCGCCGCCACGAGCGTGGACTTGCCGGCCCCGGGGGGTCCGGTTATGCCCACGAGGTGGGTGCCGGCGGCCTCCGGGTAGATCCGCCGCATGGCGTGCTCCGCCACGGCGGTGCGGTTCTCGACGGCGGTCAGGAGCCTGGCGAGGGACCGCCGGTCGCCCGCGCGGGCCGCGTCGGCGAGGGTCGCGGCGCGCTCCGCCGGATCCGGCGTCACTCGGTCCGGGGGGTGGCGTTGGCGCGGATGAAGTCCGCGACCTCGCGGATCGTCGTCCCGGGCCCGAACACGTCGGCGACGCCCGCCTCGCGGAGTGCCGCGATGTCGTCGTCGGGGATGATCCCGCCCACCGTGACGAGGACGTCCTCCAGGCCGCGCTCGCGCAGTTGCTCGCAGACGCGCGGGACGAGCGTCATGTGCGCCCCCGAGAGGATGGACAGGCCAACGACGTCGACGTCCTCCTGGAGCGCCGCGGTAACGATCATCTCGGGGGTCTGCCGGAGGCCGGTGTAGACGACCTCGAAGCCCTCGTCACGGAGGCCCCGGGCGAGCACCTTGGCTCCCCGGTCGTGGCCGTCCAGACCCGGCTTCGCGATCAGCACCTTGAGCGGTCGATCGGTCATGGCGCTGATTGTAGTTGCACGGGCCTTCGGAACGGCGGTCCGACATCACATGCGCGTTGCAGTCTCCGGAATCTAGGCGTATCTCGGTTCTCACTCCGGGGGCGTGGGCCCATCATTCCGGCCGCCGGGGGTCGTCGGCCTATGCGCGCCCCGGCGGCTGCCCCTGACACCGAGCCGGCGCGCGGAGGTTTCCGTGAAGCGTCCCCTGTCCGCCCTGCTGGCCGCAGGCTTGCTGGCGTCGGTCATCGCCCCATCGGTCGCCGCGGCCGATCCCTCCTACACGGTCGTCGCGGACGGCCTGCACAGCCCGCGAGGGCTCGCATTCGCTCCCAATGGCCGCCTCTACGTGGCGGAGGCCGGCCTGGGCGCCGGCAACCCGACCGACGGCATCGTCCCGGGCTTCGGGCGCACGGGATCCGTGATCGAGATCCGGGGCGCCGGTGGATCGAGCCCGAGGACCCGCCTCGTGATCGGCGGGCTGCCCTCCGCCGCCGACGCGGAGGGCACGGTCGGCCCGGACGGCATCTCCGTCCACGGCAACGGCAACATCGATGTCCAGATCTCGCTGTCGCAGGAGCAGACCGGGATCCCGTCCAGTCTCCTCGGCCGCCTCGTCAAGCTCACGCCCGGTGGCCGCCTGCGCGTCCTCGCCAACGTCGGCGACTTCAACTACGAGTGGTCGACGCAGCACCAGGACCTCGCCCCCCACGACTTCCTGCCGGGTGACTCCAACCCGTACGGCGTGCTCGCGGTCGCCGGCGGCGCCTACGTCGTCGATGCCGGAACGAACACGCTGAACTGGGTGGGCCGCAATGGCCGGATCAGGATCCTGGCGTACTTCCCCAACAACACCCTCGCCGACGCGACCCCGACCTGCATCGCGAAGGGCCCGGACGGTGCGCTCTACATCGGCACGCTCGCCCTCGTCGACTCGCTCGGCTCGATCCTGGACCCGGGCCTGCCGCCCCCGAACCCGTCCGCCACGGTCTATCGCGTCGATCCGAAGGCCGCCGATCCGTCCAGCCTCGCCGCCGTGCTCGGCCTCGCGAAGCCGTGGGCCACCGGCCTGTGGCCGATCACCGGCTGCGCCGCGACGCGGACGACCTTCTACGCCTCCCAGTTCATCTCCGGCATGAGCCAGACGGGCCCGGTCGGTGACGTGGTGGCGATCCCGTTCGCCCACCCCGACCAGCACACGTCCCTCACAGGCGGCACGCTGTCCTTCCCCGGCGGCGTCGCCATCGGGCCGGACGGACACGTCTACGTCGCGAACCGGAGCACCTCGGCCGACGGCCAGGTCGTTCGCCTCCCCTGATCGGGCGAGGCCTCCCCGAACGGGCGGGCTTCCGCCCGCGATCGCATCACAGGCCGCTCGCCCCTCGCCGGGCGGGCGGCCGCTTCGTGCCCGTCAGGCGCCGGGTGCGGGACGCCCGATGTGCGCGAAGAACTCGGCGCGGGTCTTGTCGTTGCGGCGGAACAGGCCCAGGACCGCGGCGGTCGTCATGACCGTGCCCGGCTTGCGCACGCCGCGCATCGCCGCGCACAGGTGCGTCGCCTCGAGGACCACGCCGACGCCCCTGGGCGCGAGGCGCTCCATCAGGAAATCGGCGACCTGCTGGGTCATCCGCTCCTGCAACTGGAGCCGGCGCGCATACATCTCCACGATCCGCGGGATCTTGGACAGCCCGATGACCCGCCCGTCGGGGACATAGGCGACGTGCGCGGAGCCGAAGAACGGCAGCAGGTGGTGCTCGCAGAGCGAGTAGAACGGGATGTCCTTCACGACCACCATCTCCGAGTAGCCCACCTCGAAGACCGCGTGGTTGATCAGCCGGTCGGGGTCCACGTGGTAGCCCGCCGTGAGCTCGTGGTACATGCGGTGCATCCGGTCCGGGGTCGCGCGCAGGCCCTCGCGCTCCGGGTCCTCCCCGATCTCGACCAGGATCTGGCGGACCGCGCTCTCGATGCCGCCGCCGGGCGCCGGAACACCGTCCGTCGCCGAGTCGGGCGTGTCATCGTCGCCGATCTCGTTCTCGATCTCGTCCACGATCCGGCGGACGTTCTCGGGGAGGTCGCGGGGGTCGGGTCGTTCGGTCATCGTGCGCCGATGGTAGCGCGGGCGCACGGGGCGTCGTCCCGCCGCGGGCGCCGCGGGGCGGACGAACGGTCCTGTGGCCGGACGTTTGACCCGATGCACGGCACACTCGTCTGGTGTGGGCGCCTCGCAGCGAACCCACGCGTCACCGGGTGGACGAACCGTCGGGTAAGCGGACCGTTGACCCGCCCCGCGGCCCACGAGCAGCCCGCGGCGCCCGAGCCCGCGCGGCGCACGCGCCGACCGACTACGCCCGGTCAACGGACCCCAGGATCGCGGCCGCCACCTCCGCCGGGCGATAGCGCATCAGGTTGTGGCCGTCCGCCGGGAAGCCCGCGACCCCGATCGGCCCGTGGCCGGCGGCGACCCGCGCCGCCCCCGTGCGCCGCAGCTCCCCGAGGCGCAGGTCCGGGTCCCCCGTCCCGAACGCGACGAGCACCGTCACCGGCGCCTCGACCGCCGCGAGCGCCAGCGCCGGCTCGTAGGCGAACATCGCCCGCGCCACGGCCTCCACGACGTGCGGCCGCACGGACCGCAGGAGGTGCCCGGCCGCGGTCTCCACGACCCCGTCCCGGGCCGCGCGCTCCTGGTCCGCGTCCCAGCTCGCCGGGTCGAACGCGCGACGGTCCGCGAGCCAGGCCTCCATCGAGCGGAGCACCTCGGGCGGCTCGTCGAGGCTCCGGAGGAGCTCGTCGACGTCCACGCCGGTCGTCTCCTCGACCCGCTCCCAGCCGCCGTCCGCGAGCACGAGACCCGCGCACCGGTCGCCCAGCGCCGCCGCGGCCCGGGCGGCCACCATCGCCCCGAAGCCGTGGCCCGCCACCACGATCGGCCCGCCGTTGAGGGCACCGGACCCCTCGGCCACCACGACGACGTCCGCTGCCAGCGTCGCGAGGTCGTAGCCCGCCGGCGGCGCGTCGGACAGCCCATGGCCCCGGAGGTCCGCCACGACGGTCCGCCGCTCCACCGCGAGCCGCCGCGCGACCGGCGCCCAGCTCCAGGCGGCCGCGAGCAACCCGGGCACCAGCACCACGCCGGGCTGCGGCCCGCCGGCCCCGTCCTCGCCCGGCCCGCGCGCCCCCCAG
>JBBSCF010000019.1:0-57396 GCA_038250545.1 Candidatus Limnocylindrales bacterium | reverse complement strand
GGGACGAGCGCGAATGCCGCGGACCAGTCGACCCGGGTGTCGCTGCTGATGGTGGTGTTGCGATGCCCGGGTGTTCGCGCGTGGGCGCCACGGGTGGCTCGTGTCGGCGCGATGCCCTCGCCCGTGGGATCAACGCGCATGTAGGGCGCCTCGGCGGCCCCGTGCTTGTTGTACACGCCGTCACGCCAGGAGGGATCGAGCGACACCCCATACGGCGGGTCCGTGCTGAGCAGGCGCGGCGCCGCGCCGTCCAGGAGCCGCTCGACATCGGTGGCGCTGGTCGCGTCGCCGCACAACAGCCGGTGCTCACCCAGCATCCACAGATCCCCGGGTGCCGACCGTGGGGCCCGGGTCGCCTCCTCGAGTGCCGTCTCGAGATCGAAGCTCTCGGTTCGATCGGCCTTCTCGCGGGCGGCGAGCGCGCGGAGCAGGTCCGCCACCTCGTCGTCGCCGAACCCAGACAGCGTGAGGTCGACATCCGGGGTCGCCTGGAGGTCGGCAAGGAGGCGAGCCAGGAGCGCGTCATCCCAGGAGCCGGAGATCTTGTTGAGCGCCAGGCCCAGCAGCCGCGCCTGCTCGACGCTGATGTCGAGCCAGGTCACGGGCACCGTCGCCAGCCCCAGGCGCCGAGCGGCCACCAAGCGCTGGTGGCCGCCGATGACGGTCGCGTCGGGGCGCCGCGCGAGGACGGGCTGGACGAACCCGAACTCGCGGAGGCTGCGCTCGAGGGCGTCGAGCTCCTCCTCGCTGATCCGCCGTGGGTTGGCGGGATCCGGATGGAGCGCGTCGATCGGGACCTCTTCGACAGTGAGGGAGGGCAGGGGAGTGGTCATCGGGACGCTCCTTTCGAGGTCGGTGACAGGTGACAGGTTGTGACAGCGGATTCCGATTCCTCTCGCGAGAGGGCATCGACAAGAGGAAGAACAAGGTCCTGCGCGCGGTCGTGCTCAGAACCCGTCACCGAACCCGTCACGCGCCCCTCGGGTTCCTGGGTACGCAACTCGCGAAGGTCGTCAGCGGCGAGGCCCACGCCCAGGTAGACGGAGCCCCCGCGACGGTGCACCGACGCGAACCGGGTCTTCATCCGTCGACCGAACAGGGTGGACGTCATCTGTTCCCGGTCCGACAGTCCGGCGTCGGCCGCCCACGTCTTGTACGCACGATGGGCCGCGGTCGACGGCAGTTCCGCGTCAGCGAGCTCGACGCAACGTTGCTCGAGGAAGTCCACGAGCGGGTCCGACTCGAGCCGGTACTCCTCGGTGGCGGCGGCCACCGCCGCCGGAGACCGCAGACCCTCCGCCTGCCAGGCGAGTGCACCGCGCACGGCCCAGGCGAAGATGCCCGGGAGCTCGGCTTCGAGCTTGCCCGCGAGGTCTGGGTCGCCGTCCGCCTCGAAGGCCCGGTTGAACGGGATGAGGCGGACCCGCCGCCACCACCCGTGCGAGTCGTCGGTCACGCGGGGCTTGTGATTGACCGCGAGCCAGAACTTCGCGATCGGCCGATACGAAAAGAACTCCCCGTGAAGGAAGCGCGCCGTCACCTCATCACCCCCGGTGAGCGCCTTGAGGCGCGCCTCGTTGAGCCGTGCGCTCTCGGATGTCTCGGACGCTGTGACCAGGCGACGGCCGGCCAGCGCTGCGACGTCGTTGGGGATCGCCGAGCGCGACGTCAGCTCGAAGGTCGAGAAGGGGGTGTTGGCGCCATAGTCGCCGGCGAGGCGGCGAATGACGTTGAGGAAGGTCGACTTGCCGTTGGCGCCCACGCCGTAGCAGGTGAACAGGCACTGCTCGCGGGTCGAACCGGTCAGGGAGTAGCCGACCGCCCGAGCGATAAAGGCGATGAGCTCGGCGTCACCGTCGAACACCTCACCGAGGAAGCGCTCCCAGCGAGGCGCGGTCGCCGCTGGGTCGAAGACGATCGGCGTGCGGTGGGTGATCTGGTCAGCTGGATCGCCTGGCCGAAGGGTCCCGGTGCGCAGGTCGACCACCCCATTGGCGACACCCACCAGCCACGGGTCCGCATCCCAGTGGTCGCCGGCGTCGGCGATGGGTGGCTCGGAGCGCGCGGCCAGGAGCATGGCGTCGATCCGCTGGCGGTTCTCGCTCGCGATCGCGAAGCGCGCCTCGCTCGTCCGCTCGGCGAGGTCCGCGATCGCCTCTGCTTCTCGGTACCGGTCGTGGGCTGCGTCCTTCGCGAGGCAGCGGACGGCGGCCATGTCGTCCTCCGCCCACCAGTGCTCGCGCCACAGGAGCCGTCGTTGTCGCCGGTGGTCGAAGCGCACGCGGTCGGCGTAGAGCCGCGCGAAGTGCTCGCCGTTGCCGGCATCGGTCCGGCGGGTGGGGTTGTCGTCCACTCCGGCGATCTCGCTCGATCGCGTCTGCGGCGGCCCAACGCCCCCATCGCGCAGGGCGGCCGCCTCCGAGAGGTTGACCACCTGCAACGGCCAGGCGCCGGCGGCGAGCGGCGCGGTCACACGAGCACCCCCGCGCGCCTGAGAGCCGACCTGATCGTCGCCCGAGACTCGGCGTCGGGCAGGCCTGCGGCGAGGGCGGCGCGACGCAGGACCGCCGTCGCGATGTCGGCCCGGATCCCTTCCTCGAGCGCCCGACACGCGGCCCAGAACAGGACCGCGTTGCGGTTACCGGCAGGCTGGTCACGAACGGCGCGGGCCAGCGCGTCGAGGGCGGCGGCCGGGTCGGATGATCGCCGACCGGGTCGCGCTGCCCGTTCCTCGCCCTGCCGGACGCCTGGAGCGACTCCCGACGGATCGGCAAGCAGGGACCGGAGCCAGCCTGGAGCCTCGGCCACGACCACGGGATCGGGCCACCACAGCCAGCGGTATCGGCTGACGGTGATGCTCGGCGGGGCCACGACGCCACCGGTCGTCTTGAACTCGCCGATGTGGGTGTCGGCGAGGTGCAGCTTCCGGGTCGTCGATACGGAGGCGATCGACTTGACGTAGAGGTGGAGCCCGCCGCGCCCTGTCGAGCAGAACGGGGTCTCGGGCAGGACGTAGCCGCCCGCGTCGAGGTAGGCGAAGAACGCAGGCAGGTGCGGTCCCTCGACGACGAAGACCGCGAACGCCTCACCACAGATGAGTCCGATGTTGGGAGTGGGCTCCTGGCGCCAGATGCCCTCGATGATCTCGGGATCGGTCGTCGCGTTCTGCTGCCAGCCGGTGAAGCACGCCTTCTTCGCTCCTGGGTCGACGGGGTACACCCGCCAACCCGCCTTGGCGTACCGCAGGGCCCAGTCGCGAGCGGTCACGTCGGCGCGGTCGTCACGGCACGTTCCGGCGTCGTCCCTCCCCGTGCTCCCGCTGTAGCCAAGACCGAACCCGGGGCCCGAGCAAGCGGGACGGTCCGGTACAATCGGCGCGGATCCACGAGGAATCATGCGGACCGCGCTCGGGCTGCCGCCAG
Source organism: Candidatus Limnocylindrales bacterium (assembly GCA_038250545.1). GTDB lineage: Bacteria > Chloroflexota > Limnocylindria > Limnocylindrales > CSP1-4 > CAIXZV01. The sequence goes on along the minus strand of JBBSCF010000019.1, from coordinate 53,974 downwards.
CCAGGCCTCGCGGCGAACGATCGTAATCGGCCACGAGGTCACTTTCGAGGGCGATACTCCAGTATCGCCCACCATCGCGCACACACAGGCGGAGCCGTGGGCTCCGCCTTTTCCATGACGGAGCCCTGTGACCCAGACCGCCCAGCCCGCCGCGCCCGTCCCGGGGCCCGGTCTCGCCCCGCCCGGGCGCGGGGTCGTGGTGCTCGGCTACGCCGCCTTCCTGCTCCTCGGCTGGGCCAGCCTGATCGTGCCGTCCCTGATCCGTGACGTGCAGGCCGCGTTCGGCCAGTCGGACGCGGGCATGGGCCTCGCATACCTGCTCAACGCCCTCCTGTATGTCACCGGGACGCTCTCGGTCGGCCTGCTCGCGGGGCGGCTGCCGCGGCGCCTCCTGCTCGGTGCGGGCCCGGGGCTGGTCGCGGTGGGCCTCGTCACGATCGCCGTCGCCGGGACGTGGCCCGCGTTCCTCGCCGGGTACCTGGTGATGGGACTCGGGGCCGGGCTCATCGACGCCGGCGTCAACGCCATGTTCATCGACCTGTTCGCCGGCCGGGCGGCGATGCTCAACCGCCTCCACCTGTTCTTCGCGCTCGGGGCCCTGACCGCCCCGCTCGCGGTCGGCCTCGCCGCGTCCGCGGGGGTCGCGTGGCAGGCCGTCGCGATCGCGACGGCGTTGATCGCGGCCCCGGTCGCCCTCGCGCTGGCGACGCGCCGCGTCCCGGCCACGCACCCGCCTGACGCGGTCCCCGAGCCCGCCGGGGCACCCGTGCGCGGCGCCGCCGCGCCCGCGCGGCACGCCGGCGGCCGCGTCGCCGGCGTGCCCCTGCCGCTGCTCCTGCTCGCCGTCGCGATCGGCTGCTACGTCGCGGCCGAGCTCGGGATCTCGAGCTGGCTCGTCCGGTACCTCGAGGACGCGCCGGTCACGGTCGCGACGCTCGCCCTGTCGCTGTTCTGGGGGGCGCTCGGCCTCGGCCGCTTCGTCTCCTCGCTCGTCGCCGACCGGATTGGCGCTGTCGCGTTCGCGACGACCTCGTCCATCGTGTGCGGGGCCGCGATCCTGGCCGCGCTTGTCGCGCCCGCCGTGCCGCTCGCCATCGCCTGTTTCGCGGTCGCGGGCTTCGCGGCCGGCCCGGTCTACCCCTCCATCATGGCGATCGCCGGCGCGCTCCATCCCGGGCGAGCCAGCATGGTCAGCAGCGTGCTGACCTCGTCGGGGATCGCCGGGTCGCTCGTCTACCCGCCGTTGGTGGGCGTGGTGTCCGAGGCGGCCGGACTGTGGGTCGGCATCGCCGGGGCGGGCCTGTTCGCCTTCGGGGCGGGCGCGGCGATCTATACGGCGTCGCGGCTCGCGAGGGGCCGGGAGGCCGAGCCGGCATAGGCGTTGTGCTCGGCGAGGAGCGCCACCAGCTCGCGCTCGAACGCCGGGATGTCCTCCACGACGCGGCCCCACACCTGGTTGCCGTCGCGGAACGCGGCCTCGTCCACCCACCGGCCGCCGGCGTTGACGAGGTCGTCCCGGATGCCGAGCGAGCCCGTGACCGGGTGGTCGCGCCCGACGATCCCGGCCGAGATCGCGATCAGCCCGCCGTGGCAGATGATCCCGATCGGCCTGCGGGCGTCGTTCACGGCGCGCACGAGCGCCGTCACCTCGGGATGGCGGCGCAGCTTGTCGGGGAGCCAGCCGCCCGGGATCACGACCGCGTCGACCGTCGTCGGGTCCACGTCCCTGACGAGCACCTCGGCCTTGACCACGAGGCCGTTCTTGCCGTGGGCCCCCTCGAGCGACGTCCCGGCCGAGACGACCGTCGCGCCGCCCTCGCGGAGGCGCATCACGGTGACCCAGTACTCGAGGTCCTCGACGCCCTCGGCGGCGAAGACCACCACCCGCATGCCGTGGAGGGGAAGGGTCCCGGCGCCCGCTGCCTGCTCGTTCATCGCCTGCCTCGCGTGTGTCCTTGCCGCCGCCGGCCGTCGTCCCGGCGCTGTCGTCAAGTGTGCGCCCGATCGCTTGAATCGCGCGTCACACCTTCGCGCGGTCGCCCGTCGGACCCGGTGCGAGCCCACCTCGCAGCCGTGGTTTCTCCTCCCCCCGGCGCGAGGTAACCGTGAAGCACGAGGCCCCCGTCCATGCGGGGGCCTCGTGACGTTTCGCGAGGGGCTACTCCGCGGCGAGCCGCCGCAGGACCGCCGGCAGGATGCCGCCGTGGCGCAGGTACTCAACCTCGATCGGGCCGTCCAGCCGGGCGACGGCCCGGAACGCCCGCTCGGTGCCGTTCTCGTCGGATCGCGCGATGACCGTGACGACCTGGCGGGGCGTCAGGTCCGCCAGGCCGGCGATGGTGAACGTCTCGCGCCCCGTGAGCCCGAGGCTCGCGGCGCTCTCGCCGGGCAGGAACTGGAGGGGCAGCACGCCCATGCCGACGAGGTTGGAGCGGTGGATCCGCTCGTAGCTCTCGGCGATGACCGCGCGGATGCCCAGGAGCGTCGTGCCCTTGGCCGCCCAGTCGCGCGAGGACCCGGAGCCGTACTCCTTGCCCGCGATCAGCACGAGCGGGACGCCCTCATCGCGGTAGCGCATCGCGGCGTCGTAGATGAACGTGGTCTCGCCGTCGGGCAGGTGGAGCGTGTACGGCCCCTCCTTGCCCTCGACGAGCCGGTTGCGCAGCCGGATGTTGCCGAAGGTGCCGCGCATCATCACCTCGTGGTGGCCACGGCGCGACCCGTACGAGTTGAAGTCCACGGGGGAGACGCCGCGCTCCTGGAGCCAGGCGCCCGCGGGGGACCAGGCGGCGATGGAGCCCGCGGGGCTGATGTGGTCCGTCGTCACCGAGTCGCCGAGCAGCGCGAGGGCGCGCGCGCCCTCGATGTCGGTCATCGGCGCCGGCTCGGCGGTGAGACCCTGGAAGAACGGCGGGTTCGCGATGTAGGTCGACGCCTCGTCCCACGCGTAGCGGTCACCCTCCGGGATCCGGATCGAGCGCCACTGCTCGTCGCCCTCGAACACGGTGCCGTAGGTCTCGCGGAACAGCCCCGGGTCGATGGAGGCGGCGATGACCGACCTGACCTCCTCGGGGGTCGGCCAGATGTCGGTGAGCATGACCGCCAGCCCGTCGGAGCCCGTGCCGAGGGGCTCGGTCGTGAGGTCGATGTCGACGCGACCCGCGAGCGCGTACGCGACCACCAGCGGCGGCGAGGCGAGGTAGGCGGCTCGCACGAGCGGATGGACGCGGCCCTCGAAGTTGCGGTTGCCCGAGAGGACGGCCGCGACGACCAGCTCATCGGCCTCGATCGCCGTCGCGACCGGCTCGTCGAGCGGCCCGGAGTTGCCGATGCAGGTCGTGCACCCGTAGCCCGCGAGGGCGAACCCGAGGTCCGCGAGTGGCGCCATGAGGCCCGCGCGCTCCAGATACCCGGTGACGGCGCGCGACCCGGGAGCGAGCGAGGTCTTGGCGACCGGCGAGCTGCGCAGGCCCTTCGCGACGGCGTTGCGGGCGAGGAGCCCGGCACCCACCATGACCGCAGGGTTGGAGGTGTTCGTGCAGGACGTGATCGCGGCGATCGTGACCGAGCCGTGCCCGATCTCGGCCGCCCGCCCGCCCGCCTCGATCGTCTTCGGGGCGACGCCCACGGTGTGTGGGTACGCGGTCCGGAAGTTGTCCGGCACGTTCGCGAGGGTCACGCGGTCCTGCGGGCGGCGCGGGCCGGCCAGGCTCGGCTCGACGGTCCCGAGGTCGAGCTCGAGCGACGCGTCGAACGCCGGGCCGGCGCCCGGCTCGCGCCACAGTCCCTGCTCCTTGGCGTAGCGCTCGACGAGGTCCACGCGCGACTCCGGGCGCCCGGTCAGGCGCAGGTACGCGAGCGTCTCGGCGTCGATGGGGAACATCGTCGTGGTCGCGCCGAACTCCGGGCTCATGTTGGAGATCGTCGCGCGGTCCGCGAGCGTGAGGCCAGCGAGGCCGTCGCCCGCGAACTCCACGAACGCGCCGACGACGCCGAACCTGCGCAGCATCTCGGTGATGACGAGGACGAGGTCGGTCGCCGTGGCGGCTTTGGGCAGCTCGCCGTGGAGCCGGACACCGACGATGCGCGGCATCGGCTGGTAGAGCGGCTGGCCCAGCAGGACGGCCTCGGCCTCGATGCCCCCGACGCCGTAGCCGAGGACGCCGAGCCCCGAGATCATCGTCGTGTGGGAGTCCGTCCCGACCAGCGTGTCCGGGAACGCGACCCGGCCGCCCTCGTCGGCGCGGTCCGCCACGACCGAGGCGAGGAACTCGAGGTTGACCTGGTGGATGATGCCGGTGCCGGGCGGGACGACCCGCAGGTCGCGGAACGCCGTCTGCGCCCAGCGGAGTAGCTGGTAGCGCTCGCCGTTGCGCTCGTACTCGCGCCCGACGTTGAAGGCGAAGGCGCCCTGGCCGCCCCAGGCGTCGATCTGGACGGAGTGGTCGATGACGAGGTCCGCGGGCACGAGAGGGTTCACGCGCGCGGGATCCCCGCCCAGGGCCGCCATGGCATCACGCATCGCGGCGAGGTCCACGACCGCCGGCACGCCGGTGAAGTCCTGGAGGACGACCCGGCTGGGCATGAACGGGACCTCGGCCTCGCCCCCGCCCCCGGGGCGCCAGGCCGCCAGGGCCGCCACGTCCTCCTCGCGCACGATGCCGCCGCCGGCATGGCGCAGGGCGTTCTCGAGCAGGATCTTGAGGGTGACCGGCGCCCGGCCCAGGTCCACGCCCAGGGCGGGGCCGGCGGCGGCGAGCGCGGACAGGCGGTAGAGGTCAGGGAGTCCGGGCCCGAGGGAGGCGCGGGCGCCGAAGGCGTTGGGGACAGGCACGCGACGGGTTCCTCCGCTGGTCTTCTCGGGCCGGTCCGGCTGCTCCACCGGGCCGCTCGGTACACTCGTTGCGTGGAAGCGTACCGCGCGTGCCGCGCCAGGGGAGGGAGCCGACGCCGATGAGGGCCTGGGACGAGAGTGACGAGATCCTGCGGGCGCGCGCCGCCCGCCGGGCCGAGGAGGACGCGGAGCGGCTGCGGGCGCTCGAGGAGCAGGGGATCGACCTCGATCCGGCGGCGCCCGGCAGCCACCGCCACGAGGATCTCGAGCACGCGAGCGATCACGCGCACCCCCATGCGCACTCCGCGCCCGGCGAGCGGCCGGTGACCGGGATCGTGGGGGCCGGCGCGGTCGGCCTCGCGCTGGGCGTTGCGCTGGACCGGGCCGGCTGGCCGGTGGGCGCCGTGGCGTCCCGGGACCCGGCGCGGCGCGAGCGGTTCCGATCCCGGGTGGGCTCCGCGCGCGCCTTCGCGGAGGCGGAGGCCCTCGTGGACGATGTGGAGCTGGTGATCCTGGCCGTCCCGGACGACGTGGTCCCGACGCTCGCCGCGCGCCTGCGCCTGTACGCGGGCCAGGCCATCGTCCACACGAGTGGGCTCCTTGGCGCGGACGTGCTCACCCCGTGTCTGGCCGCCGGCTCGCAGGCGGGGGCGTTCCACCCCCTCGTCGCGTTCGCCGACCTCGACGGCGCGCTCGCGGCGCTGCACGGCGCGACGATCGCCATCGAGGGGGACGACGACCTCGCCGCGCACCTGGCCGACATGGCCGAGGCCGTCGGCGGGTCGCCCGTGCGGCTGGCCCCGGGCACCAAGTCGGCCTACCACGCCGCCGCCGTGCTCTCGGCGGGCGGCGTCACCGCGCTCCTGGACACGATCCGCGAGGTCGCGGCGGTCATGGGCCTCGACGAGGGGGGCGCCATGCGCGTCTACCTGCCGCTCCTCGAGCAGACGGTGGCCAACGTCCGCGCCCTGGGGATCAGTGCCGCCCTCACGGGGCCGGCGACCCGCGGCGACGCCGGGACCGTGGCCGCCCACCTCGCCGCGCTCGAGACGGGAGCCCCCGAGGCGATCCCGGTCTACCGCGCCCTCCTCGAGCGTTCGGTCGTCATCGCCGCTGGCCGGGGCGTCCTGTCACCGGAAGCTTCCGAACGGCTCCGCACCGCACTTGCAGGCGGATCGTGACGCGGTACGATGCAGACATGCAGCACAGCATCGTGGCCCGCTACGCGGCGTGGCCCGCGCGCTACGTCCACCCCACCACCCGGGCTCGTGAACGGCGCCTCGGATTGGGCGCCGGACCCACGTTCACCGCAGCCCCCAGCCGGAGGACCGTGCTGCGCCGCCCGGACGCCGGCCCGCTGGCCGCGCTGCGAGCCCCGTGGCGCGCGCTGGTCGTCGCGCCGGCCCGCCCCGTCCGCACCGGACGTCCGAAGCCCGCGACCGCCATGTCCTGGACGAGCTCGGACCGGGACCGGGGACCGCATCGCCCCTCGCTGGCGCCGGCGTGGCGCGCCTGAAGCAGGGAACGGCCACCTCGGCAGGTGGCATCGTCATCCGCTTCGTCCTGGAGTCCCCGCAGCTGATCGTCGGGAGGCGGCGGCGCGAGCGTGACGGCGTGACCTGGACCCTCCCCAAGGGGACGCCCAACCCGCGCGAGACCACCGACGAGACCGCCCTGCGCGAGGTGCGCGAGGAGACGGGTCTCGACGTCCGGATCGTCCGCCCGTTCGACGACATCGAGTACACCTTCGTCCAGGGTCGGACCCGCATCTACAAGACCGTTCACTACTTCCTGATGGTCCCCACCGGCGGGGACCTGGGGCGCCACGACCACGAGTTCGACGAGGTCCGCTGGATCGGGTTCGACGAGGTCGCGACGCTCCTCACGTTCGAGACGGAGCGGGCCCTGGTGGCGCGCGCCGCCGCCGCTGCGATGGATGGCTCGTTTCCGGACGCGGCCGACCACGAGGGACCAGCGTCATGACCGAACCCGCAGCGTCGGCTCCCGTCCCCACGCCCCTGCTTGACCGCCACGAGGCGCTGGGCGCCAGGATCGTCGAGTTCGCCGGCTGGCAGATGCCTATCCAGTACACGGGCATCCTCGAGGAGCACCGGGCCGTCCGCTCCGCCGCGGGCCTGTTCGACCTCTCGCACATGGGCGAGCTCGTGGTCGAGGGTCCGGAGGCCGGCAAGGCGCTCGCCTCGGCGCTCGTCACCGATCCGCCGGCCCTGGCGGTCGGCCGGGCGCACTACTCGATGATCTGTGCCCCCGATGGCGGGATCCTCGACGACCTCATCGTGTACCGCCTGGCCGAGGACCGGTTCATGGTCGTCGCCAACGCGTCCAACGCGCGGACGGTCTCGGACGCGCTGGCGGCGCGCCTCGCGCCCTTCGCCGCCGTTCTGGACGACCAGCGTCTCGCCACTGGGCTCATCGCCGTCCAGGGGCCTCGCAGCCTCGACATCCTCGGGCCGCTGACCGACGTCGACCTCGCCCGGATCCGCTACTACGGCATCGCCGAGGGCGTGGTCGCCGGGATCCCGGCCCTCATCGCCCGGACCGGCTACACGGGCGAGGACGGCTTCGAGCTGTTCGTGGACGTCGACCGCGTCGGGGAGGCGTGGGATGCCGCGCTCGAGGCGGGGCGCGCGCACGGGCTCGTGCCGGTGGGCCTGGGTGCCCGCGACACGCTGCGCCTCGAGGCCGGCATGCCGCTGTACGGCAACGAGCTGGACCGCACGACGACGCCCTTCGAGGCCGGGCTGGGTCGCGTGGTGAAGCTCTCGAAGCCGGGTGACTTCACCGGTCGCACCGCCCTGGAGAAGGTCGCCGCCGACGGGGCGAAGCGCCGGCTCGTGGGCCTCGTGCTCCGCGGCCGGGGGATCGCCCGCCACGGCTACCCGGTGCTCGACGCGGCCGGGCCGACAGGCGTGGTCACGTCGGGCACAATGTCGCCGACCCTGGGGTCGGCCATCGCGATGGCGTACGTCGCCCCCGGCCATGTGGAACCCGGTACGATGCTGGACGTCGACATCCGCGCCGCCCGAGTCGCCGCTGAGGTCGTGCCGCTGCCCTTCTACAAGCGGCCCGGCTGAACGTCCGGCGCGCCGCCACCGCAACCGCTTTGCCAAGAACGCGCTGGCGTCCGAGCCACCGGCCCGGGCGCCCCACAGGGAGGAGCCACCCATGGTCCCCGCCGACCTGCGCTACACCAAGGAGCACGAGTGGGTGCGCGTCGACGGCGACGAGGCCGTCGTGGGCATCACCCAGTTCGCTGCCGACCAGCTGGGCGACATCGTGTTCGTGGAGCTGCCCGCCGCGGGCAGGGCCCTCGACCAGCACGCCACGTTCGGTGTGGTCGAGTCCGTGAAGGCCGTGAGCGACCTGTTCGCGCCCGTCGTGGGCGAGGTCAGCGCCATCAACGACGCCCTGGCGGGTGCCCCGGAGCTCGTCAACAGCGACCCCTACGGGGAGGGCTGGATGCTCCGGATCAGGCTCGCCGACGCGGCCCAGGTTGAGGCGCTCCTCGATGCGGCCGCCTACGAGCTGATCGTCGCCGAGGGCTGACGCCATGCCGTACGGCCCGCACGCGGCCGACGATCGGGCCCGGATGCTCGAGACGATCGGCATCGCCACGGTTGACGCCCTGTTCGAGGACATCCCCGAGGGTCTCCGGGCCGGCCCGCTCCACCTCGACGAGCCGGAGCCGGAGCTGCTGCTCACCGCCCGCCTGGAGGCGCTGGCCGGGCGCAACCGGGTGGGCCTCGCCTCGTTCCTGGGCGCCGGGGCGTACCGCCACTGGACCCCGGCCGTCGTGGATCAGATGCTGCTCCGCGGGGAGTGGTACACCGCGTACACGCCGTACCAGCCCGAGGTGTCCCAGGGGACGCTCCAGAGCATCTACGAGTACCAGAGCCTCCTCGCCGAGCTGACCGGCCTCGATGTCGTCTCCGCCTCGCACTACGACGGCGGTGCCGCGACGGCCGAGGCGGCCCTCATGACCTGCCGCGCGACCCGCCGCGACCGGCTCCTGATCTCGAGGGCGGTCCACCCCCACTACCGCCAGACGCTCGAGACCTACGCGGAGGGCGCGGGCCTCGTCGTCGACGAGCTGCCCCTGGTCGCCGACGGACCCGCGGCCGGCACGACGGACCTCGAGGCCCTCGCGCGGCTCCTCGCCGGGACGGACCGGCCCGTGGCGGGCGTCGTGGCCGCCCAGCCCAACGTCCTGGGCCTGCTCGAGGACATGCCCGAGATCGGCCGCCTCGCGCACGCGACCGGCGCGCTGTTCGTGGCGGTCATCGAGCCCGTGTCGCTCGCGGTGCTGGCCCCGCCCGGCGAGTACGGCGCGGACATCGCGGCGGGGGAGGGCCAGCCCCTCGGCATCCCGCTCGGCTACGGCGGCCCGTACCTCGGCATCGTGGCCTGCACGGACCCGCTCGTGCGCCAGATCCCGGGCCGGCTCGTGGGCATGACCCAGGACCTCGACGGCACCCGCGCCTTCGTCATGACGATGCGCGCCCGCGAACAGGACATCCGCCGGGAGAAGGCGGCGAGCAACATCTGCACCAACCAGGCCCTGCTCGCGCTCGCGGCGTCCATCTACCTGTCCGCGATCGGGCCGCACGGGCTGCGCGACGTCGCGGCGACCGGCGCCGCCCGCGCGACCGAGCTGGAGGCGGCCCTCGCGGCCGCCGGGGCGCCACGCGTCCACGCCGGCCCCTACCTCAACGAGTTCGTCGTGCGCGTCCCTGACGCCCGGGCGGTCCACGCGCGCCTGCTCGACCGGGGCGTGCTCGCCGGCATCCCGGTGGCGGAGCTCCTTCCGGACGAGCCGACCCTTGCGGACGGCCTCCTCGTCTGCGCCACCGAGGTCACGACCCCCGCCGAGATCGAGCGCTTCGCCAGCGCGCTCGCCGCCGAGCTGGCCGTCGCGGTCGTGGGTGGTGCGGCATGAGCGTCGTCGGCGAGCGGCTCCAGCAGACCATCTTCGAGCGCAGCCGTCCGGGACGGGGCGGCGGCAAGATCCCGCACCCGCCGGCGGGCGCGCTGGACCGGCTCCCGCCGGGCGCCCTGCGCGCGGTCCCGGCGGCCCTGCCCGAGCTGGCCGAGCCCGAGGTCACGCGCCACTTCGTGAACCTCTCCCAGCTCAACTACTCCGTGGACACGGGCTTCTACCCGCTGGGCTCGTGCACCATGAAGTACAACCCCAAGCTCAACGAGTGGGCCGCCCGCCTGCCGGGGTTCGCGAACCTGCACCCGATGGCGCCGGATGCGGTCGCCCAGGGCACCCTGCAGCTCCTCTGGGAGCTCGAGGGCATGCTCGCCGAGATCAGCGGCATGGACGCGGTGACCCTCCAGCCGGCCGCGGGTGCGCACGGCGAGCTCACGGGCATCCTCATGATCCGCGCCTACCACCGGGCACGTGGCGACACGGCCCGCGACGAGGTCCTGGTGCCGGACTCCAGCCATGGCACCAACCCGGCGACCGCCACGATGGCCGGCTTCCGGACGATCACGATCCCATCGGCGCCCGATGGCGGCGTGGATCTCGACGCGTTCCGGGCCGCCCTGGGTCCGAAGACGGCGGCGATCATGATCACCAACCCGTCCACGCTCGGCCTGTTCGAGCGCCGGATCGGCGAGCTGCTCGAGGCGACCCATGCCGCGGGCGCCCTCGCGTACATGGACGGCGCGAACCTCAACGCCATCATGGGCCGGTTCCGGCCGGGCGAGGCCGGGTTCGACGTCATGCACTTCAACACCCACAAGACGTTCAGCACGCCGCACGGCGGCGGCGGACCCGGCGCGGGACCCGTGGGCGTCCGGGCCGGCCTCGTGCCGTACCTGCCCGCGCCGCGCGTCGTGCGCGAGGCCGACGGGTCCTTCCGCCTCGAACGCCCGGGTGAGCGCCCGACGTCGATCGGCCGGATGCGCTCGTTCTTCGGCAGCACGGGCGTCCTCGTGCGTGCGTACGCCTACATCCGGGCGCACGGCGGCACCGGGCTGCGCGAGGTCAGCGACGACGCCGTCCTGGCCGCGAACTACCTGCGCGCCCGCCTGCGCGACACATACCAGGTTCCGTTCGACCGCCCGTGCAAGCACGAGTTCGTCGCGTCGGCCGCAGACATCAAGCACCGGACGGGCGTGCGGACGCTGGACATCGCGAAGCGGCTGATCGACAAGGGCTACCACCCGCCGACGATCTACTTCCCCCTCACCGTGGAGGAGGCGATGCTGATCGAGCCGACGGAGACCGAATCGCTCGAGACGCTGGACGCCTTCGCCGACGCCCTGATCGAGATCGCGCACGAGGCCGAGACGGACCCGGAGGTCGTGAAGGGCGCCCCGCACGCGGCGCCGGTCAGGCGCCTCGACGAGGCCGCCGCCGCCCGTCAGCCGAACCTGCGCTGGCGGGGGATGACCGGCGCCCAGACCCCGTGTCCGGACTGACGCCGAGCGCCCGATGAACCCCGCGCGCGGTCGACGCGTACTGTAGGCACGAGGGAGCCCCGACGCGCACGGAGTACCCAGCATCAACGCCGAGCTCAGGACCGAGCCAACACCGTACGCGACCGACGCGCACCTCATCCGCCGCATGGCGGACGAGGACGATCTCGATGCGTTCGCGACCCTGTTCGAGCGCTACCGCGTGCCCGTGTACCGGGCGGCGCTCGCGCTGACGGGCGACCACGGCGCCTCCGAGGAGGTCGTCATGGATACGTTCGGGCGCGCGTACATCCACCGGGGCCGGCTCCGCACCGACATCTCGCCGCTGCCCTGGCTCCACAAGGTCGCCCTCAACCTGTGCTACTCGCGCCTCGGGCGGCGGCGCCTGCCGAGCGAGCCCGTCACGGACCTCCTGGCGGAGCGCCTCGCCGACGCGACGGCCGGTCCGGCGGCCAACGCGGAGTGGGCCGAGCTGCGGGTCATCGTGCGCGAGGGGATCGTGTGCCTGTCCGAGAAGCACCGGGCGGTGGTGGTCCGGTACTACCTCGAGGGCCGATCGCTCCAGGAGACCGCCGATGCGCTGGGCCTGCCGCTGGGCACGGTCAAGAGCCGCCTCCACCACGCGCTCCGGGACCTGCGGTCGCGCCTCTCCGCGGATCGCCGCTTCGGCGGTGCCTGGGGCGAGGCCGACGGCGGGGAGGCCGTGGCCGACCATGCCGAGGCCGGACCGTGACCCTCACGACCCCCATGGCCTGTCGCCGCCACCGCCCCGTGCTGGTGGACCTGGTGGACCGCGGCGAGCGCGGGGCGGGAACGCCGGCCGCCCTGGACCATCTCGCGGTCTGCGATCCGTGCGAGCACGAGATCACGGAGCTTGCGCTGACCATCGCCGCGCTCCGCCGGGCCGGGATCGCCTACCGTGCCCTCGAGGTCCCGGACGCACCGCGCCCCGCGTCGGTCGAGGTGTCCGCCGTCCCGCGCCGCAGGCCGTGGGCCTGGCGCCTGCAGCTGGGCGGGCTCGTGACGAGCGCCGCCCTGGCCGCGCTCCTGGTGGCGCCGCGGGTGGGCCCGGTCCCCGAGGAGGCTCCCGTCCCTGCGTCCGCCCCGGCGCCATCCGGACTGGCGGGCGTCGTCACCTGGCAGGCGGTCGAGCACCGCCTGGCGGTCAGCCCCGACATCGCCCCGCTGGCCGCCGCCGTGCGGTCCCTGCCGCCCCGCTACCCGGAGGGCCTGACCCGGCCCTGGAAGGAGGTGCCTGCCACCGACGCCGCCGCGCGCGAGCTCGAGCCGTCCTGACCCGCCCGGACCGGTTCCGGTCCACGATCTCCGTCACGGATTTGACGACTCGCACCGCGGTAAGCGATTGTTGCCCGAGCGCAGCCCGATCGGCCGCTGCACGTGCGCATGCGCACGTCCCGGGAAAGCGACGTGGATCCCCGTCCGCACCGCCTGCCGGGGACCCGGCCGACACCCTGCGAAGAGCAAGCAACCGTCCAGGACCCCACGCAGCTTGGAGGAGCCTTGATGCGGAAACTGGTGGGCCTGTTCGCCGGTGCGGCCATTTTGGTCGCAGCGTGCGGCGGCACCAGCACCACCCCGGCGCCGGCCACGGTCGCGCCAACGACGGCGCCGGCCACGGTAGCCCCGGCCAGCCAGCCGGCCACGGAGGCGCCGAGTGAGGCACCTGCGGCGGTCGACCTGTTCGGTACCACCTACGCGCCCGAGGCGGGCACGACGGGTGGGACGATCATCATCGGCGACTGGCAGGAAGCCACGCAGTTCAACCCGTATTACGTGGTCCAGGTCACCGAGGCCAACGTCGCCTCGCTCGTCTGGCACAGCCTGCTGAGCATCAGCAGCGACTTCCGGTACATCCCGCAGCTCGCGGAGGCACCGATCCCGACGACCGCCAACGGTGGCGTCAAGGTCCCCGGCGACAGCGGCGACGCGATGACCGTCACCTGGAAGCTGCGCGCCGGGCTCAAGTGGTCCGACGGCCAGCCCCTCACCTGCGATGACTTCAAGTACGCGTGGGAGTGGGTCCTGGACAAGGACAACACCGGCGTCATCACCGCCGGCTGGGAGAACATCAAGAACTTCGAGTGCGCGTCCGACACGGACATGATCTGGCACTTCGACGCGATCTACGAGGGTTACCTGACCCTGGCCACGGCTCCGCTGCCGCGCCACTTCCTGAAGGACATCCCCGTGGCCGACCAGGTCAAGGGCAAGGGCTTCAGCGTGGACGGGATCGCGAACCTGCCGGTCTCCGGCCCGTTCAAGTTCCAGTCCGTCACGCCGCAGGCCGAGCTGCGCCTCGTCCGCAACGACAACTTCCAGAACCCGCGCAACGGCAACAAGCCGGCGAACCTGGACTCCATCGTCTTCAAGTGGTACGGCGATCCCGACGCCATGATCGCGGGCTTCCGCGGTGGTGAGATCGACGTCGCCTTCGACCTTGCGGACAGCGACATCCCGAAGGTCCAGGACCTCGGCGAGCAGGTCGCGGCCATCCCGGCCCTCCTGTACGAGTTCCTGCGCCCGAACTGGTCGCCCAAGACGGACTTCGATGCATCCATCAAGAACGGCGGCTGCTCGCGCAACGCGGCGGTCCAGGACCGTGGTGATGGCTGCCCGGCGGCCGATCCGGCGATCCGCCAGGCGATCGCGTTCGCGATCGACAAGAACGAGATCAACACGCGCCTCCTCGGCGGCAACGCCCAGGTCGCCAACACGAACATCAGCCCGGCGGCATGGTTCTACGCGGACCAGACCCCGGCCACCTACGACCCCGCGCAGGCGCAGAAGATCCTGGCCGACGGCGGCTGGGCCGACTCCAACGGTGATGGCTTCGTCGAGAAGAACGGCGTCGTCGCCAAGGTCGAGCTCTGCACGACCACCCGCCAGGTCCGCCAGGACACGCTGGCGCTGGTCAGCGCGTGGCTGAAGGCCGTCGGCATCGACTCCGTTATCAACCCGGTGGCGCCGTCGGACATCTTCGCCGACTACAACGAGGCGACGCTCGACACGCCGTGCGCCCTCTCGACCAGCAACTTCGACGTGGCTGAGCACGCGTTCAGCTCCTCGATCGATCCGCTGGGCAACTACTTCAGCTACCACAGCAGCCAGTTCCACCCGGACGGCGCCAACGACGCCCGGATCGACGATCCGGCGATCGACAAGTCCATGGACGACGTCAAGAACAACGTCGACTTCGCGGTCATCAAGGACGCCATGGCGACCTTCCAGAAGGTCTACGTGGAGAAGACCGTCGAGATCCCGCTCTACTACCGCAAGAACGTGGAGCTCGCCGGACCGCGCATCGGCAACTACTTCGCGAACGGCACCCAGGTCGGCTCGACCTGGAACGGCGAGGACTGGTTCGCCAAGAACTAGCCCGCGCTCAGACGCTCGCAACACTCGACGGGGCGCCCGCATCCCGGGCGCCCCGTCGGACTGCCCAGCACCGCTGCGCGGGTAGGTGTACGGTCCGCGCAACCTTCGGACGGTCCAGTCGGTATCGTCCCTTGTCCACTCCAACGCACCCCTCCGGGGCTGAGGCCGAACGCCGATGACCAAATTCGTGCTCCGACGCGTGCTCCAGGCGATCCCCGTCCTGTTCGGGATCACGGTCGTCGTGTACGGGATCCTGCTCGCGGCCCCCGGCGGGCCGGAGGCGAAGTTCGCGAACAACCCGCGGATCACGCAGGTGCAGAAGGACAAGTTCATCAAGGCCTGGGGCCTCGACCAGCCCATCCCGATCCAGTACTGCCGCTGGATGGGCCTGTGCAACCCCGACACCGAGGGCACGGTGCTCGGCTCGCTGCCGACGCCGGCCGCCTTCCTGGGCCCCACCGGGCTCCCGAACTTCCTGCCGGCGGGCATGAGCGGCGCCAGCAACGGCGTGCTCCACGGTGACTTCGGCTACTCGATCGGCTCGGGCGAGAAGGTCGAGGACCGGATCATCCGCGCGGCGCTCCCGACGTTCATCCTCGCGGGCGTGTCGCTCATCGTCTGGCTGTCGATCGCGATCACGATGGGGGTGTACGCGGCGATCCGCAGGTACTCCTGGTTCGACAACGCCGCGACGGTGTTCAGCTACGTCGGCTTCGCGATGCCGACGTTCTGGCTGGGCATCATGCTGATCTTCCTGTTCAGCGGTCCGGGCCTCAACATCCTGCCCGCGGGCGGGATGACCGAGACGCGCCTCTCACCCCCGTTCGGCTCCGACCGGTACTGGGTGTACTTCGGCCAGCAGCCGATCCAGGCGCTCTTCGACATCGGCCGTCACCTGATCCTGCCGGTGATCACGCTCGTCGTCGTGAACATCGCCGGCGACAGCCGGTTCGTCCGGGCCTCCATGCTCGAGTCCCTGAGCCAGGACTACGTCCGGACCGCGAAGGCGAAGGGCCTGCCCGCCCGCACGGTGAACTTCAAGCACGCGCTGCGGCCGGCCCTGCTGCCCGTCATCACCAACATCGGTCTCGAGATCCCGTTCCTGTTCACGGGCGCGATCGTGACCGAGACGATCTTCTCGTGGCCCGGGATCGGCAAGCTCACCATTGACGCGACCCGCGAGTTCGACTACCCGATCCTGATGGGCGTCCTGCTCGTGACCTCGGTCCTCGTGGTGCTGGCGAACCTGCTGGCCGACATCGCGTACGGGGTCGTCGATCCCCGCATCAAGTACTGAGGTCGCCATGGGCCAGAACATCGACCAGCCCGCCGGTGGCCTCACCGCCAAGCCCGAGATCGTGGACCCGGATCCGAGCGAGGCCGAGGACTACGAGGTCGGGCTCAAGTCGCTCAACCAGTGGCAGCTGGCCTGGCGGAAGTTCCGCAGGCACCGGCTCGCGCTGATCGGTCTCGGGGTCATCACCACGCTGGTCCTGGTCGCGATCATCGGTCCCATCATCGCGCCGTTCAGCTTCACGGACATCCCGAGGCCGGACGTGTTCGTGCAGCAGGGGCGGGCGCCCAGCCTCGCGCACCCGATGGGCGAGACAGGCGGCCTGCAGCGAGACGTCCTCAAGCTGGTCGTCAACGGCGCCCGGACCTCGCTGCTGATCGGCTTCTCGTCGATGGCGATCGGCGTGTTCATCGGCACGCTCGTCGGCTCCATCGCCGGCTACGCGGGCGGCATCATCGACAACACGCTGATGCGGCTGGTCGACGTCATGCTCAGCCTGCCGACCCTGTTCGTGATCCTCGTCGCCAGCAAGTTCCTGGGCAATGGCACGGTCATCATGGTGATCGTGATCTTCGGGCTGTTCTCCTGGATGGGGGTGAGCCGCCTCGTGCGCAGCCAGTTCCTGTCCATCCGGGAGCGCGAGTTCGTCGAGGCGGCCATCGCGGTCGGCGTGAGCGACCGGCGGATCACGTTCCGGCACATCCTGCCCAACGCCTTCAGCCCGATCGTCGTGTCGGCGTCGCTGATCGTCGCCGGCAACATCATCTCCGAGGCGTTCGTGAGCTTCCTCGGGTTCGGCGTGGACCCCACCTCGCCCACCTGGGGCAACATCCTCTCGGGCGGCCTCCAGTTCATCGCGCTGGGCAACTGGTGGTGGCCGCTGTTCCCGGGTCTCGCGATCATCGTGACGGTGCTCGCGGTGAACTTCGTCGGTGACGGCCTTCGCGACGCCTTCGACCCGAGGTCCCGCGCATGATCGAGACATCGACCATCCGTCCCGGCCTCGGGGAGCCGCCGGCCGACGATGTCCTCCTCGACGTCCGGAACCTGAAGACCTACTTCAAGGTCATGGACGGCACGGTCCCCGCCGTCGACGACATCAGCTTCTCGCTCAAGAGGGGCCAGACCCTGGGCATCGTGGGCGAGTCCGGCTCGGGCAAGAGCGTGACCGCGCTCACGATCATGCGGCTGCTGGACATCCCGCCGGCCGAGATCGGCGCGGACAGCGAGGCCTGGTTCGACGGTCGCGAGCTCCTGTCGCTGCCCGACGGCGAGATGCGCAAGATCCGCGGCAACGACATGGCGATGATCTTCCAGGAGCCGCTCACGAGCCTCAACCCGGTCTTCTCGGTCGGGGACCAGATCGCCGAGCAGGTCCGCCTCCACATGAAGGTCAAGGAGCGCGAGGCGCGCGACCGGGCCGTGGAGATGCTGCGCCTGGTGGGGATCCCGAGCCCCGAGCGGCGCGCGAAGCAGTACCCGCACGAGCTCTCCGGCGGCATGCGCCAGCGCGTGATGATCGGCATGGCGCTCTCCTGCGATCCCCAGCTGATCATCGCGGACGAGCCGACGACCGCGCTCGACGTGACGGTCCAGGCGCAGATCATGGAGCTCCTCCGCGCCATCCAGGAGCGGACCGGGGCGGCGCTGATGCTCATCACGCACGACCTCGGGGTCATCGCGGAGATGGTGGAGAACGTCATCGTCATGTACGCGGGCCAGATCGTGGAGCAGGGGACGGTGCACCAGGTGCTCCTGGAGCCACGGATGCCCTACACGATGGGCCTGATCGAATCCATCCCCAGCGTGGAGAAGCGGGGGGGCAGGCTGTCGGCCATCTCGGGCGTCGTCCCGTCGCCGTTCCACCTGCCGCCGCACTGCCGCTTCGAGCCGCGCTGCCCGTACCACTGGGAGACCTGTCGCACGGTGACTCCGGAGCTCTACGACGCGGGGGACGGCCGTCTCTCGCGCTGCCACCTGCAGCTCGTCGAGGCCACGGCGCGCCGCGAGGCGGCGATCGTCCAGCATGACGCGAACATGCGCATGGGCCGCCGGCTCACGGGCGCGCCCGACAGGATTGGGGACGCATGACCACGACGACCGGCACGGCGCCCGTCGCCGAACCCGAGGTCCGCCGCCGGCTGCGCCGGCTGCCCCCGCCCGCGATCCGCAACGGACGAGCCCTGCTGTTGTTCGTCGGCGGCTTCGGGCTCGTGGCGCTGTTCATCGCCACGCTCGGCCTGCTGATCGGCGTCAAGGGGCTGATCGACGTCATCCTGCCGCTCGCCGCGATCACCATCCCTGTCGCGGTCATCTGCTGGGGTATCGTCCGCCTGACGCGCACGCGCCAGGTGTGGGCGCTGGGGCTGGCCCTGCTCGCAAGCGGCACGTTCGGCCTGGTCCTCGGCTACCTCATCGTCACGATGAGCGACCGGACGGGCGACCCTGACGCGACCTTCTTCGCGCAGCTCGTGCTCGCGTTCCCGTGGGTCGTCTCGATCGCCTCCTTCTGGCACTTCAGCCGGGGCGCCCGCTGGTTCAACGGCGAGCGCGAACGCAAGCTCCGGCCCGAGGAGTCCGGCGCGCGACCCATCGACTCGCCGCTGACGATGGTCCCCGACACGGCCCCCGCCGCCGCCGTGACGATCAGCACCCCCGCCGCCATGGACATCGAGGTGCTCGAGCACGTGGCGCCGCCGCACGCCGCAGCCGTCGTGACCGTCCCGCCGCTGCTGACGGTCCAGGGGCTCAAGAAGCACTTCCCCATCTACGGCGGCGTGCTCCGCCGCCAGATCGGCACCGTCTACGCGGTCGACGGCGTCGACTTCGAGATCATGCCCGGCGAGACGTTCGCGCTGGTCGGCGAATCCGGCTGCGGCAAGACGACCCTGGGCCGAACCGTGATCCAGCTCACCCCGTCCACGGATGGGCGCGTCGTGTTCGACGGCTACGAGCTGGCCGACGTCGACCCCGACGACATGCGGCCGCTCCGACGGCGCATGCAGATCATCTTCCAGGACCCGTTCGGCTCGCTGAACCCGCGGATGCCCGTCTCGGACATCATCGGCGAGGGTCTCCTGGCCCAGGGCCTCACGGACCGCAAGGCCCGCGACGCGCGTGTCGAGGACGCCCTGGAGCTCGTCGGCCTGCGCCGCGAGTACACGCGCCGCTACCCGCACGAGTTCTCCGGTGGCCAGCGGCAGCGCATCGGCGTGGCCCGGGCGCTTGCGCTCGGCCCGGACTTCATCGTCGCCGACGAGCCGGTCTCGGCCCTCGACGTCTCGATCCAGAGCCAGGTGCTCAACCTGCTCCTGGACCTCAAGCGGGACCTCAAGCTCACGTACCTGTTCATCAGCCACAACCTCTCCGTCGTCCAGTACTTCAGCGATCGGGTCGGGGTCATGTACCTCGGCAAGATCGTGGAGATCGGCACCGTCGAGCAGCTGTACGCCGACCCGCGGCACCCGTACACCGTTGCGCTCCTGTCCGCGATCCCGGAGGCCGATCCCCGCCGCCGTCGGAAGCGACTGGTCCTGCGGGGCGACGTGCCCTCGCCGGCCGCGCCGCCGTCGGGCTGCCGCTTCCACACCCGCTGCTGGCTGCGCGAGCGGCTCGGCAACCCCGAGGACTGCGTGGCGCTGGAGCCGCAGCTGCAGGTCTTCGGCGAGCTTGGCCACCGGGTCGCCTGCCACCACGCCGATGCCATCAGCCAGTCCACCGTGGCGCAGGCCGCCGCGGAGACGCCGGCGGTGGTCGCGGCGGCCGCCGAGGACGAATGATCCCGCGTCCCGACCCCGCGGGACGGCTCCGGGGGTCGCCGGTCGGGGCCGCGCTCGTGGTGCTCGCCATCCTCGTGGCGGCGTGCGGAGCGACCGTTGCCACGGCGTCCCCGTCGGGCGTTCCAGCCGCGTCCGGCTCGCCCGGGGCGTCCGGCGGCGCGGGCGGCATCCAGGGTGCGCTTGAGCCCGGTGCCACCCCGTGGCCGGGGACGGTCGTGGAGGCCGTGATGAACCTGGCGCTGGCCGACGCCGAGATCCAGGCGGCCGGCGCCGACCTGGGCGCCGCCGCGGCCTATGAGGACCTCAAGGCGATGTGGGGGGCCGCCGACGGCCTCGCGACGCTGGTCGGGAAGCTCCAGGGCGAGGTCCCCCGGATCGCCGGCTACCCCGAGAGCGCCGCCGCGGCGACGGCTTACGAGGCCGCGTTCCCCGACATGCTCGCCGGTGCGACCACCCTGCGCGACGCCATCACGGCCGGCGACGCCGCCGGGGTGACCGCCGGGAGCCGCCAGCTCGCCGCCGGCCTGGAGAAGTACGCGCTGGCGCGGCGCCTCATCGGGCCGCTGGCCGAGCGCGCCATGCTGATGCAGCGGATCCTGGTCAAGTAGGTCCCGCGCCCCGGGTTCCGGGCGGCGTGCCGGCCGGTCATCGGGCTCAGGGTGCCCCCTCCGGCACCGGCTCCCCGAACAGCGCGTCCCACGCCGCGAACGCCCCCGCGGGCAGCGCCACGCGCAGCGGGCTCCCGGCGTCGGCCTGGGCGCGCACCACGGCAAGCACGTCGCCCGCGTCCACCCGGCGGCCGTCCGTGTACGCGAGGTTCGCACGCAGCCGGCAGGTCCAGACGGTGGAACGGGCCGAGGGGGTGCAGCGGCTCGCGAGGGCCGGGACCGGGTCCAGCGACGCGCCGGCGAAGGCGTAGAGCCCGGGCGTCGCGAGCGCACACAGGCGGAGCGCGACGGGGGCGAGGCCGGCCGTCGCGCACCAGGCGCCCGAGGGCTCCGCGGATCCCATGACCACGAGCTGGCGCCGGTCGCCCGGGACGAAGGTGGCGAGCGGATCGGTCCCCAGTGGCGAGACGGCCACGCCGGCGACATCCGCGCGGTACGCGGCCGTGGAGCCGGGGTGCACCAGGGGCATGAGCGGGGCCCTCGAGCGCACGGCGTCGTTGGCCTCGGCGAAGGCCGCGCGGCGCTGGTCGGCCGCCCCCGATGCCGCCGCATCCGCGAGCGCCGCCGCGACACCCTTCGCCCGGACGGCCGCGACCCCGGTCGCCTCGTCGCCGAACAGCGGGTCGAGGAACCCGGCCGGGTCCGCGAGCGACGACGCCACGCCGCCGAGGTACAGCCCGTCGAGCCGGTCCTCGGCCACGGCAAGCGTGAGGTCCGCGGCGGGTCGTGCGTCCAGCGTCACGCGGACGCCGATGCTCGCGGCGAGCGCGTCGCGGACCGACGCGGCGAGCGCCGCGGGGTCCGGGATGCCCGGCACCGGGGCGTCGGGCACGTGAAGCGTGACCTTCGCGGCGGTGTCGTAGCCGGCCGCGGCGAGCGCCGCCGACGCCGCAGGCCCGTTGAAGTCGTACCACGGCGTCCCCGCACAGCCGGCGGGGACCTCGCACGGGGTCAGCGCGGACGCGGGCACCGAGCCCGCCGGGAAGGCGTCGCGCGCGAGGGCCGCGTGGTCCAGCGCCTGCGCGAACGCACGGCGGACCGCGACCTTGGCGAACGCCTTGCCGGACCCGAACCCGAGGTAGGCGGTCGCGAGCCCCGGCCGCGGGCTCACCTCGACCTCGGGCAGGGTCCCCATGGCCTCCATGTCGGCGGCGGACGGCGCGTCGATCCCGTCCACGGCGGCCTCGCGAAGCGCCACCGCTCGGTCGGCCGGGGACGCCGCCCAGCGCAGGACGATGACGGGGGGCGGGCCGGCGGGGGCCTTCGGTGACGCCGAAGGGCCGCCGGGACTGGGGGAGGACCCGTCGCCGCCGCCGACCAGCTCGAGGTGGACGTCCCCGGTCGCGGACCAGGCCACGACGCGGTACGTCCCGGCGCCCGCCACGGTCCGGGCCGCCGCCGGGTCGGCCGCGACGGCGTCCACCGCGGCGGCGTCGATCATGCCGAGGGCGGGGTGGGCGAGCCGCGCCGGGAAGGCGCCGTCCGGAGCGCACAGCGTGAACCGGACGACCCTCTGGCTCACCGCCTCGACCCGCCCGAGCCGCCCGGCATACCCGGGGAGCCCGCAAGCCGACCCGTCGGCGGGCCACGCCGCGGCGGCGAACGGGCGTTCGGGGAAGGCCGGCGCGGGTTCTGGCGTGGCGGACCCACGGTCCGCGGACGGAGCCGGGGTCACGACGGGGTCGCCACCACAGGCACCCGCGACGAGCGCGGCGGCGAGCGCGGCGGCGAGCAGGGCCGACAGCTGCCGGCGCGAAGGCATCATGGGGTCTGGCGGCTCCGAATCGCGCTGTGTGCGGCTGGCGCTGGCGCCGCCGGTCCGGGCACATGGAACGCGCGCCGACCGGTTTCCACAGCCTACACCGGGGCACCGTGGCGGCCCGGCTCCCGGACCGCCACCGAGCGGCATGCGAACCTCATCCAGCGCTCCGGCGTAGGGTGAGTATCATGCTCCGGCATACGGCGGATCAGCGGAGCCGGGCCGCCCGCTCGACGATCGACATCGTCAACCCCGGCTGGAGGAGGAGTACGCATGTCCCGTATCCGATTCGGGGCGCTCTTCGCGACGGTGGCCATCGTGGTCTCCGCCTGCGGTGGGACCACGACAACACCGGCACCGGCGACTCAGGCCCCGGCCAGCGTCGCGCCCGGGGAGACCGCTGCGCCGGCCACCACGGCTCCCTCGGCCGGTGAGGCCAAGCCGGGCGGCACGCTGGTCGTGGCGCTCCCGGGCGACATCAACCGCACCGACACGGCGCTCATCGATGACGCCAACTCGTCCTACGTCGGCCAGCAGGTCATGGAGACGCTGGTCACCCTCGCCCCGGGCACCGGCGACACCATCGTCCCGGCCCTGGCCTCCGAGTGGAGCGTCAGCCCCGACGGCCTGGCCTACACGTTCAAGATCCGCCAGGGCGTGAAGTTCCACGACGGCACCGCGCTCGACGCCGCCGCCGTGAAGACGAACTTCGACCGCTGGATGAACATCCCGAAGGCCTACGTCGACCTCGGCTACACCTACTACATCGACACCGTCATCACGCCGGCCATCAAGTCCGTCGAGGCGCCCGACGCCAGCACGGTCGTCGTCACCCTCAACGCCGCGAACTCGGCGTTCCTGATCCAGCTCACGCTGACCCCGTTCGCCATCTCGAGCCCCACGGCGCTCGAGGCCGGTAACGCGAGCGCGCCCGACTTCAAGGACAACAAGTACGCCACCGGCGGCTCGCCCGCCATGGTCGGCACCGGTCCGTTCATGTTCAAGGACTGGACCCCCGGCCAGCAGGTCACCCTGGTCAAGAACCCGGACTACTGGAACGCGGCCGCGGGCGGCCCCTACCTCGACCAGATCACCTTCAAGCCGATCACGGACACGACCGCGACGCTCAACGCGCTGCAGTCGGGTGACGTGGATCTCGCGCAGGCCATCTCGCCGGTCGACATCGCGACGGTCGAGGGCGACAGCAACCTCGCGTCCATCGACCGCGGCAGCTCCTGCAACGTGGGTGTCCTGGCCATGAACCAGACCCACAAGCCGTTCGACAACCTCAAGATCCGCCAGGCCGTCGCCGCCGCGGTCAACCGCCCGGCCCTGGTCGAGGCGTTCTTCGGCGCCGCCGGCGTCGTGCCCAGCAACTGGGCGCCTCCGGGCACCCTGTTCGCCAAGGAGCTCGCGCTCCCGGCCTACGATCCCGAGGCTGCCAAGGCCCTGATCGCCGAGTCCGGCGTGACGGACCTCGCGTTCGACTTCTGGTACCCGTCCGACGTCAGCCGCGCGTACATGCCGGACCCGAAGGGCGAGTTCGAGGCGATCCTCCGCGATCTCGAGGCGGTCGGCTTCAAGCCCAACCCCAAGACCTCGCCGTGGCGCCCCGACTACCTGGCGGCCGAGGTCTCGGGGATCTACCCGATGTGGCTCATCGGCTGGAACTGCGATTGGCTGGGCATCGACAACTTCCTGTACACGGCCGACTTCGGGTACCGCGGCGATCCGGTCGGCCCGAACCCGGAGTTCGCGTACAAGAACGACGCGATGAACCAGGCCATGCTCGACGCGCTGGCGGCCACCGATGAGGCCGGCCAGAAGTCGAACTGGGAGAAGGCGCAGGACCTGATCCTCGCCGACATGCCGTCCGTGCCGTTGGCCTCCGGCAAGACGCCGACCGCGGCGGCCACCTACGTGAAGGGCTTCATCCCGTCCCCGACGCTGCTGGAGAGCTTCCAGAGCGTCTGGCTGGACAAGTAGGGCCCACCAGCAGCGCAATCTGACGGGTCCCCCGGCGGCTTCGGCCGCCGGGGGACCTGCCGTACCCGCTCGTACCGGCCGACAGGCACCCCCCGGAGAGACCGCCCGACCCGATGGCCAGATACATCGCTCGACGGCTGCTCGGCGCCATCCCCGTCCTGTTCGGCCTGTCCATCATCCTGTTCGCGTTCGTGCACCTGCTTCCGGGCGACCCGGCAACGGCGATCTTGGGCCAGCACGCGACGCCCGAGCGCGTCCTGGCGATGCGCCAGTACCTGGGCCTCGACCTGCCGCTCTGGCAGCAGTACCTCGTCTACATCGGAGGGCTGCTGCGGGGCGACCTGGGGACCAGCGTCATCAACAACCAGCCGCTCCTCAACGAGCTGCTGACGCGCTTCCCGGCGACGATCGAGCTCACCATCGCGGCCATGATCTTCGCCGCCGGCGTCGGGATCCCCCTGGGGCGCTTCGCGGCCCGCCACGCCCAGCAGTGGCCGGACGGTCTCGTGACGATCGTCTCGCTGCTCGGGATCAGCATCCCCGTGTTCGTGCTCGGGCTGACGCTCGAGTACATCTTCGCGGTCCAGCTCGGCATCCTGCCCGCCAGCGGGCGGATCGACCCCCGGGCGAACCTCGAGATCCAGACCAACTTCGTGCTGATCGACTCGCTGCTCCAGGGCAGGCCCGACCTGTTCCTCGACGGGCTCCGGCACCTGGTCCTGCCGGCGATCGCCCTGGGCTCCATCCCGCTGGCGATCATCACCCGGATCACCCGGGCCTCCGTGCTGGACGTGGCCAACGAGGACCACGTCCGGACGGCCCGCGCCAAGGGCCTCACCGAGAAGCGCGTCAACGACCGGCACATCATGCGCAACGCGTGGCTGCCGGTCGTGACCGTGATGGGCATCCAGGTTGGCGGCCTGCTCGCGGGCGCGGTCATCACCGAGACGGTGTTCGCCTGGGGCGGCGTGGGCCGCTTCGTGGTGGAGGCGATCAACAATCGTGACTACCTCGTGGTCCAGAACACGATCCTCTTCTTCGCCCTCGTCTTCCTGGCGGTGAACCTCGTGGTCGACATCCTGTACGCCTTCCTCAACCCGCGGATCCGGTACGCCTGATGGCGGCCACCACGATCCAGGTCCAGCAGGCCGCCGAGGCCCGGGCCAGCCGCGGGCTGTGGGGCGATGCCCTGCGCCGGCTCATCCGCAACAGGCCCGCGATGGTCGGCGTGGCGCTCATCGTCCTGTTCGTCCTCACCGCGCTGCTGGCACCCACGATCGCGCCCTACGACCCGCTCGCGGGGACGCTCGCGAACCGGCTCAAGCCGCCCAGCGGCGCGCACTGGCTGGGTACGGACCTCCAGGGGCGCGACGAGCTGAGCCGGGTGGTCTACGGCGCCCAGGTGAGCCTGGTCGCGGGCGTCTCGTCGGTCGTGATGGGCGTCTTCATCGGCGGCGTGATCGGCGCGCTTGCCGGCGGCCTCGGGGGCAAGGTGGACTCGGTGCTGATGCGCGTCGTGGACGTGATGCTCGCGATCCCGGGCATCCTGCTCGCCATCGGCATCGTCGCCTGGCTGGACCGGGGCCTGCCGCAGATCATGTTCGCCGTCGCGATGGTCAACGTGCCGATCTTCGCCCGGATCCTGCGCGGCAGCCTGCTATCGCTCCGCGAGGCCGACTACATCACGGCGTCCCGCTCGGTCGGGGCGGGGCGCTGGCGCCTGCTCGTGCGCCACATGCTGCCGAACTCGCTCACGCCGCTGATCGTCGCGGCCACCCTGGCCCTGGCGACCGCGATCATCGATGTCGCCGGTCTCGGGTTCCTGGGCCTGGGACCGCCCGATCCGCGCACGCCGGAGTGGGGGACGATGCTCACCGACTCGACCAAGTTCCTGCGCCAGGCCCCGTGGCTGATCATCTTCCCGGGCGTGGCCATCGTGATCACGGCGGTCGGGTTCAACCTGCTGGGCGACGGCCTCCGGGAGTCGCTCGACCCGAGGCTCAAGCGATGACCGGGGTGGCCTACGTGCCGGCCGCCGGGCGCGCCGGCACGCCCGAGCCGCTGCTCGACGTGCGCGACCTGCTGGTCCGGTTCCGCACTCACGACGGGACGATCCACGCCGTCAACGGCGTCTCGTTCGAGCTCGGCCGCGGCGAGCGGCTGGGCCTGGTGGGCGAGTCCGGCTGTGGCAAGTCCGTGACCAACCTCGCGATCATCAGGCTCCTGCCCAAGCCCGCCGGGCGCATCGACGGGGGCCAGGTCCTGTTCGACGGACAGGACCTGGTGGCCCTCGACGAGAGCGAGCTCCGCGAGCTCCGGGGCCGCGACATCGCGATGATCTTCCAGGACCCCATGACCAGCCTCAACCCGGTCCTCACGGTCCAGGAGCAGATGGTCGAGACGATCCAGGCCCACCGCAAGATCGACAAATCGGCGGCCATCGCCCGCGCGGTCGAGCTGCTGGGCATGGTGGGCATCCCACAGGCCGACGAGCGGCTCAAGAGCTACCCGCACCAGTTCTCGGGCGGCATGCGCCAGCGCGTGATGATCGCGATGGCGCTGGCCCTCGAGCCCAAGCTGATGATCGCGGACGAGCCGACGACCGCCCTCGACGTCACGATCCAGGCGCAGGTCCTGGAGCTCATCTCCCGCCTCACGACGGAAACCGGGACGTCGCTGATCCTGATCACCCACGATCTCGGCGTCGTCGCGGGGATGACCGACCGCATCAATGTCATGTACGCGGGCTTCATCGTGGAGACCGCGACGACCCCCGACCTGTTCGAGTACCCGTCCCACCCGTACACGGTGGGCCTGCTGCACTCGATGCCGCGCGTGGACGAGCGGGAAGGCGATCCGCTGATCCCGATCGAGGGCCGGCCGCCCGATATGCGCAACGCGCCCGTCGGGTGCCCGTTCGCCCCGCGCTGCGCGTGGCGCGTCGACCGCTGCTGGACGGACAACCCGGGGATCGCGCCGGTCGGCGGCGGCACGGCCGTCGTGGCGACCGGGCCCTCGGCCACGCACCAGATCGCGTGCCATCACCCGCCGACGCCCGAGGAGGCCGACGCGGGCCGCCCGCTCCGGCCGGGCCATGTCCCTGCGCCGGCGCCCGACGGCCGCGTGGACGAGCTCATGTCGCTCGCGGCGCTCGCCGACGGCGCCCTGCCCATCGAGCCCGCGGCACCCGGAGGACGGGCATGACGGCGGCAGGGCCGAGCCCGGCGGCACCCGGCGGCGGCGACGGGGGGCCGCTCCTCTCGGTCCGTGACCTCAAGGTCTGGTTCCCGATCACCGAGGGGCTCATCATCGAGCGCCACGTCGGCGACGTGCGCGCCGTGGACGGCGTGTCCTTCGATCTCCGGCGGGGCGAGACGCTGGGGCTGGTCGGGGAGTCGGGCTGCGGCAAGAGCACGACCGGCCGCGCCATCGTCCGGCTCAACCGGCCCACGGCCGGCTCGATCCACTTCGACGGGACGGACATCTCGACGGTGGAGGGCAAGAAGCTCATCCAGCTCCGCCGCCGGTTCCAGATGATCTTCCAGGACCCGTACGCGTCGCTCAACCCGCGGATGACCGCGGGCAACACCGTGGGCGAGCCGCTGGAGGTCCACGCCGTCGGCACCAAGGCGGAGCGGCGCGAGCGGATCCGCGACCTGCTGTCCACCGTGGGGCTCAACCCCGAGTACGCGAACCGCTATCCGCACGAGTTCTCGGGCGGCCAGCGCCAGCGAATCGGCGTCGCCCGGGCCCTGGCCCTCGACCCGGACCTGATCGTCGCCGACGAGCCCATCTCCGCCCTCGACGTCTCCATCCAGGCGCAGGTCATCAACCTGCTGGAGAAGCTCCAGGAGCGTCTCGGGCTGACCTACCTGTTCATCGCCCACGATCTGTCGGTCGTGCGCCACATCAGTGACCGGATCGCGGTGATGTACCTCGGGCGGATCGTGGAGCTGGCGCCCTCGCGCGAGCTCAACATGCGGCCGCTCCACCCGTACGCCGTGGCGCTGCTGTCCGCGGTCCCGATCCCGGATCCCAAGGTGGAGCGCCGGCGCCGGCGGATCATCCTGCGGGGCGACGTGCCGTCGCCGGTCAACCCGCCGACGGGCTGCCACTTCCACACCCGCTGCTGGCTGCGCGAGCGGTTGGGCAACCCGGAGCGTTGCTCCGCGGAGATCCCCCAGCTGCGCGAGCTCTCGTCCGGCCACCAGGTGGCCTGCCACTTCGCCGAGGACGTCGAGGGCTCGAATGAGCAACTGCAGTCGACCGGGCGCGGCGGACCGGCCCCGACGCCCGCCGGCGACGGCACCCCGTCCTCCGCGGTCGGGGCCTAGACTCGGAGCGTGCAGCCGCTCCGCATCGCCCTCGCCCAGGTCGCGCCCCGTCTCGGGGACCTCGACGCCAACCTCGCGAGCCATCACGAGCTGCTCGAGGCATCCCGCGCGGCCGGCGCCGGCCTCGTCGTGTTCCCCGAGCTGGGGCTCACGGGGTACCTGCTCTCGGACCTCGCGTCCGAGGTGGCGATGCGCCTGGACGACCCGCGGCTCGCCTCGCTGATCGCGGCGACCCGCGGCCTGTCCGCGGTCGTGTCGTTCGTGGAGGAGTCCGCCGACCATCGCCTGTTCATCGCCGCGGCCCTGATCGAGGACGGCGAGCTGCGCCACGTCCACCGCAAGATCCACCTGCCCACCTACGGGCTGTTCGACGAGCGGCGGTTCTTCGCGCCCGGCGACATGGTGCGCGCGGTCCCGTCGCGGCTGGGCGTCGGCGTGGGCCTCGCCGTGTGCGAGGACTTCTGGCACCTCGCGACCCCGCAGCTGCTCGCCATGGACGGCGCGCAGATCCTGATCAACGTCTCGTCGTCGCCGGGCCGGGACCTGGCGCGGATCCACGAGGTGGGCCTGGGCACGGCCGGCTCGTGGCGCGGGCTGATGCGCACGTACGCGCAGCTGACCACCTCCTTTGTCGTGTTCTGCAACCGCGTGGGGGTGGACGAGAGCCTCTCGTTCTGGGGCGGGTCCGAGGTCATCGGCCCGACCGGGGCCCAGGTGTTCGGGGCGCCGATGTTCGAGGAGGGGCTGTTCACGGTCGATATCGACCTCGCCGACGTTCGGCGGGAGCGCATCGGGCTGCCCCTGCTGCGGGACGAGCGCCCGGAGCTCGTGGCGCGCGAGTGGCGGCGCCTGATCGCCGAGCGGGCGGGGCTCGCGGACGACTCGACTGCCGAGCCGGGCCACGAGCCCGGGTTCGACGTGGCGGTGGACCGGTGAGCGAGGCGCAGACCGTGGAACCCATGTTCCACCTCCCGGACGAGCTCGCCATCGACACGGACGTCGCCCGGCAGGTCATCGGCGCCTTCATCCGCAGCCAGCTCAAGCAGGCCGGGTTCGAGAAGGCCTTGCTGGGGCTGTCGGGCGGGATCGACTCGGCGCTGGTCGCGTACCTCGTCGCCGAGGCGATCGGGACCGACAGGCTCCTGTGCGTGATGATGCCGTACCGCACCTCCTCGCCGGCCTCGCAGGGCGACGCGGAGGCGGTCATCGCCGACCTCGGCTGCACGGGCGACCTGGTCGAGATCACCGGCATGGTGGACGGCTACTTCGGGCGCGACGGCGTCCCCGGCGAGGCGGGCGCGGCGGCGCTCGAGGCGGCCCCGCTGCGGCGCGGCAACTTCATGGCCCGGATGCGGATGGCCGTCCTGTACGACCGGTCCGTCACCTGGCGCGGCCTCGTGGTGGGGACCGGCAACAAGACCGAGTCGCTCATCGGGTACACAACGCTGTTCGGGGACTCGGCCTGCGCGTTCAATCCCATCGGCGACCTGTACAAGAGCCAGGTCCGGCAGGTGTCCGCCGCGATCGGCGTGCCCGAGGCGATCATCCGCAAGGCGCCGTCCGCGGACCTGTGGCCTGGTCAGACCGACGAGACTGAGGCCGGTTTCAGCTATCCCGAGCTGGACCGCCTGCTGTTCTGGCGGATCGACATGCGGCGCTCGACGGAAGAGCTGGTGGCGAAGGGGTTCGCGCCGGAGATGATCGAGCGCGTGGACCGCATGATCGCGGGCTCGGAGTTCAAGCGCCAGGTGCCGCCGATCGCGAAGCTCGGGCCGCGGACCGCGGGCGTGGACTACCTCTACCCGCGGCGCCGGCCGGGCTCGGCGGCCCGGTCCTGAGCGTGGATCCCGCGTCGGACGCCCCGCCCGGCGGGACGCTGTACGTCGTCGCCACGCCGATCGGGAACCTGGGCGACGTCACGCTGCGGGCCCTGGAGATCCTCCGCGCGGTCCCGCTGATCGCCGCGGAGGACACCCGGATCACGCACCACCTCCTCGCGCGCTACGAGATCACGACCCGGACCACGAGCTACCACGCGCACAGCGGGCCGGGCCGCGAGCGGGAGTTGGTGGCCCATCTCGCGGGCGGCGCCGACCTGGCGCTGGTCACCGATGCCGGCACGCCGATGGTCTCCGATCCGGGCGAGGGGCTGGTGGCGGCCTGGGCCGCAGCCGGGGGCACGGTGGTCGCGATCCCGGGGGCATCGTCCGTGCTGGCGGCCGTGGCATCCGCGGGGATCGCCGGGCCACGCTGGTCGTTCGAGGGATTCCTGCCCCGGAGCGGCCGGGAGCGGCGGGAGCGGCTGGCCCGCCTGGCCGCGGACGAGCGGGGGAGCGTCCTGTTCGAGGCCCCGCCCCGGCTCGCCGCCACGCTCCGCGACCTGGCGGCGGCCTGTGGCGCGGACCGCCCCGGCGCCGTGTGCCGGGAGCTGACGAAGCTCCATGAGACCATCACCCGCGGGACCCTCGCGGACCTGGCGGCCGCGGCCGTGGACGGCACGATCCCGGCCCGGGGCGAGCTGGTGATCGTCGTGGGTGCCGCGGAGGTGCCGGGCGCGAGCGAGGCGGCGGCCGAAGCGCGCGAGGCCCGGCTGGTCGAGGCGCGGGCGGCGGTCGAACGACTCGTGGCCGGGGGGATCGCACGCGGCGAGGCCGCCCGGCGTGTCGCCGCCGAGACCGGGCTGCCGCGTCGCCAGCTGTACGGCGCCTGACGAGTCACTCGACGTCATCGCGAGCGCCGCCGCGGCGGCGCTCGTAGCAACCAGGTCCACGGACGCGCACGCCGGCTGGCCATGGCCGTGCCTCAGAGCCTCCCGCCTGGCGCGAAGTTCGGGGCGCCCGGCGTCGATTGCCGGAGGCAGACGACCTCCGAACCACCCTGCCGGGCAGGGGTTTGCGAACCGGCGCCGACGCGGGAGGGGGTCCGCGCCGGCGCCGGTGGAGAGAGGAGGGGAGTGTCAGGCCGCCGTGGCCTCCTCGAGGAGCTCGTCGTCCTCCTCGTCGTCCTCGCCCGGGTGCACGGAGAAGCCACTGTCGTCCGCGATGGGCTCTCCGGCATCGGGCACGACGCCGGCCGCCTGCGCCTGGGCCTCGAGTGCCTGGGCAGCGGTCTCCGCGCGGTAGTCCTTGCGCCCGCGGCCCGAGAGCATCTCCACGCTGGCGGCGACGATCTCGGTCTTCCAGTGGCGCTTGCCCTGGTCGTCGTCCCAGGTCCGGGTCTGGAGGCGGCCCTCGATGGCCACCTGCTGGCCCTTGCCGAGGTACCGCCCGCAGGTCTCCGCGAGGCGATCCCAGGCGACGATGGTGTGGTACTCCGGCTTCTCCTTCCCGGCGACGAACTCGTGGGAGGCCACGGAGAACTGGGCCACCGACTTGCCGCCGGCGGTGGTGCGGAGCTCGGGGTCGCGCGTGAGGCGACCGGTGAGGAGGACCCTGTTCATCTGGTCCGGTGTCTCCTTCTTCCGGCGGGCGGGGAGGGGGTGCCGGCCCCACTGTTCGGGGCTCTGGCGGGCCGACGGGTCGGCGGGGCCGGCTGGTTCGACGGGAACCAGACCGTAGCGGGCGCCGCTTCGCCGGCGCTTATGCCGCGCTTGGCCGCGACTTCGCGGACCGAGACCACGCTTCCAGGGGCCATCCGGTCGACGGCGGGGCCAGGGGCCGATCGCCCGCATCGCGCCCCCGGCGCCCGCCCCGCCGAGGCCGCGCAGCGGCGCACCGCCCCCGCGCCACCGCGCCGCGCCTCCGCCCCGCCCCAGCCGCGCAGCGGTGCAAGGGTCCGGTGGCCGAACGAGCCACCCGCTGGACGGCACGTTCGTGCGCTCGCGACGGTCCCACCGGACGGTCGTGCCGCGGAACGGCTCGAGCGTTCGGGGAGCGGACCGTTGGTCCGCCAGGCGGGCGGCGGCGCGACCGGCGGACCAACGGCCGCGCCGCCGCCCGGGCGGCGACCCCCTGTCGGCCGCCCGCCGCATCCGATCCGCAACCCGGAAAGCCGTGATCGGGCGCACATCGGTCGCGTATACTCGCCCGGTCCTCGAGGCCGGCGCCAGCCGGCCCCGCGATGGAGGAGATGACCATTGCTCGAGGGAGGCGCGTCGTCCGCCCCGTGAGACGGGCTCGCACCTTCACCCACCCGGTCCGCCGGATCTCCGGCGGGCGGACGCGGGAGACGTCTACCTGTGACCCCGGTGCACGCCGGGGTCGATTTGTGTCCGGAGAGGTGCGATGCCCGCGACCGTGATCGTCGGCCTCCAGTGGGGGGACGAGGGCAAGGGGAAGACCACCGACTTCCTCGCCGAGCAGACCGCGATGGTGGTCCGCTACCAGGGCGGCGACAACGCCGGCCACACCGTCGTGGTGGGCGACGAGACGTTGAAGCTCCAGCTGTGCCCGTCGGGCGTGCTCTACCCGCACATCACGTCGGTCATCGGCAACGGCGTCGTGGTCAACCCGGCCACGCTCATCCGCGAGCTGGACATGCTGATCGCCAAGGGCATCGACGTGGCCAAGGTTCGCGTCAGCCGCAGCGCGCACGTGATCATGCCCTACCACGTCGCCCTCGATAAGGGCAACGAGACCCGCCTCAAGGACGCCAAGGTGGGCACGACCGGGCGCGGAATCGGGCCGACGTACGGCGACCGGGCGTGGCGCCTGGGCCTGCGGATGGAAGACCTGGTCGACGAGCCCGTGCTGCGCGAGCGGATCGCCCGCGCCCTGGTGGACAAGAACATCCTGCTCGAGCGAATGGGCGCGGACACCTTCGAGGTCGAGCCGCTCGTCGTCCAGTGCCTGGCCTGGGGGGACCGTCTCCGCCCGCATCTCGACGACTCGACCTGGCTCGTCCAGGACGCGCTCCGGCGCGGCGACCACGTCCTGCTCGAGGGCGCCCAGGGCACGCTCCTGGACCTCGACCACGGCTCGTACCCGTTCGTCACGAGCTCCAACCCGGTCGCGGGCGGCGCCTGTACCGGCGGCGGCGTGGGACCGCTCCAGGTCGACGAGGTCATCGGCGTCATGAAGGCCTATGCGACCCGCGTGGGCTCCGGGCCGTTCCCGACCGAGCTGTTCGACGAGACCGGTCGCGGGATCGCCGAGCGCGGCCGCGAGTTCGGCACCGTCACCGGGCGCCCGCGGCGCGTCGGCTGGTTCGACACGGTGCCGCTGCGCTACGCCGTCGCGGTGAACTCCAACTCCGCGATCGTCCTCAACAAGCTCGACATCCTGTCGGGGATCGAGACGATCAAGCTCTGCGTCGCCTACGAGATCGATGGCAAGCGCGTGGAGACGTGGCCCTCGTCCGGCTCCGCGCTTGGCCACGCCGTGCCGATCTATGAGGACTTCGAGGGCTGGGAGGAGCCGATCCACGACGTCCGGGCCCTGGCCGGCCTGCCCGAGGCGGCGCGGCGCTACGTGACGGCGCTCGAGGATCACGCCGGGGTCCCGATCGTGTTCGTCTCGGTGGGCCCGGAGCGGACCCAGACGATCGAGCGGGCCTGGCGGCCGATGCGACACCGCCCCACCAAGCCGGCCTGAGATCGAGGGACGTCCCGTGACCCTTCCGACCCCTGCCCGCATCCTCGTCCTCGGCGGCGGCGGTCGCGAGCACGCGCTCGCGTGGAAGCTGGGGCGCGAGGCCGGGGTGGACGAGGTGGTCGCGGCGCCCGGGAGCGCGGGGATCGCCCGTGAGCCGGGTGTCCGCTGCGTCGCGGTGGAGCCGCTGGACCCCGCGGCCGTGGTGGCGCTGGCGCGGGACGAGCGGGTCGACCTCGTCGTGGTCGGGCCGGAGGCGCCGCTGGGCGCGGGGGTGGCCGACGCGCTCGAGGCCGCGGGGATCGCCGTCTTCGGTCCCGTGCGGGCGGCCGCCCGGATGGAGACCAGCAAGGCGTTCTGCCACGAGGTCGCCGAGGCCGCAGGCGTGCGGATGGCCCGGGCCCGGGCGTTCGGCGGCGGTGAGGAGGCCGAGGTCGCCGCGTTCATCCGCGAGCTCGCCGCGGCCGGGGCGCTCGCCGTGCTCAAGGCGGACGGCCTGGCCGCCGGCAAGGGCGTCACCGTCACCGACAGCCTCGAGCAGGCGCTGGAGCTGGCGCCCTCGTTCCTGGCCGGCCGGGCGCCCAGGGAGCCCGCGCTCGTGGTGGAGGAGCGGCTCTCGGGTCCCGAGGCGAGCGTTATCGCGATCTGCGACGGGACCCGCGCCGTGGCGCTCCCAGCGGCGCGCGACCACAAGCGGCTGTGCGACGACGACCGCGGGCCCAACACCGGCGGCATGGGCGCCTACTCGCCGCTCCCCGACCTGGACGACGCCGCCGTGGAGCGCGTCCTCGAGACTGTCCACCGGCCGATCCTCGCCGAGCTGGCCCGCCGCGGATCCCCGTTCCGCGGCTTCCTCTACGCCGGCCTCATGCTCACGGCGAGCGGCCCGGTCCTGCTCGAGACCAACGTCCGCCTCGGCGACCCCGAGGCCCAGGCGATCATGCCGCGCCTCGACGCCGACCTCGCCCCGGTTCTCGCCGCCGCCGCGGCGGGCGTGCTGCCCGCGGACCTCGGGCCACGCCTCGCGACCCGCGATGAGGCGGCCGTGACGATCGTGCTCGCCGCCGAGGGCTACCCCGCCGCGCCCCGCCGCGGCGACCCCATCGAGGGCCTCGACGCCGCGGAGGCGGGCGGCGCCCTCGTGTTCCATGCCGGGACCGTCGCGCGGCGGCGCCCCGAGGGAGGTTTCGGGACGAACGGCGGCCGCGTCCTCGCGGTGACCGCCCTCGGCCCGGACGTCGCCACGGCCCGTGCTGCCGCCGAGCGCGCCGCCGACGCCGTGACCTGGGACGGCATGCAGCGGCGCCACGACATCGCCGCCCACCTCCCGGGGCCCGTCCGATGATCCGCCGCTACACCCTCGCCGAGATGGGCGCGGTCTGGGCTGAGCAGGCCCGGTTCGAGCGGATGCTCGAGGTCGAGATCGCCGTCTGCCGGGCGCAGGTCCGGCGCGGCCTCGTGCCCGCGTCCGCGCTCGAGGCGATCGAGGCCCGGGCGCGCGTCGACGTCGAGCGCATCAACGAGATCGAGCAGACGACCGACCATGACGTCATCGCCTTCGTGAGCCAGGTCGCCGAGACCGTCGGGCCCGACGGGCGGTTCCTGCACCTGGGCCTCACAAGCAGCGACGTGGTGGACACGGCGCTCGCGCTCCAGCTCTGGGCCGCGGGGGAGCGGCTGCTGGCGGGTGCGGACCGGCTGACGACCGCGCTCATCGTGCGCGCCCGCAGCGAGGCCGGCACCGTGATGATGGGCCGGACCCACTCGGTCCACGCGGAGCCCACGACCTTCGGGCTCAAGTGCGCGGGCTGGGCGTTCGAGGTGGCCCGGGGTCGCGAGCGCCTCGCCCAGGCCACCGCCGAGATCGCGACCGGCAAGATCAGCGGTCCCGTGGGCACGTACAGCCACCTGCCGCCGGACCTCGAGGCCGAGGTGCTCGCGGACCTCGGGCTGCGCGTGGACCCGGTGAGCACCCAGATCGTGCAGCGCGACCGGCACGCCGCGTTCCTCGCCGCGATCGCCATCCTCGGCGGCAGCCTGGAGCGCCTGGCCACGGAGGTGCGCAACCTCCAGCACACCGAGATCGCTGAGGTCATGGAGCCCTTCAAGCGCGGCCAGAAGGGCAGCTCCGCGATGCCCCACAAGCGCAACCCGATCCTGTCCGAGCGGATCGCGGGCCTCGCGCGGCTGCTCCGGGGCTACGCGCAGACCGGGTTCGAGAACCAGCCACTGTGGCACGAGCGCGACATCAGCCACAGCTCCGCGGAGCGCGTGATCCTGCCCGACGCCACGATCCTGCTCGACTACATGCTCGCGAAGGCCACGGGCCTCGTGGAGGGGCTGGTCGTCCGGCCGGAGCGCATGCGCGAGAACATCGAGCGCGGCCACGGGCTCCATGCCTCGTCCCGGGTGCTGCTGGCCCTGGTCGAGAAGGCCGGGCTGTCGCGCGAGGACGCCTATGCCATCGTCCAGCGCAATGCCCTGCGGGCGGCCGACGAGCGCGTCCCGCTCAAGAGCCTGCTCGCGACGGACCGGGCGGTGGCCGCGAAGCTCCCGCTGGTCGACCTCGACGCCTGCTTCGACGACGAGGCGGTCCTGCGCCACGTCCCGCTGATCATCGCCCGGCTCGACGCCCTCGAGGCCGGGATCGAGGCACGCGCCGCGGCCGCCGCGGCCGGATCGAAGGAGGTTCCCGGTGCCGCTGGCTGACGCGTTCGTCCGGTCCGGGAAGGTCCGCGACCTCTACCGGGTCGGCGAGGACCGGCTGCTGCTGGTCGCCTCGGACCGGCTGTCCGCCTTCGACGTCGTCATGCCCACGCCGATCCCGGACAAGGGCCGCGTGCTCACGGGCCTGTCGCGGTTCTGGTTCGCCGAGACCGCGTCGATCGTCCCGAGCCACCTGCTCTCGACCGACCCCGCGAGCCTCCCGGTCGAGATCACCCGTGGCGACCCGGCGGTCCTCGCCGACCTGCGCGGCCGGATGATGCTGGGCCGGCTGGCGGAGGTCCTGCCCGTCGAGTGTGTCGTGCGCGGCTACCTCTCGGGGTCCGGCTGGAAGGAGTACGGCGCCACCGGCGAGGTGTGCGGGATCGCCCTCCCCGCGGGCCTGCGGGAGAGCGCCCGCCTGCCCGAACCGGTGTTCACGCCCGCCTACAAGGCGCCGGCCGGGCAGCACGACGAGAACATCTCGTTCGAGGCGACCGTGGCGCTCATCGGCGAGCCGCGCGCGACCCGGGTGCGCGACGCGAGCCTGGCCCTCTACGCGCACGGCGCCGCGGTCTGCGAGCGGGCCGGGATCATCCTCGCCGACACCAAGTTCGAGTTCGGCGTCCTGCCGGACGGGGAGATCATCCTCATCGACGAGGTCATGACCCCGGATTCGAGCCGTTTCTGGGACGCCGCGGCCTACGAGCCGGGACGGGCCCAGGCCAGCTACGACAAGCAGTTCGTCCGCGACTGGCTCGAACGCCAGCCGTGGGGCAAGACGGCGCCGGGGCCGGAGCTCCCGGATGACGTGGTGGCGGGCACCCGCAGCCGCTACGTGGAAGCCTACGAGCGAATCACTGGGGCGAGCTTCGCCCGCTATCTTTCGGAGGACGTCATCGCCCGATGAGTGAGCCCAGCAGCGCCTACCGCTTCGCGGTCAACGTCACGCCCAAGCCCGGCATCCTGGACCCCCAGGGCAAGGCCGTGGAACGCAGCCTCCCGCATCTCGGGATCACAGGGGTCACCGGCATCCGGGTCGGCCGCCGGGTCGAGCTCACGGTCGCCGCCGCCGACGAGGCCGCTGCCCGGGCGGTCGTGGACCGGCTTGCGGCGGAGCTGCTGTCGAACCCGCTCATGGAGCGCTTCACCGTCGAGATGCTGGGGGAGACCGAGGCGCCCGCGGTGGCGGGGCTGGGCGGATGACGGTCCGCATCGGCATCGTCCTGTTCCCGGGCTCGAACCGCGACATCGACGCGGTCAACGGGCTGACGGTCGCGGGCGCCGAGCCCGAGATCCTGTGGCACGAGTCGGTGGACCTCGCGGGCGTCGCCGGGATCCTGATCCCGGGCGGGTTCGCCTACGGCGACTACCTGCGGGCGGGCGTCATCGCCCGCTTCAGCCCGGTCATGCGCGCCGTGGCGGACTTCGCCCTCGCGGGCGGCCCGGTCCTCGGGATCTGCAACGGGTTCCAGGTCCTCGCCGAGGCGGGTCTCGTCCCGGGCGCCCTCCTGCGGAACCGCGGGCTGCGCTTCGTGTGCCGGCAGGTGACGCTGCTGCCGGAGCACCTCGACACGCCGTTCACGCGCGAGATCGGGGAGCGCCGCCCGCTGCGCATGCCCGTCGCGCACGGCGAGGGCTGCTACTACGCGGACGAGGCGACGCTCGACGACCTGGAGCGCACCGGCGGCGTCCTGTGGCGCTACGCGAACCCGGACGGCTCGGTCGCCGGGCCGGATGACGCCGGCAACCCCAACGGCTCGTTGCGCGGGATCGCGGGCATGTGCAACGCCGCCGGCAACGTGGCCGGGCTGATGCCCCACCCCGAGACCGCCACCGAGGCGATCCTGGGCTCCGACGACGGCCTGGGGATCATCCGGTCGCTCGTCGTGAGCGCCGCGGAGTGGCAGCAGACCGGGCGGATCACCGGGACGCGCCCGCAGCCCGCCGCGGCGACTGCCGCGGGAGGCGCGGCATGACCGCCGAGGCCACACCCCTGCACCGCGCCCTGGGGCTCACGGACGTCGAGCTCGAGGCGATCCACGCCAAGCTCGGCCGCGCGGCGAACGACCACGAGCTCGCGATGTTCAGCGTCATGTGGAGCGAGCACTGCTCCTACAAGAGCTCCCGCCCGCTGCTGCAGACGCTGCCCACCAAGGGCGAGGACGTCGTCGCGGGCGTCGGCGAGCAGGCCGGGGTCATCGCGATCGGCGACGGCCTCGCGGTCGCGTTCAAGATCGAGAGCCACAATCACCCGTCCGCGGTCGAGCCGTACCAGGGCGCCGCGACCGGCGTCGGCGGCATCCTGCGCGACATCTTCGCGATGGGCGCCCGCCCCATCGCGGTCCTCGACGCGCTGCGCTTCGGCGACCCCGCCGACGCGCGGACCCGGCACCTGGTCGACGGCGTCGTGCGTGGCGTCGGCGGCTACGGCAACTGCGTCGGCGTGCCGACCGTGGGCGGCGAGCTCGTGTTCGACCCCTCCTACCAGGGCAACCCGCTCGTCAACGTCATGGCCATCGGCCTGCTCGAGGACGGGATGCTCACCCACGCCTCGGCGGACGGGCCCGGGAACCTCGTCGTGCTGTACGGATCGGCCACCGGCCGCGACGGCATCGGCGGGGCGTCCGTCCTGGCGTCCGCGACGTTCGGTGACCAGGACCCGTCCAAGCGCCCCAGCGTCCAGGTCGGCGACCCGTTCGCCGAGAAGCTGCTGATCGAGGCGACCCTCGAGATCATCGCGAAGGGCCTCGCCGTCAGCATCCAGGACCTCGGCGCCGCGGGCATCACCTGCGCCACCTGCGAGCCCGCGGACCGCGGCGGCACGGGGATCCTCGTGGACCTCGACGCCATCCCGCGCCGCGAGCCCGGCCTCGAGCCGTTCGAGGTCATGATCAGCGAGTCCCAGGAGCGCATGGTCGCCATCGTGGAGCCCGGCCGCTGGGAGGCCGTCAAGGCCGTCTGCGAGCGCTGGGACCTGCCCGTCGCGATCATCGGCCGGGTCACCGAGCAGCCCGACATCGTCATCCTCACCGGTCCCGACGGCCGCGGTGCCCTCGACGCCGACGGCACCCCGGTCCCGGGCGTGGTCGAGCTCGCCCGCATGCCCGCCCGGGCCCTGGCGTCCGAGGCCATCGTCTTCAACCGCGAGTCGCGTGCCCCGTCACGGCGCCGCGCCGCGCCGGCCCCGGGCGCGCCCGCCGAGCCCGTGGACAGCCTGCCGCAGCGCGGCCAGGACCCGGGCGCCGTGCTGACGGCGCTGCTGGGCTCGCCCAACCTCTCCTCGCGCCACCCGGTCTACGAGCAGTACGACTCCAACGTCCAGTCCAACACCGTCGCGGCCCCCGGCCGCGGCGCCGCGGTCCTGCGGATCAAGGGCACGACCAAGGCCCTCGTGGCGACCACCGACGGCAACGCTCCGGTGAGCGCGTTGGACCCCTGGCTGGGCGCCGCGATGTCCGTCGCCGAGGCGGCCCGCAACGTGTCCATCACCGGCGCCCGGCCGCTGGGCGTCACGAACTGCCTCAACTACGGCGACCCGACGCGCCCCGAGGCCTTCTGGCAGCTGGCCGAGGGCGTCCGCGGCCTCGCGGACGCGTGCGTCGCGCTGGGCCTGCCCGTGACCGGCGGCAACGTCTCGCTCTACAACGAGGCACCCGGCTCGTCGATCGCGCCGACGCCCGAGATCGGCATCGTCGGCCTGCTCGCGGACATCGCGACCCGCGTGGGCCCGGCGTTCACCGGCGACGACAACGCCGTGCTGCTCGTGGGGCACACGGGTCCGGGCCTCGCGGGCTCCGAGTACGAGCGCCTCGCCGGCGCCGCGCCCGAGGACGGCCCGCCGGGCCTGGATCTCGCGCTGGAGCGCAACCTCCAGGCGTTCATCCGCGAGGCGATCGCCCGCGGCCTCGTGGAGAGCTGCCAGGACGTGTCCGGCGGCGGGTTCGCGGTCGCGGTGGCCGAGATGTGCATGTGGGGTGACCGCGGCGCGCGGCTCCGCCTCCCGGTCGGGGATTCGCCCGCGGTGGCGCTGTTCGGCGAGAGCCCCTCGCGAATCCTGTGCGAGGTGCTCCCGCGCCACGCGCCGGCCTTCGAGCTGCTCGCGCGCGGGCACGGGCTGCCGGTCGAGACCCTCGGGACCACCGGCGGGCCGCGCCTCCACATCGACCTCGCCGGCGAGGGTGCCACGGGTGCCGCCGAGGACCGCGGGAGCCGTATCTCCGACGCGGTGGACCTCCCGATCGCCGAGCTCCGGCACGCGTGGGAGCACGGCCTCCCGCGGGCGCTCGGCTGGGAGGGCGAGGGGGCCGACGGCCACACCGCCGACGCCGCGCTCCCGGGTGCCGAGGTGGCCGGCTGATGTGCGGCGTGGTGGGGGTCGTCCTGCCCAACGGGGGTCACGAGGCCGCGGCCGTGGCTGCGACGGCCCTGTTCGCCCTCCAGCACCGGGGCCAGGAGTCGGCCGGGGTGGGCGTCTCCGACGGCACGCACCTCATGATCTACAAGGACCTGGGCATGGTGGGCCAGGTGCTGGACGAGCGGCGTATCCCGTCGCTCGCGGGCGATCTCGCGGTCGCGCACTGCCGGTACTCCACCACCGGCTCCACGGTCTGGGAGAACGCCCAGCCCACGCTCCGCCTCGGGCCGCGGCGCGCGCTTGCCGTGGGGCACAACGGGAACCTCGTCAACACCCGCGAGCTCCTCGAACAGCTCCACGGGGGGCGCGGTCGCCTCCCCGCCAGCACCGACACGGAGCTCCTGACCGCGCTCCTCGCCGACGAGCCGGCGGACGACACGGTGGGCGCGCTGCGCCAGGTGCTGCCGCGGGTGCGCGGCGCGTTCAGCCTCGTGATCCTCGACGAGAAGCGGGTCATCGGCGTGCGCGACCCCCACGGGTTCCGGCCCCTCGTCCTGGGTCGGCTGTCGCTCCCGGGTGGCGACGAGCCGGGCCTCTGGGGCGACGACACCGGGGGCTGGATCCTGGCGTCGGAGACGGCGGCGCTCGACATCGTCGGGGCGGAGTTCGTCCGCGACGTGGAGCCCGGCGAGATCGTCGTGCTCGAGCCGGGCCGGGACCCGGTCTCGGTCCGCTACGCGGTCGCCAGCCCGGCCCTGTGCGTGTTCGAGCTCATCTACTTCGCCCGCCCGGACTCCTACATGGAGGGCCGCAACCTCTACGAGGCCCGGCGCCAGATGGGGATCCAGCTGGCCGGCGAGCACCCGGCCGCGGCGGACCTGGTCATGCCCGTGCCCGACACCGGCGCCCCCTCGGCGGCCGGCTTCGCCGAGGCGTCAGGCATCCCGTACCGCGAGGGCATGGTCCGCAACCGCTACAGCGGCCGGACGTTCATCCAGCCGTCGCAGGCCATGCGCCAGCGCGGCGTCAACGTCAAGCTCAGCCCGCTGCGCGAGGTCGTCCGCGGCAAGCGGCTGATCGTCGTGGACGACTCCATCGTCCGGGGCAACACCACCAAGGGGATCGTCGGCCTGCTCCGGCGCGCGGGCGCGGCCGAGATCCACGTCCGGATCTCCGCGCCGCCCATCTACCACCCCTGCTTCTACGGCATCGACACGTCGATCGAGACCGAGCTCATCGCCGGCAGCCACACGACCGAGGAGATCCGCGAGTTCATCGGCGCGGACTCGCTGGGCTACCTCTCCATCCGCGGTGTGCTCGCCGCGCTGGACCTGCCGTACGACCAGTTCTGCTTCGCCTGCTTCGATGGCAAGTACCCGGAGCCCGTCCCGTACGACGCCTCGGCGCGCAAGTTCATGCTCGAGACCGCGAGCCCTGTCCCGTGAGTGACGCCCGGCAGGCCTACGCACGGGCGGGCGTGGACGTGGCGGCGGGCGAGCGCGCGGTGGAGCTGATGCGCGCGTCGGTGGCCTCAACGCGGCGCCCGGAGGTCCTGGGCGGCCTGGGCGGGTTCGGCTCGGCGGTGGCGATCCCGGCCGGCTACCGGGAGCCCGTCATCGTCTCGTCCACGGACGGCGTGGGGACGAAGACGGCGATCGCGGCGGCGATGGGCCGCCTGGACACGATCGGGGTCGACCTCGTGGCGATGTGCGCCGACGACGTGGCCTGCACGGGCGCGGAGCCGCTGGCGTTCCTAGACTACATCGCGATCGGGCGGCTGGACCCGGAGCGGGTCGCGGCGCTGGTCTCCGGCATCGCGGAGGGCTGCCGCCAGGCGGGTGCCGCGCTGACCGGCGGGGAGACGGCGGAGCACCCGGGCCTCATGGAGCCCGACGAGTTCGACCTGGCGGGGTTCTGCATCGGGGTGGGGGAGCGGAGCCGGCTGCTCGACGGGTCCGCGGCGCGGGCCGGGGACGCCATCGTGGGCCTGGCCTCGTCCGGCCTCCACGCGAACGGGTATTCGCTCGTGCGGGCGCTCGTGCGCGACCACCACCTCGCGCTCGACACGCCGTACGGGGGCGTGGCGTGCCGGGCGCTGGGCTGCTCGCTCTCGGGGTTCGAGCTGGTCGCCGAGCCCGGGCTGATCGACGCCACGCTGGGCGACGTGCTGCTGACGCCGACGCGCATCTACGCGAAGGACCTGTTGGCGATCCGGGCGGCGTTGGAGGCGGCGGGCCACGAGGTCCGGGGCATGGCCCACATCACCGGCGGCGGGCTCCCGGGCAACGTGCCCCGGGCGCTGCCGGAGCCCCTGGGGGCGCGTGTGGACCCGTCGACCTGGCCGCTGCCGTCGGTCATGCGGGTGCTGGGCGCGCTGGGCGGGATCGGCGACGCGGAGCTGCGGGCCACGTTCAACGGGGGCCTGGGGATGGTCGTGGTCGTCCCGCCGGAGGCGGCGGCCCGCACCGTGGAGCTGGCGACGGCCCGCGGGCTGCCGGCGTGGATCGTGGGCGACGTGGTGGAGGCGGCCGAAATTGGTGGCCGGTACGCGGAGGAGAGGCTGGCACGATGAGCGGACGGATCGCGGTCGGGGTGTCGGGGACGGGATCGAACCTGCGGGCGCTGGTCGCCGCGGCCGGGCGGGGCGTGCTGGGGGGCGAGGTCGTGCTGGTCTTCGCAGACCGCGCGTGTCCGGGCCTGGACTGGGCGGCGGAGCAGGGGATCGATACGATCCTGGTCCCGGGCGGCGACGACGCGGTCCTGGCCGAGACGCTCGCGGCGGTCGAGCCCGACGTGGTGGTGCTCGCGGGCTACCTGCGGCTGGTCGGGCCGGCCGTCCTGGCGGCCTTCGGCGGGCGGATCCTCAACGTGCACCCGTCGCTGCTTCCATCGTTC
Organism: Candidatus Limnocylindrales bacterium; assembly: GCA_038250545.1. GTDB lineage: Bacteria > Chloroflexota > Limnocylindria > Limnocylindrales > CSP1-4 > CAIXZV01. The sequence goes on along the minus strand of JBBSCF010000019.1, from coordinate 9,991 downwards.
CCGGGGCTGCACGGCGCCCGCGACGCGCTCGCGGCCGGGGTGGCAGTGACCGGCGTGACCGTGCACCTGGTCGATGCGACCCTCGACGGCGGGCCGATCGTGGCCCAGGAGGCGGTCTCGGTCCTGCCCAGTGACACGGAGGAGACGCTCCTCGCCCGGATCCACCCCGTCGAGCACCGGCTGCTGCCGGCGGCGGTCGCCTCGCTCCTGGCCGGCGCGCTCACGGTGGCCGTTGGCGCCCGCCGAGCCGCGTTCGACCCCGCGGCGGCCGATGCCTCGATGCCCGTCCCGCGCCGCGCTCTGCTCTCGGTGAGCGACAAGTCGGGCCTGGCGGACCTGGGGCGTGGCCTCGTCGCCCGCGGCTGGGAGCTGGTGAGCACGGGCGGCACGGCGCGGGCCCTGCGCGAGGCCGGCCTCCCGGTCACCGACGTCGCCGCGGTCACCGGCTTCCCCGAGATGCTCGACGGGCGGGTGAAGACGCTCCACCCGCGGGTCCACGGCGGGCTCCTGGCCGATCGCCGCCGCGCCGATCACCGCGAGGCGCTCCTCGCCGCCGGCATCGCCCCGTTCGACCTCGTGGTCGTCAACCTCTACCCGTTCGCCGAGGCGGCGCGCAGGCCCGGGCTCTCGTTCGACGACCTGGTGGAGGAGATCGACATCGGCGGTCCGTCCATGGTCCGGGCGGCGGCCAAGAACCACGCCAGCGTCGCGATCGTCACCTCGCCGGCCCGCTACGACGCCGTCCTGGCCGCGCTCGACGAGCACGGCGCCATCCCCCTCGGCCTGCGCTCCGCCCTCGCGGTCGAGGCATTCCGCCACACCGCCGCCTATGACGCGCGGATCGCCGCGGAGCTGCCCTGCCGGATGCACGAGGCGGGCATCGAGCTTCCGGCGGAGCCCGGCCTGCCCGGCGCGGAGGACCCGTACCCGCCGGTCCTGACCATCTCCATGGAGAAGGTGGAGGCTCTCCGCTACGGCGAGAACCCCCACCAGCCCGCCGCCCGCTACCGCCGCACGGACCGCGAGCCGCGCCCCGCGGAGGGGCCGTTCGCGACCGGCGAGCCGCCGCTCCAGGGCAAGGCCCTGTCCTACAACAACGTGCTGGACGCGTCGGCGGCGGCCTCCCTCGGGCGCCTGATGTGCGGCCCGGCCGTCGTGATCATGAAGCACACCAACCCCTGCGGCGCCGCCGAGCGCCCGACGCTGCTCGAGGCCTGGGAGGCGGCCCTGGCGGGCGATCCCGTGTCGGCCTTCGGGGGCGTCGTGTCGATCACCGGGACCGTGGACCGCGCGCTGGCGGAGCGGCTCGTCTCGATCTTCCTCGAGGTGGTCGTCGCACCCGCGTTCGACGAGGGGGCGCGCGAGGTCCTGGCGACCAAGCCGAACCTGCGGCTGGTCGTGGACCCGTCGCTCGACCCGGCCGCGGACCGAGGCGGGTTCTCGAAGCGCGGCCTGCTCGCGGTCGACGCTCTCGGCTCGTTCCGGACCGCGGGCGGCGGCGTGCTCGTCACCGCCCCGGACACCCTCCCCGACGACCCCGCCGAATGGGTGTGCACCACCTCGCGGCAGCCCACCGAGGCGGAGCTGCGGGACATGGACCTGGCCTGGCGCCTGTGCCGGGGCGTCGTCTCGAACGCCATCCTGCTCGTCCGTGACGGGATGATCGTGGGCGTGGGATCCGGGCAGGTGAGCCGCGTGGATGCCTGCCGGGGCGCCGTGGACAAGGCCCGTCAGTTCCAGGGGGAGGCCGGCGCGATCGGCGCGGTCGCGGCGTCGGACGCGTTCTTCCCGTTCGCCGACGGGCCGAAGGTGCTGCTCGACGCCGGCGTGTCGGCCATCGTCCAGCCCGGCGGCTCGATGCGCGACGCCGAGGTCCTCGTGGACGTGGAGCGCGCCGGCGCCGCGATGATGATCACCGGGAAGCGGCACTTCCGGCACTGAGCGCCGTGTTCCCCGTCGATGATGTCCTGATCGAGTCCACGCGCCGCGCCCTGGCGCGGCAGCCGGGCCTGCGGTTCAGCGTGGGCGCCTCCGGCACCGGAAAGACGACCATCGCCGCCGCGATCGGGGATCGGTACGGTGTCGGCGTGCTGGACACGGATGCGCGCATATACGGGTCGTGGCACGGGCGGTACGACCCCGTCCGCCACCCCGCGAGCCACGCCTGGGCAACCGCTCCGGATCCGCTGGGCTGGCAGCTCGCCCTCGATCCGGACGCATTCTCGACCCTGGCGCGGGTCGTGCCCGCCGGCGCGGTCTGCTGTCTTGCGCTCCCGGCGGAGGTTCAGGCGAGCGTCTGGACGTCCCACGCGGATCGCCGCGAGTTCGTCGGCATCGTGGCCCGTGTCACCGGCGTGCCCGATGCGGTTGCCCGGTTCCTGGCGCTCGACCGGCAGCTGGCCCTGGCCATGGCCCGGGATGCCGTGGCCGCGGGCACCCCGCTCCTGGTGCGTGGTCCCCATGACGATCCGGCGGAATCGGCGGCGCGCATCGCACGCTTGATCGGCCTGACCTGACCCACCGGCGCCACACCCCGCCGCTGCTACCATCGAGCGGCCATGTCTGATCGTCGCCGCTTCTACCTGACCACCGCCATCGCCTACGCGAACAACGCGCCGGGCCTCCACACGGTGTACGAGGTCATCGGCGCCGACGTGGTCGCGCGCTGGCACCGGATGCAGGGCCACGAGACACGGTTCCTGACCGGCACGGACGAGCACAGCGTCAACATCGCGCAGTCCGCCGAGGCGGCGGGCCAGACGCCGCGCGAGTTCGTGGACGAGAAGGTGACGCTGTTCAAGGCGGCCGAGGACGCGCTGCTGATCAGCCCGGACCGGTTCATCCGCACCACGGACCCGGACCACTACCGCTCCGCCCAGGAGATGGTCCGGCGCGCGTACGACAACGGCGACATCTACCTCGGCAGCTACGACGGCTGGTACTGCCCGTCGGAGGGCTTCAAGGCGCCGTCCGACCTGCACGAGACCGCCACCGGGATGCAGTGCCCCAACCACCCGGGCGTGCCGCTCCAGTGGCTCTCCGAACGCAACTGGTTCTTCCGGCTGTCGAACTACCAGCAGCGCCTGCTGGACTACTACGAGGCGAACCCGGACTTCGTCCAGCCGGACTACCGGCGCAACGAGATGCTGGGGTTCATCCGCCAGGGCCTCGAGGATTTCTCGATCAGCCGGGCCGGCGCGACGTGGGGCATCCCGTTCCCGATCCGCGAGGACGGGTCGTCGTCGCAGCTCCCGGACGGCTCCTGGGACCCCGAGGCCGGCACGATCTACGTCTGGTACGACGCGCTGATCAATTACATCACGGGCGTGGGCTTCCCCGACGACCTCGAGACCTTCCGGAAGTGGTGGCCGGCGGACCTGCACGTCATCGGCAAGGACATCGCCCGCTTCCACACGATCTACTGGCCCGCCATGCTGTGGGCGGCCGGGATCGATGCGCCCGAGCACGTCTGGGTCCACGGCTGGCTCCTCGTCCAGGGCGGCGAGCGGATGAGCAAGAGCCGCGGCAACTTTCTCGACCCGCACGATGTCGTCGCGGCGTTCGGGCCGGACGGCGCGCGCTACGTGACGCTGCGCGAGGTCGCGTTCGACAAGGACACCGAGGTCAGCTGGGACTCGTTCGTGCGCCGCTACAACGCGGACCTGGCGAACGACTTCGGCAACCTCGTGAACCGCACCGTCTCGATGGTCAACCGCTACCTCGGCGGCGAGCGCCCCGCGCCGCGCAAGGAGGGCGAGTCGCCTCTGGGCGAGGGCTGGGCCGACACGCTGCGCCTGTTCCGCGGCGAGCTGGACGGCTATCTCCTGCACGACGCGCTCGCGGAGCTCTGGGAGTTCGTGGGCGGGGCGAACAAGACGGTCGACGCCGAGCAGCCGTGGGCGCTCGCGAAGCTGGCCAAGGCCGGCGACGGGGCCGCGGCGGCGCAGCTGCGCGGGGTCCTGGGCGACCTCGTGGAGGCGTGCCGGCTCGTGGGCACCGCGGTCGCCCCGTTCATGCCCTCGGCGGCGCCACGGATCCTGGAGCAGCTGGGCCACGTCTGGCCCTACGCCGGAGACAGCAACGGCCCGGTCGACGTGCTCGAGCTCCTCGAGTGGGGCGCGCTCGCCGGGGAGGCGGGCAAGGTGACCGAGACGCCGACGCCGCTCTTCCCCCGGCTGGACGTCGAGGCGGTCGAAACCCCTGAGGCCTGATCGTCGTAGGGTTGGCAACCCCAACCCCACGGAGGTCCCCACATGGCCAAGGGCGAGATCACCCACGTCGAGTTCCCCGCGGACGATCCCGCGCGCGCGATGCGCTTCTACGGCGCGGTCGCGGGCTGGGAGTTCGGCGAGATGCCCCAGATGCCCGGCTACCACCTCTTCCAGACGGAGGAGCGTCACGGCGGCGCGATCGGCAAGCGGGGCGAGACCATCGCGCGCCAGCTCCGCCTCTACATCACCGTCGACTCGCTCGAGGAGGGCTGCGCGGCTGCCCTGGCCAACGGCGGCACGGTCATCGAGCAGCCGACGGACATCGGCGCGGGCATGGGCCGGTTCGCGGTCGTGCGGGATCCGGAGGGCACCGAGGTGGGCCTCTGGGAATCGCCGCCGGCCGCCGCCGGCTGAGGCTTCCGCTCGGGTCGGATCGCCCGGACCGGTCGGGCGACATACCATCGGGCGATGCGCCTCATCGACTCCCACGGCCACCTCAACGCGGACCGCTTCGACGACGACCTGGACCTCGTGCTGGGGGCCGCGCGCGCCGCGGGCCTCGAGCGGATCCTGGTCCCGGGCTGGAACGTGCGCTCCAGCGCGCGTGCCCTGGAGGTCGTCGCCGACCGGCCCTGGCTCGATGCCGCCGTGGGCATCCATCCCCACGACGCGGCCAAGGTCGACGAGCCTGGCTGGGCGATGATCGAGGCCTGGGCGCGCGACGCGCGGGTGGTGGCGATCGGGGAGACGGGTCTGGACGCGGACCGGATGTTCTCGCCGTGGGACGCGCAGCTCGAGAATCTGCGGCGGAACCTCGCGCTCGCCCTCGCGACCGGGAAGCCCGCGATCCTGCACTGCCGCAGCCGGGCGGGGGAGCGGGACGCCCAGGACGCGCTGGTGGCCGAGCTGCGTGCGGCGGGGTTCGACGGCGAGCCCGCGCGGGTCGCGTTCGGGGACCGACCGCCGGCGATCGTGCACAGCTTCTCGGGACCCGTGGACTACGCGCGGACGATGCTCTCGATGGGCCTGGCGATCGCCTTCGGCGGGCTCGCCTTCCGGCGGGGCGAGGAGGCGTCGGCGGAGGTCGTGCCGCTGGTGCCCCGGGAGCGGCTGCTGGTGGAGACCGACGCGCCATTCCTCTCGCCGCCGGGGGCCCCGCGCGGCCGCAACGCCCCCGAGTTCGTCGCGATCACCGCGCGCTGGGCGGCCGGGCTCCGGGACGAGACGGAGGAGGCGCTGGGCGACGGCCTGGTGGCCGCCTACGACGCGGTGTTCCCCCGGGACCTGCCGCGCTGACCGGGGTCGCGCCGTCGCGGCTCGCGCCCGGTTGACAACCGCGGGCTGCCTCCGGTACTTTGTTGGCACTCTCAACGGGAGAGTGCCAATCCAAGTGGGTCGCGATCTCGCAGGGCCCCGCCGGGACGCTCGGATGAGCACCGCCAGGCGTGGCATCCGCCCCGAATCGTGCCCGCGGGCCTCGGCAACTCTAGCCACACAACCAGGCCATCGGCGGCCGTGCCCGGCCGCCACAGGAGGAACGAACCTTGGCCAGCGCCTCTTCGACGAAGCTCCGCCCCCTGGGCGACCGCGTCGTCATCAAGCCCACGCCCCGTGAGGAGATGACGAAGTCGGGCATCGTCCTGCCGGATACCGCGAAGGAGAAGCCCCAGGAGGGCGAGATCCTGTCCGTCGGCCCCGGCAAGGTGCTCGATGACGGCTCCCGCAGCGCGATGGACGTCTCGGTCGGCCAGAAGGTCCTGTACGCCAAGTACGCCGGGACCGAGTTCAAGGTCGAGGGCGAGGAGCTCCTCATCGTCAGCGAGAAGGACATCCTCGCCATCGTCGAGGACTGAAGTCCCGGCGCCATCACCCGGCGCCATCACCCGGCGCCGCGAACGAAGCACGTAGCACGCACCCCAACACACCCCGGAGGGATCCCGACTTGGCCAAGCAGCTCATCTTCGACGAGACGGCTCGTCGCTCGCTCAAGCGCGGCATCGATCGCCTCGCCGACGCGGTCCGCGTGACGATCGGCCCCAAGGGCCGCAACGTCGTCCTGGACAAGAAGTTCGGCGCCCCGACCATCACCAACGACGGCGTCACCATCGCTCGCGACATCGAGCTCGAGGACCCGTTCGAGAACATGGGCGCGCAGCTCCTCAAGGAGGTCGCGACCAAGACCGACGACGTCGCCGGCGACGGCACCACCACCGCGGTGGTCCTGGGCCAGGCGATGGTCGCCGAGGGCCTGCGGGTCGTCACCGCCGGCGCCAACCCGATGGTCGTCAAGCGCGGCATCGAGGCCGCCGTCGCGGCCATCGTGGACGAGATCAAGCGCACCGCCCGACCCGTCGAGACCCGCGAGCAGATCGCGGCCGTCGCGGCGATCTCCGCGGCGGATCCCGAGGTCGGCGAGATCATCGCCGAGGTGATGGACAAGGTCGGCAAGGACGGCGTCATCACCGTCGAGGAGGGCCAGTCCCTCGGCCTCGAGAAGGAATACACCGAGGGCATGCAGTTCGACCGGGGCTATATCTCGGCGTACTTCGTGACGAACCCCGACCGGATGGAGACCGTCCTCGAGAACCCGGTCATCCTCATCACCGACAAGAAGATCAGCGCGGTCCCGGACCTCCTGCCCGGCCTCGAGAAGGCCGTCCAGCAGGGCCGCCCGATGCTGATCATCGCCGAGGACATCGACGGCGAGGCCCTGGCCACGCTGGTCGTGAACAAGCTCCGCGGCACCGTGTCCGTCCTGGCCGTCAAGGCCCCGGGCTTCGGTGATCGCCGCAAGGAGATGCTCCGCGACATCGCGATCCTCACCGGCGGCACCGTCATCTCCGAGGAGATCGGCCGCAAGCTGGACTCCGTCGCCTTCGAGGACCTGGGCAAGGCCCGCCGCGTCGTCGCCACCAAGGACGACACGACGATCATCGACGGCGAGGGTTCCGCCGAGCAGATCAAGGCGCGCATGACGCAGATCAAGGCGCAGATCGAGGACACCACCTCGGACTACGACCGCGAGAAGCTCCAGGAGCGCCTCGCCAAGCTGGCCGGTGGCGTCGCCGTCATCAAGGTCGGCGCGGCCACCGAGGTCGAGCTCAAGGAGAAGAAGCACCGCATCGAGGATGCGCTCTCGACGACCCGCGCGGCCGTCGAGGAGGGCCTCGTCGCCGGCGGCGGCACCACGCTCCTGCAGGCCATCCCGGCCCTCGACGCGATCCACCTCGATGGTGACGCCCAGGTCGGCGTCGACATCGTTCGCAAGGCCCTCGAGGCCCCGGCCCGCCAGATCGCCGACAACGCCGGCATGTCCGGCGAGGTCGTCGTGAACGCGGTTCGTGCCCTCCCGATCGGCCACGGCTACGACGCCCTCGCGGGCGAGTACGGCGACATGTTCGAGAAGGGCATCGTCGACGCCGCCAAGGTCACCCGCTCGGCGCTCCAGAACGCCGCCTCCATCGCCGCGATGGTCCTCACGACCGAGACCCTGATCACCGACCTTCCCGAGAAGGCCACGGCCGGCAACGGCGGCGGCCACGGCCACGACGGCGGGATGGACTTCTAGATAGCCCGATAGCGTTCGCTGGCGTCCGCTGACGACGGCGCAAGCACGAAACAGGCCACAAGGGCGGGTGTCCCATCCGGGGATGCCCGCCCTTGTTGCTACCGGCGTGCTACCAGACAGAGTGACGCCCCAGGCGACTCGCGGGCGTCCTGCGAGGGCTGAGAGGGCGTGGTGCCCTACCGGCGATGCATCCCGAGCCCGAGGTAGACGGCCAGGCGGCCCACACGCCCCGCGAAGGTCAGGGGTGGCACATGGTGCCACTCCCCGGTCGCCCGGACGGCGGCGGGGGGCACGGAAACGCCCCCGGCGGGGGGGGATCGCCGGGGGCGTCGGTGGGGGATGCTACGGGGTCAGGCGGCGTCGGGGTCCGTCCGCCGCTCGTCTCCCAGCACCGCGCGTAGCTCGTCGTCGCCGCAATACGTCCCCACGCTGCCCGCGAGACGATGGTGGTAGGCGTCGCAGGCGCGCGACACGTCCTTCAGAAACGCGGACGCTCCGTCGGGGCCTGGTGCCATGCGGAGCGTGAGGCACGTCTCCATCCATGCCTCCGAGTCAAGGTCATACGACGCGAGGAGCGGTGCGAGGGCCGTTACCATCGCGCTCTCGCGGGCCTCCTCGGCCTCGGTCATGAACATATCGGTGCGCTCGGTTGTCATGATGTCTCCTTCGGTTGGGACGGTCGGCCTAGTTGCGGATGATGTAGATGTCGCGCTGCATGTCCTCCAGCTTGTCGCGCAGGGCGTCGATCGCCTCGCCGCGGGTCCGGCTCCCGGGGCCGCCATGGTCGATCGGCTCACCGTCGCGGTCCGCGTACCAGCGGTCGGCGCAGTCGTCGCCGTGGGGCCAGTCGCCGGCAGGGGTGGGGTGGTTGGTCTCGTCTCCGCGGCGGACTGTCCAGCCGGTGGGCGTGCGTCTCATCGGGACGCCACGAGGCCGACGAGCGCGAGGAACGCCAGCCCTGCAACGGACAGGGCCACGAGCGCGAGCGCGAGGCCCGGCTGGCGGTTCACGGTGACACCTCCGGGGTCGGGGATGGTGATGGGCTCGGGGATGGTGCCGCGACGGCGGACGCCGTGGTGGACACCGGCCAGGACAGGCCCGAGACGAGCGGCGCATCCCACCGGCACGTCAGCCCGACGACAACGACGCCGGCCGGGTCAGGGGTCGCGACGGCCAGTGCAGGCGCCCGACAGCCGATGCGGGCGGCCTCGGACGCCACTGCGGCATCGAACGCGGCTCCTGGGCCATCCTGGGCGGCCACGGCGGCGATGGTGGCGGTCGCGTTGACCTGGGCGATGTGAAATGCCAGCAGCAGGGCCACTTGTGACGCCACCAACATCAGCGGCAGGAAGATGGACAGCAGGATCGCGCTCTCGACCAGAGCCTGCCCGTGGTGTCCGGTCACCATGTCGCGGGCCTCGAGCGCCGGTGCCGGATCACCAGCCCGGCGGCGATGGTGAGGACCAGCAGGCCGAGCCCGGCGGCCGGGAGGATCGGTAGCCCGGGCGCCGGTGCTGGGGCGGTGCGGAACGGGGCGCGCAGGACGATACCCACGGCCTCGCCTTCGATGCCGGCGGCCGTGAACGCAGCGACGACGGTACCGGTCGCGGCGCCCGTCACGGCCACGGTGGCGGCCTCGCCGGGGGCAAGGTCGAGCCGGTTGGGGGTCAGGGTCGCACCCTCGGGCGGGTCAACGGTGAGGGTCACGGACTGCGCGAGGGTCGCGGTACTCGCGACGACGACAATCGTAGGCGTCACGGACAGCTTGCCCCCGACGGTGGGGACGGGTGAGGCGGCATGGACGGCCCCGGCACCGGCGGCCGCGATGGCCGCCAGCGCGAGGACCGCCACGACCGCGCGAACGGTCGGGCGCATGGCCTAGTTGCCGAACGTCAGGGTGAGCGTGCCGGCGTAGGTGCCGGGGACCGTGACATTGCGGACGTAGGACGTGAGGGAGGTCTGGTCATTGACGACGGCGGCGGCCGTGGTCAACACAACGGCGCTACTGATGGACGCCTGCCCGTAGGCGATCACGTTCGAGGTCCATCCGTCGATGTTGCCGGGTTCGAATGACCGGTTGCTGACTGCGATCGTTGCGGTGCCTGTGTGCGGCGTAGCCGTCACACGGATGGACATGCCGGCGGGATTGTCCGAACTGATACCCGTAATGTCGAACACGGCGCGATGACTGGCGCCGTCCCCGGTCCACGGG
>JBBSCF010000018.1:0-62536 GCA_038250545.1 Candidatus Limnocylindrales bacterium | reverse complement strand
CGCACGACGAGGAGCTCGTCATCCGGGACATGGACCTCGACCTCGTCACCGAGGTCCGCCAGACCTGGCAGTTCTACCGCGACCGCCGCCCCGACCAGTACGGCGACCTGGTCCGCCCCTAGGGACGCACCGACAGGGCCGTCCCGGAGCCGGATCCGCTGGACCGGCTCCGACGACGCCACGGGGCGGGGCGGCGTCGGGTCGCACCCATGTCCCCGGCCCGCGCAGTCCGCACGCGCCACCGCGCGAGCACGCACCGCATGGACCTGGACGACTCGTGCTACGAGGCGGGACGCGGGGTGACCGCGGATCAGCCTCCTGCCACGCGCTCCGCCAGCACCCGCACGGTGCCCCGGAAGATCAGGCCGTGGACGGGGTAGAGGAGGTACCAGTAGGCGAGGCCGGGGAGCCCCTTGGGCTCGAAGAACGCCGTCTGCACCAGGAGGACCCCGCCCTCGGTCGGGATGACCTCGTACTGGAGCCAGGCCCGGCCCGGGACCCTCATCTCGGCACGCAACCGCAGCAGCTCCGGCCGGCGCAGCTCTTCCACCCGCCAGAAGTCGAGGGCGTCGCCCTCCCGCAGGTGGTCCTGGTCCCGTCGCCCGAGGCGCATGCCCACGCCCCCGACCACACGATCGACCAGGCCCCGGATTCGCCACAGCATGTTCGCGTACGGCCAGCCGGCATGACCGCCAAGGCGCTCGAGCTCCGAGAACACGCGCTCGCCCGAGGCGGCCACGGTCCGCTGCCGGCGTTCGATGATCATCCCCTCCCGGGACGTGACCGAAGGCAGCGTCGCGCGGTCTCGCGCGACGAGCGCATCGAACCACGTCGAGTCGAGGTCGTGGCCATCGCTCCGGTCGAGGGCCTGCTCGAGCGAGGTCTGGTATGGGACCGGGCTGAACCCGAACGCACGCGCAGGGGCCGGGTCACGCACGACGACCTCGTTGCGCAGCCCCTCGATGAGCGGTCGGGCGATGCCGGCCGGGACCGGTGACACGAGGTTGACCCAGTAGGAGCTCAGGCGTGGCGTCAGCACCGGCACCGGGATCATCAGCCGCCGGAGGCCCCGGAGCCGCGCGTACGTCCGCATCATGTCCCCGTAGGAGAGGACGTCCGGGCCCCCGATCTCGACGATGCCGGTGACGTCCGCGTGGTCGGGCGCGGCGGCGAGATACTGCAGCACGTCACGGACGCCGATCGGCTGGCACCGGGTGCCGACCCAGCGTGGCGTGATCATGATCGGCAGGCGCTCGGTCAGGTGGCGCAGGATCTCGAACGAGGCGCTGCCCGAGCCGATGATCACCGCGGCGCGGAACTCGGTCACCGGGACGCCGTGGGCCGCCAGCTCGGCGCCCGTCTCGTGGCGGCTCGCCAGGTGGTGCGAGAGGCCGGCGCCGTCCTCGCCGAGGCCACCGAGGTAGACGATCCGGCCGACGCCCGCCCGGGCGGCAGCCTGTGCGAAGTTGCGTGCGGCGCGAAGGTCGCGTTCCGCGAAGCCTCGCTCGCCGCCGCCCATCGAGTGGGCGAGGTAGTACGCGATCTCGACGCCATCGAGCGCCGGCGCCAGGGACGCCGGGTCGAGGAGGTCGGCGGCGACCACGCGGTCGTCGGGGAACCTCGTGGCCAGGGGGCGCGCGTCGCGGCTCATCAGCGTGAGGGCATGGCCTCTCGCCTGCAGGAGGGGCACGAGGCGCCCTCCGATGTAGCCGCTGGCGCCGACGATCAGGATTTGCATCCGTGCAGTATGCCCGCCGGGCGGCCGATCCCTTTCGGGTCCACCTGCGAACTGGAAGATGACGGACGCGCCGGGCACCCGGCCCGACGCCCCGCAGCCTCTCGTTGGGGATCGACCATGCACCTCCAGCCCGCGACACACGCCACCTGGCGCCGACGCTACGAGCACCTCGACCGGCGAATCACGCTTGCCCTCGCCGCCGTGGCCGTGACCGCGCTGCGGATCGCCGTCGGCGTCGTGTTCCTGTGGTTCGGGGTCCTCAAGTTCTTCCCCGGGCTGAGCCCCGCCCAGGACCTCGCCACGCACACGATCGAGGTGCTCAGCCTCGGTCTCGTCGCACCCGCCGTGTCGCTGCCACTGCTGGCCGCCTGGGAGAGCCTGATCGGCATCGGCCTGATCACGGGGCGACACCTTCGGGCGACGCTGCTGCTGCTCGTCGTCCAGATGGCCGGCACCCTGACGCCGCTGCTCCTGTTCCGAGCCGAGACGTTCACGCGGTTCCCGTACGCTCCCACGCTCGAGGGCCAGTACATCATCAAGAACATCGTGCTCATCGCCGCCGCGATGGCCGTCGGGGCCACGGTGCGGGGCGGGCAGCTCGAGGCCGAACCGCTATCCGGGCCGAACCGCGCGAGGTCCATCGCGTCCGGGCCCGTGGGCGCGGACTCGCTGGCCGACGGGGCGTCGTCGTGAGCGGCATCGACGCGGCGGGGCGGCCGATGGCGATCGTGACCGGCGCAACCGGGGCGATCGGGTCGGAGACGGCACGCCGGCTCGCTGCCGCCGGGTGGCAGGTCGCGCTCATCGCCCGCGACGAGGCCCGGGTCGCCGACCTCGCCGGCAGGCTCAGACCCGACGCGGCGGGCTTCGTGGCCGAGGCGACGGACCCGGCCGCGGTGAACGACGCATTCGCGGCGGCGGTCCGGCGCTTCGGCTCGCCGACGGCCCTTGTGCACGCGGTCGGGTGCACGGTGCTCAAGCCCGCGCACGCGCTCACGGACGCCGAGATCGACCAGGTCCTCGATGTCAACCTCCGCTCTGCGTTCTTCGCGCTCCGGGCATTCGTCCGGTTGGTGCCCCGGGATCGCTCGGGCTCGATCGTCCTGTTCTCGTCGGCCGCGGCGAGGATCGGGCTCCTCAACCACGAGGCGATCGCCGCCGCCAAGGGCGGGATCGACGGGCTCGTCACGGCTGCCGCTGCGACGTATGCTGCGCGTGCGATCCGGGTCAACGCGATTGCCCCGGGCCTGGTGCGCTCGAACCTGACCCGACGCCTGGTCGACAACGAGGCGACACTTCGGGTCTCGACGGCGATGCACCCGCTGGGGAGGGTTGGGGACGCGCAGGATGTCGCTGCCCTGGCCGCATTCCTGGTCTCACCCGATGCAGGCTGGATCACCGGCCAGCACATCGCCGCGGACGGCGGCCTGTCCGGGATCAAGCTCCCGCCTCGCGTCTGAGGGAGTCGGGGGCAATCCACGACCGAGGGATCCGCGAACAGGGGATGAACCAAACCCGAGGAGTGCAGAACCCGTGACCGCTGCCACAGCCGTCGGCCGCATGGCCGCCACCGCCACACCCATCGATCCCGCCCGAGCCCGTTCCCTCAACCGCTGGAACCGGTTCCTGGCGATCGCCCACCTCGCCCAGTTCGTGTTGATGATCGTCGTCTCGCGGACGACCGCGCTGTTCGAGCCGGTCGTGCCCACCGTGCGGCCGATCATCGACAACGGCAAGTTCACGGGAATCGAGCCCTCGAGCGTCCTGCTCATCTCGTTCCCGCTCGCCTACCTGATCGCGAGCTTCTTCCTGATGAGCGCGATCGCCCACGCAACCGCCGGGTGGTTCCTCCGCGCGCGCTACGAGGCGTGGCTCGCCCGCGGCATGAACCCGTTGCGCTGGGTGGAGTACGCGTTCTCCTCCACGGTCATGATCGTGGCCATCGCGTACATCAGCTACATCACCGAGTTCCCGGCGCTGATCGCGATCGCCGCCTCCAACGTCGCGATGAACCTCTTCGGCTGGAGCATGGAAGCGGCCAACGAGGGGCGTGACGAGGTGGACTGGAAGCACTTCATCTTCGGCTGCATCGCCGGAATCGCGCCCTGGATCGCGATCTTCTCGATCCTCGCCGCCTACTCCTTCCAGGATGGCCTCCCGGAGGGGGCCGGGATCCCCGCCTTCGTGTACGTGATCATCGGCAGCCTGTTCGTGGCGTTCAACGTGTTCGCCATCACGATGGTCCTCCAGTATCGGAAGATCGGCCGCTGGCGCGACTACCTCGTGGGCGAGAAGACGTACATGGTCCTGAGCCTCGTGGCGAAGACCCTGCTCGCCTGGCAGGTCTGGTCGGGCACGCTGCGCCCGTAGGCGGTGCTCGCGTCCGGTCCCCGGTGGGGCGATCAGCCCTTGGCGCCTGGAGTCGCGTACCCCTCGGCCTCGTCGTCGTAGCCGCCGTGGTAGTCCGCGGCGTCCGGGCGCCGGATCGCGGACTGGGCCACGACCCGCCCGCGGCGGATGCCGCGGAAGTCGTCGAGCGACGTCCAGCCGCGCTCCGCATTGCGATCCAGGAAGTCCGCCATGCCCGTGGTCAGCGCGCGGATCACGTTGGGGCCGATCGCGTGGTCGAGCATCGCCGCCGTCGCGACCTGCGTCGTGCCACACCCGAGCAGGAAGTAGTTGAGCGCGTGCTCGAAGGTCGAGATGCCGCCGATGCCCGAGAATGCGCCCTCCGGGAACGCCTGGGTCATCTCGGCCATCTTGGCCAGCGACTGCATCAGGATCGCCGGGCCGCCCTGGCCGCCGGGTGACACCAGGCCGTCAACGCTCACCTCGGGCTCGAGGGTCTCGGGGTCGAACAGGGGCAGCGACGGGAACGTGTTGGACGAGGTGATGGCGTCCGCGCCGCCCCGGAACGTGGCCTCGGCCTCCTCCACGATGTTGGCGGTGGCGGGCGTGAGCTTGACCCACACGGGCACCTTCGAGACGGCCTTGACCGCCTGCGTGGACACCGAGCACAGCACCGGGTCCTTGCCCACGTTGGAGCCCATGTCGATGCGGTCCATGTGGGGACACGAGAAGTTGAGCTCGATCGCATCGGCGCCGGCGTCCTGGACCCCTTCGACAAGCGTCTGCCAGGCGCCCAGCTCCTTGTCGGTGCCCGAGCCGGCCATGATCGAGGCCACGAGGACGCGGTTCGGCCAGGCCTGCTTGATCGAGCGGATCCTGGGCAGCCACCAGTCCATGGGCTTGTCCGAGATCAGCTCCCAGTTCCATGACGCCATCAGCGTCGTTTCCGGGCGCTTGGCCATCGAGATCCGCGAGCCGGTGTTGTCGGCGCGCAGGAACTTCGTCTTGGGGCCCGCGACGTTGACCACCGGGTGGAGCCCGATCGTCTTGGTGACCACGCCACCCCAACCGGCCTCGAAGGCCCGCATGATGTTGCTCTCGGACTCGGTCGGGGGCGCGGACGCGAGCAGGAACGGGTTCTCGAAGCGGATGCCCGTGAACACCGTGGACAGGTCGGCCACTCGGTGGTCCTCCGTTGGAACGCTGCGCGATGGAAGGGCGCATGCTGCCGCCCGGCCGGCCCCCGCCGACAGGGCCGGAGGTCACGTTGGCGCCGGGTCGATCCGGCCGGGCGGCCGGCCGCGATAGGCTGGAGACCCGCACCGTCCTTCCCAGCGCGACAGGAGATCACCCGCATGGAGTACCGCAGGCTCGGCAAGACCGGACGAGATGTCAGCGTGATCGGGTTCGGGGCGTGGGCCATCGGCGCGGACTGGGGCACCGTGGACGACGCCCAGAGCCTCCGCGCCCTGCACGCCGCCGCCGACGCGGGCGTGACGCTCATCGACACCGCGGACGTCTACGGTGACGGGCACAGCGAGCAGGTGATCCGGCGGTTCCTGGCGGAGCGTCCGGGGGAGCGGTTCTTCGTGGCCACCAAGATGGGCCGCCGGGCGCCGCTGGACCCGGCCGAGTACACCTCCGAGCACTTCCGGGCGTGGACAGACCGCAGCCGCGAGAACCTCGGCGTGGAGACCCTGGACCTCGTCCAGCTGCACTGTCCGCCGACGCAGGTCCTCTACGTGCCCGAGGTGTTCGCGGCCCTGGATGATCTCGTCGCCGCGGGGGCCATCGCGGCATACGGCGTGAGCGTCGAGAAGGTCGAGGAGGCTCTCAAGGCGATCGAGTACCCGGGCGTCGCCACGATCCAGATCATCTTCAACATGTTCCGGCAGCGCCCCGCGGACCGGTTCCTCGCCGAGGCCGCGCGGCGCGACGTCGGCGTCCTGGCCCGGGTTCCGCTGGCCTCGGGGATGCTCACCGGGAAGATGACCGCGGCGACGGCCTTCGCGCAGGACGACCACCGGCGGTACAACCGCCACGGCGAGTCCTTCGACATGGGCGAGACGTTCGCCGGCGTGGACTACGAGACGGGCCTGGCGGTCGTCGAGGAGCTCAGGGCGCTGGTCCCCGAGGGCGCCACGCTCGCCCAGGCGGCGCTCCGCTGGATCCTCCAGCACGAGGGCGTGACGACCACGATCCCGGGCGCCAAGACCCCGGAGCAGGCCCGGGCGAACGCGGCGGCCGCCAACCTCGCCCCGCTGCCGCCGGAGGCCATGGCACGGGTCGCCGAACTCTACGAGACGCGGATCAAGCCCCTCGTCCACCAGCGCTGGTAGGAGCCCGCCGCAGTGACCGCCACCGCCACGTTCCGGGTCCCCGGTGCCATCCTCACCGAGCGCGAGCACGCCGTTCCCCTCGACCCCGCGCGCCCGGACGGACCGACGATCACCGTCTTCACCCGCGAGGTCGCGGACCCGGACGGCACCGACCGGCCGTACCTCGTCTTCCTCCAGGGCGGCCCCGGCTTCGAGGCCACGCGTCCCACCGTGCCGCCGTCGGGCTGGATGAGGCGGGCCCTGCGCGAGTACCGCGTGCTGCTGCTGGACCAGCGCGGCACCGGCCGGTCCACGCCCGTGGGGGAACACATCCCGGGCGAGACCCCCGATGACCAGGCCGCCTACCTCGCGCACTTCCGGGCGAACGGGATCGTCGCCGACTGCGAGTGGATCCGCCGCGACCTCGGCGTGGAGCGCTGGACCACGCTGGGCCAGAGCTTCGGCGGGTTCACGACGCTCACGTACCTCTCGTTCGCCCCCGAGGGCCTGGAGGCGGCGCTCATGACCGGTGGCCTCGCCCCGGTCGGGCGCCCGGTGGACGACATCTACGGCGCGACCTACGTGCGCACGCTGGAGGCGAACCGTCGCTACTTCGACCGCTACCCGGGGGACCGCGCCCGCGTCCGCGAGATCCACCGGCGGCTCGAGGCGGAGGACGTCCGGCTCCCCTCGGGCGATCGCCTGTCGGTTCGCCGCTTCCGCCAGGTCGGCATGTGGCTGGGCGACAGCGCGGGCTTCGAGCTCCTGCACCACGTCCTCGAGCTGCCCGTCACCTCGCCCGCGTTCCTCCACGACGTGGAGAACGCGGTCCGCTGGACCCGCAACCCGCTGTACGCGACGCTCCACGAGTCCTCCTACGCAGACGGCGTGGCGACCCGCTGGTCCGCCGCCCGGCTGCTCCCCGACGAGATCGAGAGCACCGAGGCGTTCACCGCGGAGCACGTCTTCCCATGGATGTGGGAGGAGTACGCCGGCCTGCGCGCGCACCGCGACGCCGCGCACCTGCTCGCCGAGCACCTCTGGCCGCGGATGGCGGACGCCTCCGCCCTCGCCGCCAACGAGGTGCCGGTCGCGGCGACGATCTACGTGGACGACGTGTACGTGGAGCGGGCGTTCGCCGAGGAGACCGCGGCGCTCGTCCGCGGCCTGCGGCCGTGGATCACGAACGAGTACGCGCACAACGGGCTGCGTGCCGACGGCGAGCGCGTGGTGGGCCGCCTGATCGACATGGTGAAGGGCCGGGCCTGATCCGCGGGCCGCGCGTGCCCGCCCCGCCGGCGCGGACGCGGGGTCAGTGGATGGGCGCGACCAGCACGTAACCCACGTCGTCCGGGTCCGCGACGGGCGTCGTCGGCGCCGGCGTCTGGCCCTCCGGCGTCGGGGTGGGCGCGGGCTGCTGCTCGAACAGGTACGTGTACTCGGGGCCGTTGTGGCAGATCCAGCAGTTGTCGCCACGGTTCGCCATGGACTCGGGGAGCGGCGCGTGGTCGTCCACCCCGTGACAGGCGCTGCACGGCTTGTTGCCACCCATGTGCTCGGGCCGCGGCTGCGGGGCGTTGTTGGCGCCGGCCTCCGCGCGGGTCTGGTGGCAGATCAGGCAGTCGTCCTTGTGGAGGCTCGTGTGTCCGGGCGCGGTCTTGACGAGGCTGCCCATGGAGTGACAGGCGGTGCAGTCGCGCCAGCCCGCGAGCGGGTGGCCCATGACGGGGATCGGCCGGGTGCCGACGGTGCCGGTCGTCGTGAGGTGGCAGCCGTTGCAGTTCGCGTCGGGCGGCATCTCGATCCCCACCGGGGACATCGCGGAGCGGGCGGACGGCTGCGGCGTGGCCGCCGGTGTCGGCGAGGGGCCGACCGCCGTGTGCCCCGCGAGGTCCGGCACGGCGACCAGGACCAGGAACGTGCCCACGACGAGGATCCCCAGCGTCAGGACGCCGGCGCCGATGCGGAACGCGTAGCGCGAGATCGTCCGCATCACGACTCGGCCCCCTGCACACCCTCGGGCATGCCGGTCGCGACGCCGCCATCCGCGGCCGGCTCGGGCTCGGGGTGTGCCGCGTGGTCGTGGTGGCGCTTGAGCCAGGGCCAGGCGAAGAAGATGTGCTCGTCGCCCTCGCCCATGTCGAGGTACCGCTCCGCCAGCGTGTAAAGGAAGGCCATCAGGGCGCCGGCGCCCACGAGGATCGCGATCTCCACCGGCGTTGGGGTGTAGGCGGCGTACGGGTAGGACACCGTGCCCGAGGCGGGGGTGATGGGGGCGACCTGGCCCGCGGCCACGAACAGGAACCGGTCGAGGAGGATGCCGCCGAGCGCGAGGACCGCCGCCGTGACCACGACGCCCGCCCGGCGCCCGAACGGGAGGATCAGCAGCAGCGCGGGGATGGCGAGGCCGCCCACGACGCGCAGCCAGAACTGCCACGCGAGGGGTCCGGAGACCAGCGCATCGACGGCCTCGGGGAGCCCGCGCTCGTCGCTGGCCAGCCCGGACGTCACCTGGCTGGCGATCAGGCCGCCCACGAGGGCCAGGCCCACCACCATCAGGAGGCGGACCGACGGCAGGGCGACGGGGGCCGCCCGCTCGAAGTCGGCCAGTCGCAGCCGGTGCACGGCGTAGAACACGATGCCCAGGAGCGAGGTCCCGGCGAGGAAGGCCGAGGCCACCATGAGGATCGGCGTGACGATGCCGAACCAGTAGGCCTTCGCGTTCAGGACGCCGAACACGGCGCCCAGCGTGAACGGGGCGAGGATCGCGATGATCGCGGCCAGCGTGCAGGCGTACTGGTGGATCTTCGGGTGGGGCGTGAACAGGCTCCAGACCTCGACCAGGAGCACGACCAGGTAGGCGCCGTAGAAGACGCCCATCCACCACATCGGGGAGCTGGGCGAGGGCACGAGCACCGCGCCGAACACCATCCGGATCGGGTAGTGCAGGTCAAGCGCGATGATCAGGAACGCCATGCTGAGGGACAGCACCGCGAGGATCGCGTGCCGCTTCTCGAACGGCTGGAAGCGCTCGATCCCGAACACCGTGCCCAGCGACGACGCGAGACACAGGCCGCTCGTCATGATCGCGAAGAACACGTAGCCGATGATCATCAGCCCCCACTCGAAGGCGGGGGTGGTCCCGAAGACCTCCCAGCCCGGGGGGATGGACACGATGGCCGCGATCCCCATCACCGCGATCATCGCCAGCAGCAGGCCGAACCACGCCTGGAGACCCACCGGCATGCTCCGGATCTCGCCCACGAACGTGTGGGCGAGGGGCTTGGGGGCGAGCGGAACCCGATAGTCGAGGATGTGGAACTCGAGCGGGTTCGTCGTCGCGCGCATCCGTCAGGCTTCCTTGTTGACCGGACCGAGGTAGTACACCCGCGGATCGGTCCCGTACTCGGGCCGGTACTGCTCGGGGGCCCGCTCGCGGACGAGCGTGGCGATCTCGCTGTCGGGGTCGGTCGCGTCGCCGAACCTGCGCGCGCCCACGGGGCACACCTCGACGCAGGCGGGCTGCTGGTTGCGGCTGATGCGGTGGTAGCACCAGGTGCACTTGTCGGCCACGCCGGGGGTGTCGTTCGGGGCGCGGTCGCCGGCCGGCACCAGGTACCGGGCGCCGTACGGGCAGGCGACGACGCAGTAGCCGCAGCCGATGCACCGGCGGGCGTCCACCAGGATGACGCCGTCCACCGTGCGATAGGTTGCGCCCACGGGGCAGACCTTGGTGCACGGGGAGTTTGCGCACTGCATGCACAGGCGGGGCATGAAGAACGAGCTCTCCACCGCCTGGCCGGCGGCGGTGGGGTCGCTCGTGTAGGGCGGGAAGCCGTCGATGCCGCCGTCGGGCGAGTCGACGTGGAGCGCGCCGTCCTCGGTGGTGCTGTGGCGCTCGATCCATGTCCGGGTGAACTGGGGCTCCTCCGGGACCTGGTTCTCCTCCTTGCACGCCGCCACGCACAGGCCGCAGCCGATGCACGCCGCCGTGTCCACGACGTACACCCATTTCTTGGTGGTGGGGTCGTACGTAGAGATGACCGGCGTCGTGTCCGGCGTGGACTCGGCGAAGACCGGCGTGAACTTCGCGAGGGCGGCCGCGCCGACCATGCCGCCGGTGAGCGCGAGCCCGAAGCCCAGGAACGCGCGCCGGCTGACCGACGCCGCCTGGATCGCCGGGGCCAGCTCCTCGAGTGGGACGAGGTGCGCGTCGGCGGGGGCGAGCGCGACGGGCTGCGCCTCGGGCGCGGCCTCGGCAACCGGCTCGGGCTGCGGCTCGGGCGCGGGCGTTTTCGCCTCGGGCTGCGGCTCGGGCTGCGGCTCGGGCGCAGCCTCGGCGACCACCGGCTCGGGCGCCTCGCGCTCGGGCGCCTCGCGCTCGGGCGTTTTCGCCTCGGGCTGCGCCTCGGGCTGCGGCTCGGGCTGCGGCGTCGGATCGGTCATTGGGTCACCCCGGCGTTGTCGTTGCCGTCCTCGGCGGGACCGCGGCCGGCGGCATGGCACTCGAGGCACCGCTTGTCGTCCTGCGACCCCGCCGGATGGCGCTGGTTG
Organism: Candidatus Limnocylindrales bacterium; assembly: GCA_038250545.1. Classification (GTDB taxonomy): domain Bacteria; phylum Chloroflexota; class Limnocylindria; order Limnocylindrales; family CSP1-4; genus CAIXZV01. Next base: position 51,577 of record JBBSCF010000018.1, on the reverse strand, counting down.
CGGGCCTTGAACCCCTCTGGTCCGTGGCAGGTCAGGCAGGGCGGGAGGTTGTCGAGCGGGTGGAGCACCACGGGGGGCCGGTTCGCGACGCCGGTGTGCGGGTCGTGGCACTCGAGGCACTGGTTGACGTAGTGCTGCCCTGGGGAGATCTGGCGGAACCCCTCGGGGCGCCCCACGGCCTTGGAGTGACAGCGGATGCACACCTCGTCGGTGGGGACGCGGACCGCAACCTGCTCGCTCGTGGCCTTGTCGCCGGCCTCGGCATGCTCGAGGAGCGGCCCGTGGCAGCTCTGGCAGCCGATGCCGACGTGCGTGGCGGAGATCAACCGGGCGTGCTCGGTCTCGTGGCACCGGGCACAGGTGCTCGAGCTGGTGAACGAGAGCGGGAGCGCCGCCCACTGGTGGGCATTGACGTCCGTGTTGAGGCTGTACTCGAGGTACGGGTTCCAGGCCATCGCGGCGCCCACGAACAGGACGACGGAGAGCGCGGCCGCCCCGATGAGGACGCCGGCCAGGGCGAGGAAGCCCCCGCGGCGGGTTCGCGGCCTGACGGACGCCCAGAATGCCCCGGCGCGACGCCTGATGCTCATAGCGAGGACGGGCTCAGCAGGCCCCGCCGGACCGTGTAGCGCAGGAGCTCCACGCGGTCGTGGAGGCCGAGCTTCTCCATCACGTTGGCGCGGTTGTAGTGGACGGTCTGCTCCGAGAGCTGGAGGGACCGGGCGATGTCGCGGTTGGTGTGGCCCATGGCAGCGAGCAGCAGGACCTGGCGCTCGCGCTCAGTGAGGGACTCGTAGGGATCGTCGAGCGCGGCGTCCGGGCTCTTGCGCACGTAGGTGTCGACCATGCGGGTGACGATGGCCGGGCTCACGTAGGTGTGCCCGGCGGCGACGCTCCGGACGGCACCCACGACGTCGTTGTCCTGGGCCTCGCGGGTGAGGAACCCGTTGGCGCCGGCCTTGAGCGCGACGGAGAACTGCTCGGTGGCACAGCGGCAGTCGAGGGCGATGATCTTGGCGCCGGGGCACGCGCCCCGGATCGCCTCGATCGAGTCGTAGGTGCCGCAGCCGAACCCGCCGACGCTCTCGCATTCGAGGAGGATCACGTCCGGGCACGTGGTGCGGGCCTGGTCCACGATGGAATCGCGGCCGCCCGCCTCCGCCACGACACGCATGCCGGGCTCCTGGTCGATCACGGCGCGGAAGGCACTGCTGAGCAGCGGGAAGTCGACGATCGCGAGCATGATGCCGAGCGGCGCCGGCAGGGGGGGCGCGCCGGGACCGGGCTCGTGGGCGGTGGTCATCGCGGCGGCGTCAGTGGGCCTGTGGGGTGCCGGCGTCGTCGCGGTGGCGGTTGCGCACGATGTACCACCAGAAGAAGGGCATCCCGAGGAGGAACAGGCCGACCACGGCGGCACCGACGATGGTGGCCAGGGATCCGAACAGGAAGTAGATCACGGTGAGCAGCGCGAGCCCGACCAGCAGGCCGCACCAGAGGGTCAGCACCACCAGGCCGAACCACGCCGCGATGCGCGCGCCGCGTCCGCCCTTCGCGCCGAGCGCGAACCACGCGACCAGCGCCACGACGCTCGCGACGAGAAGGAACATCGGCACGACCATCGCGATGCTGGTCGTGAGGTCCTTGATCTGCATGGCTCGTGTGGCTCCCCGCCGTCCAGATCGACCGCCTGATGGGGTCGATAGGGGGATCGTCGGGGACGCGCGTCGGTTGGGGGAGATGCCAAACGGGCCAACTGGATCTCCCGTAGCGCCCGAGATGCACGACCTTCGGCCTCCCGCCAGGCGATGACCGTCGCCCGGAGCAGCGTTCGGGCGGTGATCTGCGACGGCCGTCGGCGCCCGTCGGTCCACGGTCGGTCACAGTGCCGACGGCCGTCGGCGTCGGTCCGGGCGATGGCCGGGGTGGCGTGCAGGGTCCTGACAATCGCTGGCATGATCGGGCCGATGAGCGATCAGGACCGCGTCCACCGCGATCAACGGGTCCAGGGTGAGCCGCACCGGGTGGCGACCGAGCCGCGCCTCGACGCGCTGCTGCCGTCGGAGATGGCCGCCAAGGCGAGCGATGTCGGCGCGCGCAAGGCCGCAGGGGGGCTCGTGCCGACCTTCGCGCTGGCCATCCTGGCCGGGGCGTTCATCGCGCTCGGGGCGGCGTTCGCGACGACGGTCACCGCGGGCGCCTCGGGCAGTACCGGTTCGGCGGCGATGCCGTGGGCGCGACGGCCCTCGCCTCGGCGCTGCAGAAGGTGGAGCACGACCCGCTCGCAGCGTTTGCGCTGGGCGTCCTATGCAATGCCCTGGTCTGCCTCGCCGTCTGGCTCACCTACTCCGCCCGGAGCACGACCGACCGCATCGTGGCCATCGTCCCGCCGATCACCGCGTTCGTGACGATGGGCTTCGAGCACTCCGTCGCGAACATGTACTTCATCCCGGTGGCGATGCTCATCCGGGCCGTCGCGCCGGGGGCGTTCTGGGATTCGATCGGGAAGACCTCGGCGGACTACGGGGCCCTGGACGTCGGCGGCCTGGTGGGGAACCTCGTGCCGGTGACGCTTGGGAACATCCTGGGCGGGACGCTCCTGGTGGGCGCGGTGTACTGGCTGGTGTACCTGCGCGACCGCTAGCGGACCTGGCGGAGTGCCGCGGCATCGACTGGCGCTGCGTCCGCCGCGTCGCCGCATACACCCTTCGGCCCCCCGGGGGCGGTCGCTTCGGCCGTCGGAGGACCGGCACCGGCCGCCCAAGATGGGCCCGAGCGTCCACCCCGTCGCCGCCGGCCGGCGACCCGACCGAGGGTCCAGGAAACATGACCGTCGATTCGCCGGTCGGGCGTCAGCCCGACCCGTTCCACCCGCTGCCGCTCCTGAGCCCGGGCATGGCCCGGACCGAGGCCGAGCGCTGTCTCTACTGCCATGACGCCGCGTGCACCCGCGCCTGTCCGACGGGCATCGACGTGCCCTCGTTCATCCGCAAGATCGCGACGGGCAACGTCGAGGGCAGCGCGAGGACGATCCTCGCGGCCAACCCGCTCGGGGCCACATGCGGCGCGGCGTGCCCGGTCGAGCGGCTGTGCGAGGGGGCCTGCGTGCGCACGGCCCTCGACCAGCCCATCGCCATCGGGCGCCTCCAGCGGTACGCGGTCGAGACCTACGCGACGGCCGGTGCGTCGTTCTTCGAGCCGGGCCGGGAGGCCGCGGTCAGCGTCGCGGTCGTGGGTGCCGGCCCCGCCGGCCTCGCGTGCGCCGCCGAGCTGCGCAAGGCCGGCGTCGGGGTGACGGTGTATGACGCCGGATCGCGGGCCGGGGGCCTCGGCGATCACGGCATCGTGCCCTGGCGCCTGCCCCGCGAGACCGTGGAGCTGGAGGTCGCCCAGGTGGAGCGGGCCGGCGCCCGGCTCGTCCTGAACACGACCGTCGGACGCGACGTGGAGCCCGCGGCGCTCCTGGCCGGCAACGACGCCGTCGTCGTGGCGGTCGGGCTGGGGCACGGACGCCGCCTTGGCATCCCGGGCGAGGACCGGGACGGGGTCGTCGACGCCCTCGAGCTCATCGGCCGGGTCATCGACGGCGAGACGGCGGAGACGCTCGCCGGCCGGCGCGTCGGCGTGATCGGCGGCGGCAGCACGGCGTTCGACGCTGCGGCCGCGGCCGTCCGACTCGGGGCGGACGAGGTCACCCTGTTCTACCGCCGGGGACCCGGGGAGTGTCCCGCGTACCCCCACGCCATCGACCTCGCCCGTTCCCTGGGTGTTGTCGTGCGCTGGCTCACCTCGCCGGTCGAGATCCTGGGCACGAGCCACGTCACCGGCATGCTGTTCGAGCGGATGACGCTCGGGGAGCCGGACGCGTCCGGCCGGCGCCGCCCGGTCCCGGTCGACGACTCGCGGCTGGAGGTCGCGCTGGACCTGGTCGTCCGCGCGGTCGGCCAGGAGGGCCCGGCGGCCATGGCGGGGCTGATGGAGGGTCTGGGCGTCCCGCTGCGCGACGGCGTCGCGGCCGCCGACCCGGCCACGGGCCGGACGTCGAACGGGCGCGTGTGGGCGATCGGCGATGTCGTCAACGGCGGTGGGGAGGTCGTCGAGGCGGTGCAGGCCGGCAAGCTCGCGGCTCGCTCGATCGTGGATTCGCTGGGCCTCGGCGGCTCGGCGATCGTCCCGGTCCGGCCGCAGGACGCGACCGTGCCCGGGGTGGACCTGTTCACCGACCTGGCCGGGATCCGGAGCCCCAACCCGTTCTGGCTGGCCAGCTGCCCCATCACCAACAACGGCGAGATGGTGGCCCGGGCCTTCGACCAGGGCTGGGGCGGTGTCGTCTGGAAGACCATCGGCGAGCCGATCCGGAACGTCACCTCGCGCCTCGGCTCGCACGTGGTGGACGGTCGGCGGCTCACAGGCCTGTCCAACATCGAGCTGATCAGCGACCGGCCGACGGAGGTCAACCTCGCGGAGATCGCGGACGTCAAGCGCCGCTACCCGGACCAGGCGGTCGTCGTCTCGCTGATGGTGGAGTCGTCGCGCGAGGCCTGGCACGAGATCGTCAAGAAGGTCAACGACACCGGCGCGGACGGCTTCGAGCTCAACTTCGGCTGCCCGCACGGCATGAGCGAGCGCGGGATGGGCGCCGCGGTCGGGCAGGTGCCCGAGTACGTCCAGATGATCACCGAGTGGGTGATGGAGGCGGCCGAGCTTCCGGTCCTCGTGAAGCTCACCCCGAACGTAACCGACATCCGGTTCCCGGCCCGCGCCGCCCGCGCCGCGGGCGCGGACGGGATCGCGCTGATCAACACGATCAGCTCGCTGGTCGGCGTCAACCTGGACACGTGGGCGCCCATGCCCGATGTCCGCGGGCATGGCAGCCACGGCGGGTTCTCCGGGCCGGCCGTCAAGCCGATCGCGCTCAACATGGTCTCTGCGGTCGCCTCCGACCCGGAGGTGCGGATCCCGGTCTCCGGCATCGGCGGGATCGCGGACTGGCACGACGCCGTGGAGTTCATGCTGCTCGGCTCCACCACCGTCCAGGTGGGCACCAGCGTGATGCATTACGGCTTCCGGATCATCGACGACCTCGTGGACGGCCTGTCCACCTACCTGCGGGCGAAGGGCCTCCACAGCCCCGCGGAGCTGGTGGGCAAGGCCCTGCCGACGATCGGCGACTGGGGCGAGCTGGACCAGTCGTTCCGGCTCCTGGCGAAGATCGACCAGGCGAGCTGCGTGCACTGCAACCTGTGCTACACGGCGTGCAACGACGGGGCGCACCAGGCGATCCGCTTCGAAGGCTCGAACGGGTCGTCGCACCTCGTCGTCGAGGAGGACTACTGCGTGGGCTGCCGCCTGTGCGAGTACGTGTGCCCCGTCGAGGGCTGCATCACCTTCGAGGAGCTCGAGGGAGCCGCGGCGATCCACTGACCCGCCGTCTCCCGCGTCGTGGCGCCCGCCGGTCAGCCGGCGGGCGTCTCGCCGCGGTCCGTCCGGATGACCCGCCGGTCGGTGACGATCGCGGTGATCAGCGAGGCCGGCGTGACGTCGAACGCCGGGTTGAGCGTCCGCGTGCCCGCGGGCGCGGTCCGCGTGCCCCGGACGCTCGTGACCTCGTCGGCGCCACGCTCCTCGATCTCGATGCCCGCGCCGTCCGGCGTCGCCAGGTCCACGGTCGACTCCGGGGCGACGACCAGGAGCGGGACCCCGGCGTGGCGCGCGGCAAGCGAGAGCGAGAAGCTGCCGACCTTGTTTGCCGTGTCCCCGTTGGCGGTGATCCGGTCGGCGCCGATGAGCACGATGTCGGCCATGCCCCGGGCCAGCACGGAGGCTGCCGCGCCGTCGACGAGCAGCCGGAACGGGGCGCCCATCCGCGTCAGCTCCCACGCCGTGAGCCGGGCGCCCTGGAGCAGCGGGCGCGTCTCGAGCGGCAGCGCCTCCTCCAGGAGCCCGCGCGCGTGGAGCTCGCCCACGACGCCCAGGGCCGTGCCTCGCTCCACGGCGGCGAGGGCCCCGGTGTTGCAGATGGTCATGACGCGGATCCGAGGTCGAGCCACGAGCTCGCGCACGAGGTCTGCGCCACGGACCGCGATCGCCGCGCACGAGGCGATGTCCTCGTCGCGGATCGCGAGGGCCTCGGCCAGGACCGCCGCCGGCCCTTCCGGAAGCCGGGCGAGGGCCCGGTCCACGCCCCACCCGAGGTTGACGGCGGTGGGCCGGGCGGCGCGCAGGCGGGCGGCGCCGGCGCGGGTCGCGGGCTCGTCGCCCGCGTGCGTCGCGGCGAGGAGCGCGGTGCCCATCGCGCCCGCGACGCCCAGCGCCGGGGCGCCGCGGACGGCGAGCCGCGCGATGGCATCGATGAGCGGGTCCAGCTCGGTGATCCGGAGGACGGCCAGCTCGTCGGGGAGGCGGGTCTGGTCGATGAGGTGGATGGCGCCGTCCACCCAGTCGATCGTGCGGTCGGTCATGGCGGCACTCTACCGGCGGTCGCGATCGGCGGCTACGATGCGCTGGCGACCGCGCCGTGACTGGCAGGCGCGGTCGGGACCGCGGATGGTCCCGCGGTGCACGTTCGAGCGTCGCGTTCGTGACCTCCAGGCACGGCGGCGACGCCCCGGGGCAGGAACCATGGACTGAGAGGCCAGCCGGGGACGGGCCGGCGGGGGCCCCGAAGGCCTCCTGGTCCTAGACGAACCAGGTCACGGCCGGCGCCGCGGCCACCAGGGCGGCGATCCACGCGAGCGCGAGCAGGAGCCAGCCTGCCCGGCCGCGCCCGAGGACCGCGGCGACGCCGGCGAGGACCCCGGCGAAGGTGACCAGCGAGAGGCCGAGGATCGCGACCAGCTGGTGCTCGCCGGCGGCGATGGACAGGTCCACCTGCCGGTTCTGCTCCTTCACGATCGCGTTGATCTCGTCGTCCGTGGCGTCGAGCAGCCCGGCCGTGTAGCCGTCCACGGGCTGACCGCCGGTGGTGGCGATCGAGTCGGTGACGGCGGCGGTGAGCCGCCCGGAGGCGGCCGCCAGGGCGGTCCCCACCGCGACCTCCGTCGCGTCCCCTGCGCCGGCGCCCGCGATCCGGCGGCCGATGCCCGACATGCCGATGACCAGCGCCTGTTGCTGGGCCAGGAGCGCCGATGCGCTGGACGTGCCGCCGGCGCCGATGCGCGCCGAGGCGTCGGAGGCGAGCCGTGCGCCCTCGACCTGGGCTCGCGTCCCGGCGAGCCCCTCGTGGGCCTGCTGGACCGCAAAGGTGGCCGCCAGGATCGCGATGAGCCCGATGAGGACCGCGGCGAGCCGGTCGAAGGCGGCCGCGCTGCGCCGGCGGGACGCGACCTCGGGCTCGATCATCCGAGCACCTCCACCATCAGCGCGATGGCGGCGCCGATCCCCAAAGCGCCGGCCCCGGCGGCGAGCAGCAGCCGGCGCGCGCGCCAGAACGGCTGGGCCATCGCCCCGAACAGGGCCGCGAACCCGAGCGGCAGGAGGGCGAGCGTCATCGACGAGCCCTTGCCGGCGAGGTGGTCCCCCTCCTCCGCGAGCGCGTCCGGGTCCAGGTCCACGAGGTACTGCGACGTGGCGCGCTCGTCGGCGAGCCGCTGTCCGAGGTTAACGCCGCCGCCGGGCAGGGCGTAGGCCGGGTCCGTGACCAGCGAGGAGGTTCCCTCGATCGCCGAGACCACGCCGGTCTCCACGTCCGCCTCCAGCGCAAGCCGCACCGCCGCCTCGCCGGTCGTCGCAGCCGCGGCCGTCCGCAGCTCGTCGGCCTTGAGGCGGCCGCCCATGACGACCAGCGCCACCGGCACCTCGGCCTGGTAGACATAGCGGATGTCCTCGAGCGCCGCCGCGGAGCGCTTGACGTCGGTGCGGAGCGCGGACTGCCAGAGGTCCGTGGCGTCGTTGGCGATGGCCGTGGACCGGGCGCCCACGATGGCGGCGAGGACCGCCACGGCGCCCAGGAGGAGGGCGACCCCGCGGTGACTTTCGCCTTCGGGCTCGCCGCGGGCCGGGCTCGGTGTCGGCGGTGCCGGGGTGGCCGGCACGGCCCGGGCAGGTACGGGCGGCACGGGCGGCGAGACCGGAACCGGCGCGGGCGGGGGAACGGGCGCGGGCGCCACCGGCGGTGGTGCGGGCGGAGGCGGGTTGGCGGGCAACCCAGCCCCCGGCGTCGGCTGGTCCATCGGCGCTCCCTCGTGCTGCCTCGTCGTTCTCGCGACGGTACCGGAACGGCGCCCGCGCGGCTTGCCCGATCTGTACCCTGTCGGCTCATCACGCCGCACCGTCGCGCGGGACGAGCCGGTCCCCGGAGGAGCCAGTTGACCCGAGCCGCCGCCAAGCCCGGCATCCGCGAGCGCATGAGCTACCGGTTCGACCGGTTCATGGAGCGCGGCACGGTCGCGCTCATCGCGGGTCTGGCGGTGGTCGCCGTCGTGATCATCGCGGCCGTGGTCCTGTTCGTCATGGCCATCGGCGGGGAGGAGGGGCGCTCCATCCCGGAACTGGCCTGGATGTCCCTGATGCGGACGCTGGACGCGGGCACGATGGGCGGCGACGAGGGCAGCCCGCAGTTCCTGGTCGCGATGCTGGCCGTGACGCTCGGCGGCGTGTTCGTCATCAGCACCCTCATCGGCATCCTCAACACCGGTCTCGAGGGTAGGCTCGCGGACCTGCGCAAGGGTCGCTCACGCGTGCTCGAGACGGACCACGTCGTGATCCTCGGCTGGAGCCAGCAGGTCTTCGCCGTGATCTCCGAGCTGCTCGAGGGCGGGGCGGGCCGCGGCCGCAACTCGATCGTGGTGCTCGCCGACCGCGACCGGGTGGAGATGGAATCGGCGATCCGGGAACGGATCAGGATCCCGCGCCGGGCCCGCGTGGTGTGCCGAACCGGGAAGGGCAGCTCGCTGACCGACCTGCAGATCGCCAACCCGGACGAGTCACGCGCGATCGTCGTGCTCCAGAGCGAGGGCGACGACCCCGACGTCGAGGTCCTCAAAACCATCCTGGCACTCACCGGGCGACCGGACCGCCGCGAGGAGCCGTACCGGATCGTGGCTGAGGTCCGCGACGCGGCCAGCGCCGACATCGCGCGGCTCATCGCCGGCCACGAGGTCCACCTGCTCCTCGGCGACGACCTCGTCGCCCGGATCATCGCCCAGACCAGTCGCCAGTCCGGCCTGTCCACCGTGTACCTCGAGCTGCTCGACTTCGCCGGCGACGAGTTCCACGTGGTCGAGATGCCGGAGCTCACCGGGCGGACGTTCGGCGACGCCGTCGCCCTGGCCGAGGGCGCGATCCCCGTCGGGCTCGTGCGCGCGGGCGCGGCGCGCCTGGCCCCGCCCCCGGGGGAGCGCATCCGCGAGGGCGACCGGGTCGTGTTCCTCACCGAGGACCACGGGACGGCGACGCTCGCCCAGGCGCCCGCGCCCGTCGACGCGCGGCAGATCGTGCCGCCGGGGCCGTCGACGGCCGTGCCGGAGCGGATCCTCGTGCTGGGCTGGAACCGGCGGGGCGCGGCGATCATCCGGGAGCTGGACCAGTACGTGGCCCCGGGGTCCGAGGTCCTCGCGGTGTCACCCCTCGAGCGCGTGCTGGAGGCGGGGACCCTTGACGGGCTCGTGAACCTGCGCTCGACGGCGCGTCTCGAGAGCACCACCAGCCGGCCCGCGCTCGACGCGCTGGACGTGAGCTCATACCCGCACGTCATCGTGCTGTGCGAGTCGGACGACCGCGACGCGGACATGGCCGACGCGCGCACGCTGCTCACGCTGCTCCACCTCCGCGACATCTGCACCAGGTCGGACCGGGTGTTCACGATCGTCTCGGAGATGCTCGACGAGGGTGATCGCCAGCTCGCCGAGGTGTCCGAGGCGGACGATTTCATCGTGAGCTCGCGGCTCCTCTCGCTGCTCCTCGCGCAGATCGCCGAGACCCCGGATCTCGCGGATGTCTTCCGCGACCTGTTCGATGCCGCCGGCGCCGAGGTCTACCTGCGCGATGTCGCGGGGTACGTGGTGGCGGGGGAGCCCGTCTCGTTCGCGACGCTCCAGGCGGCCGCGCAGGCGCGTGACGAGGTGGCGCTGGGCTATCGGATCGTGGCCCTGGCGAAGGACGCGACGGCCCGCTACGGCGTGGTGCTCAACCCGTCGCGCGAGGCCGAGGTCGTGTTCGCGCCGGGAGATCGCGTCGTGGTGCTCGCCGAGCGGTAGGCTCCGCGCGTGGCCACGCATCCCGAGGGGCTGACCCAGACCGACGACGTGCTCCAGCTGGTCGCCGGCATCCTCGGCGAGGCCGTCGTGGGGACGTACCTGCACGGCTCCGCGGTCCTCGGCCGACTCCGTCCCGGCAGCGACCTCGACCTGCTCGTCGTGACGCGCCGGACGGCCACCGACGCGGAGCGACGCGCCCTCGTGGCCGGGCTCCTGGCCATCTCGGGGCGGCGGCGCCTGCGGCCCGACGATCGGCCGGTGGAGCTGGCGCTCGTCGTCGAGGGTGACGTCCGGCCGTGGCGCTACCCGCCGATGCTCGACTTCCTGTACGGCGAGTGGCTCCGCGACGGGTACGAGGCGGGCATGCTCCCGACTCGGGAGGCGGCCCCGGACCTCGCGATCCTGCTGGCCCAGGCCCGGGCCGCAGACCGCCCCGTGACCGGGCCGCCGGCGCGCTCGGTCCTGCCCGAGATCCCGCCCAGTGATGTCCGGCGCGCCTCGGTCGAGGGCATCCCCGGCCTCCTCGAGGACCTTGAGCCCGATGCCGCGAACGTCATCCTGGCCTTCGCCCGCATCTGGACGACGGTGGTCACAGGCGAGCTCCGCGCCAAGGACGCCGCCGCCGAGTGGGCCCTGGAGCGCCTCCCCGACCGGCACCGCCCGGTCCTGGCGCGGGCGAGGGACGTGTACCTCGGCACGGCCGAGGATCGATGGGGGGATCTCGCGGCCGACCTGCGGCCGCACGCCGACCACGTGATCGCCGAGATCCGCCGGGCGGACCGCGACGCCGGGTAGCGTCGTCCCGGGCGGCTCCGCGTCGCGGGCGCCCTGCCGGCGGGGTCCTCAGCCTCCGCGGCCGTGCTCACCGCTCGGCCGCCTATCGGCGCAGCAGCTCGCGCACGTTGTCGAACAGGATGAACACGCCCAGCGCGCCAAGGCCCAGGAGCAGCAGCTCGCGCAGGTATGTCCAGCCCAGCAGCACGGCCGAGATCGCCGCCAGCATCACCGTGATCCGCAGCAGCAGCGCCTCGACGCGCCGCTGGGCGAACGACTCGATCGAGAGGTACCCGATCACGAGCAGCGCCACGGTGGGCCCGACCGGGAGGATGTGGAACCAGAGGATCACGGCCAGGGCCGTGACCAGGACCCCGACGCTCAGCGCGGCCCACGTCTCGGCGAAGACGCGGCGCCGCGTCTGGGCCGGCGGTTCCGGCTGCGCGGCATTGGCGAGGTGGGCACGCGGGTCGCCGCGGTACCCCTCGTCATAGCGGTCGAGGTACGCCCCACCCGCGAGCGCGGCACCGCGCAGCTCGGCCGAACGGGCGCGCAGGGTCGCGAGCCGCGCCTCGCCGTCGCGGAGCTCGGCCCCGCGGCCTCCGCGGTAGGCGTCGAGACCGGACGCCTCGGCCAGGGCGCGGACCTCGATGGTCAGCGCGGGCAGCGTGGCGGCCAGCTGGTTCGCCTCGGCCTCGACGGCGTCGCGCTCCGCGAGGAGCTCGGCGATCCGAGCCTCGAGAGCGGCACGGGTCTCCGACGGCGTTGGCGCGCCGGCGAGGCCCACGAAGCTCAGCGGGTCGTTCCAGGCCTGGCGGACGGTGCCGGTCCGGGTGTACTTGGGTCCCGCCGGCGCCCGCTCGCCGGCCATCCGGTCGCCGGTGTCGAGGCCCCACAGGCCGCGGTACGCATCGACCCAGCCGTCCTCGTCGTCGATCAGGATCGGCGTCCACTCGACCTGCTGGCCGTGACCGACCCCCACACCGTCGCCGCGCGCGTAGTCCACGAACGGCACCGAGACGAGCCGCGACAGCATCTCGGCGAGGTCGCCCGGGTCGGGCTGGTTGAGGGTGTCGCGCCACGCACGCCGGACCCAGTCCAGCACGCCCCGCCAGGAGGCGGCGCCGGGCAGGGCCAGGCGCATGAGGTACTCGCCGCGTTCCATGTAGGTCGCGTGGGAGCCGGCACCCGGGTACACGACGACGTGCTCGCCCTCCTTCTGGAGTCGCGGGTCGTCCCAGCGGCGGCGGAGGTCCGAGCCCAGCTCGTCGTGGGCCGGACCAGCGAACCACGTCGGCTCCACGGCGCCGCCCGCCAGCTCCTCGAGGATGACGAACGCCTGCTCCCAGTCCGCCTCGTGGTCGTTGGCACCCTCGAACGTGGAGCGCCAGTCGTTCATCGGGTAGAAGAACAGGTACTGGAGCACGATCCAGCCGTCACGGCGGACCACGCGGCCGTGGTACGCGACGCGGTGGTCCGCGGCGCGCAGCGCCTCGTACTTGATCGCCGCCGCCGCCGCGGTCCCGCCGGGCACCTTGCCCCGGACGAGCAGCGACGCGAGCAGCCCCGCGTCGAGGATCCGGGCGAGGAGGCCCACCCGGGCGAGCCGCCCCGGCGCCTTGAACCGGGGCCGGTCCGGCCGCTGGTTGAATCGGGCCAGCTCGATGGGGTTGAGCGGCTCCTGGACGAAGCGCAGGAACCGGACCTCACCGGGCGGCGCGTCGCCGGACGCGGCCAGGGTCTCGGGCGTGAGCGCACCCACCGGGATGACCACGCGGGACTCGCCGAGCGACGGCCCGCTGAGCAGGTCGCAGGCCGCCACGTAGGTGGTTGCCGGCATCGGGAAGAACAGCTCGCCGTGCGTGAAGCGCAGGATGGGCTCGAAGCGGCGGAGGAGCGCCTCGTCCCCGGCGACATCGCGGGCGTCGGTCATGCCCCGGCCCCCGACGCGTCCGCCGCGAGGGTGTCCGCGGCGCCCACGGCCTCGCGGACGTCCGGCTGGTTGAGGTAGAAGACCGTGAGGATGTTGAGGGCCATCCAGAGGTGGTTGGCGGCGTTGTTGGCGAAGCCGTAGATGTCCAGCGCCACGAACAGCCCGGTGACCACCATCGCCAGCAGCCAGCCGATCCGCCGCCGGCCGAGGATCCCGACCACCGAGAGGACGAGCAGGACGGCGAAGACCATGAGGACGGCCCCCGCTCCCGGCGTGTCCCGGATCGCGTCCAGGAGCGCGGTCGAGGTACTGAAGCCCAGCACCGGCCGCACGCTCTCGATGGTGGCGCCGGCGACGACGAGGACCAGCAGCAGCGTCTTGAGCAGCATGAGGCCCGCGAGCGCGTAGAGGGTGAAGGGCAGGCGACGGCTCCGGGGCGACGACTGGCTGGGTGTTGCGGACATCGGGTTCATGGTCGCCCGCCCGGTCCTGCCCTGCTCGCCGATCCTGCGGGCCCCCGGCCGCCGCCGATGATGCGGAGGCTGCCCGGGCGCACCCATGCCTCGAGCGCCCCGGTCCCGAACAGGTCGCCGTCGACCTGGGTGGGCCCGGCCGGGCTGACCTCGACGCGGACCCGCGTTCCCGACAGCCGGACCCCGGCGCCGGACGGTGACACGCCCGTCGCGTCGGCGGTCATCAGCTCGATGGCCCCGCGGATGCCGCCCAGGACCCCGCCGCGCGGCAGCACGAAGACGTGCAGCAGGCCGTCCGCGGGGTCGATCGGGAGCCGAGGTCGCAGCCGGCCCGGGATGGCCTCGCCGCAGTTGGCAACCAGGACCACCATCGACTCGAGCTCCCGGCGGACGCCGTCCACCGTGAGTACCGTGGGCACCGGGTCGAGGTGGCCGATGAGGCGGGTGGCCGCGAGGAAGTACGCCGCGACGCCGTGGCGCCGCTTTGCCTCGCGCGTTGTGGCCTCAATGAGCCGCGCATCGAACCCGGTCCCGCAGGCCACCACGAACGGCACCGTCCGCGGCTCGGCGGCGGGTTGGCCGTGCGCGCCCGGCGGCGGCACGAGGCGGACCTCGCCCATGTCGTGCGGCGCCGGGGCCCCGGTGCGGATCGTCTCGATCGCGTCCCGGAAGTCGCGCGGCAGGCCGACCGCCGTCGCGTAGAGGTTGCCGGTCCCGCACGGCAGGATGCCCACCGGGATGCCGGTGCCGGCGAGCGTGCCCGCGGCGTCGCGGATCGTCCCGTCGCCGCCCGCGATCACCACGAGGCTCGCGCCCGCCCGGACCGCCGCCGCGCTCGCGCTGGCGACCGCGTCCGGGTCACCCGCCTCCACGACCTCCACGTGCGTGACGCCCCGGTCCCGCATCGCCGCCACCGCGGCTGCGGTGAGCCGGTGGCGGGTCTCGTCATCGCGGATGCGCGAGGCGAGCGGGCTGGCGATCAGCGTCCCGAGCATGCGCCAGGCCGTCCCTCGCTCCGTGGCGCGCCGTGATTGGGCAGCCGCTGGCCGGCCGCGTGATCGCGCGCCCCGTGGGCCACTATGGCCGTGCCACCCGGGGCACGCAAGGGCCGGGGCGCGCCGACGACGGCCGCCGGTTCGGTGGTCGGTCCGCCGTCCGTGCCGTCAGCCGTTCGCGACCTCGTCCCGGAACGCGCGCACGTCCTCCAGGCGGCGCCGGAGGGCGTTGAGGAACCGGGCGCCCATCTCGCCGTCCACGATCCGGTGGTCGGCCGACAGGGTCAGCTTCATGACCTGCCGGATGCCGATGCCCCCGTCGACGACGAGGGGCGTGGCCACGGCCGACGACACGGCCAGGATGGCCGCCTCGCCCGGGTTGATGATCGCGCTGAACTCCTCGACGCCGAACATGCCCAGGTTGCTCACCGTGAACGTGGACCCGATCAGGTCGTCGACCGCGATGGTGCCTTCGCGGGCGGCGCCGGCCAGGCTCGCGACCCGGTCGTGGAGCTCGAGGATCGTCATCCGGTCCGCGTCGCGGACGACCGGGACGACGAGCCCCGCCGGCACGGAGACGGCGACCCCGAGGTGAACCCGGCGCCGCGGGTAGACGCGCTCGCCGTCGGTCCGGGAGTTGACGTCCGGGAACTCGGCGAGGGTCTGGGCCGTGGCCGCGAGGACGAAGTCCGTGACCGTGAGGGTGTGGCCCTCGGCCTTGAGCTCGGCGCGCAGGGCCATGACACGGGTCACGTCCACGGCGACCGTGACCGTGAAGTGCGGCGTGGTCTGCCAGCTGTTGGTCAGGCGGGCCGCGATGGTGCGGCGCATTCGGGACAGCGGCCGCGGCTCCTCCTCACCCTCGACCGGGGCAACGGCCATGGGCGCGACGGGTGCTGCGGACGCGACGGGTGGCGTCGCGGTGGCGGCCGCGGTCGGGGCGGCAGGGACAGGGGCAGCCACGGGTTCCGGGCTCGCGGCACGGGCGGCGACGGCCGCCTGGATGTCGCGCTCGACGATGCGGCCCTCCGGGCCGGTGCCCGTGACGGTCCGCGGGTCGATCCCCGCGTCCGCCGCGAGGCGGCTCGCGCGCGGGCTGATCCTCAGCTTGCCCTCACGGGCCGCGGGAGCCGCGGGGGCCGCGATCGGCTCCGGAGCGGCGACCGGCTCGGGCTCCGGTGCGGCGGCGACGGCCGGAGCGGCGACCGCGACCGGCGTCTCGGGCACGGCCTCGCCGGCCTCGCCGATCCAGCCGCAGACCGCGTTCACGGGCACGGTGTCGCCGGCCTGGGCCAGCTTCGCGAGGAGGACGCCTTCCTCGAAGGTCTCGACCTCCATCGCGCTCTTGTCGGTCTCGATCTCGAACAGGACATCGCCGCGGTGGACGGCATCGCCCACCTCCTTGTGCCAGACGGTGAGGACGCACTCCTCGGTCATCTGGCCGGGCTTCGGCATCAGGATCGGATGGGCCATCGTGGGGCTCCCTCGGGGTGTGGGGTCGATCCCGGGTGGATCAGATCAGGGCCGTGACCGCGGCGACGATGTCGGCGGTGTTGGGCAGGAAGGCCTTCTCGAGCGCCTCGGCCTGGGGGCTGATCCCGGGTGCCGCGCCGATCCGGCCGACCGGCGCGTCGAGGTCGTCGAAGGCCTCCGCCTGGATCCGCGCTGCGATCTCGTTGACGAAGCTGCCCGTGAGGACCGCCTGGGCCGCGACGACCACGCGCCCGGTCTTGCGGACCGACGCGAGGATCGTCTCCATGTCGAGCGGCACGAGGCTCCGCACGTCGATGACCTCTGTCTGGATCCCGCGCGAGACCGCGAGCACGCTGGCCGCCGCCAGGGCGTCCGGGACGGCCGGGCCCCACGCAACGATCGTGGCGTCCGCGCCCTCGCGGACGACCTTCGCCTTGCCGATCGGCGTGGTGTAGTCGCCCTCGGGGACGACGCCCTTGGTGGAGTAGAGACCCTGGCTCTCGACGAACACCACCGGGTTGTTCGTCTGGATCGCGCTCCGCAGCAGGCCCTTGGCGTCCTCGGCCGTGGCCGGATAGACGACCCACAGCCCTGGGATGTGGGTGAACAGCGACTCGAGGCTCTGGCTGTGCTGGCCGCCGTAGCCCTTGCCCGCGCCGACGGAGCAGCGGATGACCACCGGGACCTCGACCTGGCCGCCCGACATGTAATGCCACTTGGCGGCCTGGTTCGCGATCTGGTCCGAGGACATCAGCGCAAAGTCCATGTACATGAGCTCGACGACCGGTCGCAGCCCGACGATGCCCGCGCCGACGGCCGTGCCGCAGATCGTGGCCTCGGAGATCGGGGTGTTGAAGACACGGTCGCGCCCGAAGGTCTCGATGAGCCCCTTGGTCATCTTGAACGCGCCGCCGTAGTCGGCCACGTCCTCGCCGTAGAAGATCACCCGTCGGTCGCGGCGCATCTCCTCGACCAGCGCGTCGCGGATCGCGTCGCGGTAGAGGATCTTCCCCTCGGCGTCGACCTTGGAGACCGGCACCTCGGCGAACAGGGTGGGCGTGGTGGCCTCGGCCGGAACGACCTCGGACGTCCCGTCGGTGTAGAGCAGGTCGAGCAGGGTGGAGGGGTCGGGGTCCGTGGCGGCCGCGGCGCGCTTGGCGGCGCGCGCGTTGCGGTCGACGGCGCCGGCGATCACCGCGGCGACCTCGTCCTCGGTGGCGGCGCCCGACGCGACCAGCTGCCCCTTGAGCGTCTCGATCGGGTCGACGGCCTTCCAGGCGGCCTCCTCCTCGCGGGTGCGGTACTCGTTGCGTGGGTCGGAGAGCGAGTGGCCGTAGTAGCGGTACGTGGAGGCCTCGATGAGGACCGGGCCCTCGCCGGCGCGGCAGAGCGCGGCGGCCCGGGTGACGGCGTCGCGCACGGCCAGCACGTCCATGCCGTTGACGACCTCGGCGTGCATGTTGTTGGTCGCGAACCCGGCGGCGCGGCGCGCGAGGTGGGCGACGCCCATGACCTCCTCGTCCGTGCGGTGGGTCATGCCGTAGTGGTTGTTCTGGATGAAGAAGATGACCGGCAGGCCGTACGGGCGATCGCCCGCCAGGTGGTTGGTCCACTGGTGCTGGGCCGCCCAGTTGAGCGACTCGAGCACCACGCCGTTCGCGTATGCGCCGTCGCCGGCGAAGCAGCACACGACCCCGTCGCTGCGCTCGTAGCGAAGGGCCATGGCGGCGCCGGTCGCGATGGGCACCGACCCGCCGACGATGGCGTTGGCGCCCAGGTTGCCGGTCGAGAAGTCGCCGATGTGCATGCCGCCGCCGCGGCCGCGGGAGTAGCCCTCGTCCTTGCCGAAGAGCTCGGCGATCACCTTGTAGACGTGCTCCTCGAGGGCCGCGTCGAGCAGCGCCTCGCGGGTCCCGTCGCGGCCCATCCGCGCGGCGAGCTGCTCGCGGCTCATCTGGCGCAGGGCCGAGAAGCCCTTCGCGATCGCGTCGCCGTGCCCGCGGTGCGAGGAGGTGACGTTGTCCGTGATCCGCAGCACGGACGAGGCGCCCACCGCCGACGCCTCCTGGCCGATCGAGACGTGCGTCGGGCCGCGGTAGTCGTAGCCCGGGAGCGGGTCGTAGCCGCCGCCGGAGCGGAGGCGGACGATCATCTCCTCCATCTCGCGGATGGCCAGCATGTCGTCGAGCAGGCCGAGGGCCGCCGCCTTGTCGAGCGAGCCTGCCGCTACCTCGGTCGCGAGGTCACCCGCGTACTGGAACCCCTTGATGGACCCGAGCTGCTCCTCGAACGGGGCGAAGTTGGGGCGGGTATCGCTGCGGTAGACGGTCTCGGTGGTCATCGGTTCTCCAGCGGGGGCTTGCGGGCGGTCAGGCCGTGACGAGGAGACGGGCGGCCTCCTCGTCGGTCATCAGGCGGTGGATGAGGCCGCTCCGGAGGGCGGCGCGAATGGCGGGCACCTTGTCGGCCCCGCCGGCGATGGCGATGACGTCCGGCACGCGCCGGAGCTGCTCCTCGCGGATGGCGATGCAGCGCTCGGGGAGGCCCGCGGCGCGGACCTGGCGGCCCTCGGCGTCCAGCACGATCGAGGCGACGTCGGCGACGCCCCCGGCGGCGTCCACCGTGCGGGCGTCCGCCTCCGAGAGGGCGGCGCGGATCGAGTTGGTGCCGGGGACCCAGGCGCCGATGCCGACGACGGCGCGGGTCAGCGAGTCGAACTTGCCGAGGGTCGCCGACGCCATCGAGTCGGTCGCGAGGGCATCCGCCATCTCCGCGCTGCCGACGAGCAGCGGGACGTGGAGCGGGAAGACGGGCCCAATCGCGCGCTCCGCGAGCCGGCGCACGAGCTCGATGGAGTTCACCTCGAGCTGGAGGGTGGGCACGCTCCCGACGAGCTGGACGACCGTGCAGGCAGGGAGGCGGGTGAGCTGCCCGACCAGGGCGTGGAGGGTCCGGCCCCAGCTGATGCCGAGGACGTCGCTGGTCTCGAGGATGTCGCCCAGGACCGCGGCCGCCGCGCGTCCCAGCTGGGCGAGGCGGAGCTCGTCGGGGCTGGCGCCGGAGCGCACCACGACGGCGCCGCGGATCCCGTGCCTGCGCGCGAGCTCGTCGCCGAGGTCCAGGTCCAGCTCCGGGAGCGGGTCGATCTCGATGCGGACGATGCCGTCGCGGAGCGCCTTGTCCAGCATGCGGGCGACCTTGAACCGGGAGATGCCCAGCTCGCCGGCGATCTCGCTCTTGCTCGCCCCGTCGAGGTAGTAGCGGCGGCAGGCCAGCACCGAGTTGACCAGGTGCAGCCGGGATGCGGACGCGTCGCGTTCGAGGACCACGTGTGAAGCCTAGTCTGTGATCATTCGAGCGTCAAGCGCTCAAATGAGCAAGTCGGACTTGACCCTGCGCGACCGGCGCGCGCCCATCGATGCGCCGAGCGTGGCTCAGGGCGTTCGGGTCACCAGCTCGCGGCCGTGCCGCCGACGCGCGCCGCGTACTTCGCCTCCTCCTCGCCCGAGGCGAGGTAGGCGCGGTACGGATCCGCGGCGAGCCCGCGCGCGACGCGCAGCTCGGCGAGCAGCGGCCGGACGTCGGTGTTGAACGCGTCCCACAGGCAGCCGTTGGCCTCGAGCACGTCGCCCGCCGCCTGCGCCGCGACCAGCCGCTCGCGGTCCACCAGCAGCGCCTTCGCGATCGTCTCCTGGAGGTTCATGACGCTCCGGATCATGGCCGGGACCTTGGGCTCGATGTTGTGGCACTGGTCGAGCATGTAGGTCGTGCCGTTGGCGCACGCCTGGGCGACCGGGTCGGCATCGTCGCGCATCGCGTTCACGAGCTCATGGGCGATCCGGAACAGCTGGTAGGGATCGATCGAGCCGACCATCAGGTCGTCGTCGCCGTACTTCTTGTCGTTGAGGTCGAACGCGGCGAGCTTCCCCTCCGCGAGGAGGAGCGCCACGATCTGCTCGATGTTGACGCCCATCGCGTGGTGGCCCGTGTCGACGCAGACACCGGCCTGCTCACCGAGCTGGCGCACGACGTTGAGGCTCTGGCCCCAGTCCTGGACGTCGGTCGCGTACAGGGCCGGCTCGTAGAGCTTGTACTCGAGGTACATGCGCGTGCCGGCGGGCAGGGCCTCGTAGGCCTCCCTGAGGCCCTCGACGAGGCGGCGATGGCGGCCGCGCAGGTCGTCCTGGCCCGGGTAGTTCGTGCCGTCGCCGAGCCAGACCTTCACGGCCTGGGCGTGCATCGCCCCGGCGATCTCGCAGCATTCGATGACCGCGGCGACGGCCTTCGCGCGGACCCGCGGATCCGGGTGGCAGATCGAGCCGAGCTTGTAGTCCTCGTCCTGGAACGTGTTGCTGTTGATCCCGCCGATGACGAGGCCGCGCTCGCGGGCGTAGGCCGCGAGGGCCGCGTAGTCGTCGACCGTGTCCCACGGGATGTGGAGGGACACCGACCCGGCGATCCCCGTGTAGCGGTTGACCGTCGCCGCGTCGTCGATCTTCTCGAACACGCTCCGCGGCACGCCCTGCTGGGGGAACACGCGGAAGCGCGTCCCGGTGTTGACGAACCCCCAGGACGGGATCTCGATGTTGACCCCGTTCACGGCCCAGTCGATCCGCTCGAGGGCGGGGGCGGTGGCGGGCTTGGCGACGGCGGCGATCGCGGCCATGGCGGGTCTCCTCAGTCGGGTGTGGCGGCGGACCGGCGGGCGGTGACCGCGGCGAAGCGCGCGCGGGCCTCGGACCAGTCGCCGGTCGGCTCGTAGGTGGTGATGGGGTAGGAGCGGGCGGAGAGCTCGCGGGCCTCGGCGATCGAGGCGAGCTCCCCGGCGGCGATGGCCTGGACGGCGAGGTTGCCGATGGCCGTGGCCTCGACCGGGCCGGCCCGCACCGGGAGCCCGGTGGCGCCCGCCGTGAGGCGGCACAGCAGGCGGTGGTTGGAGCCGCCGCCCACGACGTGGAGTCCGGTCACCGGGCGCCCTGACGCCGCTGCCAGCTGGTCGATCGCCGCGGCGTAGCGCAGCGCGAGGCTCTCGAGCAGGACGCGGATGAGGGTCGCGGTCTCGTGCGGGACGGGCTGGCCGGTCTCCGCGCAGAACTCGCGGACGCGCGCCGGCAGGTCGCCGGGGCGCAGGAAGCGCTCGTCGTCGGGGTCGATGAAGGCCGTGAACGCGGGTGCGGTCTCCGCGAGCCCGGCGAGCTTCTCGTAGGTCGGCGGCTCGCGGTCCGGCCACAGCGCCCGGCGGCTTTCCTGGATCAGCCACAGGCCCACGACGTTGCGCAGCAGCCGGATGGTGCCGCCGACGCCGCCCTCGTTGGTGAGGTTCGCGGCGAGCGACACGTCCGAGATCACGGGCTCCGGGACCTCGAGCCCGATCAGCGACCACGTCCCCGACGAGAGGTAGGCGGTCGATGGCGAGGCGATCGGTGTCCCGACGACCGCCGAGGCCGTGTCGTGCGAGCCGGGAAGGATCACACGCGTGCGCGCGAGCCCCGGCGCCAGGGCGAGGTCGCCGATCAGGCCGCCCACGTCCGTGCCGGGCGCGACGATCTCCGGCAGGAGGCCCGTGGGGATGCCGAGGCGCTCGAGCATCGGCCTGGCCCAGTCCCGTGCGCGGGCGTCGAGGGCCTGGCTCGTCGAGGCGAGCGTGTACTCGGCGACGTCCGACCCGGACAGGAAGTGGGCGAACAGGTCGGCCATCATGAGCAGCCGGTCGGCGTGCCGCAGGAGCGGGTCCTGCGCGCTCGCCATCGCCAGCAGCTGGTAGAGCGTGTTGATTCCCATGAACTGGATGCCGGTCGCCGCGTAGATCTCGTCGCGGGGCACGATGCCGAGCGCCCGCTCGACCATCCCGTCCGTCCGCGCGTCGCGGTAGTGGACCGGGTTCGCGAGCAGCCGCCCGCGCTCGTCGAGCAGGGCGAAGTCCACGCCCCACGTGTCCACGCCCACCGAGGCCACGTCGCCCGCCGCGCCGGCCTTCCGCAGGCCCGTCGCGATGTCGCCGAACAGCCGCAGGGCGTCCCAGTGCAGGGTCCCGCCGACGGTCACGGGCACATTCGGGAAGCGGTGGACATCCTCGATTGCGACGCGGTCGCCGGTGAACGTGCCGACGAGGACGCGCCCGCTCTCGGCGCCCAGGTCCACTGCCGCGAGCCGCAGGGAGCCGCGCTCAGTCAAGGCGGAAGACCTCCTCGAGGCGCCGGTGGAAGCCGGTCGCCGGGTCAGTGCAGGGGTCGATAAGCCGGGTCATGTCGGCCTGCCAGCGGTCGTTCACGGGCTGGGCCGCCATGTGGGCCCGGAACGCCCCAAAGTCCTCGACGTCGAAGACGCCGATCAGCTGCTGGTCGAGCAGGTAGATGGAGTCGTTGCTGCAGCCCGCCGCGCGGAGCGCGTCGAGCATCTCGGGCCAGACCTCGGCGTGGCGCCGCCGGTACTCGGCCTCGGCACCGGGAAGGAGGCGCATGGTGAAGGCGATGCGTTCCATGGATGGGGCTCCGGGAAGGGAAACGGGCCCCGACGGAGGATCCGCCGGGGCCCGGCTTGGAGGAGCTAGAAGTTGAACTGGTCCACGTTGGTCGCGTCGAACCGGAACGCCGGCCCGAGGATGACCACGCTGTCCGCGCCGATCGCGTACGGCTGGTCGTTGTTGAGGCCGGGCACCGTGAAGGTCTCACCCACGGCGCCGGTGATCTCGCCCTTGACGAGCTTGTCCGCGATCGCGTAGGACAGGTAGCCGAGGTCAGGAACGCTCCACAGGCCGAAGACCGGGGAGGTGCCGTCCTTGACGAACGGCTTCATGTCGTTGGGGAAGCCGAGGCCGGTCACCTTGACCGAGTCGGACTTGCCGGCCTGCGAGACGACCTGCGCCGCCGCGAGGATGCCGACGGTGGTCGGGGCGACGATGACCTTGAGGTTCGGGTACTTGGTCAGCAGGGCCTGTGCCTGCCGGGTGCTCTCGGTCGCGTCGTCGTTGCCGTAGACGGTGTCGACGAGCTTGAGGCCCGCGTACTTGGGCTCGGTCAGGGTCGTCTTCATCAGTTCGATCCACGCGTTCTGGTTGGTCGCCGTGGCGGCGGCCGACAGGATCGCGATCTCGCCGGTGCAGTTCGGGGCCAGCTCGCACGCCCAGTCGGCGAGGTTGACGCCGACGCCGCTGAAGTCGACTTGGTTCACGAACACGTTGTAGGCGCCCACCGCGGGGCTGGAGTCGAAGCCGACGACCTTGATGCCGGCGGCCATGGCCTCCTTGAGGGCCGGGGCGACCTCATCCTTGCCGTCGGCAGAGATGATGATCGCGCTGACCTTCTGGGTGGTGAGGTCCGTGATGAACGGGATCTGGAGGTCGGCCTTCGCCTCGTTGGGCCCGACCTGGGTGACGGTGCCACCGAGCTCGGCGGCAGCCTTGTCGACGCCGGTCTTGGCGGCGGCGAAGTACTGGTTGACGATGTCCTTGGGGAGGTAGCCGACGGTCACGGCCGCGGGCGCCGTGGACTCGGGTGCGGTGGACTCGGGTGCCGTGGTCTGCGGCGCCGTGGTCTCCGGCGCCGTGGTCGCCGGTGCGGCGGACGGGGTGGCCGCCGTGCTGGAACAGGCCGACAGGACGATGACGGCGGTGCCGGCGATGGCGAGCCACCGCCCGGCTGAACGAATCTTCAAGAGAGTTCCTCCTCTATGCCGGTTTCAGGTGCGCGCTCACCCGGGACCGCGTCGGCCGACTGGTATCGGCGCTTCTGGACGCGGTCGACGGCCGTTCTGGCTTGGTGAGCAAAGGTTGGGATGAGGACGGACAGGATCAGCAGCAGGCCCAGGGCGATACTCTGGACCTCAACCGTGACGCTGGCCAGCCGGAGCGCGTTCTGCATGACCGCGATCGTCAGCACGGCGAGAACGGTGCCCGGGATCGTGCCCGATCCTCCGAAGATGTTGGCTCCCCCGAGCAGGACGACCGTCACGGCCGTGATGGTCATGCCGGCACCGGCGTCGGCGCGGGCGCTCGAGAGGCGCGACGTCAGGACCACGCCGGCGAACGCGGCAACGGTACCCGACAGCACAAACAGGCTCGTCCGCAGACGGGTTACCCGGACGCCGGAGTAGCGGGCGGTCCCAGCGTTCCGGCCGATGGCATAGGTCTGGCGTCCGATCCACGTCCGGTGGAGGACGATGCCCAGCACCGCCGCGAGCCCGAGGAAGATCACGAACGACCAGGGGATCACCGTGCCTGGCACGTCCCCGAACCCGAGCTGCGTGAACGCCTCCGGGAAGTTGCTGATCCCGCGCGGCCCGAGAATGATGAGCGCCATGCCCCGGAACAGGGCCAGCGTTCCCAGCGTGACCACGAGCGACGGCAGCCCGCCGCGGGCGACGAGCAACCCGTTGAGGAGGCCGCCCAGGGCGCCGATCAGGAGCACGACCGGGATCGCGATCTCGAGCGGCACGCCGGCCGCCCACATGAAGCCGAGCGCGGCGCTGGCGAGGCCGGCCATCGACTCCACCGACAGGTCGATCTCGCCGAGGATGATGACCAGGGTCAGCGGGAGGGCCATGATCGCCACCTCCATGAGGGCGGCGAGCAGGTTCGAGAAGTTCTTGGGCGTCAGGAAGTACGGCGACAGGGCATTGCCCATCACGATCAGCCCCAGCAGGGCGACCAGGAGGAGGGTCTCCCAGCGGACCAGGCCCCGCAGCACGGTGCCGACCCCGCCGAGGGACCGCGTCGGCGCCGTCATCGGGTGCCGCTCCGCGTGTTCGCGCGCTGGACGCCGCGCCGGATGAGCTGATCGCTGCTGATGGCCAGCAGGATGACCACGCCGTAGATCGCCTGCAGCCAGAACTGCGACAGGCCGACCAGGATGAGGGCGTTGGCGATGAACCCGAGGAACAGGGCACCGATCGCGGCGCCGGCGAGCGTGCCGGAGCCGCCGAGCGTGTTGACGCCGCCGACCACGACCGCCGCGACGACCGCGAGGGTCACGCCCGTCGCCGCGGTGCCGTTGATCGTGCCGAACTCGATCACCCACATGACGCCCGCCAGGCCCGCGAGGAGGCCGCACATGGCGTAGGCCGCGAAGATGACCCGGCGCGACGGGATGCCCAGGATCTCGGCCGCCTCGGGGTTGCTGCCGACCGCGTAGACCTGGCGGCCGAAGCGGGTGGAGCGCAGGAGCAGCGATCCGACGACCACGACGCCGATCGTGACGAGGACGAAGACGGGGATCCCGAGGATGTCGGTGCGCGCCATGTGGGTGAACCCCTCGGGCAGCCCGGCCAGCGGGACCTGGTCGGGGCCGGCGATCACGTAGTCGAGCCCGCGGAAGATGCTGAGCGTGCCCAGAGTCGCGACGATCGGCGGCACCTTGAGGACCGCGATGATGAACCCATTGACCATTCCCAGCACGAGCCCGATCGCGAGGCCCATCGCGAGGGCACCGAGCGGGTCGACCGTGTGGAGCTCGAGCGAGCGGGCAACGGCGTAGGCGACGAGGCCGATGATCGCCTCGACCGACAGGTCGATGCCGCGCGTGATGATGACGAGTGCCTCGCCGATGGCGGCGATCGCCGTGATCGACGCGAGGACGGCGACCTGGCTGAAGTTCTCGACGGACAGGAACTGCGGCGCCATGAACGAGACCAGGCCGCCGAGCACGAACATGATGGCGACCAGGGTCAGCTCGCGCTGGCGGCCGATCGCCATCAGCCAGCGGCTCCGGCCGGCGCCCACGGAGATCGCCGCCTCAGCCAAGGGACGCCTGCGTGCCGGTGGCGGCGAACATCACGCGTTCCTGGGTCGCCTGGTCCTTCGGGATCTGGGCGGTGACCCGGCCCTCGTGGAGGACGACGATCCGGTCGGACATGGCCAGGACCTCGGGCAGGTCGCTCGAGATCAGGATGATCGCGAGCCCCTTGGCCGCGAGCTCCGAGATGAGCCGGTGGACCTCCACCTTGGCCCCGATGTCGATGCCGCGCGTCGGCTCGTCGAGGATCAGGACGCGCGGGCCCGAGGCCAGCCACTTGGCCAGCACGACCTTCTGCTGGTTGCCGCCCGACAGCGCCCCGACCTCCTGGTCGACGCCGGTCATCCGGACGCTGAGCTGCTCCGTGTGCTCGGTGGCCACCGCGCGCTCGGTGGAGGCGCGGACCAGGAGCCGTGGGAACAGCCGCGGCAGGATCGGCAGGGTGACGTTCTGGGCGATCGAGAAGTCGAGGATGAGGCCCTGCTGGTGGCGGTCCTCGGGCAGGTACGCGATGCGCGCGCTCATGGCGGCGGACGGCGCCGAGAAGTCCACCGGCGTCCCGCCGAGCCGCACCTCGCCGCTGTCGCGCCGGTCGATCCCGAACAGCACCCTCGCGACCTCCGACCGCCCGGCGCCCACGAGGCCCGCGAGCCCCACGATCTCGCCGGCCCGCACCGAGAACGAGACGTCCCGGAACACGCCGACACGGGTCAGGTGCGAGACCTCGAGCAGCACGTCGCCGATCGGGTTCTCCGTCTTGGGGAACAGGGACACGGTCCGCCCGACCATGTGCCGGATCAGGTCGGCGGTCGTGAGGCCGGCGGTGTCCGCCGTGACGACGTGGCGGCCGTCGCGGAACACGGTGGCGCGGTCGCACAGCGCGAACACCTCGTCCAGCCGGTGGCTCACGAACATGATGGCTACGCCGCGGTCCCGGAGCCGGCGGACGATGGCGAACAGCCGCTCCACCTCGTGCGCGGACAGCGACGCGGTGGGCTCGTCGAGGATGAGCACGCTCGCGTCAACCGAGAGGGCCTTCGCGATCTCGATCAGCTGCTGGTCCGCCATCGAGAGGCCGCGCACCGGGGCCCCGACGTCGAACTGGACGTCGAGCTCCGCGAACAGCGCCTTGGCCGCCTGGCGCATGCCACGCCAGTCGATGGAGCCCAGCCGGCCCGCGGGCGCGTGACCGATGAACACGTTCTCCGCGACCGTGAGGTCCGGGAACAGCCGCGGCTCCTGGTGGACCACCGCGATCCCGAGCGAGCGGGAATGGGCCGGGCCGTGGATCGGCGTGGGGACGCCCCCGAGGAGGATCGTCCCGCCGCCCGGCTGGTGGACGCCCGCGAGGATCTTGACGAGCGTGCTCTTGCCCGCGCCGTTCTCGCCGACGAGCGCATGGACCTCGCCGGCCCGCAGGTCCAGCGAGACGTCCGTCAGGGCGGCGGTGGCCGCGAAGCGCTTGGAGATGCCCCGCAGCTCGACGGCGGGCACGGCGGACGGGACCGGTTCCGGGCGGCTCGCCGGCCCGTGCTGGTCGGTCCCGGTCATCGATCCGACCCCGCCGGCACCTGGACGATGCTGACGCCCAGCCCGCGAAGGGCGGCCACCATGGCTTCGGGCGCGTCCTCGTCCGTGATGATCCCGGTCAGGCGGTCCGTTCGGCAGAACGTCGCGGATGCGGTGCGGCCCCACTTGGTGTGGTCCACGAGGGCCCACACCTCCCGGGCCGTCGTGACCATGGAGCGCTTGATCTGGGCCTCTTCCTCCATGGCGTCGGAGAGCCCAGCCTCCATCGTGAGCCCCACGGCGCCCACGAACGCCTTCTGGATGTTGACCCGCCGGAAGACGCCGTCGCCCAGCGGTCCCACGACCGAGAGCGCCTCGGCGCGCACGCGGCCACCCAGCATGAGCACCGTGATCCCGGGGTGGCCTGCCAGCTCCAGCGCGATCCGGATGCTGTTCGTGACGACGGTGAGCTGGTGCCAGTTCGTCCGCTCCTTGAGATGGCGGGCGACGTAGAGCGCGGTGGTGCTGGCGTCGAACGCGATGCTGTCGCCGTCCACGACCCGCGCGGCCGCAGCCGCGCCGATGCGCCACTTCTCGTCCCGCTGGAGCCGCTCTCGGACCTCGAACGCCGGCTCCGGGCGGCTCGACATCCGCGGGGAGATGGCACCGCCGTGTGTCCGGACGACGCGCGCTTCGCCCTCGAGCGTCAGCAGATCCTTGCGGATCGTGACCGGCGAGACGCCGAAGGTCGCGGCCAGGTCCGTGACCCGGACGCGGCCAGCCTCGGTGACCATTCGCGCGATCTGCTCCTGGCGCTCCGGGGCGAACACGCCCTCGGGCATGGCTGTCGGCTTCACGTCTGGGTACAGGCTCCGAAACGAAAGTGGTTCCGCCGGTTTCGAAACTTCATTTGGTTGCGAGCAGGAGCACTTTGGCGTGCCTTGATCGAGATGTCAAGCGTGAAACGGCACGCGTTCGCCACCGGGGGTTGAAGTCCGGGGTCGCGATCCCGTACCATGCCATTTCACAAGCAATCGCAAACACCCGTAACCACCCGCAGAGCAACTGAGCCTGCCGGCGCGACGATCCGAACGGCGCCGCCAGGAGGAGGTTGGACCACCGATGCACATCGCCCGGGCGGCGACGGAGCCGGGCTCCGTCGGGCACGTGATCGTCAACACCCACGTCCACGTGCCCCCCAACTTCTCGGCGTTCGAGACCCCGGAAGCGGCCGTGGCCGCCGCGAGCGCCGAGGGGGCGCGGGTCGTCGGCATCTCCAACTTCCACGACCAGCGCGTCTACCGGCGCTTCGCCGATGCGGCCGTGGCGGCCGGGATCCTGCCGGTCTTCGGGCTCGAGTTCATCACGGTCGTGGACGACCTCCGCGACGCGGGGATCCGGGTGAACGACCCGGGCAACCCGGGTCGCATGTACCTGTGCGGGAAGGGCGTGGACCCGTTCCGCGAGCCCACCGAGGTTGCCGCCCGGATCGCGGCGAGCGCGCGGGCGGAGAACGTCGCCCGGGCCCGGGCGATGGCCGGCCGGCTGCGCGACCACTTCGCGGCCGCGGGACTCGCGACATCGCTCGACGACACGGCGATCGTGGTCGACGTGGCCGAGCGTGCCAGCGTCCCCGAGGGCTGGGTGGTCCTCCAGGAGCGGCACATCGCGATGGCCTTCCAGGAGGCCCTGTTCCTGCAGGTCCCACCGGAACGGCGCAACGCGATCCTCGCCCGGGCCTACGGCACCGCTCCGGCGGCGCCGGTCGAGGACGCCGTGGCGGTCCAGGGTGAGATCCGGTCGAGGCTGATGAAGGCGGGCTGCCCGGCGTTCGTGGCGGAGTCCGCGCTCGGGTTTGGGGACGCGGTCAGGCTCGTGCTGGAGTCGGACGGGATCCCGGCCTATCCGACGCTCGCCGACGGCGCGTCGCCGGTGTGCCCGTTCGAGGCATCACCCGAAGCTCTGGCCGTCGAGCTCAGGACACGCGGCATCCACATGGCCGAGCTGATCCCAGGGCGCAACGCGCCCGAGGTCGTGGACCGCTACACGGCGGCGTTCCGCTCCGCCGGCATCGCGGTCACGGCGGGGACGGAGCACAACACGCTCGATGCGATCCCGTTCGATCCCGCCTGCCGCGGTGGCGTGCCAATGTCCGCGGGCGCGCGGGCCGTCGTGTGGGAGGGGACGTGCGTGGTCGTGGCCCACCAGCACCTCCGGCGAGCCGGCCGGCCCGGGTTCGTCGATCGCGACGGCGTCCCGGCGCCCGGGTTCGCCGACGACGATGCCCGCATCCGGTGGTTCGCCGAGCTCGGGGCACGGGTGATCGCCGGCGACGAGGTGACCCTGTGAGCGCCGGGCGCCCGGGGGCGGCGGATGGCCGGCCGGTCCTCGACGAGCTGATCGCGCTGGCCCAGCAGTTCGGCCGTGACCCGGAGTTCTCGCGCGGCGGCGGCGGCAACGCGTCCGCCAAGACGGACGGCGTCGTGTGGATCAAGCCCAGCGGGGTCCCGCTCGCGACGCTGG
Organism: Candidatus Limnocylindrales bacterium; assembly: GCA_038250545.1. Classification (GTDB taxonomy): domain Bacteria; phylum Chloroflexota; class Limnocylindria; order Limnocylindrales; family CSP1-4; genus CAIXZV01. Next base: position 21,976 of record JBBSCF010000018.1, on the reverse strand, counting down.
AAGCCGATGACCTCGTGCCCCTCGACCGCGCCCGCCTGCTCGAGGTCCTGGAGGCGCCCGAGGCACCCCGGGCGAGCGGCGAGGACCCGCTGGTGCGCGCAGCTGACGAGGCGCGCCTCGCCCCCGCCGGCGGGCGCCGGCCGTCCGTGGAGCTCCTGTTCCACGCCCTGCTGCCGGAGCGGTTCGTGCTCCATACCCACCCGGTCCTGATCAACGCGGTGACCTGCAACGAGGACGGGGAGGCGATCGCCCGGCGCCTGTTCGGCGACGATGTCATCTGGGTGCCGTACACGGATCCCGGCCTGCCGCTGGCCCGCGCCATCCGCGACGCCCGCGCGACCCACGTGCGGCGCACCCGCGGGCCGGCCCCGCGAGTGACGCTCATGCAGAACCATGGGCTGATCATCTCAGCTGACACCACCGCCGAGGTGGAGGCCGCGTCGCGGCGCCTGGTCGAGGCCGTCGAGGCGGCCGTCGCCGCCGCGGGCCCGGCCACCGCGCAGGCCGACCTCGACCCCGCACGGACTGCCGGCCTGGTGGAGGCGCTGGCCCCGGCGCTCCGGGCCCTGCTCTCCCCGGATCGGCGCCGCGTGGTGGTGTTCGACGATTCCGTGGCCGCCGGCTTCGCGGCCACCCCGGCCGGTCTCGCGTTCGTGGCGGGCGGGCCGTTGACGCCGGACCAGATCGTGTACGCGGGCTCCTGGCCGCTGCTCCTTGACCTCGACGGGGTGGACCCGGCCGACACGGGATCCGTCCTGGCCGAGCGCCTGCGGGCCCGCGCTGCGGACGGTCGCGAGGCGCCCATCGTCGTCGTGGTCCCGAGCGTCGGGCTGTTCGCGGTCGGCGACACCTGGGTCGCGGCCGACACGGCGCGTCACATCTCCCTCGATGCGCTGCGGGTCGGCGAGGCCGCCAACCGCCTCGGCGCCGTCCGGCATCTCGCCGAGGACGAGCGCCGCTTCATCGAGGACTGGGAGGCCGAGGCCTACCGCAAGCAGGTCGCCGCGGGCGACCGCCAGCCCGGCCGCGCCGCCGGTCGGATCGCGCTCGTCACCGGCGCTGCCCAGGGCTTCGGCCTCGCGATCGCCGAGGGCCTGGTCGCCGAGGGCGCCCACGTGGTGCTGGCGGACCTCAATGTGCCGCTGGCGCAGGCCAACGCCGCCGCCCTCGAGGCGCGGTTCGGGGCCGGCATGGCGATGGCCGTCGCGATGGACGTCACCGACGAGGCCAGCGTCGCGGCGGGGATGCACGCGGTCCTCCGCCGCTACGGCGGCCTCGACATCCTCGTCTCGAACGCGGGCGTCCTGCGGGCCGGAGGCGTGGCGACCCAGCCGCTCGCTGACTTCGACCTGGTCACCCGCGTCAACTACCGGGGCTACTTCCTGGCGGTGCGGGCCGCCGCGCCGATCATGGCCCGCCAGCACGCCGCCAACCCGGCCTGGTGGAGCGACGTCATCGAGATCAACTCCAAGTCCGGCCTCCAGGGTTCGAGCCGCAACAGCGCCTACGCCGGCTCCAAGTTCGGCGGCATCGGCCTCACCCAGTCGTTCGCCCTCGAGCTCGTCGGGGACGGCATCAAGGTGAACGCGATCTGCCCCGGCAACTTCCTCGACGGGCCGCTCTGGGCGGACCCTGACAACGGGCTCTTCGTCCAGTACCTGCGCGAGGGCAAGGTGCCCGGCGCGACCACGCTGGAGGACGTCCGCCACGCCTACGAGACCAAGGTCCCGATGGGCCGTGGCTGCACACCCGCCGACGTCCTTGAGGCCCTCCACTACCTCGTGGCCCAGCAGTACGAGACCGGCCAGGCGCTGCCCGTGACCGGCGGCCAGGTCATGCTCAGTTGACGACGCCCACCAGCGACAGGAGCCGCCCCGTGTCCAACCTCCCCACGACCCAGCACGCGATCCAGTTCACGGGCCCCGGCGTCGTCGTCCACAACCCCGCCAAGTCCGTCCCCGCGCCGGGGCCCACCCAGCTCATCCTCCAGGTCGAGGCGGTGGGCATCTGCTTCTCGGACACCAAGCTGCTGCACGCCTTCACGGGCCACCCGCGCAAGAGCGGCGTGCTCGCCGGCCTCGCGCCCGAGGTCCTCGCGGAGATCCCGTCCTACGTGCCCGGCGACGCGCCCGTGGTGCCCGGCCACGAGGTCGCGGGCCGGATCGTCGCCGTCGGCGACCGGGTCGCGCAGCACCGGGTGGGCGAGCGGGTCCTCGTCCAGACCGACTACCGCCACCTGCCGACGGCCGGCGCCAACGCCGCCTTCGGCTACAACTTCGAGGGCGGCCTCCAGGAGTACGTGCTGCTCGACGAGCGGATGCTCCTGGACCCCGAGACCGGTGAGCGCTTCCTGATCCCGGTGGATGAGGTCCCGTCCGGCTCCGCGGTCGCCCTGCTCGAGCCGTGGGCCTGCGTGGAGAAGTCATACGCCAGTCGGGAGCGGGGCACGCTGACACTGGGCGGGCGGCTGCTGGTCGTGGCTGATCCCGGCCGTGCGTTGACCGGCCTCGCGGCGCTCGTCGGGGCGGCGCGGCCCGGCTCCGCGACGGCGCTCCTCGCCGACGAGGCGCAGGCGTCCGGCCTCGAGGCGATCGCGGGCGCGCGCGAGATCCCGGTGCACCGGGTCACCGCGCTGGAGGATCTGGTCGGGGAGCGCTTCGACGACATCGTCTATCTCGGGGCCGACGCCGACCGGATCGAGGCGCTGGGCGACCTGCTCGCCCCGCGCGGCGTCATCGACATCGCGCTCGGGGGCGCCCGGGTCGGGCGCGCGGTGGCGGTGGACGTGGGGCGGATCCATTACGACCTGCTGCGCTGGGTCGGCAGCCCGGGCGACGATGCCGCCGCGGGCTACGCCTCGGTGCCGGCGGACGGCGAGCTCCGTGATGGAGACGGGGTCGCGATCGTGGGCGCCGCGGGGCCGATGGGCTTCATGCACGTGATCCGCGCCACGACCGCCGGCCTCCACGGCCTCCGGCTCGCGGCCATCGACATCGACGACGCCCGCCTCGCGCACCTCGCCGACGTGGCCGCCCCGCTGGCCGCAGCGGCCGGCGTGGAGGCGTCGTTCGTGAACAGCCGGGTGACGCCGCCCGAGGACGCCGCGTACAGCTACGTGGGCGTCATGGTCCCGGCGCCGGCCCTCGTGGTCCAGGCCGTGGCGATGGCCGCCGCCGGGGCGCGCATCAACCTGTTCGCCGGGTTCGCCGTCGGGACCCGCGCCGCGCTGGACCTCGATGTCATCATCGGGCGCGGCCTGTTCCTGTTTGGCACCAGCGGCTCGGAGATCCGCGACATGAAGGCGGTCCTCGCGCGCCTGGAGCTGGGCCGCCTCGACACCAACGTGTCCGTGGACGCGGTGGCCGGCATGGAGGGGGTCGAGGAGGCGCTCGCCGCCGTGGAGGCCCGCTCGTCGGGCGGCAAGATCGTCGTCTACCCCCAGCTGCACGACCTGGGCATGGTCCGCCTCGGCGACCTCGCGGAGCGGCTGCCCGAGGTCGCGGCGAAGCTGCGCGACGGTCGCTGGACCCGCGAGGCCGAGGAGGCGCTGCTCGCGACGGCGCGCCCCGCATGAAGGTTGCGCGGCTCCACGGGCGCGGCGACCTGCGTCTTACCGACGAGCCGGCACCGGACCCGCGCCAGGGCGAGGTGCTGGTCCGCGTGACCGCCGTTGGCATCTGCGGCTCCGACCTGCACTGGTACGACGAGAGCGGCATCGGCGAAGCGCACCTCGACCGGCCGCTCGTCCTCGGCCACGAGGCCGCCGGCGTGATCGCGGCGGGCCCTCGCGCCGGGACGCGGGTCGCCATCGACCCGAGCATCCCGTGCGGGTCGTGCGATGCCTGCGACCGCGGGCTCGGCCACCTCTGCCCGCGGGTCCGGTTCCTTGGCCACAGCGCCACGGACGGGGCGCTCCGCGAGCTCCTCGCCTGGCCGGAGGACCGGCTGGTGCCTATCCCCGACGCGATCGACGACGTCGCTGGCGCGATGCTCGAGCCGCTCGGGGTGGCCATCCACGCGCTGCGCCTGGCCGGTCTCCAGCCCGGCGGGACCATTGGCATCTTCGGCGCGGGTCCCATCGGCCAGCTGCTCATCCGCCTGGCGTTCGTGGGCGGCGCGTCGCGGGTGGTCGCGACGGACATCCTGGCGCACCGGGTCGAGGCCGCCCGGGCCGCAGGCGCGCTCGCGGAGCGCGGGGACGGCGGTGCGGAGCGCGAGCGGCTGCTCGACGCGCTCGGCGGCCGGCTCCTCGACACGGCGATCGAGATCGCGGGCGAGGACGATGCGATCGCCACCGCGGCCATCCTCACGCGGCCGGCCGGCCGGGTGGTGGTCGCCGGGATCCCGGCGGGCAACGACGCGCTGGTCCCGGCCTCCGTCCTCCGCCGCAAGGGCCTGGACCTGCGCTTCGCCCGGCGCATGAACCGCGTCTACCCGGCCGCGATCGCGCTGGCCGCGTCCGGGCGCCTGGATCCCGCCTCGGTCGTCACCCACCGGTTCGCCCTGGCCGATTCCGCCGCGGCGTTCGCGACGGCCGCGCGGCGCGAGGGCGGCAAGACGGTCATCCTGCCGGGCGGCTGAAGCCGGCGGGGTCCCGTTGCCGCCGGGCGGCGCCCGGGTTGCGGAGCGGGTGCAGAATCGGCGTGCGTGCACCTTGACAGGTGCGTTATCGTGCCCTGTGTTATCGGTAACCCACTCCGATGCCGCCGCACCGCCTCCGCCAAGCCACGGCCACCGAAAGGGACCCGCGATGGGCGAACTCCTCGTCGAGATGACCGATATCTCCAAGAGCTTCCCGGGCGTGCACGCGCTCGATGGCGCGCGCTTTGAGCTGCGCTCCGGCGAGGTCCACGGGCTGATGGGGGAGAACGGCGCCGGCAAGTCCACGCTGATGAAGGTCCTCGCCGGCATCTACCGCCCGGACGCGGGGACGATCCTGGTCAGGGGCGCCGAGGTGGAGATCACCAGTCCGCGCCAGGCCCAGGACCTGGGGATCTCGATCATCCACCAGGAGCTCAACCTGATGGGGCACCTCACGGTGGCCCAGAACATCTTCATCGGCCGGGAGCCCAAGCGGGGCCTGCCGTTCTGGCTGGACGACAAGGCGCTCAACCGCAAGGCCGCGGAGCTGTTCGAGGAGCTCCACATCCGCCTCGATCCGAAGGCCCGGGTGTCCGGCCTCGCCGTCGCGGCCCAGCAGATGGTGGAGATCGCGAAGGCGCTCTCCCACAACTCGGACGTCCTGATCATGGACGAGCCCACCGCGGCCCTGACCGATACCGAGATCGCGGAGCTGTTCCGGATCACGCGCCACCTCCGGGAGAGCGGGCACGGGATCGTCCACATCTCACACCGCCTCGAAGAGCTCAAGATGGTCACGGACCGTGTGACCGTCATGCGCGATGGCCGCTACATCGACACCGTGAACACGGCGGAGGCGGGCATCCAGCAGATCATCAGCATGATGGTCGGCCGCACGATCTTCGAGGAGGCCCCGGAGCTGCCGGAGACGCCGAACCCGGAGGTGGTCCTCGAGGTCCGCAACCTCAACCGGGGCCGTGCCATCCGCGACGTGAGCTTCCAGCTGCACCGGGGCGAGATCCTCGGCGTCGCCGGTCTCGTGGGCGCCGGTCGCACGGAGGTCATGCGGGCGGTGTTCGGCGCCGACCCGCACGACTCGGGCGAGATCCTCATCCATGGTGAGCCGGTCCGCATCAAGACCCCGTCGGACGCCGTGAAGCACGGCATCGCGTACCTCTCCGAGGACCGCAAGCGCTACGGTCTCGCGCTGCCGATGGACGTCGAGGCGAACACGGTGATGGCCTGCCTCGGCAGGTTCACGGGCGCGCTGGGCCGGATCTCGTTCAAGCGCACGCGCCAGGCGGCCCTGGACCACGTCGAGAGCCTCGCGATCAAGACGCCGAGCATCAGCCAACGGGTCAAGAACCTGTCCGGCGGCAACCAGCAGAAGGTCGTCATCGCGAAGTGGCTCACCGCCGACACGGACATCCTGATCTTCGACGAGCCGACCCGCGGCATCGACGTCGGGGCCAAGAGCGAGATCTACAGGCTGCTCAACGACCTGGCCCGCCAGGGCAAGGCGATCATCATGATCAGTTCCGAGCTGCCCGAGATCCTGCGCATGAGCCACCGGATCCTGGTCATGTGCGAGGGGCGCATCACCGGCGAGCTGCCGGCCGGCGAGGCCACGCAGGAGCGGATCATGACATTCGCCACCCAGCGCGAATCCGTCGCGGCCGCCTGAACCACCCTTCCCGTCCACCGCACTGAGCACACGAGGGCAAGCGTCGATGGCGATGACGACCGGGACCGCCAAGTCACGGATCACCAATGCAGTGAGTGGCGACTCGCTCCAGCGCGTGCTGGCGTTGGGCGGCCTGCTGATCTTGCTGGCCTTCTTCTCGGTCATCTCCGAGCCGTTCCGCACGGTCGACAACTACATTTCCATCCTGGTCGCCACCGCGGTCAACGGCGTCCTGGCCATGGGGGTGACGTTCATCATCATCACCGCCGGGATCGACCTCTCGGTGGGCACGACGATGACGTTCGCGTCCGTGTGCATGGGCATCGTGGTCACCAACTGGGGCCTGCCGCTGTGGATGGGCATCCCCGCGGCGCTCGGCGCCGGCGCCCTGATCGGCCTGACCAACGGCGTGCTCGTGGCCAAGGCCAAGCTGCCCCCGTTCATCGCCACCCTGGGCATGCTCAACGTCACCCGGGGCCTCGCCCAGATCCTGTCCGACGTCAAGCCGATCTACTTCGACCAGACGCCAGAGTTCTACGACCTGTTCATGGGCAAATACGTCCTGGGCATCCCGAACGTGGTGTTCATCATGTTCGGCGCGGCGGTCATTGCCTCGCTCGTGCTTACCAAGACGACGCTCGGCCGGTACACTTTCGCCCTCGGCTCCAACGAGGAGGCGACCCGCCTCTCGGGTGTCAACGTCGATCGCTGGAAGATCGCCGTCTACGCCGTGGGCGGCCTGTTCTCGGGCCTGGCCGGCATCCTCATCGCGGCCCGCATGACCTCGGCCCAGCCGTCGGTCGGCATGGGCTACGAGCTCGACGCGATCGCCGCGGCCGTCATCGGTGGCACCTCGCTCTCCGGCGGCGAGGGCAGCATCGCGGGCACGGTCATCGGTGCCTTCATCATCAGCACGCTGACGATCGGCCTGTCGATCGTTGGCGTTCCCGACCAGTGGAAGCTGGTGATCACGGGTCTCGTGGTCATCGGCGCCGTCTGGCTGGACGTTTTGCGCCGAGGACGGCGCGCTTGATCCACGGGCCGTCTCGGCCCCCAACCCAGGACCGGTAGCCGGTCGTCCGACCTTCAGGCGGCGCCGGCGGCAAGGGTCACATCCATTCACGGAGGAGGAGCATGAAGCTCACCACAATGGTCCGCCCCGCGGCGGGCCTCATGGCCGCGGCCATGCTGTTCGCTGCCTGCGGCAGCAGCGGCGCCTCGCCTGCGGCGTCGTCCGGCGCCGGCGAGAAGCCGTACATCGCGATCGTGTCCAAGGGCTCGCAGCACCAGTTCTGGCAGGCCGTCCAGAAGGGCGCCACCGACGAGGCCGCGGCCAAGGGCGCGACCATCAGCTACGAGGGCCCGGCGTCCGAGTCCGAGGTCGACAAGCAGCTCACCATGCTGCAGACGGCGCTCGACAAGAAGCCGGCCGCAATCTGCTTCGCCGCGCTTGACAGCAAGGCCGCCACGCCGTACCTCGAGAAGGCCAAGGCCGCCAACATCCCGGTCGTCGGGTTCGACTCCGGCGTCGACAGCGACATTCCGGTCACCACCGTCACCACCGACAACGTCAAGGCTGCCGGCGAGGCTGCCGACCACATGGCCACCCTGATCGGCGACGCCGGCAAGGTCGCGGTCATCGTGCACGACCAGACGTCGAAGACCGGCCAGGACCGGCGCGACGGCTTCGTCAACCAGATGAAGACCGCCCATCCGAACGTCCAGGTTGTCGACGTCCAGTACGGCGCAGGCGACCCGGTCAAGTCCGCTGACATCGCCAAGGCGATCATGACGGCCAACCCCGACCTCAAGGGCTTCTTCGGCGCGAACGAGGGCTCCATCAAGGGCGTCCTCAACGCGCTCAAGGAGACCGGCAAGGAGGGCAAGGTCTTCGCGATCGGCTACGACTCCGGTCAGCAGCAGATCGACGCCATCAATGCCGGCACCGAGGCCGGCGCCATCACCCAGAATCCCATCGGCATCGGCGCCAAGTGCGTCGACGCGGCCCTCGACGCCATCGCCGGCAAGACGATGGCCAAGGTCATCGATACCGGCTACTACTGGTACGACAAGACCAACATCAATAACCCCGAGATCCAGGCGGTCCTCTACAAGTAGGCCGTCCGGTGCCCTGAGCACCTTCGAGATCACGAAGGGGGCTGCCCGCACCGCGGACAGCCCCCGATCTCCCTCAGGCCCCCTCGCGCCCACCCTCAACCGGGATCCATCCATGAGCACCATCAGCGACGTTGCGAAGCGGGCCGGCGTGTCCGCCATGACCGTCTCGCGGGTCGTCAACGGCAGCGGCTACAGCAGCACCGAGACACGGGCACGCGTGGAGGCGGCGATCGAGGAGCTGGGCTACGTGCCCAACGCCCTGGCCCGCCAGCTCCGGTCCAAGCGGACCAAGACGATCGCCCTCGTCGTCTCGGACATCTCAAACCCCTTCTTCACGACCATCGCCCGCGGCGTCGAGGACTTCTTCGTCGGTCACGGGTTCTCGGTCATGTACTGCAACACGGACGAGGACGAGACGGAGGAGGAGCGGTACCTCCTCATGCTGATCGAGCGCCAGGTGGACGGCATCCTGCTCGTCCCCGCGCGCAGCTCCGGCGACTCGTTCCGCCTGCTCAACGCCCACCGCATGCCCGTCGTCGTCCTCGACCGCCGCATCGAGGCGGCCAGCGTGGACTCCGTCCTGTGCGATTCCGAGGCAGGTGCCCACGCGCTCGCGAGGCATCTCGTGGACCTCGGCCACCGCCGCATCGCCGTGCTGACGGGCCGCCGGGACGTCTCGACGTCCGTGGACCGCGTCGCCGGGTGCCGGCGGGCCCTCGAGGACGTCGGTGCGGAGGTGCCGGACGAGCTGGTCCACTGGGGCGGCTTCCAGTTCGGCAAGAGCAACCAGGCCGACGGCCACCGGATGGCGAGCGAGATGCTGGCGGCGCCGGGCGAGCAGCCGACCGCGGTGTTCTGCGCCAACAACTTCATCGCCTTCGGCGCGATCCGTGCGCTGCACGAGGCCGGGCTCCGCGTGCCCGACGACATCAGCGTGGTCGCGTTCGACGACCTGCCCGAGGAGTGGATCAGCGAGCCGTTCCTGACCGTGGCCGCGCAGCCGGCCTACAAGATCGGGTTCCAGGCCGCCGCGCGCCTCCTGGACCACATCACCGGCGACCACGAGCCCAAGGGCGAATCCATCGTGCTTCCGTTCGAGCTGCGGATCCGGCGCTCCACCGCGCCGCCCCGCGTCCTCGCCGCCGGCCCCACCGCGTGAAGGAGGTTCCATGCTCAAGACTCGCCTGCTCCACCCCGAGATCCTGGCGGCGCTCGGCGAGGCCGGCCACGGCGCGCAGGTCCTGATCGCCGACGGCAACTATCCACTGGCCACGCGATCCAACCCCGACGGGTACCGGGTCTTCCTCAACCTCGCGCCCGGGCAGCTCACGGTCACCGACGTCCTGTCGGTCCTCGCCGACGCCATCCCGATCGAGTCCGCCCACGTCATGGGTCCGGACGACGGCTCCGAGCCCTCCATCTATGAGGACTTCCGCCGCCTGCTCCCGGACAACGAGCTCCAGCGTCTCGGCCGGTTCGAGTTCTACGACATGGCCCGCGGGCCCGACACGGCACTCGCCATCGCGACCGGCGAGCAGCGCATCTACGCCAACATCCTGCTCACGATCGGCGTGGTGATGCCCGAATAGGGCATCCGGCAGGCAGCGGTTCGAAACCCCCTGGCGTCCCCAGGAAGTGCGAGGAATGGCAATGACCACCGTCAACACCTCCGGCCGGTTCGTCGGCGACTGGCCGAAGATCGGCATCCGCCCGGCCGTCGATGGGCGCCAGCACGGCGTCCGCGAGTCGCTCGAGGAGCAGACCCGCAGCATGGCGCTGCGGACCGCGAAGCTGATCAGCGACAACCTGCGCTACCCGGACGGCACCCCGGTCGAGGTCGTGGTCCCAGATCACAACATCGGTGGCGTGTACGAGGCCGCCAAGGTCGCCGAGCTGTTCCGCACGGAGGGCGTCGGCGTCTCGATCACGATCACGCCCTGCTGGTGCTACGGCTCCGAGACCATGGACATGGATCCCTTGACGCCCAAGGCGGTCTGGGGCTTCAACGGCACGGAGCGGCCGGGCGCGGTCTACCTCGCCGCGGTGCTCGCCGCGCATACCCAGAAGGGCCTGCCGGCCTTCGGCATCTACGGGCGTGACGTCCAGGACGCCGACGACGGAACCATCCCGGGCGACGTCGCGGCGAAGATCCTGCGCTTCGCGAAGGCCGGCATGGCCGCGGCGATCCTGCGCGGCAAGTCGTACCTCTCGCTCGGCGGCGTCTCGATGGGCATCGCCGGCTCTATCGTGGACCAGCCGTTCTTCGAGAAGTACCTCGGCATGCGGGTCGAGGCCGTCGACATGTCCGAGCTGTACCGCCGACTGGAGCGCGGGATCTACGACCCGGTCGAGTACGAGGCGGCCCTGGCCTGGGCGAAGGCCAACTGCCGCGAGGGCGCGGACCGCAACACGCCCGACAAGGCGAAGGCCCGCGAGGAGCTCGACGGCGACTGGGAGACGGTCGTCAAGATGACGCTCATCACGCGCGACCTGCTGGTGGGCAACCCGCGCCTGGCGGAGCTGGGCCACATCGAGGAGTCACACGGCAAGAACGCGATCCTGGGCGGCTTCCAGGGCCAGCGTGCCTGGACCGACCACTCGCCCAACGGCGACTTCATGGAGGCGATCCTCAACAGCTCCTTCGACTGGAACGGGATCCGCGCCCCGCACATGTTCGCGACCGAGAACGACTCGCTCAACGGCGCGACGATGCTCCTCTCCTACCTGCTCACCAACCGGGCCCAGATCTTCGCGGACGTGCGGACCTACTGGAGCGCGGATGCCGTGGAGCGGGTCACAGGCCATCGGCTCGAGGGACTCGCCTCGGACGGGTTCATCCACCTCATCAACTCCGGCGCCGCGACCCTGGACGCCACGGGCGCGATGACCGACGCCGACGGCAAGCCGGCCATGAAGCCGTTCTGGGACATCACCGAGGGCGACGTTGAGGCGGCCCTCGCGGCCACGACCTGGTACCCGGCCAACCGCGGCTACTTCCGCGGCGGCGGGTTCTCTTCCCAGTTCGTGTCCCGTGGCGGCATGCCGGTCACGATGGCCCGCCTCAACCTCGTCTCCGGGGCCGGCCCGGTCCTCCAGATCGCCGAGGGCTGGACCGTCGAGCTGCCCAAGGAGGTCCACGACGTCCTGGACGCGCGGACCGACCCGACGTGGCCCACCCACTGGTTCGTGCCGCGCACCACCGGCGTCGGCCCGTTCCGTGACGTGTACACGGTCATGGCCAACTGGGCGGCCAACCACGGGGCGATCAGCTATGGCCACATCGGCGCGGACCTGATCAGCCTCGCGTCGGTGCTGCGGATCCCGGTCCACATGCACAACGTGCCGGAGGAGGACATCTTCCGGCCGAGCGCATGGGCCAACCTGGGCACCGCCGACCTCGAGGGCGCGGACTTCCGCGCCTGCGCCAACTTCGGCCCGTTGTACGGGCGCCGCTGACGCTTCCACCCCCACGACGCCCGCCCCGGCCACCGACGGGGCGGGCGTCCGCATCCACCGGCGAGGCTGACGCCACCGGTCAACGAGGCGGGGATCGTCCCGTTCCGCGCCGATCGCCGGATCCCGTCGCGCGCGGCCGCCGTCCTCCCGGGCGTCGGATCCTGACCTATCGCGCCGGGAGCGACGCGCCGACCGGCCCCCCGCTCGATCGCCGGACGACGAGCCGCGTGGGAAAGACAACCTCCCTTGGGCTGCGTGCGGGGTTCGCGAGCCGGTCGAGGAACATCGCGACGCTCTCCCGGCCGATGTCGAACGCCGGCTGCGAGGCGACGGTCAGGAACGGGAAGGTGACCATCGCGTCGGGCAGGTCATCGAGCCCGACCACCGCGACGTCCTCCGGGACGCGCAGCCCGAGCGCGTCGAGGGCATGGAGGGTGCCGATCGCGATGAAGTTGTTGGCGGCGAACAGCGCCGTCGGGCGGCGGGCCGCCGCGATGGCCTGGCGTGCCATCTCGCTTCCGCTCTCGATCGAGAAGGCCCCGTACAGGACCGTCGGCTCCAGGAGCCCGGCCTCCTCGACCAGCGCCCTGCGAAACCCCGCCACGCGATCGACGGCCGTGGGGACCGACGCCGGACCCGACAGGACGCCCATGTCGCGATGGCCGAGCCCCACCAGGAGCCGGCCGAGATCCAGCGCACCGGCCTCCGAATCGGCCCGGACGATGTCCGCGCCGCCCTCGAGCGGACGGCGGTCGACGGCCACGACGGGGACGCCGTGCTCGCGGCAGAGGCGGATGACCTCCGTGCCCGTCCCTGCCGGCGCGACGAGCACGCCATCAACCTGTCGCTGGAGCAGCATCTGCGTCAGCCGCTGCTCCTCGTCCTCGCGCTCGTCGCTGTTGGCGAGGATCATCGTGAGCCCCGCTTCGCGAGCCGCCGCCTCCACGCCGTGCGCCAGGGTCGTGAAGAACGGGTTGGTCATGTCTGGAATCAGGAGGGCGATCGTGTCGGTGCGCTGCGCGCGGAGGCTGCGGGCCAGGGTGTTGGGCATGTAGCCCGTCTCGGCGAGGGCCTGCTCGACGCGGCTGCGCAACCCGGGGCTGACGGCCGTGGACCCGTTCACGACCCGTGACACGGTCATCGGTGACACGCCCGCCCGTTTCGCCACATCGTGGAGGGTCGCCATGTTTGGTCGCAGGCACCCATAGCAGAAGCTGGATGGTAACGTTAGCAACGGTCCGGTCGTGGTGTCCAGCGCCGATTGACGGCCGATGGCCGGCGGACGGGCCCTCAGGGACGCCCAGGTACCCGGGCCAGCAGCACCGTTGGCGGCGGGATCTCGCGTCCCGGCCCCCCGGCCGCAGCGACCTCGTAGCGGCCGGCGTCGGCTGGTACGACCAGGGTCTCGAAGGGCTCGAGCGGCTCGGTCCAGCCCGACCCCCGGATCTCGGCCGATCCGGCGACGGTCGTGAGGAGGTGCAGGGAGGTCATCTCCGGGTCGCAGCCCACCGGCTCGGCACGCCCGGGCCTGAGGCGCTCGAGCACGAAGTGGTCGCAGGCGACGAGGACGTCGCGCGAGCCGGTCGCCGATCCGGTCTGGACCTCGTTCGGCCACGGCTCGGCACGGACGCAGACCAGGGACTGGTCGACGTGCAGCGGCCGTCCCGCGCTCGGGGGGCGTCCCCAGTCGTCGCACCGGTACGTGATGTCGGACGGCTGCTGGAGCTCGTAGACGAGGGGTCCCGGCCCGACGGCGTGCAGCATGCCGGCCGGCACGAGGTAGGCCTCGCCCGGCGCGACGCGGCGGCGCTCCAGCAGCCCCGTGAGTCCCCCGTGGCGGATCGCCTCGCGGACGTCCTCCGGGGCCACGGTCGGTCGGACGCCCAGCAGGATCTCGGAGCCCGGCGCCGCATCGACCACGTACCACGCCTCGGTCTTGCCCACGCCGTCCGGGCCCTCGAGGCGGCGGGCCTGGTCGTCGTCCGGGTGCACCTGCACGGACAGCCAATCCGCCGGATCCAGGATCTTGACCAGGAGCGGGAACCGCCCCGCCGGGACCGCGTCGCTTCCGGTGAGCCGGGCGCCGTCCCTCGCGGCGAGGTCGTCGAGGGTCGCCCCGTCGTCCGGGCCACCGAGGACCCGGGATGCCGGACCCGCGAGCCACGCCTCGCCCACGGGCGTGGCGCCGGCGGGCGTGCCAGGGGGCGCGAGGCGCGTGCCACCCCACACGCGTGCCCGGAGGTCCGGGTGGACTCGCAGGGGCAGCATCCTAGAAGCCCCGGAGCACGGTGCTGCTGCGCGCGGGCAGGCCCGCGTGCGGCACCCGCTTCAGCACCACGTACTGGATCCCGTGCTCACGGCAGAACTCCCGCTTGTCCGGCTGGTCCCCATCCTCGTTGACAACGTAGTGGGTCGGCCGGATCCTGGCGATCTCCGGCTCGGCATCCATCCAGCCGGTGCCCGACGAGACGAGGCACTGGTGAACGCTGCTGATCGCCCCGACCATGTACCGCCGCTCCTCCTCGCGCTGGAGCGGGTGCCCGGGTCCCTTGAGCAGCTCCACGTTGCGGTCGCTGCCGACGACGGCGTACAGGGCTCCGTAGGCGGCGGCGTCCATGAAGAACCGGATGTGGCCCGAGTGGAGCCAGTCGTAGCAGCCGGTGATCACGACGCGCGGTGTGCCGGGTGGCGGCGGGGGATCCGCGACGGGGAACCCGGCCCGGGCGGCGCGCGTGATGACGAGGTACGCGACGCCGGCCCCGGCGGCGACGGCCCGGAGCAGCGCGTCCTCGTCCTCCTCGCGGACCGCGACAGCGGCAGGGGAGGCCGGGGAGCCGGCGAGCGGCCCGAGATCGTCGGCCAGCGGGCGGTCCACGACCTCCGCCGTGGCCACCCAGCGGCAGGATTCGGCGAGGAACAGCCGCTCGGCGGCCGGGAAGGCTGGCGGCGCGCCCGTCCGCTCGGCCACGAGCGCGTCGGAGGGCACCCGGACGTGCAGTGGCCCGGCGGCCGCGGCCTCCTCCAGGAAGCGCACGTCGTCGGAGCCGAGGTTGTCGAGGCTTGCCTCCACGATCACGGGGGCCGGCGCCGTCGTCATGCGCGACGCACCGCGATCCGGGCGGATCCCGCGGGCGGATCCTCGGAGGCCACGATCACGTAACCTCCGCCGCACCCCGACAGCATCGCCCCCGCGTGCGCTCCCGCGTACGTGACCACGAGGCCCAGGAGGTCGATCGTGATCGTTGGATGGCTGTAGACCTGGGGCAGGATCGCCTCCCACGCGCGCGTGCACTCGTTGAGCGACTCGCCGAGGGCCCGCAGGTCCATCGCCACGATCGCGTCGTAGCAGGCGCGCCCGCTGGCGCCGAGGCGGGCGATCCAGGCGGGATCCAGCCGCTTCACGCCGAGGGGACCGTAGCCCGGCGGGCGCTGGCCGATGGGCACGAGGTGGAGGACCCGCTCGAGCCACGCCACCACCTCGGGATCCGTGGTGGACTCCACGTGGGCCGGAAACCAGCCGCCGTCCACCGTGGCGTCGTAGTCGAGGCGGCTGATGCCGGGGTAGATCAGCCCGCACATGTCCTGCGACCCGGACGGCTCGGCCAGGTTGGCGTTCTCGACCGCATACAGCTCCCGGACCAGGCTGGCGGGTGTCCGGGCATCCGGGAACGCGTCGCCCCAGAGCGCCTGGGCCGCCGCCCGGGTCCCGGTCGCCATCCCGCAGCGGTCCATGTAGCGGACCGTCGGCAGGAGCGAGACCACGACCATCGAGCCCGGCGGCTCGGGGTTGGCCGACGAGACGAACGGCTGGTCGATCCAGCCGCCCGCCATCTGCAGCCGGTACGGGAGGCTGCCGATGGCCCGGTGGAGACCGGGCGGAGATCCGGTGCCGGAGGCGAGGGCCGGTGCCGGCCCGGTTGCCACCGTCAGCCCTCGACGACGCGCTTGCCGGCCTTGCGGGCGGCGAACTGCTCGGCGATCCAGGCGTAGGTTTCGGCCATCCCGTCGCGCAGCGGCGTGTTGGGCTCCCAGCCGAGAACCCGCTGGATGAAGGTGTTGTCGCTGTTGCGGCCGGCGACGCCCTTGGGCGCGTCCAGCTTGTAGCTGCGCTCCAGCGTCACACCCGCGATCTCCTCGACCATCGACACCAGATCGTTGATCGAAATGAGCTCGCTCGAGCCGAGGTTGATCGGCGTCGCGATCAGGTCCGGGCTGTGCATGATCCGGTCGATGCCGTGGACGCAGTCGTCGATGTAGCAGAACGAGCGCGTCTGGGTGCCGTCGCCCCAGATCTCGATCCGCATGTCGCCGGAGTCCTGCGCCTCGAGCACCTTGCGGCACATCGCCGCAGGCGCCTTCTCGCGCCCGCCGAACCAGGTGCCGTTGGGCCCGTAGATGTTGTGGAAGCGGGCGATGTGGGTCTCCAGGCCGCGCTCCGCCCAGTACTCCTCGCAGAACATCTCGGAGATCAGCTTCTCCCAGCCGTAGCCACGCTCGGCCATCGCCGGGTAGGCGTCGGACTCCTTGAGCGCGATGACCTCGGGCGACTTCTGCAGGTCCGTGTTGTAGGCACACGCCGACGAGGAGAAGAAGTAGCGCGAGGCGCCGGCGCGGTACGAGGCCTCGGTGAGGTGGGTGTTCACGAGGATGCTGCGGAGGCACTCGACGCGGAAGTTTTCGATGAACCCCATCCCGCCCATGTCGGCCGCCAGGTTGTAGACCTCGACGGCACCCTTGACGGCATCGATCGCGTTCTGCTCGTGGGACAGGTCCATGGAGATCGACTCGACGCCCGGGACCCGGAGGTACCAGTCGGGGAGGGGCTTGCGGTCGATCGCCCGGATGTTGGTGTAGCCCTGCTCGCTGAAGTAGCGGGTGAGTGATCCGGCGATGAAGCCCCCGGCCCCCGCGATGACGATGAGGTCGTCCTTGTTGAGGCCACGCGTGACGCTCGTGCCCGGGATCGTGTCGCTGAAGTCGGTGGTCATCGCGGTCCTCTCTGGGGTGGCGGAGATCGGGCGGTATCGTCGACGAAGGCGGTTTCCGGTGGGTGGTCCCATCCGATGTGATAACGTTACCAACAACGAGGGCGGTTGTCTATCCCCAGCGCACGAAGGACGCCCACCAATGTACGCAGTCATTCTCGCCGGCGGCGGCACCCGTCTCTGGCCGCTCTCCCGACCGGCGCGGCCGAAGCCCTTTCTGCCCCTCATCGGTGACCGGACGCTCCTCCAGCGCACCTGGGACCGGATCGTGCCGGAGCTCGTCGCCGCGGGGGATGTCGCCGTCGTCACGGACCGGCGGTATGCGGAGCTCGTGCGTGAGCAGCTGCCGGATCTCCGGAACGACATGCTGCTGGTGGAGCCGGTGGGCCGCAACACGGCGGCGGCGGTGGCGCTCGCGGCGGCCGCGCTCGACCGGCCCGACGACGACGTGATGCTCGTCCTGCCGGCCGACCACCTGGTCGGCGATGAGCCTGGGTTCCGGGCGCTGCTGCGCCAGGCCGCGGACCTCGCCGCCGCGGGTCCGGCCGACGGGCGGCCCGGGCGCCTGGTGACGCTGGGCATCGCGCCCGACGGACCCCGGACGGGGTACGGGTACATCGTCTCGGGCGCCCCGATCCCGGGACACGGGCCAGCGGTCGGCGTGGAGCGGTTCGTGGAGAAGCCGTCCACCGCCGCCGCCGCCGCGATGCTCGAGGGACCCACGCCCGTCGCCTGGAACGCCGGCATCTTCCTGTGGCGGCGGGATGCGCTGCGGTCGGCGTTCGGGTTCGGCTCGCCGGACATCCTCGCGGACATCGAGACGGGTGTCGCCGGGGGTCCGGTCGGGATCGACGCGGCCTACGCGCGGGTGCGCGCCACCTCCATCGACTACGCCGTGCTCGAGCCGGCGGCGCGCGAGGGGCGCGTGGCCATGCTGCGCGCGGCGGTCGGATGGAGCGACCTCGGGAGCTGGAGCGCGCTCTGCGACGCCCTGGCGGCCCAGGCGGCCGCCGACGGGCAGGCGCCGGCCGGCGTGGTGGGCAGCGGGCCGCGCCACGACCTGGGCTCGGAGCGGACCCTCGTGATCGCCTCGGACCGTCCCGTGGTCACGATCGGCCTGCGCGACGTCATCGTCGTTGATGCCGGCGACGTGGTCCTCGTCGCGAGCGCGGACGCCTCGCAGGAGGTCAAGGCCGCCGCGGAATGGTGGGCGGCGCGCCGGGAGTCCTGAGCGGCTAGCGGTACTCGTCGACCGCTTCGAACATCGCCTCGATGTTCCGCGGCGGCACGTCCGGCAGCATGTTGTGGGCCGGCACGAACACGAATCCGCCGCCGGGCGCGAACGTCTCGATGTTCCGGCGGACGTGGTCCTTCACCTCGTCGACAGTCCCCTGCGGGAGCACCTGGCGTGTGTCCGCGCCGCCGCCCCAGAAGGTGATGTCCCTGCCGAAGTCCGCCTTGAGGCGCCACGGCTCCATGTTCTTCGCGCTGATCTGGACCGGGTTGATGACGTCCACACCGGCCTCGATCAGGTCCGGCAGCAGCTTGTGGATCGAGCCGCACGAGTGGAGGAAGGTCTTGAGCGTCGTGTGCTCGTGCACGTACGCGTTGAGCGCGGCGTGGCGCGGCTTGAAGAACGTGCGGTAGGTGTCGGGGGACATCAAGGGGCCGCGGTCCATCCCCAGGTCGTCGCCGAAGCGGATGATGTCGACGAGGTCGCCCACGGACGCGAACACCCTATCGAGGGTGGCGAAGTGGATCTCGAGCAGCGCATCGAGGAGGCGGTGGACGTTGTCCTCGTCGGTCGCGAGGTCCATCAGGAAGTTGTCGATGCGGCGCAGGAACGTGCCCCACTCGAACAGGTTGCAGCCCACCACGACCATCAGGGCGCGGTCCGTGGAGGCCCGCAGCGCGATCGTCCGCTCGCGGAGCTGGGCCCAGAAGTCGGGTTCCGAGGCGTGGTCCCACGGGCTGTGCACGAGGCCGGACCAGAGGACCCGCGGCATGACATCCGCCAGCCCGGACAGGTCGTCGGGGTACCCGTCGAGGTACGGGAAGTGGGTCTGGTCGAAGAAGTTGGCGCCCATCGGCATCGTGGCGATCCGCAGGCCGTCGCCGTCGAATGCGTCCCAGGCGCCGTCGGCCTGGTGGACCGGCCGGAACCACGCCGGAACGTCAACCTCGATGCCGGACGGGAGGACCATCGGGTGCCAGTCCTCGGGGCGCGCGTTGAACGTGCGGCCGACGTCCACGGCGTCGATGCGGAACCGGTCGAGCAGCTCGTCCGACGGCTGCGCAAGCTGCTGCACGACGTCGTAGACGCGCGTGTGCTGGTCGGCGAGGCCCAGGTGCTCCACGAGGTTCGCGTGCGCCACCGCGGAGATGCCGGAGCTGGGTGTCGAGCCCAGGTCCACGGCGAGCCGGTCGGGCTCGCGGTGCTCGATGGTCGCGATGACGCGCTCGCGCGCGGTCATGGCCGGCTCACTGGACACGGCGGCACCTCCGGAGCGGGGAAGACGGGCTGACGGTGTGGTCACTGGGCTAGGCCAGGTAGCGCCCGACCTCGGCGCTGACCTCGTCATACGTGCGCGGGCGATCGTTGAGGCCCCCGATCTCGCCGACGACATGGAACTTGCGGAAGACGAGGATCCGACGGGCGAGATGCACCATCTCGGGCAGGTCGGAGCTGATCAGGATGATCGACTTGCCCTCGTTCTTCGCCAGGTCCCAGATCAGCTGGTGAATGGCCTCCTTGGCGCCGACGTCGACGCCGATCGTGGGCTCGTCGACGATGAGCGTGTCGCAGCCGGCCGCGAGCCACTTGGCAATGCTGACCTTCTGCTGGTTGCCGCCGGACAGGCGGCCCACGATCTGCTCGGGGCCCGTGGCGCGCACTTCGACCGCGTCCATGTAGCGCCGCCCGACCTCGCGCTCCTGCTTGAGGCTGATGCCCACGAGCGGGCGCGAGATGCGATCCCAGACCGTGATCGCGATGTTGGTGTTGATGCTCGCGCCCAGGATGAGGCCCTTCTCCTTGCGGTTCTCGGACACGTAGCCCAGCCGGTAGCGCGCCAGGCTGTCGGCCATGCCGTGGATGCGGGCGGCCTCGCCGCGGATCCGCACCTCGCCGTCGAAGTCGCGATCCTCGCCGATGAGGATCTGGGCGAGCTCCGTGCGACCCGAGCCCACGAGACCGTAGAAGCCCAGGATCTCGCCGGCGTGGAGCTGGAAGTCGAGGCCGTCGAAGCGGTCGAGTTGCGTGATGCCACGGGCCTCGAGCACGACCGTGTCGGCCTGGATGTCGAGCGTGCCGAGCGAGCGGTCCACCGCGGACCGGCCGAGCATCATCGTGACGATGGCGCCCTTCGTCAGCTCGCCGGTGGGCTCCGTGCCCACGAACCGGCCGTCGCGCAGGACGGACACGCGGTCGGCAATCTCGAGGACCTCCTCGAGCTTGTGGCTCACGAACACGATGGCGACGCCCCGCTCGCGGAGCCCGCGCAGGACCCCGAACAGGCTGTTCGCCTCGTGGAGCGTGAGGCTCGAGGTGGGCTCGTCGAGGATCAGCACCCGCGCCTCCGCCGAGAGCGCCTTGGCGATCATGACGAGCTGCTTCTGGGCGGCGGACAGACCGCCCGCCGGGGTGAGGACCGGGACGTCGAGGCCGACGAGCTTCGTGAACTCGGCCGCCTCGGCGGCGATGCGGCGCCAGGCGATCGCACCTCGTCGCCGGAATTGCCCGATCTTGTGGAGCATGATGTTCTCGGCGATGGTCGCCTTGGGGACGACCTGGATCTCCTGGCTGACCAGCTGGATGCCGAGCGCCATGGCGTCGCTGTAGCCGTGGAGGCTCAGCTTGGTGCCGTCGAGGCTGATCGTCCCCTCATCCGGCTGGTAGATGCCGCAGATCACCTTGATCAGGGTGCTCTTGCCGGCACCGTTCTCGCCGACGACCGCATGGACCTCGCCGGGCTCGAACGTCAATGAGACGTCGCCGAGCGCCTGGACCCCCGGGAAGGACTTGCTGATCGCCTCGACGTGGAGCATCGGGTTTGCTGACTCCGGGTGCGGCGTGACGGGTGGGGGATGGTGCCGGGCGGCCGTGGAGGCGGCCGCCCGGCACCTGGAGGAGCGGAGTGGGGTGCCGCGCCTACTTGGTGAGGTAGTCGGTCAGGAGCTTGGACTTGATCTGCTCGGTGACCTTGGCGATATCGTCGGCGTACGTGTTGAGGTTGTCCTTGGTCACGAACGCCGTCCCCGTGTCGACGCGATAGGAGCCGGCCACGGGCGTGTAGCCGTCGGCCATGCACATCAGGGCCAGCATCGACAGGTAGCCGTGGCCGAAGGGGTTCTGGGAGATGGTGCCGTCCATGACGCCGTCCTCGATCGCCTTGATGACGATCGGATCGGTGTCGATGCCGACGGCGTGGATGGTGCGGTCACCACCCTGGGCCTTGTAGTCGGCCAGCACCTGGGCGATGGCGACGCTGGGCGTGAAGCCCGTGGCGATGATGCCGTCGACGGTGCCGCTGTTGGCCGCGATCGCGTCGGTCACCTTCTGGACGGCTTCCTCGGCGCTCTTCATCCCGGAGATCTCCTGGATGATCTTGACGTTCGGATGCTGAGCGACGACTTCCTCGATGCCGGCCTTGCGCTGCACCGTGTTCGGGTCCTCGAGGACCTCGAGGACGTTGATGATGTTGCCCTTGTCGCCCATCGTCGCGATGAGGGCCTCGGCGGCCTGGCTCGCGGCGGCCTTGACGTCGGTCGCGAAGACGAACTTGGCCGGCGTCGGCTCGGCGGTCGAGCCGCCGAAGTTGACGATCGTCGCGCCCTGGGCCGTCAGCTCCTCGTACAGGGCGTTGGCGCCGTTGGCGTCGGACGGATAGACGCTGAAGTAGCGTGAGCCCTTGGCGAAGAGGGCCTGCATGCCCTGGTTCTCGGCGTCCTGCGTCCAGTCGGGCCCGACCTGGAGGACCGGGGTGAACCCGAACTCCTTGGCCGCGGCCTCGACGCCCGGCTTGACGGTGTCGAAGTACGGGTGGGGCGCAGAGGCGTACCAGACGGGCGCGAAGTCGGCGGGCGCGGTGCAGCCGAAGGCGGCAGGCGCCTCGGTGGCCGGGGCCTCGGTCGCGGGGGCGGCCGTGGCCGG
>JBBSCF010000017.1:0-64807 GCA_038250545.1 Candidatus Limnocylindrales bacterium | reverse complement strand
GACGCGCCCCGCGGACGCGCCCCGCAGACGCGCCCCGCGGACGCGCCCGTCGGCCCCGCTCCCCCGGCCGCCCTCACCGCACCGCACCCGTGCTGCACCCCCGTCGGCCACTCGACGCGCTGCGGGACGTTCGGCCCCCCGATGGCCTTCCCATCGGCCCTGTGGCCGAGCCACACGGCTCACGACACTCCGCCAATCCGACGACCTTCGGCCGTAGACGACGCGCGTACCGTCGCCGACCCCGGGGGACGCCGGTCGGTGTTCGGACGCGGCCAGGCGGGGCGCGCCGACAACGAGGGCCTGGAGGAGAGCACGATGGGCGATGCCGGAGGGCTCGGGACGAGCCCCGTCATGGAACCCGGCGCGATGCAGCCACCGGGGGTCACCGATACCCATGGCTGGCTGATGAGCGCGCTGATGGACCGGGGCATCAGCCGCCGCCGGTTCCTCGGCTTCGCTTCCGCCATGACGGCGCTGCTGGCCCTGCCTCAGACGATGACCCCGCAGATCGCGAAGGCGCTGGAGGGCACGCGCAAGCCCGTCGTCGTCTGGCTCGAGTTCCAGGACTGCGCCGGCAACACCGAGTCGATGCTCCGCAGCTCCCACCCGACCGTCGCGGACGTCGTCCTCGACGTGCTCAGCTGGGAGTATCACGAGACGATCATGGCGGGCGCCGGCCACCAGGCGGAGGCCGTCCTCGAGCGGGTCAGGACCGGAACGGATCCGTACGTGCTCATCGTCGAGGGTTCCATCCCCACGGCCGAGAACGGGATCTATTGCACGATCGGCGGCAAGACCGCGATCCAGATCCTCCAGGAGATGGCGGCCAACGCGGCCCTCATCGTCGCGGTCGGTGCCTGTGCCTGGGACGGCGGCTTCCCGCGGCTCGGGCCGACGGGCGCGGTAGGCGTGGGCGACATCATCGGCAACAAGCCGCTCGTGAACCTCGGCGGCTGCCCGCACAACCCGGCCAACACCGCCGCGACGCTGGTGCACTACCTGGCCTTCGGCAAGGCGCCCGCGCTCGACAGCTACAACCGCCCGCTGTTCGCGTACGGCCACCTGATCCACGACCAGTGCGAGCGACGCGCCCATTTCGACGCCGGCCGGTTCGTGGAGGCGTGGGGCGACGAGGGCCACCGCAACGGCTGGTGCCTGTACAAGATGGGCTGCAAGGGGCCGCAGGCCACCTACAACTGCCCGGTCGTGCGCTGGAACGACGGCACCAACTGGCCGATCGGGGCCGGCCACGGCTGCATCGCCTGCGCCTCGCCCAGGTTCTGGGAGCGCATGAGCCCGTTCTACGACCGGCTGCCCGGCGTGAAGATGTTCGGCGTCGACATCGACGCGCAGACCATCGGCATCGGCGCGGTCGGCTTCGTGGCCGTGGCCACCGCGGTCCATGCCGGCGGGGTCGTCGCCCGGAGGGCCGGCGAGCGCAGCAGGAAGCGAGCGACGGTCGCCCCGGACGGCACCGTCGTGCCCGACACCACGTCCGAGCCCGCCTCGTCGGCCCCGGCCGGCGACGGCGACCAGAACTAGGAGCGGACGATGGTCGATCGAATCGTCATCGATCCCGTCACGCGGATCGAGGGGCATCTCCGGATCGAGGCCCAGGTCGAGGGCGGCAAGGTCGCCAAGGCCTACAGCTCCGGGACGATGTTTCGGGGCATGGAGCTCATCCTCAAGGGGCGCGACCCGCGCGAGGCGTGGATCTGGGCCCAGCGCATCTGCGGCGTCTGCACCACCGTCCACGCCCACGCGTCGGTCTACGCGGTGGAGGACGCCCTGGGCGTCGAGATCCCGCCCAACGCCCGCCTGATCCGCAACCTCATCGCGGGCGCGCAGCACATCCAGGACCACGTCATCCACTTCTACCACCTGCATGCGCTCGACTGGGTGGACGTGACCGGCGCGCTCGTCGCCGATCCCGCGAAGACGTCCGCGCTCGCCGAGTCCATCAGCGACTGGCCGAACAGCTCCACGAGCTACTTCGCCGGCGTCCAGGCCCGCGTGAAGAAGCTCGTCGACAGCGGGCAGCTCAGCCTGTTCGCCAGCGGCTACTGGGGCCACCCGGCCTACAAGCTGCCGCCCGAGGCGGACCTGATGGCCGTCGCGCACTACCTCGAGGCGCTCGAGTGGCAGCGCGACGTCATCCGCGTGCACGCGGTCCTCGGCGGCAAGAACCCGCACCCGCAGACGTACCTCGTCGGCGGCATGGCGGCGGCGGTGGACCCGAACTCGCCCGATGTCGTCAACTGGGAGCGGATCGAGTTCATGAAGGAGCGCATCAAGGCGATGCGCGGCTTCGTGGAGAAGGTGTACGTCCCGGACGTCAAGGCCGTGGCCTCGTTCTACCCGGAGTGGTGGCAACTGGGCGCCGGGCTCAGGAACTACATGTCCTACGGCGGCCTGCAGCAGGGCAACCGCACGGACGAGGCGGCCTTCGGGTTCAACCGCGGGATCATCGTCGGCGGCGACCTGTCCAAGGTGGTCCCGCTCGACCAGCAGAAGATCACCGAGGCCATCGCCCACAGCTACTACGAGTACGGCGGCGGCGACCAGGCCGCGCTGCACCCGTGGTCGGGCGAGACCACGCCCAAGTACACGGGGCCGACGCCCCCGTACCAGCAGCTCGACGTCGAGCAGAAGTACAGCTGGCTCAAGTCGCCGCGCTACGACGGCATGCCGATGGAGGTCGGGCCGCTCGCGCGGATGCTGGTGGCCTACGGCGCCGGCAACCAGCGGGTCCAGGAGCTGGTCAACGGCGCGCTCACGGAGCTCAAGCTCCAGCCGGCCGCCCTGTTCTCCACGCTCGGCCGGGTCGCCGCCCGCGCCCTGGAGACCGTCTACCTGCTCGATCTCATGGATGCGTGGATCGGCGAGCTGGCCGCCAACATGGAGTCCGGCGACCTGCGCATCCACGATGGCGCGAAGTGGGACCCGTCCACCTGGCCGACCGATCGGTCTCTGGAAGGCTGGGGCTTCCACGAGGCGCCGCGCGGCGCCCTGGGGCACTGGATCAAGATCGGCCCGGACCACAAGATCGAGAACTACCAGGCCGTCGTGCCATCGACCTGGAACGCCGGGCCGCGTGACGAGAAGGGCCAGCCGGGCCCGTACGAGGCGAGCCTCGAGGGCACGCCCGTCGCGAACCCGGAGCAGCCGCTCGAGCTCCTGCGCACGATCCATTCATTCGACCCGTGCCTCGCCTGCGCGGTCCACGTCGTGGATGCGGACGGCAAGGAGCGGGTGCGCGTGGAGGTGCGGTGATGGCCGCCACCCCGCTCGCCGCGCCGCCGGCCGCCGACGAGGACGAGGAGGTCCTGGGCTGCAGCCCGATCTACGTCTGGGAGGTGCCGGTCCGCGTGACCCACTGGGCGATCGTCATCTCGATCGTCGCGCTGGGCCTCACGGGCCTCTACATGCACGGCCCGTTCCTCGTCCCCTCCAGCCCGGCCGAGGCCTCGTCGGTCATGGCCTCGGTCCGCTTCTGGCACGAGATCTTCGCGATCGTGTTCACAATCTCGATCGCCGTCCGCTTCTACTGGGGCTTCGTGGGCAACAGCTTCGCCAGCTGGCGCCAGATCATCCCGCACCGCCGCGAGCAGCTCCACTGGATGGGCGAGATGGCCAAGTACTACTCGTTCCGCCGCCGCCACGCGCCCCCGTACGCGGGGCACAACCACCTGGCGGGCCTCGCGTATTCCGTCGTATCCGTCGGCCTGTTCGCCCAGGTGCTCTCGGGGCTGCTCCTGTTCGGCTGGATCATGCAGAGCGGCCCCGTCCACGCGCTCTTCGGGTGGGGGAACGCGTTCCCGTTCGGCGGCATCCAGGGCGTTCGGACGCTCCACTACATCCTGACCTTCCTGTTCGGGGCGTTCGCCGTCCACCACGTGTACTCCGCGATCCTCATCGACATCGAGGAGCGGACGGGTGTGATGTCCTCGATCTTCTCCGGCTACAAGAACATCCGGCCCTCGAGGTCGCTGGAGGCCCTCGGCCTCATCGGCGACTCGCCCGAAGAGCGGGCCCGCACCGAGAAGTTCGAATCCCGCGATGCATGAGGCGGGTCTCCTCGCCGCCGCCGTCGCCGAGGCGCTGGCGGCCGGTGGGCCCCCGGATCAGGGTCCCGGCACCGCCGGGGCCCGCCGCCCCGTCGCGATCCACATCCGCGTCCACGACCCGATGCACGTCGCGCCCGAATCCGCGCGCCTCCACGCCGAGCTCGCCTTGCGCGCGCGTGGCCTCGACGGCGTGGCCATCACCGTCACGGCCGATCCCGTGACCTGCACCATGTGCGACGTTGCGAACGAGGTCCGTGCCGATCACCCGTTCTGCGACGCGTGCGGCTGGCCGCTGCCGGACCGCGGAGGGCACGCCGTGGAGGCGGTGGTCAGCTGGGCCGACGAGGCCCCCGTGGCCAGGGTGCCGGCGTGAGCGCCTACGTGGTCCTCGGGCTGGGCAACCGGCTCGAGACGGACGAGGCGCTCGGTGCGCTCGTCATCGAGCGCCTGCTCGCCGAGCCCGAGTTGCTGGGCTCGCTGCCGGACCCGTCCTGCGTGGACCTCGTCGACGGGGGCACCGTCGGCCTGGGGCTCCTGCCGCTGCTCATGGACCTCGACGGGCTGCTGGTGGTGGACGCGATTACGGCGCGGACCGAGCCCGGCACGCTGATCGACCTCGACGGGGCGGCGCTGGTCCGCCACGACCTGGTGATGAGCGTTCACGACCTGGGTGCGGGCGAGCTCCTCGGCGCCCTTCACGTGCTCGAGGCCTGGCCGAAGCGGGTCCGCGTGATCGGGCTGGAGCCCAAGGCGATCGAGCTGGGCCTGGAGCTGAGCGAGCCGGTGGCGGCCGGAGTGCCCGGGCTGATCGATGCGATCGCCGCGTACCTCGGGGAGTGGCAGCGAGCGGACGCGTGACGGGCCGCCGCCCCCGACGGGCCCCGGCCCCGGCCGTCCCCAGCCGCCCCCGGCCCCGGCCGCTGGGCGAGCCACCGGCCGTCCGCGCCCTCTGATCCGCTCGCCATCTGCGAGCAGCGAAACCCGGATCGGCGTCACGGCAGCGTGGCCGCTCGTCATCAGCGAGCAGGATGAAGACCGCGGGAGTGGGTTGGGCCGCCCGGCGGCCGGGCCGGGCGCGCGGCGGGCAGGACGCAGGCGCGGATCTGGCGCCGGAGTGAGCCGCGCCCACACAGGGAAGCGCCCGAGGGGACCCGGGCCATCGCCTACACTCGGGACGTGTTCGATCCACCCGGCGGCGTCTTCATCACCCTCGAAGGGCCGGACGGCTCCGGCAAGTCCAGCCTCATGCCACGGCTCGCCGCCGTGCTGCGCGAGGGCGGCTGCGACGTCGTCACGACGCGTGAGCCTGGCTCCACGCCGTTCGGCGAGCAGGTGCGGCGCCTGGTGCTCGACACCGACCCGCCCATCGACCGCACGGGTCGCGCGGACGCCCTGCTGTTCGCTGCCTCGCGGGCGCAGCACGTGGCGGACGTGATCCGCCCGGCGCTGGCGCGCGGCGCGATCGTGGTGTGCGACCGGTACGCGGACTCGTCGCTCGCTTACCAGGGCGCGGGATCCGGCGTGCCGCTCGACGAGCTGCGTGCGGTCCAGCACTTCGCCACAGGGGGGCTCGTGCCGGACCTGACGATCCTCCTGGATCTCCCGGTGGAGGTCGGCCTGCGGCGCAAGTCCGCCGAGATCACGCGGTTCGAGGCGTTCCAGGACACGGCCTACCACGAGCGGGTCCGGGCGGCGTTCCTGGGGTTCGCCGACGAGGAGCCCGGGCGCTACGTGGTGGTGGATGCCGCCGCCGGCGAGGACGATGTCCTGGCGGGGGCCATGGCGGCGCTGGGCCGGATCGTGGGCCGCGCGCCGTGCGTGGCGGCATCGATCGCCGGTTGGGGTGCGGGCGGGGGCTGATCCGGCGATCAGCCGCTCGCGGCGGCCTCCACAATCGAGGACCGGTCCACCACGCCCGTGAGTGCCGCGCGCGCCGCCTCCAGCAGCGCCGCGGCGTCCGCGCCGTCCTGCGGGAACCGCGCGACGGCCGCCGAGACGGTGATCGTGTGCTCGCCCACGGCGTCCAGCTTCGCGATGCCGTCCATGACGCGCCGTGCGACGGTCACGCCCGCGGAGCCCGGGGCCACCAGGACGAACTCGTCGCCACCCGTGCGAGCGATCGTGTCCACGAGCCGGACGCTCTCCGCGAGCACCGACGCGACCTGCCGCAGGACGTGGTCCCCGGCGCGCGACCCGGAGGCCTCGTTGAGCGCCCGGAAGGCATCGACGTCGAACAGCGCGACGGACACCTCGGTGCCCTGCCGCTGCGCCCGCGCGACCTCGAGGTCCAGGACCCGGGCCACGGTCCGCGCGTTGGCGAGTCCGGTCAGCGGGTCCGTGAGGGCGACGCGCTCGAGCCATTCGGCGCGCTCGGTGGCCATCGACGAGGTCCGGAAGGTGGCGATGGCCGCGGCGGCGAGGTCCGCGACGGCGACGAGGACCGTCTCCTCCTCGGTGCCGATGACATGCTCGCCAGCCCAGCCGAGGGTCAGCACGCCGACGCAGGCCTCGACGCTCCCGCTGCCCGCGACGACGAGGGGCAGGTCCGCACCGGTCATCGTGGCGCCGTCCGGCGTCTGCCCGACCCGACCCAGGGAGCCGGTCCGGTCCAGTGCCGCATGGTGGATTGGGTGGTCGGGGTTGGCCACGACCTCGGCCTCGAACGCCTCGATGGCGTCGTCCGCGATGCCCAGCGTGATCAGCAGCTCCAGGGCGTTGCGGTCCGGGTCCTGCGCAAAGACGGCGGCCAGCGCCGCACCCGTCGCGGCCGCCCCGGCCTCCACGATCACTGCCAGCGCCGTGTCCAGGTCGTGGGCACGGGCCAAGGCGGCCGCGCCGGCCGACAGCACGCTGAGCGGGCCGCTGTCGGCGCCGACGTTCGTGTCCGCCACGGGTCCCTCCGCGTCATGTCGGGGCCGGTCCCGTCCAACCACCAGACGGCCTCGGACCTGCGGCCCCGAGCGACTTCGCATGCTACACCGGGCTCCGCGCACACGACCGACCTGTCCGGGAGGCAAACAGGCGCGGCGGGTCGTGGGCTATGCTCCGCCTCGTGAAGCTCGTCGTCGCCATCGTGCACAACGAAGATGCCGGGACCCTGGTCGATGCCCTCCTGGAGCACGACTTCCGGGCCACACGCCTCCACTCGTCGGGTGGGTTCCTCAAGCAGACCAACGCGACGGTCATGCTGGGCGTCGAGGACGACGAGGTCGACGAGGTGATGGGCATCGTCCGCGAGAGCTGCCACTCCCGGACCCAGATCGTGAACCCCATGCCGCCGATCATGGAGCCCGGCGAGTTCTTCATGCCGTACCCGCTCGAGGTCGAGGTGGGCGGCGCCACCGTGTTCGTGGTCCCCGTGGAGCGCTTCGAACGGCTGTGATCAACCGACTGCTGCGCAAGGTCCTGCTGTGGGCCGCCCGGAACCCCTGGCTCGGCGAGCGTCTGCCGAACCTCCCGTTCATGCGCAAGGCCGTCCACCGGTTCATGCCGGGCGAGGCGATCACGGACGCCCTGGGCGTGGCGGTGGAGCTCCAGGTCCTGGGGATCGGCACGCTGTACACGAAGCTCGGCGAGGCCATCACGGACCCGGCGGGGGCGCAGGCGGTGGCGGACCACTATCTCGAGCTGCTGGCGCGGATCAGGGGCGCCGAGATCACGGGCGAGATCAGCGTCAAGCCGACGCAGCTCGGCCTCGACATCGATGAGGACGTCTGCCTCAACCACCTGCGCGTCCTCGCGGAGGCGGCCCGCGTCCAGGGCTCGTACCTCTGGATCGACATGGAGGACAGCGCGTACGTGGACCGGACGCTGGACCTGTACCAGCGCCTGCGCGCCACGCATGCCAACACGGGCATCTGCCTCCAGGCGTACCTGCGCCGGACGGCGCGCGACATCGAGCGCCTGCTGCCGTTGCAGCCGGCCGTCCGCCTGGTGAAAGGCGCCTACGACGAGCCGAAGGCGATCGCCTTCAAGTCGAAGAAGGAGGTCGACGCCAACTTCCTCGGCCTGTCGGTGACGATGCTCCGTGAGAGCCGGGCGAGGACCGGGATGCGCGTTGGCCTGGGCACGCACGATGTCGCGCTGATCGAGCAGATCGCCGGCCATGCCGCCGCCGCCGGGGTCCCCAAGGACGCCTTCGAGGTCCAGATGCTCTACGGGATCCGCGCCAAGGAGCAGCGCCGACTCGCGCGCTCCGGGTATCGGGTCCAGACGCTCATCGCCTATGGCGCCGCGTGGTACCGCTGGTACATGCGCCGGCTCGCCGAGCGGCCCGCGAACGTGCTGTTCGCCGTGCGGCAGATGCTGCCCTGGTAGAGCGCATCGTCGAGCGGGCCGCGCGGACCATCGCCGGTCATGAGGCGGATCCCTGCCCCCTCGTGCACCCCCTGGTCGGGCGGCTGCGCTGCGGCGAGTGGCTGCTGTTCGCCGGCGTTCACGACCTGATGCACCTCGACCAGCTCGCGACCCTGGAGGCGTCCCTGGCATGAGCCTGCGCCCCGACCTGATCGAGTGCTGGGTCTTCCGCGTCCCGCCGCCGGCGGGCCCGGACGACCCCCGCACGGACGCCGAGCGCCTGGAGGTCCTGCTGATCCGGCGCGCGCCGCACCGGATCTTCCCCGGCCTGTGGCAGTGCGTGACCGGCGGCGTGGAGCCCGGCGAGCGCATCCCGGAGGCCGCCATGCGCGAGGTGCGCGAGGAGACGGGCCTGGGGCCCGCGGAGATCGAGGCGTTCTATGACCTGGACCAGGTCGCGCCGTTCTACGACGAGGGCACCGACGGCGTCGTGGTCAGCGCGATCTTCGCTGCCCGCGTGCGCCCCGACGCAACGGCCCGCGAGAGTTGGGAGCATGACGGCCTGCGCTGGGTCCCGGCCACGGACGCGCCCGGCCTCGCGATCTGGCCCAGCTACGCCGACTCCGTCCGCCGGGTCGCCGCGCTGCTCCTCGACCCGTCGCTGGAGCCGTGGTTCCGCCTCGACGAGCACGGCGCGCGCATCGCCCGCCGGCCCACCGCGTAGCCGCGGTTCAGCTTCCGCGTTCAGTAGCGCTCCGGCACGAACGTCTGCTCGTCCATCGGCGGCCGGACGTAACCGCGGTCCGGCTCCCGCGGCGGCAGCACGATCGGCTCGGGCGTGAGGTCCTCGTACGGGATCAGGCTGAGCAGATGGCTGATGACGTTGAGCCGGGCACGCTTCTTGTCGTCGCCCGCGACCACGTACCAGGGCGCCTGCTTGATGTCCGTGTGACGGAACATCTCGTCCTTCGCGATCGAGTAGTCCACCCAGCGCGTCCGTGACATCAGGTCCATGGGCGAGAGCTTCCAGCGCTTCGTCGGGTCCTTGATCCGGCTCTGGAACCGGCGCTCCTGCTCCGCGTCGGAGACGCTGAACCAGTACTTGACGAGGATGATCCCGGAGCGCACGAGCATCCGCTCGAACTCGGGGCAGGAGCGGTAGAACTCCTCCACCTCGGCGGGCGTCGCGAAGCCCATGACGCGCTCCACGCCGGCGCGGTTGTACCAGCTGCGGTCGAACAGGACCATCTCACCCGCCGCCGGCAGGTGCGGAACATAGCGCTGGAAGTACCACTGCGAGCGCTCGCGCTCCGTGGGGGCCGGCAGGGCGACGACGCGCGCGATGCGCGGGTTGAGCCCCATCGTGATCGTCTTGATCGAGCCGCCCTTGCCCGCGGCGTCGCGGCCCTCGAACACGATGACCACCTTGAGGCCGCGGGCCTTGACCCACTCCTGGAGCCTGGACAGCTCCAGCTGCAGCTTGCCCAGCTCCTCGAGGTAGACCTTGTTCGAGAGGCGGGGTCTGGCCGCCATGCCGGGCGCCGCGGGACCGGCGGCATCTCCGCCAGCTCCGGCATCTCCGGCGTCGCGCTTGCCCTTCGCGTTGTCCTTGGCCATCGCGGCCCCCTCGTGGCGGATGTCGGCCGTGGGGTGGGAAATCGGTCCCCAGTATGGCGTCGGTTGCCCCCGGGTAGACTGATGCGAAGCGACGGAGGACCACCAGATTGCGCGTGAGGACGGGGCGATGACCGAGACCCTGGCAAACCGGCGGGTCTTCCGCTCAAAGGTGGACACGATCCGCCCCACCTACGGGTTCGAGGACGTGTCCCTCGCCCCCGGCACGGACACGGTCGACCCGGCCGACGTCGTGCTGGCCCAGGACTTCTGCGGGATCCGTCTCGATGCCCCGGTCCTGGCCGCCGCCATGGATGCCGTGGCCGACGTCCGCCTCTCGGGCGAGCTGGCGCGCCTCGGCGGCCTCGCGTTCCTCAACCTCGAGGGCGTCCAGTTCCGGTACGACGACCCGGCCGAGGTCCTCGACCGGATCATCGCCGCGCCGGATGCCGAGGTGCAGACCATCCTCGCCGAGGCCTACCTCGCCCCCATCCGCGAGGAGCTGATCGCCCGCCGGATCGACGAGCTGCACGCCGCGGGGTCCCGGGCCGCGTTCTCGGCCACGCCGGGCATCGCCCGCCGGTACGGCCCCTTCTGCGCCGACCACGGCGCGGACCTGTTCCTCGTCCAGTCGCAAGTCTCGTCCGCGCGCCACATCGCATCGGGCTATGAGCCGCTGTCGCTCGCCGAGTTCACGCGCTTCATGCCGATCCCGGTCGCCGTCGGCAACACCACCAACGCGGAAGCGGCCTTCCAGCTCATGGAGCAGGGCGCCGCCGCGATCTTCGTGGGCGTCGGGCCGGGCGCCGCATGCACGACGCGCGAGGTCCTCGGCATCGGCATCCCGCAGGTCACCGCCATCGCGGACGTCACCGCGGCCCGCGACCTGTATCTCGCCGAGACCGGCCGCCACGTCCCCGTCGTCGCGGACGGGGGCATGAAGCGGGGCGGCGACATCGCCAAGGCCATCGCCGCCGGCGCGGACGTCGTGATGCTGGGCTCGCCGATCGCGCGCGCCGCCGAGGCACCGGGCAAGGGCACGAACTGGGGGATGGCGGCGCCGTCCCCGGTCCTGCCGCGCGGCACCCGGATCAAGGTGGGCACCGTCGGGTCGCTGGACCAGATCCTCAACGGGCCCTCGCACGTCACCGACGGCACGCAGAACCTGATGGGCGCGCTGCGGCAGTCGATGGCGGCGCTGGGTGCGCGGACGGTCGCCGACATGCACGACGTGGAGATCGTCTACGCGCCGTCGGTCGTCACCGAGGGCAAGTCCTGGCAGCTGCGCGGGAAGTAGCCGCCTGGGGCCGCCGCCGCGGTGGATCCGCTGCGCGTCAGGTCCGGCCGGCGCGCGCGTCCTCGCCCGGGATCCCGAGGCCGGCGAGCTCCGCCGCGAACCCGTCGAGGTCCTCGACGCCGTAGTAGGCCGCGGGTATCGCGAGCGGGCCCCACCGCACGGGCGTGCGGAAGTCGACGCGGACACCGCCCCGCGGGCTGCCGGCGAAGGACACGTCGCCGTGGCGGACGCTGCGCCGCACCCCGATGGCCGTGATCCAGCGCCACGGGCCCTCGATGCTCCAGCGCGTCACGTTCGACACGGGCACCGAGAACGCGAACCGCCCGAGCTGGACATCGACCGTGCCCTTGCCGATCTCCGCCCACGCCCGCTCCGGGGTCACGCCGAAGGCGACGCGGAGGAAGAGCCGGGACCTCGATCCGATGCGGATGGGGTAGCGCGCCATGACGCAAGCGTACGCGCATCGTCATTCGTCCATGCAGGGACGCCACCCGCGTCGATGTGCCGGGCGCACCGCGGCAGGCGCGGGATTGCCATCAAGCCGGTCACGCGACCGACCGCCGTGCCCCTCCTCCCGGGGCGGTCGGTCGTTTCCGTGTCCGGGCGCGCGTTACGCGAGGCCCAGCGCCCGGAGCGTTGCCTCGCCGCCGGGCAGGTGCCCCGCCTCGCAGAACCGGCGCAGGTGCTCGCCGGAGCGCGGCTCGACCGCCGTCGCGCAGGCCAGCGCGTCACGCGCCTCGTCCAGGCGCCCTTCGACCGCCAGCCCCACCGCGCCCCAGAGCACGACCTGGTCGTCGTCGGGCGAGAGCGCGATGGACCGGGTGCGTGCCTCGGCCGCCGCCGCCGCGTCGCCGGCGACGAATGCGCGCTCCGCCTCGTCCATCGCGTCGTACCCGCGCGCGAGATCCAGGAGCCGCGCCAGCTCGTCGAGTGGCGCCCGGTGGTCTTCGACCCGGAGGTCGAAGCGGCGGGCCCACGGCTGCAGCGGGGCCCCCTCGGAACCGGCGCCCGGTGCCACGACCAGCGCCGCGGACTGGCGGCCGCGCACGTCCCCACCCTCGCGCTCGGCGGCGCGAAGGGCCCCCACGAGCCGCGCCGCCAGGTCCCCGCCGGTGCCCCGGAACGTCGCCAGCATCGCGGTCGGCACGGACGCCCGCTCCATCATGTTGGCCTGGACGCTGACCCCGGGCGCGACGAGGTGCGAGGCGAAGCGCACGCAGCGGAGCCCCGTGTGGGCCGCGGACCGGCCCGCGGCGTCCACCATGCCGACCTGGCGAACGGCCTCGTCGGCGTCGTCGGCCAGCACACCCGCGACGGCCTCCGGGGCGGACGCGCCCGAGCGCATCAGGCGCAGGCCGTTGTAGCCATGCGCAACCTCGGCGAACGACTGCGTCGCCACCGCGCCGACGCCCGCCTCGACCCATGGGACGATCGCGCCCACGTTGAACCAGCGCGTCTGGACGGCGACGCCGAGGTCGCCCGTGGTGGGATCGAGCGCGACGATCGAGTAGGTCATGGGGCGGATGCTACGCCCACCCGGAACGCTCCTTGGGGTGTTCAGGGAGGGGCTGAGCGGGTCGGTCGTGCTCGGAAGCAGGTCCGCGGCCCTCACCGCGGACGGCGCGGGTGCCGCGACGCCTCCGCGTTCACCGGAGACGAGGACGGCGCGACCGTCCCGCACCCGCCGTCGAGGCCATCGACACCGGGCCGATTGTCGTCGCCAACAGAGGAGACCGCCACCCGGACGGGTAGACTGGCGCGAACACCATCCGGGACCGCGAGGAGGGGCCATTGGCCGAGTCGGAGGACCAGCAGGCGACCGCATCCGGGGACGACCCCGCGCGCGGCAAGACCGTCTACGGCGAGGCCGCCAACAGCGGCCACCGGGTCCTCGGATCCGACGACGCCGAGGTCGAGGCGTACCTCGAGGTCGCGCTCGACGCGCCGGCCCCGGACCGCGCCCCCACGGACCCGCCCGTCGCCGCCGTCGTGCCCGAACCGGGCGTCGTGGCCATCCTGGACTTCGGCTCGCAGTTCGCCCAGCTGATCGCGCGCCGGGTTCGCGAGCTCAACGTCTACTCCGAGCTCCTGCCCCACGACACGCCCCTGGCCGAGCTCGAGCGCCGCGGCGTCCGGGCCATCATCCTCTCCGGCGGCCCCAACAGCGTCTACGACGAGAAGGCCCCCAAGCCGGACGGCTCCATCTGGTCCGGCCGCCTGCCCGTCCTCGGCATCTGCTACGGCGCGCAGCTGATGGCCAAGGAGCTGGGCGGCGACGTGATGCCGGCCGCCAAGCGCGAGTACGGCCCGGCCACCGTGCAGCTGACGCGGGACGACGGCCTGTTCGCCGGCATCGACCGCGAGCAGCCCGTCTGGATGAGCCACGGCGACTCCATCACGCGCCTGCCCGAGGGGTTCCACGCCACGGCGCAGACGGAGTCGACGCCGTATGCCGGCCTCGCCGCGCCGGACCGCAGGCTGTACGGGATCCAGTTTCACCCCGAGGTGGTCCATACGCCGCGCGGCAAGGACGTGCTGCGCAACTTCGTGACCGGCATCGCCGGCATCGCGCCCGCGTGGACATCGGCCAACTTCATCGAGACCACGGTCACCGAGATCCGCGAGCGCGTCGACAAGCACGCGCGGGAGACCGGCTCCAACGGCCAGGTGATCTGCGCGCTCTCGGGCGGCGTGGACTCCGCGGTCGCGGCGGCGCTCGTGCATCGCGCGGTGGGCGACCGGCTCACCTGCATCTACGTGGACCACGGGCTGATGCGCAAGAGGGAGTCCGAGCTCCTGCGCGTCACCTTCGAGGCCAACCTGGGCATGCGCCTCGTGATGGTCGACGCCCGCGAGCGGTTCCTGGCCCGCCTGGCCGGCGTCACGGACCCGGAGCAGAAGCGCCGGATCATCGGCGATGAGTTCATCCGCGTCTTCGAGGAGGAGGCGGCCAAGCTCGGCCGGATCGACTTCCTGACCCAGGGGACGCTCTACCCGGATGTCATCGAGAGCACGACGCCCGAGACCAAGACCGCGCAGAAGATCAAGACCCACCACAACGTGGGCGGGCTGCCGGCGGATCTGCGGTTCCAGCTGATCGAGCCGCTGCGCTACCTGTTCAAGGACGAGGTGCGGCTCGTCGGCTCCGCGATGGGCCTGCCCGACGCGATGGTCCAGCGCCAGCCCTTCCCGGGCCCGGGCCTCGCGATCCGCATCCTGGGCGAGGTCACCGCGGAGCGCCTCGACACACTCCGGGACGCCGACTGGATCGTCATCGACGAGATCAAGGCCGCCGGGCTCTACCGGAGCGTCTGGCAGTCGTTCGCGATCCTCACCCCGGTCCGGTCGGTGGGGGTCATGGGGGACGGGCGCACGTATGCGAACGTGGTCGCGATCCGGGCCGTGACGTCCGAGGACGGCATGACCGCCGACTGGGCGAAGCTTCCCTACGATGTCCTGGGCAAGATCTCCTCGCGGATCGTGAACGAGGTTCCGGGCGTCAACCGGGTGGTCTACGACATCAGCAGCAAGCCGCCCGCGACCATCGAGTGGGAATAGGCGGCGCATAGGCCGATCGGGGGACTAGGCAGCTTGGGACGGGGGTCCACAATGCACGCATGGCCGAACCGTTGAACGGTCCGAACACCTCGTGTCCGTGGTGCTCGGCCCCACTGCTTGATCCCGCCGTCGATCACTGTCCGGCGTGCGGCGCCGCCCTCACCGCCGCGGCCGATGCGCCGACGGACATCAAGGGCGTCACCACGCTCGACACCGAAGCGATCCTGCGCGCCCGCTCCGAGGTCTCGCGGCCGCAACGGAGCAACCGCCTGCTGTCGTTCATCACGGGCGAGGTGCCCGTGGACACCTCGACGCCCGCGGGCCCCGAGGTGTTCGCGCCGCCGCCCACGGAGGTTCGGCGGGAGATGCTGCGCCTCCGGGTCGAGGCCGAGCAGGCGGACCTGGCGGCAGAGACGATCGCGCTCAAGGCCGACGAGCTGTCCCGGCGCGGGATCCACGTGTCGGAGCTGGCGGGCCCCGAGGCTCCCGGCCCCGAGGCGGTTCCAGGTTCCGTGGCGGCTCCCAGCCCCGAGGCGCCGGCCGAAGGGTCCTGGCCGGCCGAGCTCACGCCCGACGGCGCGGACCCCGAGACCCAGGGCTGAGCCCCAGCCGCGGTTGCGCGCGGCGCCCGCCGCGCATCCATCTGGGGATGCCCGGCGCATTCACCGGGCACAGCTCGGTGTCCAGTCACGCGTCCAGTGGCACGAGGTCCTCGTGGTGGTCGGTCCTGGTATCCCGTGCTGGATTCCGGCCCCCAGGGGGCCACAGGCGGGGCACGGGCCGCGGAACCGGCGACTCGGCCCCCAGGGGCCACAGGCGGGACCTGGGCCCGGAACCGGAACCGGCGCCCGGTAGACTCGGCCGATGCCCGAACGCCTCCCGCACCCCGGTCCCTCGTTCCTGCGCGAGCAGGAGGTCCGCATCGGCGACCGCCGCCTCCGGGCCGGCATGGCCAAGCCCGTCGACGGCCCCGACGACTGGTGGCTCGCCGTGCTCTGGGTCGTCGACGGCGAGGGCGTCGTGAGCTTTCGCGAGGTCGGGCCGGCCGGCGGGCCGCCACCCGAGCCGCCGCTCCTCCGTCTCGGCCCGGCGCTGGCCGGGTCGCTCTCCGGGATGATCCTCGAGGAGGACGGCCGCCTCTCGATCAAGCTCGCTCCCCTCTACCCACCGGAGGACGACACACGCCCCTGGCGCTGTCCGCTCGTGATCCGTGCCGCGTTCCGGTGGGAGCCGGCGCTGCTCCAGACCATGCGCCCCAACCAGCTGGCGGACCAGGTCCTGGGCGGGTTCGGGCGCTCGGTTGAATCGCTGCACCGGCCTTGAGACGGTGCGCGCCGCGCCCCTCCGTGGCGACCCGCCGGGCCGACAAGCCCGACAGGGCCTAGACTCGTCGCGATGGGTGACCTGTTTGACGAGTTCATGAAGGATCTGGAGCGCCGCCGCGCCGAAGCCGAGGGGAAGACGCCCCCTCGCGATCCCAAGGCGGACGACGACGGCGAGTCGGGCTCGCCCGACGAGGGCAAGGACGACGATGTCCATGCCCGGCCGGACGATGACGCCACCGCGGGTCCGGGAGGTCGCGACCATGACAGCGAGCCGACCCCGATCCACCGGCGCGCCGGGCCTCGCCCCAAGACGGGCTCCGGCTCTGGGGCCCCGCCGCGCCGCCGGACCCCGGTCCGGCCCGCCGGGGGCCCCGACGACGGGGCGCAGCCCCCGTCCGTGCGGACGATCCTGAGCCGCGTCGGCCTCGGCGCGGTCATCGTCGTCATCGCGCTCATCGTGTTCCTCGCCGGCACCGGCATCGACCTGTGGACCGACGCGATCTGGTACACGAGCGTCGGGTACGACGGCGTCTTCTGGACACGCCTCGGCGCCCAGGTCGGCCTGTTCGTGGTGGCCCTCCTGGCGGCGCTCATCGTGCTGCTGTTGAACCTGTGGCTCGCGGGGCGCTTCGCACCGCCCCCCGATCCCGACAAGCCGGGCCGCTTCCGCGAGGTGGCCGACCGGCTGTCCGAGGCCCAGCGCCAGGCCGAGCGCGCCGCCCGCATGGCCGGCGGCGGCCCCGCCGGACGCGGCCCGGGCGGCCCCTTCCCGCGCGGCGAGACGGGCGTCGGTGGCCTGACCTTCGACGACATCCCGAACCTCGTCCCGCTGGCCACCTGGGTCATCGCCGCGGTGGCCATCCTGATCGCCATCGGCATCGCAGGCAGCGTGTCGGGCGCCTGGACCACGCTGCTGCTGTGGGTCAACCGCGTCCCGTTCTCCACGAGCGGTGTCGTGGCCGACCCGATCTTCGGCAAGGACATCAGCTTCTTCCTGTTCGACCTGCCCTTCTTCCGCTTCGTCCAGTCGCTCTTCAACGGGCTGCTGCTGGCGTCGCTCGTGGTGGTCGGCGCCCGCTACCTGGTCCAGGCGACGCTGGGCGGCGAGGTGTTCATCACCCGCGTGCGGGTCCACCTGGCGGTCATCGCCGGGCTCTACCTGCTCTCGGTCGCCTTCGGCTACCAGCTCGACAAGTACGAGCTCGTCTACAGCACCGGCGGCGCGACCGTGGGCGTGGCCTTCACCGACGCGAACGCCCGGTTCATGGCCTACGACGTCCTGACGTTCCTGTCCGGCCTCGCCGGCGCGCTCCTCGTGGCGGGCGCCTTCACCCGCTGGATGTGGCCGCTGGGTGCCATCGTCATCATCTGGTTCTCCGCCTCGATCGTTCTCGGCCGGCTGTACCCCGAGGCGATCCAGCGCCTGACCGTGGACCCGAACGAGTTCGCGCAGGAGCAGCGGTATATCGCGAACAACATCGGGATGACCCGGCTCGCCTACGGGCTCGACCAATGGGAGACCCGCAACTACGACGGGACGGCCCCGTTGACCCAGGCGGCCGTCGAGGCCGAGTCGGACACGTTCACGAACGCCAGGCTGTGGGACTACCGGCCGCTCCAGACGACCCTCAAGCAGCTCCAGACCGTGCGCCAGTACTACGACTTCGTGGACGTGGACACGGACCGCTACCAGGTCGAGGGCACCCTGCGCCAGGTGATGCTGTCGGGCCGCGAGCTCGCGATCGCCAAGAACGATCAGGCCACCAGCTGGGTCAACCAGCGGGTGATCTACACGCACGGCATCGGCCTCGCCATGGTCCCGGTCAACGAGGTGACCCGCGAGGGCCAGCCGGAGCTCTGGATCCGCGACCTGCCCCCGGTGTCCTCGAGCGGTGCCCCCCACGTCACCGAGCCGCGCATCTACTTCGGTGAGTCGGACACCCACTACGTCGTGACCGGCGCGCGCCAGGACGAGTTCGACATCCCGGGCGACACGACCTCGGGCACGGGCGACCAGACGACCCGCTGGACGGGCACGACCGGCGTGAAGCTGGACTCGATGCTGTCGCGGATCCTGTTCTCGCTCCGCTTCCGGGACTTCGACCTCCTGATCTCCGACCAGATCACGTCCGACAGTCAGCTGCTGTTCCACCGGACCATCTCGGACCGGCTCGACCGCATCGCGCCCTTCCTCAAGTACGACAAGGACCCCTATCTCGTGGTCGACGACGGGGGCCGCCTGGTGTACGTCCAGGACGCCTACACGATCAGCGACGCCTTCCCGCACTCGACCTGGTTCGACACCACCAGCCTCACCTCTGACTCGGGCGTCTACGGCGAGTCGCTCAACTACATCCGGAACAGCGTCAAGATCACGATGGATGCCTACGACGGCACCCTGCGGTTCTACGTGAACGACCCGTCGGACCCGCTGATCCGGGCGTGGCAGGGCGTCTTCCCGAGCATGTTCCAGCCGATGTCGGCGATGCCCGCCGGGATCGCCTCGCACCTCCGTGTGCCCGAGGAGCTGTTCAACGTCCAGACGCGGATGTACGGGCAGTACCACGTCACCCAGCCACTGACGTTCTTCAACAACACGGACCGCTGGACCGTGCCGGACCCCAAGACCAACGAGCAGAGCCTCCCCTCCGAGGCCTACTACGTGGCCATGCGGATGCCCGGCGAGTCCGCGGCAGAGTTCCTGCTCCTCCAGCCGATGATCGCCCAGGCCCGGCCGAACATGATCGCGTGGATCGCGGCCAGGAACGACGACCCGAACAGGGGTCAGGTCAGGGCGTACCGCTTCCCGTCCGACACGACGATCTTCGGGCCCGCCCAGATCGAGGCGCGGATCGATCAGGACCCGATCATCAGCGCCCAG
The DNA here is from genome assembly GCA_038250545.1 of Candidatus Limnocylindrales bacterium. Taxonomy (GTDB): domain Bacteria; phylum Chloroflexota; class Limnocylindria; order Limnocylindrales; family CSP1-4; genus CAIXZV01. Next base: position 45,769 of record JBBSCF010000017.1, on the reverse strand, counting down.
ATCTCGCTCTGGAACCAGAGCGGCAGCCAGGTGGTGCGCGGCAACCTCATCGTGGTGCCCGTGGGCGAGTCGCTGCTCTACCTGCAGCCGGTCTACCTGCAGTCCACGTCGGCGGCCTTCCCGGAGTTCCAGAAGATCGTCCTGGGCAGCCCGTCGACCATCGTCTGGGGCAACACCCTGGCCGAGGCGCTCAACGCGCTCCTCGAGAAGCAGGGCGGCGTCACCCCGACGCCCACGCCGACCCCCGGGCCCTCGGCGACGCCGGGTCCCTCGACGACCCCCGGCCCGACCGCGGGTCCGGGCGGCGAGCTGCCGGGCGACGTGTCCGGGCTCGTGGACTATGCCAACACGCACTTCGAGCTCGCACAGGCCGCGCTCCGCAACGGCGACTTCGCCACCTACGGCGCGGAGATGGACAAGGTCGAGGTCGCCCTCACGCGCCTCGGTGAGCTGACCGCAACCCCGGCCCCGTCCGTCGCTCCCTGATGGCCGCGCCCGCCACCGCCCAGCACGAGGTGCGGGGGTCGCGGGTGCGCCTTTCCTGGGGCTCCGTCCTCACGGGGGCCTTCGTCGCCACGCTCCTCCGGCCCGTGTCGTGGGCGCTGGGCCTCGCCGGGTTCCTCGCCGGCGGCGGGATCGTGCTGGTCGCGTGGCCGATCCTGGTCCTGCCGACGCCGACGGGTCTCCAGAACGCCCTGGGCGGGCCGGTCACCTCGCTGGTGTTCGGGGAGCCGTCGCCCGGGCTGCTCGCGCTGGTCGCCGCGGGGATCGCGGGAGCCGTCGCGCTCGTGGTCGCGGGGACGCTCGTGGGCGCATGGGCGGAGCGCCAGGGGATCGCCGTCGTGCTCGATGCGGCGGCCGACGACGGCCTGGAGCTGTCTGCCGGGAGCCTCGAGGGGGCGCCCGGGACCGGGCGGGTCGCCGCGGTCCGGCTCCTGTCGCTGGCCCCCGTGGCCGTCGCCGCGGCGCTCGCCTGGCGGCCGCTCTACGACACGGTCTACCACGAGCTGATCCTGCCGCGGGATCTCGTGACGCCGCTCCCCATCCGCGTGCTGGGCCGGGTGCCCGGGCTCGTCCTGGGCATCGCTGCGGTCTGGCTGGTCTCGGACGCCGCCGCCGCGGTGGGCGTGCGCCGCCTGGTCCTGGAGCGGCGGCCGGTGCTCACGGCATGGCTCCTGGGCTGGGCGGACCTCGTCCGGCGGCCCCACCGGATCGTCCCGACCGCGCTCGTGGGGACCGGCCTGCTGGGGCTCCTCGTCGGCCCGGCGCTGGCGGCCGCGGCGATCGGCTGGGGCCGTGTCCGGGAGATCCTCGGCGAAGGGCGTGATCCCGTGATCGTCCTGGGGGCGATTCTCGTCTGGGTGGCGATCTGGCTCGGCGGCCTCGTCCTCGCGGGGGTGGGCGCGGCGGTGCGGGCCGCGGCGTGGACGCTGGAGGTCCCGGCGCGATTGCCGGGGGCGGGTCCGTCACCCAGCTGACCCGCCACGCGTCCTGCGCCCGGGCCCGGCGCAACCGGGCTCCCCTGTTACACTGCCGGTCGCTGCGCGCCCGCGCGCGCGCCCTGCCCGCTGGGAGGCCTCACGCCACCGCATGGACCAGATCCTCAACACGATCGGCGAGACGATCGGCGGCTTCTTCGCGAACCCGATCGTCACCGGCGCCCTCCAGGCCATGGCCGTCTATGTCGTCATCCTGTGGCTGGCGGCGGCGTACTGGGCCTTCCGGGACATGCAGCTGCGCAGCGAGAACCCGGTCCTGCCGTACCTCGCCGCGGCGCTCATCGTCCTGTTCACCCCCGTGCTGTTCCTCTTCGGGGTGGTCGTCTACCGGATCGTCCGGCCGCAGGAGAAGATCGGCGAGGTCTACGAGCGCAACCTCGCGGAGGAGGCGCTCCTCGCGGAGGTCGAGTCGATCAAGACCTGCCCGGCCTGTCACCGGCGCATCGCGGACGAGTGGATCATCTGCCCCACCTGCCGAACACGGCTCAACCGGGTCTGCGCGAATTGCGGCCGGCTCGTGGGTCTCGACTGGTCGCTCTGTGCCTGGTGCGGCAAGGACTTCGAGCGCGCTGACATCGCGGCGTACGAGCCCATCGCTCCGGGCCTCGACGACCTCGACCGCCTCGAGGGCCCCTCGGCCCGCTCCGGCCGGTCGGGTCCCCGCGGCGGCTCCTCGCGGCCGGCGCGCTCCGCGTCCGGCGGGCGCAGCGCGTCGGGTCCCGCCTCGGAGCCTTGACGCCGGGGTCGGACGGGGGTTCGCACCCGCCTCCTGACGAGGCGGACACCGCCGCGGCCGCCTCGGGGCACGCCCCGCGGCCGGGGATCTTCAGCCTCGAGGGCCGCGCGGCCCCCGGCCTGTACCTCGTCGGGTGGGTCGCCACGCTCCTGGGCGGCGGGATCCTCGCGATCTCCTTCGCGGCGACGGTCTCCGGTGCGTCCGGATGGCTGTTCCTCGCGGGGATCATGGTTCTCGGCATCGGGCTCATCGCCGCCGCGGGCTCGCAGGCGATCGAGCACGCACGGCGCCCCGAGCTCGCCTATCGCGGGCCGTCACCGGTCCTCGCGTTCCTGGTCGTCGTGTGCCTCACGTTCGTCGCGCTCATCGTGGTGCTGGCGCCGCTCTCGGCCCTGGGCCTCGACGCCCGTTCGCCGATCGCCACGACGCTCAACCTCGCCCTGACCACGCTGCTCTACCTCGGCGTGATCCGGCTGCTGGTCGTGAGCCCGGGGTCCCTGTCCTGGCGCGAGATGGGCGTCGTGCGGCCGGGCGCGGGCGACATCCGGGACCTGCTCGTGGGGGCCGTGTTCGCGCTCCCCGTGCTCGTGGTGACGATCGCCCTCGGGCTGGTGCTGAGCCGGTTCCTGGAGCCCGCACCGAGCGTCCTGCCCGAGGCGTCGGGCATCGGCGGGCTGCTGGCGAACCTCCTGTCGGCGGCGGTCCTCGCGCCCATCGGCGAGGAGGTCTTCTTCCGCGGCTTCGCGACCACGGCCTGGGCCCGCTCGTCGGGGCCGCGAACCGCGATCGTGCGGGGGGCGGTGTTCTTCGCTCTCGCCCACGCGGTGACGCTGGTCGACGCGTCGTTCGCCGAGGGGGCCCAGCGGGCGCTGTACTCGTTTCTCGCGCTGCTGCCGGTCTCGGTCACGCTCGGCTGGCTGTTCCTGGGACGACGCTCGCTCTACGCGTCCATCGGGTTGCACGCCGCGTTCAACGCCGTCCAGGTGCTGCTGCTCGCCGCGGCGACCGGGCTGGCCAGCTAGGCCGTCGCGACCCCGGCGACCCCCTCCGCCCGGCAAAGTCGCAGCCAAGCCTCGCGTGAGTGGCCGGTAAGGCGCGCCGCGTAGCCTTCGTCGTGTTCCCGGGTCCGGACGGCGGGGAAATCGGCGGGCTCCGTCGTCCGGGCCCAGGGGACGCCCGTTCCGATGGCGCGTTCACGGCGGCCCGCCGGCCAGCAGCAGGTGGGTCATGACGATCGGCAACGGCCTCGTCGAGGACGCCCCGGCCCATCGCCGGGCGTCACGCTCCGTGCGCGACCTTCCCGCCGCCGAGCGTCCCCGCGAGCGGCTCGCCCTGCGCGGGCCCGGGGGGCTCTCGGCGGCGGAGCTCATCGCCGTGATCTGGGGCACGGGCGCCGCCGGTCGGAGCGCGCTGGACCTGGCCGAGGAGGCCCTCGCGCGGCACGCGAGCGTCGGCGCGCTGGCGCGGGCGAGCGACGCGGAGCTGGCCGGGATCCCCGGCATCGGGTCGGCCAAGGCGGCGCGGCTGGCGGCGGCCTTCGAGCTGGGCCGGCGTTCGGTGGCGGACTGGCCGGCCGGGCGGTGGACGATCCGCTCGCCCCGGGACGTCGCGGACCGGCTGCTCCTGGAGATGGGTCGCCTGGAGCGCGAGGAGCTGCGGGTGCTGAGCCTCAACGCCAAGAACGTGGTCCTGCGGGTCTCGCACGTCTACGTCGGCAATGTCTCGGCGAGCCTGGTGCGGGTCGGGGAGCTGTTCCGGGATGCCGTCCGGCTGGACGCCTCGGGCGTCGTCCTCGTCCACAACCACCCCAGCGGGGACCCCACGCCGTCACCCGACGACCTCCATCTCACCGCGGAGGCGATTGCCGCCGGGCGACTTCTCGACGTGGACGTGCTCGACCACGTGGTCATCGGGCACGACGCGTGGGTCTCGCTGCGGGACCGGGGCGTGACATTCGACCGGGCGGGGGATCGCCGGCGGGCGGCCGCCGAGTCGTGAGAGGAGGGGGAGAGCCGCCGCCCGGGCTCGAATGGGACCCCGGGGGAGTCGGGCGCTCGCGATCGCCACGCTCCTGTGGCCCGTCGAAGGCATGCCCGCGACGCCCTTCGGCGCGCGGTAGCGCGGGACCGGCGCCCGGCCGGTGATCGATACTGGTCCCTCGCCGCACGAGAGAGGGACCAGCACACATGACCGACACGGCCGACGTCATCGTCATCGGCGCGGGCGTCCAGGGCGCCAGCCTCGCGTTCCACCTCGCATCCCGGGGCGCGAGCGTGGTCGTGCTCGAGAAGGCCACGGCGGCATCGGGGGCCACCGGTCGGTCCAGCGGCCTCGTCCGCATCTACTACGACCTGCTGGCCGAGGCGAAGCTCGCCTGGGAGAGCTACGGGTGGTTCGCGGACTGGGAGGCGCGCGTCGGCGGCGAGTGCGGTTTCACGCGGACCGGTTTCGCCTGGATCGAGCCGGCGGAGCGCCTCGAGCGCGTCCGGGCCAACTCCGCCTCGCACCGGGCGATGGGCGTGGATTCGTCGGTGATCGACGCCGACGGCATCCGGGCGCTGTTCCCGGCCCTCGAGGTCGGCGACGAGGTCGCGGCGTACGAGCCGGCCTCGGGCTATGCGGACCCGTTCATGACCGCGGCCGGGTTCCTCGCGGCCGCCAAGCAGAAGGGTGCGCGACTCGTGCCCGGCGCGGAGGTGTCCGCGATCCGGATGGCCGACGGCCGCGTGGTCGGGGTCGATACCAACCGCGGCCTGGTCGATGCCCCGGTCATCGTCAACGCCGCCGGGGCATGGGCGGGCCGCGTCGCGGCACTCGTCGACGTCGACATCCCGATCCGGGTCTGGCGCCACGACACCGGGTACATCGGTGTCCCGTCGTCTGTTGCGCGCCCGATCCCGGTCGTCATCGACAACGCGAACGGCATGTACTTCCGGCCCGAGGGATCGGACATGGTCCTCATCGGGCTCGAGGACGACAACCAGATCGGCGGGTCCGCGGATCGCGACACGTCCGACGCGAGGCCGGACTTCCGGGACCGCGCCTCGGAGCGAATCATCCGTCGCGTCCCGAGCCTCATCGACGGCACCTTCCGAACCTCCCACAGCGGCCAGGACGGCCTGACCCCGGACCAGCGCCCGATGCTCGGCGCGATGGGTCCCGACGGGTTCTACCTGGACTGCGGGCACAGCGGCACGGGCTTCAAGACTGCGCCGGCCGTGGGTCTCGGGATGGCCGAGCTGATCCTCGACGGCGCGAGCGCGACCGTCGACCTCGCGCCGTTCGCCCCGACGCGGTTCGCCGAGGGCCGCCTCCTGGTGGGGGAGCACGGCGAGGAGCCGATCTGGAAGTAGGGCATCCGGCCGATGGATCCCTGGGTCGCCGTCGTGGCGCTGCTCCTGGGCCTCGCGCGCGCCGCGGCGCCCGGGCCCGCGAACGCGGAGTCGATCCGGCGGGGCCGTGAGGTCGGCGGGTTCCGGCACCGGTTCCGCGACGCCCTCCTGGTCCAGGCCGGGTCGCTCGCGGGCGAGTTGGGCTGGGCGGCGCTCTCGCTCCTCGGCCTGGCGATGATGCTCCACGATCCCACGCTGCGGGCGATCCTGTCGATCGCCGGCGGGCTGCTGCTGGTGGGCCTCGGGCTGGCGGCGCTGCGCTACGCCGCAACGGCGACCGGCCTGCCCGAGATCGACCCCGCGGCGCGGCGGCCGGGTCTCGGCGGGCGTGCCGGTCGGCCCCTGACAGGGCCGGTACTGCCTCCGGGCGGAGCAACGGTCCGGCGCCGCTCCGGAACCCCGGCACCCCCGCTTCCTCGGGGCGGAGCAACGGTCCGGAGACCGAACGCCTGAGCCGCCACAGGGCACGCGTGTCCGGTGGCGGGGGGCGCGCACCGGACGGATCTGGCGCGGAGCGGGTGGATCGTCCCGCGACCGGATCGTTGCTCCGGCGGGCGGCGCGGCCGGCGCCAGCCGACCACCCTCGGACGGGGGTGGTGGCCGCGGCCGGTATACTGCGCTCGCCCCGCGCGCCGATCTCGTGCGCGGACGCTCAACCCCGCTCTTCTCGCGGTCCTTCGGCCGCTCTCCCGTCCGGCCGGTCCGCGGCCCCGCGCAACCAGCAAGGAAACGGCACCCTCCCCATGTTCGACCGAATCCTCGGCCTCTTCTCCCGCGACATCGGGATCGACCTCGGCACAGCGAACACGCTCGTGCACGTGCGCGATCGCGGGATCGTGATCTCCGAGCCGTCCGTCGTCGCGATCGACGCCAAGACCAAGCGCGTCCTTGCGATCGGCGCCGAGGCCAAGCGCATGGTGGGCCGGACCCCGGCCTCGATCATCGCGGTCCGTCCGCTGCGCGACGGCGTCATCAGTGACTTCGACGTCACCGAGCAGATGATCAAGTACTTCGTGAACAAGGTGCACGACCGGGTGGGCCTCATCCCGCGGCCCCGGATGCTGCTCGGCGTCCCGTCCGGCGTGACCGAGGTGGAGAAGCGCGCGGTCCGCGACGCGGCGCTGAACGCAGGCGCTCGCTGGGCCCGTCTCATCGAGGAGCCCATGGCCGCCGCGATCGGCGCCGGGCTGCCGGTGTCGGAGCCGTCCGGCTCGCTCATCGTGGACATTGGCGGCGGCACCACCGAGGTCGCGGTCATCTCGCTCGGCGGCATCGTCGTGTCGCGGTCCATCCGCATCGGCGGCGACGAGATGGACATGGACATCGTTGCCTACGCCCGCCGCGAGTACAACCTGTTCCTGGGCGAGCGCACCGCCGAGGACATCAAGATCGCCATCGGCTCCGCGTACCCGGGCGACTGGGACGTCCAGCGCGTGGCGCTCCGCGGCCGGGACCTCCTGACGGGCCTGCCCCGCTCGGTCGAGGTGGGCGCCGACCAGATCCGCGAGGCCATCGAGGTCTCCGTCGCCCAGATCGTGGACACCATCAAGGACACGATCGAGGAGACGCCGCCGGAGCTGGTTGCGGACATCATGGACCAGGGCATCGTGCTGGCCGGCGGTGGCGCGCTCCTCGCCGGCCTCGACCGTCGCGTGGCCGAGGCGACCCAGATGCCGGTGCACATCGCCGACGATCCCCTCACCTGCGTGGCCCGCGGCACCGGCGTGGTGCTCCAGGAGCTCGCGAACTCCAACATGCAGCGGGTGCTGGTCGCCGACACCTACATCCGCCCCCCGCGCTGACCGTCCTGCGTGTCCCGGCCTGACCGGGACACGGTTCCGGAGCCCGCGCCATGACCACGATCCTCGCCAACCGCCAGGCCCGCCGCAGGGGCATCGTGTTCTCCGTCCTCATCGCGGTCACGCTGCTGCTGATGGCGTTCTCCGGCAATCCGTTCGTCCAGGAGGCCCAGCGCGGCCTGTCGTTCGCGCTGCGGCCGTTCCAGGGGGCGATCGCGTCGGTCGCCGACGGCATCGCGGGCGTGGCGACCGCGATCACCGAGATCGACCAGCTCCGGACCGACAACACGGCCCTGGGCGAGGAGAACGAGCGCCTCGCCAACGAGAACGCCCGGCTGCGCGCCCTCAAGGCGGAGAACGACCAGCTCACCGCGCTCCTCCAGCTCCAGGGCGGGTTCGAGCACGCGACCGTGGCCGTGCGCGTGATCGGGCGCGAGATGCTGGAGACCCGGCGCGTGGTGACCATCGACAAGGGCACCGACGACCACATCGAGCTGGGTGACGCCGTGGTGGTCCAGGGTGGCGCGCTGGCCGGGAAGGTGACGGACGTGGGGCCGACCTTCGCCAAGGTGACGCTGATCAGCGACGGCACCTCGACGGTCGTTGGCAAGCTGCTCAACTCCGGGTCGACCGGCGACATCGTGGGCCAGGCGGGCGGCGTCCTGATCATGCGCAACATCGACTCGGCCGTGGAGATCGCCATCGACGAGGAGGTCTTCACGGCGGGCCTCGAGCTCAGTGGCGGGATCCGCTCGCCCTATCCGGCGGGCCTCATCGTGGGCTCCGTGGTGGACGTCGAGCGCGACGCCAACAGTGTTGTCCAGACCGCGTTCCTTGCCCCCGCCGCGAACCTCGACTCGTTCGAGCTGGCCCTCGTCATCACGGACTACCAGGGCGGCCTGCCGCCGGTCGACCAGCAGGCGGTCCCGTGCGGCGAGGGAGGCACCGTGCCCGAGGGCGAGGTCCCGTGCTTCACGCCGGCGCCCACGGTGAAGGCGTCGCCGAGCGTCACGCCCAAGCCGTAGCCGCGCCCGGGTCCGCCCGGACTCCCGGCATCGGCCCTTGCGCAGCCGTCCTGGGCGTTCTGTCGGCCCGCAGGGCGTGCGGCCGGCCCTGTACAGGCGGGGTCGTGTCGAGCACCATCCCGGCGTGGATCCCGTGGTCGCGTTCGTGGGCCTGTATCGGGTCGCCGGCTCCCTGCTCGTGCTGCGCTGGCCGTTCTGGGGCGGGGTCGCGGCCGTGATCTGCGACCTGTTCGACCTGCTGCTGTTCAACCTGTTCGCGGCGTACGGCGGGTGGCCCGGCTTCGATGGCTACCAGGTGTTCGACAAGTGGGCCGACCAGGTCTACATGGCGGCCTTTTTGGTGGTCGCGCTGCGGGACTTCTCGCCGGGCCCGCGGCTGGTCGCGGCCGCGCTGTACCTGTTCCGGTTCGCCGGTTTCCTGGCCTTCGAGGCGGGCTGGGCACCGCGCGAAGCCCTGATCCTGTTCCCCAACCTGTTCGAGCTCTGGTTCCTGGCCGTGGCGTTCACGCTGCGCTACCGGCCCTCGTTCGTGTGGACGCCCGGCCGGTCCGCGATCGCGCTGGCGGGGTTGCTCGGCATCAAGCTCGTCCAGGAGTGGGCACTCCACGTCGGCCGGGTGTTCGACGGGGTCACGTTCCTCGACGCGCTCGGGGCGGTCTGGGACGGGATCATGGCGCCGCTCCGGGGCCGCTGACGGGGCCGGGCGGACGCGCCGAGGCTGCGGAGCCTCGTGGGTCGCCATCGCCCCAAAGTCGCGGTCGCCCATGGCCCGTCCCCGCGTCCTGCTACGCTCTCGCGGATGAAGGGCCTCGTCCTCGCCGGCGGCACCGCCACGCGGCTGTTCCCGCTGACCATTGTGACCAACAAGCACCTGCTGCCGATCTACGACCGGCCGATGGTCTACTACCCGCTGGACACGCTCGCGGGCATGGGCATCCGCGAGGTCATGGTGATCGTGGGCGGCAAGAGCGTCGGCGACATCGTGGAGCTGCTGGGTGACGGGCGGCACTTCGGGCTGGACCTGACGTACCGCTACCAGCGCGGCGCCCTCGGGATCGCGCACGCGATCGGGCTGGCGCGCGACTTCATCGGGGACGACGCGTTCTGCGTGGTCCTGGGCGACAACATCCTCCGGGGCGAGCCGCTCGTGGCGACGGCCCAGGCCTTCGAGCAGGGCCCCTGGGGCGCCGGCACGCTGCTCTACCGCGTGCCGGACCCGGAGCGGTTCGGCGTCGCGGAGCTCGACGCGGAGGGCCGCGTCGTCGGCTTCGAGGAGAAGCCCACGCAGCCCAAGAGCGACCTGATCCCGATCGGCGTGTACTTCCTGCGCCCGGACGCGTTCGAGGTCATCGAGGGCCTGGCGCCGTCGGGCCGCGGCGAGTTCGAGATCACGGACGTCCTGAACCACTACATTCCCGACGGGCGCCTCTTCGCCCCCGTCTACGAGGGTCATTGGGCCGACGCCGGCACGGTGCCCAGCCTCCTGCGCGCGGCGGAGCTGGCCGAGCAGGACGACGCCGCCGGCCGCCTGGCGGCCCCGGTCGAGCGCCCGCGCGACCCGGCATGACCGAGCGCATCGGCGCGGGCGCCAGCCTGCTGGTCACCGGCGGCGCGGGGTTCATCGGGTCGGAGCTGGTGCGCCGGCTCATGGCCCGGAGGGACGGGACGCGGATCACCATCCTGGACAAGCTGACCTACGCGGGCAACCGCGCGAACCTCGCCGCGGTCGAGGACGACCCCGAGCAGGCCGCCAGGTTCGCGTTCGTCGTCGGCGACATCGCGGACCCGGCGATCGTCGGGCCGCTGGTGGAACGGGTGGACGCCGTCGTCAACGTGGCCGCGGAGACCCATGTCGACCGCTCGATCCTGGACCCCGAGGCGTTCCTGCGCACGGGCGTGATCGGCGTCCACGTGCTCCTGGAAGCCGTCCGGGCCGAGGCCGCCGCGGGCCGCAGCGTCCGTTTCCTCCAGGTCAGCACGGACGAGGTCTACGGCGACATCCCCGCGGGGCACAGCGTCGAGACGGACGCGCTCGCGCCGCGCAGCCCGTATGCCGCCGCGAAGGCCAGCTCGGAGCTCCTCGTGCGGGCGTACCACATCACCTACGACCTCGACACCGTCATGACCCGCGGCTCCAACACCTACGGCCCGCACCAGCATCCCGAGAAGCTGATCCCGCTGTTCACCACCAATGCCCTCGCGGGCGATCCGCTCCCGATGTACGGCGACGGCATGCAGGTCCGGGACTGGCTCCACGTGAGCGACCACGCCGACGGCATCGACTTCGTGCTGCGGCACGGGGAGGCCGGGGAGGCCTACAACGTCGCGGGCGATCACCTGCTGCCGAACCGCGAGGTCATCGGGATGCTGCTGGCGGCCGCCGGCCGCGACTGGTCGCTCGTCCGCACCGTTCCGGACCGTCCGGGCCACGACCGCCGCTACGCGATGGACGGCGCCAAGCTCGCGGCGCTCGGCTGGCGGCCGTCGCGGACCTTCGACGAGGGCCTGCGCGAGACGGTGGCCTGGTACCGCGACAACCCCGAGTGGGTCGCGAGCGCGCGCAGCGGCGACTGGGACAGCTACTACGCGCGCCAGTACGGCGAGCGCCTTGCCGCCGGCCGCGCGGTGGACGAGGCCGGCTGAGCGTGCGCGTCGCCGTCATCGGGAGGACGGGCCGCCTCGGGACCGCCCTGATGGCGGCGCTCGAGGACGCGCCGTTCACTGGCACGCGCGGGCCGATCGGCTGGGACCTGCCCGAGATCGACCTGGACACGCTCACCGCCGCCACCGTCGGGCCGATGCTGGACCGGGAGCAGCCCGAGGTCGTGGTCCACACGGCGGCCTGGACGGACGTGGACGGCTGCGCACGCGACCCGGAGCTCGCGATGCGCCGCAACGGCACCGCCGTCGGGGAGCTGGCCAGCGCCTGCGCCCGGCGCGGGATCGACCTGGTGGTGATCTCGACGAACGAGGTCTTCGACGGGACGCGCACCGACGGCCGTGGCTATGCGCCGCACGACGCGCGCAACCCCATCAACGCCTACGGCGCCGCAAAGGCCGAGGCCGAGCGACTCGCCGCCGCGGCGTTCGACGCAGAGGGCGCGCGGGGCCGCCTCGGCATCGTGCGGACCTCGTGGCTGTACGGCCCTCCCGGCAATGACTTCCCGGCCAGGATCGCCGCCGCCGCGCTCCGGGCGCGAGCCGACGGGTCACCGCTCCGGGTGGTCGCGGACGAGGTCGGCGTGCCGACCTACACGCCCGACCTCGCGGAGGCGATCGTCGAGCTCATCGCGGAGGACGCGGTCGCGGCCGCGCCGGACCGCGTCGCGATCCACCATCTCGTCAACGGCGGTCGCGCGTCACGCGCTGACTGGGCCCGCGAGGTCCTCCGTGCCATCCGCATCGACGTCGAGGTCGTCGACGTCCCGGGCTCCACCTGGCAGCGCGCCTCGACCCCGCCGGCGTGGGCCGTGCTCGAGCCCACGCCGCTGCCCTCGGGTGCGCCGATGCGCGACTGGCGGGAGGCCTTCTCCCACGCGGTCCCGGCGCTGGCGCGCTCGCTCCCCAGGGGCTGACCGCACCCGACCCGCCCTCACCCGTCACGACCATACGCGGGCAGGGTCGAAAGGGCCACGGCGCCCCTGACCATCCCGCCGTTGAGGATCGGCGCGCGCACGCGGACGCTGGGAGGGCACTCATCCACGGCCGGGCCTCCGCGCCCGGCGCCGCCCCAGCGGAGCCTCGATCCCGTGCGCAAGATCCTCGTCGCCCTCGTCGCCATCCTCCTCGCGAGCCTCGTCAGCGTCGCCCCCGCCGCTGCCCCGGCCGCCCATGCCGCCGCCGGCGTCAAGGTCGCGATCATCGTCGGCGCGACGCACGGCACCACGCCGACGTACCGCTCCTACGCCGACCAGGTCTACGCCGAGGCGATCAAGTACACGTCCAACGTCGTCAAGATCTACAGCCCCAACGCCACCGCCTCCAAGGTCAAGGCCGCGGTCGCCGGTGCCTCGATCATCGTGTACCTGGGCCACGGCAACGGCTGGCCCAGCCCCTATACGTACGACCCCAATTACACGACCAAGGACGGGTTCGGGCTCAACTCCGACGCCAACGGCGACGGCAAGACCACGGACTTCGAGAACAAGTACTACGGGGAGCCGTGGATCCGTGACCTCCGGCCGGCCCCCAACGCGGTCGTGCTGCTGTTCCACCTCTGCTACGCGTCGGGCAACCCCGAGTCGGGCCCGGAGCCTTCGATCACGAAGGCGACGCAGCGCGTTGACAACTACGCCGCCGCGTTCATCAAGGCCGGCGCTCGTGCCGTGATCGCGAACGGGCACAGCCACGACCCGTACTACATCCGCGCCCTGTTCACGACCCGCCAGACCATCGACGAGTACTGGCGCAACGCCCCGGATGCCCATGGACACGTGGCGACCTACGCGTCGGTCCGCAACCCCGGCTACACCTTCCAGATGGACCCGGAGCGCACGGGCTCCTACTACCGGTCGATCGCCGGCAAGATGACGCTGCGGACCCAGGATGTCACCGGCGCCCCGTCCTCGGACACGGCCGCCGACCCGGCCGGGATGGTGGTCCCGGGCAACGCAAGCCCGGCCGCCGACGGCGCCCCGGTGTATGGCTCGGTCGAGTCTGCGGCCGCGGGCGGCGCCCCCGCCGCGACGCTGCGCACGGACGCGCGGGTGCGGGTCGATGCGGCCGAGGGAGCCACGTCAATGGCCGACGGCGCGCCCGTGTATCACGTGCACACGGCCGACGTGGCGGGCTGGATGACCGGTTCCTCGCTCATCCCGCGGGACAGCGCGGCGCCGCAGGTCTGGGAGGTCGACGACGGGACCGGCGCCTTCTCGCCGAACGGCGACGGCTCCCAGGACACCATGGCGCTCTCCGTCCGACTGTCCGAAGTCTCGACCTGGACCCTGCGGATCGTGAGCCCCGGTGGCGCGACCCTGCACCGTTTCGACGGCTCCTCGGACACCGCGGCCGTCGCCTGGGCGCCGGCCGCAGGCAGCGTCCCGGACGGGACGTACCGCTGGGTCATCGAGGCCACGGACGGCTGGGGCAACGGGCCGCTCGAAGCCAGCGGGACCTTCATCGCCGACACGGCGAGCCCGGATGTCTCGGTGGCGGACGCCGAGGGTGAGCCCCCCATGTTCACGCCCAACGGGGACGGGACCACCGACACGCTTCGGTTCGCCGTCGGCGCGAGCGAGCCCGGCACGGTCACCGCGACCGTCCGCGACGCCGGCAACGCGGTCGTCGACCGTGTCACGGCGACCGTCGGCACCGCGAACGCGACGCTCACCTGGGACGGCCGGACCAGCGCCGGCGGCTATGCCCCGGACGGGACCTACTCGATGAGCTTCGTGGCCCGGGACCGCGCCGGCAATAGCAGCCAGGCCCAGGCCCGGAACGCGAACGTCTACGGCTCGCTCGGATACGTGACGACGTCGCGGACCGTGTTCTACCCGCAGGACGGCGACAGGCTCGCGGGCAGCACCACCAAGCTCTCGTTCCGGCTCCGCTCGGCCGCCACGGTCACGTGGACCATCCAGAGCTCGGCCGGTGCCGTCGTGCGGACCATCCGTTCGGGAGTGGCGCTCGGCGCCGGAACCCAGACGTTCACCTGGAACGGCCGCAACGACGCCGGCGCCATGGTCCCGCGCGGCACGTACCGCAGCGTCGTCACCGCCACCGATGGCACGCTCGGCGCGACCCAGAAGGTCGACACGCTCGCCGACGCCTTCCGGATCACCGTCTCGGACACGACCCCGGGTCGCGGCCAGCGGCTGACGGTCACGGCCACCAGCGCCGAGGCCCTGAATGCCGCCCCGAAGCTGCGGCTGTACCAGCCCGGCAGGGCCGCGTGGACCGTGCGCATGACGAAGATCGGCACGCGGGTGTACCGGGTGACCGTCGTCCTCCGGTCCAGCAAGACCGGGACGCTCCGCCTTCGGGTCAGCGCTCCCGACGACAACGGGGTGTGGCAGGCCAGCTACCGGAACCTGAAGCTGCACTGACCCATCGGCCCGGCGGGCGGCCTCGGGCGACCGCACCCGGGCCCGCCGGGCCCCCTGTCGGACCCCACCGAACCCGATGGCACCCCACCGTACCGGGTCCGTCCCGGACCATCGTGCGGTGGGCGGGCTTGACCGGTTGGGCTACGGTTGTGTTCCTGCCGGATGGCCTGTCACCCGCTCCACCGCCTGGAGCACCCGGCAGCCCTCGCTGCAGATCGCGGTCAGGCGATCCACGCGGGGGAGGCACTCGAGGTACGCCGTGTCCGGATCCGTCGCGCACCGCCGCGCCCCCCAGGTCACCGCCGCGACGCTCGTCGCCGTGCTGCTGGCCGGCCTGCTCCCCCTGGCGTCGGCGATGGCCGGCGGTCCGGCGGCCGACCAGGCTGGCGGCACGCCGGACGGCTCCCAGCCCTCCATCGCCTATCTCGAGGCGATGGCCCACGAGGGCGACGCGATCGCGTTCCAGCCCGGCGGTCGAGTCGACGTGGGCTTCAAGCCCCGCGCGTCCGACCGCTGGCCCGTCGACGGCCGAGCGCCGTCCGCGCTGCCCGCCGGCCGGGTCACGGGACGCCAGATGGCGGCGAGCGCCAACGGGTCGCGCTGGACCGACGTCGTGAGCCCGGGCCACCGGGGAGCCGCCCGGCCGGCCCCCGACGCCACGCCGGTATCGGACGGGGTGCCCACCGCCACGGACGCCCCGGTGGACGCACCCGCCGGCGACCCGGCGGCTCCAGCGGCCGGCGCGACCTTCGCCGACCCGATGGTGGAGGCGTTCGACCTCGCCGCCGCATCCGGCCTCCGTCGCCAGGTCTTCGGCTTCCTCCCGTACTGGGAGCTGTCCGGCGCCTCGACCAAGCTCAACTACGACGTGCTCTCGACCATCGCCTACTTCTCGGTGGGCGCCACCAGCAAGGGAAACCTCAAGAAGAAGAACGCGGACGGCACGAACACGACCGGGTGGGGCGGCTGGACCAGCTCGAACATGACCCAGGTGCTCAACGCCGCCCACGGGCGGGGCACCCGCGTGGTGCTGACCATCTCCGTCTTCGCCTGGACCTCGAGCCAGGCCGCCGTCCAGAAGGCGATCCTCGGCAGCTCGACCGCCCGCCTGAACCTGGCCCGCCAGGCTGCCGCCGCCGTGCGCGACCGCGGAGCCGACGGGATCAACCTGGACTTCGAGCCCCTCGCGTCCGGCTATGCCGACGAGTTCACCGCGTTCCTCAAGACGATGCGCACCGAGCTCAACCGCGTGAAGAGCGGCTACCAGCTCACCTACGACACGACGGGCTCCATCGGCAACTATCCGCTGGAGGCCTCGGTGGCCAAGGGCGCCGCCGACGCGATCTTCGTGATGGGCTACGACTACCGGACGTCGAGCGCCTCGACCGCGGGGTCCATCGACCCCCTGTCCGGGACCAAGTACGACCTGGCCGACACGGTTCGTGCCTACACGGCGCGCGTGAGCCCGTCACGCGTGATCCTCGGCCTGCCCTGGTACGGACGCGCCTGGTCCACCACCGGCGACGGCGCCCGCTCCAGGACGCAGAGCGGCGGGAAGTACGGCTACAGCACGGCCGTCAACTACGAGAGCCTCACCGACCTGGTGGCGAAGTACGGGCGGCGCTGGGACGCCGTCGAGCAGAGCCCGTACGTGGTCTACCGGCGCGAGAACTGCACCAGCACGTACGGCTGCGTCACGAGCTGGCGGCAGGTCTACTACGACGACGGCGCCTCGCTCAAGCTGCGCCTGGGGATGGTCAACGACTACGGTCTGCGCGGCGCCGGCATCTGGGCGCTGGGCTACGACGGCGGTCACCCCGAGCTCTACCGCGCCTTCTCGGAGGCGTTCCTGGTGGACAAGTCCGCACCCCAGGCCGGCGTGAAGATGCTCGCCAGCACCCAGGCCGACGAGGGCTTCGTGGTGGCGTGGGCCGCAAATGACATCAGCGCCGTGACGAGCTACGACATCCAGGTCTCGGCCAACGGTGGCGCCTGGAAAGCCTGGCTGACGGGCACCCGCGCGACCTCCGACGTGTGGCTGGGCCGGGACGGGGTGGGCTACGCCTTCCGGGTCAGGGCCCGGGACAGCAAGGGCAACGTCGGCGCCTTCAACATCGTCTCCGCCTATGACTCGTCGCCGGTGCTGGAGCCGGGCGGGTTCGGACGCGTCGTCACCGACGGCCTCTCGTATCGGACGGGGCCCGGCACCGGCGCCGCCAAGCTGGGCACCCTCGCCTCGGGCACGATCGTCGCCGTGACGCGCGGGCCGGTGAGCGCCAACGGCTACGCCTGGTACGAGGTGACCCAGCCCATCCGCGAGTGGAACCCGGTCACGTTCGTGGAGCGCGGCGTATGGATCGCCGCCCGCTCGTCCAGCACGACACACGTGGCCGCCTACCGCGCGCCCAACAGCACCCGCGTGGACGCGGGACTCGCGTCCCTCGACTTCGGAAGCGGCGCGTCCGCCGTCGGCAGCGCGTCCTCGGCGGTCAACGCCCGCCGCTTCTCGCCCAACGGGGACGGCTCCGAGGACGCGCTCGGCCTCCGCTGGACGAACACCGTCGCGATGGACTCGCTGGCCCTCAAGGTGTACCGCACGGACGGGGCGCTCGTGGGCAGCGTGCCGGTGAGTGCGCGCGCGGCCGGCGGGCGCACCTGGGCCTGGAACGGCAAGGGCGGCACGACCCGGGTCCCGGACGGCCGGTACGTCCTCCAGCTTGTCGGCTCGGCCGGCGGCAAGACCTACACGGCGCCATCGGCCCGGCCCGTGACGGCGGCCCAGGTCGCCGCCTACGTCGTGGTGGTCGACACGGTCGCGCCGAAGCTGACGGCCGCCTCCGCCACGTACAGCCTCATCTCGCCCAACCGTGACGGGACCCGGGATGCCACGAAGCTCAAGCTCGCCGCGTCCGGTGCCGTCCGCTGGACCGCGCACGTCCGGGATGCGTCGGGCACCGCGGTCAGGACGGCCTCCGGGACGGGCGGCACGGCCGCCCTCTCATGGGCCGGCACCACGAATGCCGGGTCACGCGTCCCGGATGGCCGCTACGCGGTCACGCTGGCCGCCTACGACGAGGCCGGCAACGCCGCCGCCCGGACCTGGTCCGTCACGGTGGACACCGCAGGTCCCGCGTTCAAGCCCGCCGCCTCGCGGCGCATCTTCTCGCCCAACGGCGACGGCACCGCCGACACGACGCGTCTCGCCTGGACCGCGAACGAGGCGGCCACCGGGACGGCCCGGATCACCAAGGGAAGGACGCTCGTCCGGAGCTGGAAGGTGACCGCGGCCAGGTCGTGGTCCGCGACCTGGAACGGCAGGAACGCCGCCGGGTCACCGGTCAAGGACGGCCGCTACACGTTCAAGGTCAGCGGCAGGGATGCCGTTGGCAACGCCCGCACCGTCTCGATCCCGGTCGTCGTCGACCGGACGGCGAGCCGCCTGCGCTGGGCGGCCAACCTGTTCCCCCAGGATGGTGACGCGCTACGCAGGACCTCCGTCCTGAGCTGGCGCCTCACCCGATCCGCGACCACGACGCTCCGCCTGTACGACGCCGGCGGGACGCTGGTGCGCACCGTCTGGACCGGCCGGGCGCAGGCCGCCGGGACCCGGACCTGGACCTGGAACGGACGCGCGGCCGACGGATCGTCCGTGGCCCAGGGCAGCTACACGGCGCGCCTCACCGTCAAGTCCTCCCTGGGGACGCTGGACCTGGCGCGCTCGGTCTGGGTCGCCGGGTTCGCGATCACGCCCTCGGCGACGAAGGTGGTCGCGGGACAGACGCTGACCCTGTCGATCGTCACCATCGAGCCGCTCTCCACGCGGCCGGTCGTCACGTTCGCCCAGCCGGGCCGCACCGGGGTGAAGGTCACGGCCACCAGGCTCGCCAACGGGACGTACCGGGCGGCCTTCAAGGTCGCCACCGGCGCGGCCGGGATCGCGACCGTCACGGTCTCCGCCAAGGACACCGGCGGCCGCGTCAACACCACGTCCATCCCGATCACGATCGGCGCCCGGTGACCGACGACGGGACCTTCGGGCCCCGGCGCCCGTACACTGGCGTCCAGTGAGCACGCAGCCTGAACCCGCCACGGTCCCGGACCAGCCCGCCATGGGAAGCGGCACCTGGGTGGTGCTGCCCACGTACAACGAGCGCGAGAACCTCGCCGCGATCTCGGCCGCCATCCTCGATGCGCTCCCGGGCGCCACGCTGCTCGTCGTCGACGACTCGTCACCGGATGGGACGGGCGACCTCGCCGATGGGCTCGCCACGGCCGACGCGCGCGTCCGGGTCCGCCACCGTGCCGCCAAGCAGGGCCTCGGCCGCGCATACCTCGACGGGTTCGGCGTCGCCCTGGCCGGCGGCGCGTCCGTCGTCGTCCAGATGGACGCCGACTGGTCGCACGACCCTGCCGCGCTGCCCGGGCTGATCGAGCCCGTCACGGCGGACCGCGCCGACCTGGTGATCGGCTCCCGCTACACGGCGGGCGGGGGTGTGGAGGACTGGGGCATCGCCCGCCGGGTCATCTCGCGCGGCGGGTCCATGTTCGCGCGCGTCATGCTCGGGCTCGGTCCGCACGACCTCACCGGCGGCTTCAAGGCCTGGCGCGGAGCCACCCTCACCGAGGTGCCGTTCGACGGCGTGCGTGCCGGCGGCTACGTGTTCCAGATCGAGATGACCTATCGCGCCTCGCGCTTTGGGGCGCGGGTCACCGAGGTGCCGATCATCTTCAGGGACCGGCGCCTGGGCCAGTCCAAGATGAGCCGCCGGATCATCGTCGAGGCGCTGTTCGTGGTGATCGGCCTGCGCTGGGACGAGCTGCGTGGGCACGGCCCTGCGCGCGGCGCTCGGTGAGCGGCTGGCGGCCGGGTTCCGCAACGCCACCGGCCATCGTCGTCGCCGGCGTCCGCGTCGTGCTGGACGCACGACCCCTCCAGGACCCGGACCGGGCCCCCCTGACAGCCCTCTACCTCGACGCGCTGCTGACGGCCCTCGACGCGGACCCCGTTCCCGGCGAGTCCTACGCGTTCCTGCTCGCCGTGGACCGCGACGACCCCACGGCCCGCTGGACCAACCTCGAGGTCATCGGCCGGCGCCTGCTCCCGCCGACGCGCCTCCTGCGATCGGGAGCGCTCACGGTGGACCCGCTGCTGCTGCGCGGGGCAACGTTCGGGGCCGGCTGGCGGGCCGAGCGGGGCGGGGCCGCCGGGTCGGTCTACCACGCGGCGGCGGGGGCCCTGCCGATCGGGTCCGGCATCCCGGTGGTGGCCGTGCTGCTGGACCTGGCGCCCTGGGCCCTGCCCGACGACTACCAGCGGGGGGCCGCCGCCCGGTTCGGCCAGCGGCTCCGGGCACGGATCCTCAAGGACGCGTCTGCCGTGGTGGTTCCCGGCCGGGCCGTGGCGACGGAGGCCCGGAGGCTGCTGCGCGTGAAGCGGGACCGGCTGCGCGTCGTGCCGCTCGCGCCCCGCCCCGCATTCCGGCCCGAGGCTCTCGCCGGCGGGCTGGAGGAACGAACGCGGATGGGCCTGCCGGCGCGCTACGCCGTCTATGCCGGCCGGTTCGACGCCCGCCAGGACCTGCCGACCCTCCTCGAGGCACTCTCCCGGCTCGCCGCCGCGCCGCCGCCCGCCGGGGTCGCCCCCGACGCCTGGCCGCCCAGGGTGGCCCTGGTCGGCGCCTCCCCGGACGACCGTGCCGCGCTCTCGCGGGCCGCCGCCCGGGCGGGCGTCGCGGACCTGCTCGCGTATGCCCAGGGCCTCACCGAGACCCGCCTCGCCGGGCTCGTCGCGGGGGCCCGCGTCGTTCTGCAGCCCGTCCGCTCGGACGCCACCGGCCTCACGGCGATGGAGGCCATCGCCGCCGGGGTCCCGGTCATCGCGAGCGCGGTGGGTGCGCTGCCGGACGTCGTGGGTGCGGCCGGGATCCTCGTGGAACCCGGCGATCCCGCCCGGCTCGCGACGGCGATCGCCGCCGCGTGGACCGACGCCGATCCGTACCCGGGCCTGGTCGCCGCCGCCCGCGAGCGCGCGACCGCCCCACGCACCTGGGCGGACGTCGCCCGTGAGACCCGCGCCATCTGGGCTGAGGTGGCCAGGCCGGGCCCGCTCCTGTAGGCGTGATCGACGCCTGGGCGGCCGGTTTCGCCGCCCGAGGCCGCAGTGCCGGCCCCCGTCTAAGGGGTCGCGGTGGGCGACGGCGAGGGTGATGCGGCCGCTGGGACCGTCCCGTCGTTGATGGTGATCTTGGTCCCGCTCTGGACGACCTGGATGAAGGTCTGGCCCATCGTGAGCGTCACCGGGGTCCCGTCCTTGCGGTAGAAGCGCGTGGGGGCCGAGAAGCTCTTCTTCTTCCAGGTCCCCTTGATCGTGATGCCGTTGCTGGCAATCCAGGCCGTCCCGCTGCCGGTGACCTGTCCGTCGAGGCGGTGCTTCTTGTCGCCCAGCGGCACGAACCGCACGACCATGATCACGACGTTCCCGGGTGCGATGCGGGTCTTGGGCTTGGTGCCCGCGTCGTACTGCTTGCCCTCGACCGAGACCGTGCGCCGGTAGCTGTTGCTGGCGCGGTCATACGCGTAGGTGATCGTGTTGGCCAGGTACGGCACGACGATCTTGCCGCCCTGGGGCCGCTGTGCCAGCGGCGCGTCCGGGCCGAAGGTCCACTTGGGCGCCTGACCGGCGATGGCCTTGGCACCGACGGCCTTCGCGAGCGTGCGGAGGTTCTTCTCGTCGCTGTACACGTTGTGGGGGGAGCCGCGGAACGAGACGCGGTAGAGGTACTTGCTCCAGCGGAACTCGTCCGCGTTGTACACGACCTTGCCGCGGCCCTGCGAGGAGTTCAGCAGCGCCAGCGCCTGTGGTGAGCCCCCTGCGTGTACGTAGACCGCCTTCCACTCGGCCGCCCACGCGATGAAGTAGAGGCGCGAGCTCCGGATGGGTCCGACCGCCGTGGGCCCGGTGCTCTGGAACCAGGCCTCGTAGCGCGCGATGCCGCCCTCCGCCGGGGCCTGCCAGACGACATCGGCCTGAGACAGGCCTGACTGGGGCCGAGCCAGGGACTGGTCGTCAACCATCACCGCGATGACGTGCCTCGCGGCGACCGCCTCGGTGACCGGCATGCCCGTCAGGGGCGCGGGCACGAGGACCGGCGTGGGCTCGGGGGTCGGGGACGGGGACGGGGACGGGGACGGGGACGGGGACGGGGACGGGGACACGCTGGGTGTGGGGACCGTGGACTCCGTCACGCCGGGCTCCGTGGCCGTCGGCACCGGTGAGGGCGAGCCCACGACGGCGATGGGGTCCGAGGCCGGGGGCTGCGCCAGCACGCCCACGCCGATGCCGACACCGACCCCGAGGACGAGGACGAGGACGATGGCGCCAATGGTGGCGATGACGGGTCGGCTCATGCGGGCTCCCGGTGCGTCAAGGCGCGGCTCATGCTGTTCCCCCAGTGCCGTGTCACCCCCGCGACGCGGCGCCCAGTCTCGTCCGAGGACCGGGATCGGCCGGAGCATACGCCGAAACCGCCGGACAGGCCGTCGTCGGCATCGGCCGGCTCCACGCAGTCCATGGGCGGGCGAACGGGTCCTCCGGCCGTGGGCGCCGCGGGCACCGTGCGGTAGGCTCATCGGGCCCGATGCGCCGCAGACGAAGGACTCCGATGACCGACGAGACGCCCGCCACACCCAAGCGCAGCCGCAGGCCCGCGGGGCCCCGGGCCGAACCCGCACCCGCGTCGGCTCCGGAGCCCGGCTCCCCGGCCGCTCCCGATCCGGGTCCGATCCCCGACCTCGTCGTGCCCGAGGTCGCCGCGTCGGCGCCCGGGTCCGAGGCCCTCGAGCGGGCCGAGGCGGAGGCCCATGCCGAGGCCGTCGCGGTCGCCGGAGCCCTGGGCGCCGAGCCCGCCCTCTCGCCGCTCGGGGCCCCGACGGACCGCGTCGCCATCTCGAACCTGCGGATCGAGCGCGGCGGGATCAGCGAGGCGACGGCGGACAGCGTCGAGGTGCACCTCGGGGGCATCGGGACGCTGGACGCGTCCGAGGTCTTCGTCCAGTGGGGCGGGATTGGTGCCGCCAAGGCGGAGCGGGTCGGGGTCGAGTTCGGCAGCATCGGCGCCGCGCTGGCCGGCGAGCTGCGCGTCACCCAGGGGTTCGCGGGCAACGTCATCGCGCGCGAGGCGAACCTCGAGCAGGGCTTCGCCCGGACGGTCATCGCCCAGCGGGTCACGATCACGCGGCCGTCTGCGGTCCTCGTGATGATCGCGGCCAGGGTGGAGGGCGAGGTGCGACCGCTCCTGGACTGGCGGGGTGCGCTGGTGGCCGGTCTGGCGTTCGGTCTGGTCTCCGCCGTCGCGAAGCTGGTGCGCGGGCGCCGCTGAATGACGGCCGGGTCACGGCCGGACCCGAGGCGCCCTCAGCGTGCGGCGCGTCCCGGCGCGACCTTCGCCTGCGCGAACACGCCGGCGGCCTGCTGCTCGGCGCGCCGCCTGGCGGAGCGCTCCTCATGCTCGCGCACGACGTCGACCGGGGAGCCCTCGGCCACGATGCGCCCCTTCTCGATCAGCATCGCCCGGTTGCAGTACTCCGTGACCCAGGCCATGTCGTGGGTGACGAGGACGATGGCCTTCGCCTCCTGGACCAGCTCGCCGACGCGCTGCTTGGACTTGGTGCGGAACGCAGCATCACCGGTCGAGAGGACCTCGTCCAGGATCAGGATGTCCGGCTCCACCGACGTGGCGATCGCGAAGCCCAGGCGCGCGCGCATGCCGGATGAGTAGGTCTTGATGGGCGCGTCGATGAAGTCGCCGAGGTCCGCGTAGGCCACGATCCCGGGCAGCTTCTCCTCGACCAGCCTGTGGTCCAGGCCCATGAACGCACCGGCGAGCCGGATGTTGTCCGTCCCGCTCAGCTCCTGATCGAAGCCGACGCCCAGCGTGAGCAGGCTGGAGACGTGGCCATCGACCTCGACGAAGCCCTCGGACGGGGTGATGATCCCGGCGAGCACCTGGAGGAGCGTGCTCTTCCCAGCCCCGTTGGGCCCGATGATCCCGAGCGCATCGCCGTGGCTCACCCGGAAGCTGACGTCCCGCAGCGCCCAGAACGACGTCTCCCCCTGACGGCGCATCCGCCGCACCACGGACGCCTTCACGGTTTGCTTCTTGGTCAGGCGCAGGCTGTACATGACGCCCAGGTCCTGGACCTTGATCGCGAGGTTCGGGTCGCGCGGGCCAGCCATCCTTACAGCACCTTCGCGAAGCTGGGTTCGACCCGCTTGAAGAGCCAGATCGCGATCGCGAGCACGAAGAACGACACCCCCAGGATCACGAGCAGCGCGGACCATTCCGGGGCGCGGCCGTAGTAGATCAGGTCACGGTACGAGTTGAGGATGTAGGTCCACGGGTTGACCGCGAACCAGGTGCCGATGAGAGGGTGCTTGTTGGTCAGCGACTCGACCTGGCTGACCCCGTACAGCGTCGGCGAGAGGTAGAACCAGAAGCGCATGAGGTGGCGCATGAGGTTGCCGACATCCCGGTAGAAGACGTTGACGGCCGAGATAAGGATCGCCAGTCCCGTCGAGAACGCCAGCTGAACGACCGCGACGACCGGGATGAGGATGAGCCAGAGGGAGAGGTGGCCCGGATAGAGGAGCAGCATCATCCCGACCAGGGGCACCATGCCGAACGCGAAGTTGACGATGCCCGACATCGACGCGGCGAGCGGCAGCACGAGCTTCGGGAAGTAGATCTGCTTGATCACCCGTTCCTGGCCGACCACGGCATGGGTCCCGTCCCGGACCGTGGTGTCGAACCACTTCCAGGGCAGGATCGCCGCGAAGATGAACAGCGGGAAGTCCTTGATGTCCCCGCCGCGGCCCAGGATCACGCTCACGAGCAGCCAGTAGACGAGCATCTGGAGCAGCGGGTCCACGACCCACCAGATGTTGCCCAGCAGCGTGTCGGCGCCGGTCTTCTTGAGATCGGCGCGCACGAGGTAGGCGATGAGCCGCCGTCGGGACAGCGTCTCAGAGATGCCGAGGCGGATGAGCGCCAGCGGTCCGGGCCGTACCGACGACGACCGGAACGAGGACGGGACCTCGGATCTGGCAGTCACGGCCGGGAGGGTAGCACGCTGCCGTCGCGCCGGGCTCGCGCGCGCATGGGGTACCATCCGCCCCGCGTCGCCAGCCGCCATCAGTGAACCGGACGCAGCGACGACCGACACGCCACGAGGACCCTTCCACCACCATGACGCTACGCGCCAAGCCGACGCGGTCCCACACCTGGGATGACCGTGAGCGGCGCAATATGCTGCTCAACATCGGCTTCGGCCTCACGATCGTGGCGGCGCTCCTGCTGCTCCTGGCCGCCTGGGGCGTGAGCTGGTACGGGGATCACCTGTCCGCCGCCGCCACGGTCAACGGCCAGACGATCACCAAGGACGCGTGGAACAAGCAGGTCGCCGTCAACCAGTTCCGGGCGGACTACCAGCTGCGCCGGATTCGCACCCTGCTCGCGGCCGGGCACATCGGCGCGTCGGAGGCCGAGACCCGCCAGGCGGTCATCCAGCAGCGCCAGCAGCAGGTCGACTCGATCTCGCTCGAGCAGCTCGTCGATGGCGCCATCCAGGCCGAGCTCGCCGCCAAGCAGGGCGTGACCGTCGCCCCCGCCGACATCGACGCCCAGCTCACCCTGGAGGCTACCAGCCCCGAGCTCCGCCACGCGTGGATGATCGCGGTCAAGCCGGAGCTCGCCGACGGCGCCTCCACCCCGACCGACGCGGCCATCACCGCCGCGCGGACCAAGGCCGACCAGGCCCTCGCGGACGTCAAGGCGGGCAAGGACTGGGACACGATCGCCAAGGCCGTGTCCACCGATGCGACCAAGGACAAGGCCGGTGACATCGGGTTCATCGACAAGGACGCAACGCAGGATGCGCCGTTCCTCGACGCGCTCATGGCCGTCGCCCAGGACACCCCGACGGACGTCGTCGAGGGCGCCGACGGGGTCTTCCGCATCGGCCGCGTGACCGAGATCGTGGCGCCCGTCGTGGACGCGACCCTGGCCAGCCAGGTCACCGACTCGGGTATCAACCTCGACGGCTTCCGCGCCGCGCTCGAGCGGGACGTCACCCACACCAAGCTGGCCGCCGCGATCCTCGCGCAGTACACCGCCCCCGGCCCGCAGCGCCAGGTGGCGGAGATCTTTCTCAGCGCGGACTACGACCCGAGCACCGGCACGCTCACGGGCAAGGAGTCCCAGGACGGCGCGGTGAAGATCCGGCATATCCTGTACGCGCCGAGCGGCGACGCGGGGGCGGCCGCCTCGCTGGCCCCGGACGACGCGGCGTGGAAGGCGGCCGAGGACAAGGCCAACGCCACGTACCAGAAGCTCAAGGCGAACCCCTCGCTGTTCTCCGAGATCGCCATGGCCGAGAGCGACGACCCCGGGTCGGCCAGCCGCGGCGGCACCTACTGGTTCACCCCGGACGATGCCCTGCTGCAGCCGTTCTTCGATGCGATCTTCCAGCCGGGGCTCCAGCCCGGCCAGCTGCTCGCGCCGGTCAAGACCACCGCCGGGTGGCACGTGATCCAGATCCTCCACTTCGCGCCCGACGCGGACTGGGCCGCCAAGCTCAAGACGGACATCGATGCCGGGACGCTGACCTTCGCCGACGCGGCCCGCGGCAACTCGGACAAGCCCGAGGGAGCGAAGGGCGGCGACCTGGGCTGGGTGGGCAAGGGCCAGCTGGACGAGGCCCGCGAGGCCGCCATCTTCGCGGCCCCGATCGGCAAGGTGAGCGATCCGCTCACGGTCCCGGGCCAGGGCATCTACCTGTTCCTCGTGAACAAGGAGGAGACCCGGGCGCCGGACGCGGCGCAGCAGAGGACGCTTGAGACATCCGCCTTCCCGATCTGGTACTCCCAGCAGAAGGCCGGTTTTGAGATCACCCGGGATTCGACGATCACCGGCCAGGCTGGCTGACGCGGCGCGGGACGGGCGGGCCGATGCTGGACGCGCTCCTGGCCGAGGCCCGGGTCCGCTGGGGTCTGGATCCGGCCGCCGGGCTGGCGGTGGTGGTCGCCGAGCGACTGGTCGCCACGCCCCTGGAGCCGTCGATCGGCGTGCTCGTGATGCCTGCGGCGCGGCTCCGGGTTCCGGCACCGACGCCTGACGACGCGCCCGCGGCGCTGCCCGGCCGTCACGGCGCCGCCGGCCGCGAGCCGCTCGCGCTCCTCCGCCGGCTCTACCCGGCCGACCACCCGGTCGGGCGGTTCGGCGACCCCGAGCCCACAACCATCGGCGCGCTGACCGCGGAGGACCTTGCCGGGCCGCTGTACCTCGCCCCCGTCGCCCCCGTCGCCAACGTGGCCTCGCCGTGGGGCATGCCCTGGATCAGCGACCGGCTCCGTGCGCCGGATGGCTGCCCGTGGGACCGCGAGCAGACCCACCAGACGCTGCGCAACCACCTCCTCGAGGAGGCCTACGAGGTCTACGACGCGCTCGAGGGCGGCGCCACGCCGGAGTTGGCGGGCGAGCTCGGCGACCTGCTGCTGCAGGTGGTCCTCCACGCGCAGCTCGCCGCGGAGACGGGCGTCTTCGACATGACCGACGTCTGGGCGGCGATCTCGACCAAGATCGTGCGGCGCCACCCCCACGTCTTCGGCGAGGCCGAGGCCCGGACCGCGGGCGACGTCAACCGCCAATGGGAGCGCATCAAGGCCGTCGAGCGAGCCGCGGTCGCGGACGAGACCGGCGCCGAGGAGCCCAAGAGCGCCCTCGACGGCATCAGCCGCTCGCTGCCTGCGCTGGCGGCAAGCCAGGAGATGCAGGAGCGCGCGGCGCATCTCGGCTACGACTGGCCGTCCATCGACGGCGTGCTGGACAAGGTGCGCGAGGAGGTCGGCGAGCTGGTCGAGGCCGAGGACCTGGGCCACCGCACCGAAGAGCTGGGCGACCTGCTGTTCGTGCTCACCAACGTCGGTCGCAAGACCGGGATCGAGGTGGAGGGCGCTCTGCGCTCCGCCAACGAGAAGTTTCGCCGGCGGTTCCGGCACGTGGAGCGAGCAGCCGCGGCCCGCGGCGTGGCCCTCCGAGATTGCTCCTTCGAGGAGCTGGATGCGTTCTGGGACGCCGCGAAGGCGTTCGAGCGCGGGGAGGCGACGGCATGAGCATCGGCAACCGCCCGCCCGGTGGGGCCCCTTCGGGCACCGGCGGCATCGGCAACCGCGGTCACGTGCGCGCAGACGGCCGCGGGCCGGACGACCTGCGCCCGATCTCCATCGAGCTGGGGGTCCAGAAGTGGGCCGAGGGGTCCTGCATCGTCCGCTTCGGCGACACGCAGGTCCTGTGCGCGGCCACCATCGAGGACCGCGTCCCGCCACACCTGCGCGGCAAGGGCACGGGCTGGGTGACCGGCACCTACGAGATGCTGCCGCGAGCGACGGCCGAGCGCTCCGAACGCGAGAGCGCCAGGGGCAAGGTCGGCGGGCGGACCCACGAGATCCAGCGCCTGGTCGGGCGGAGCCTGCGCGGCGTCGTCGACCTGTCGCGGCTCGGCGAGCGCACCGTCACCGTGGACTGCGACGTCCTGGTCGCGGACGGCGGCACCCGGACCGCATCGATCACCGGCGGCTACGTCGCCCTGGCGGCGGCGCTGATCACGTACGGCATGGAACGCCACCTCACCGGTCACGTGGCCGCGGTGAGCGTCGGGATCATCGACGGCATCAACATGCTGGATCTCGACTATTCCGAGGATTCCCGTGCCGAGGTGGACTTCAACGTGGTGGGCACCGACGCCGGCGCCTACGTGGAGCTCCAGGGCACGGCCGAGGGCAAGCCCTTCGACCGCGCGAGCCTGGACCGGCTCCTCGACCTCGCCAACGTCGGGCTCGGCCGGCTGTTCGAGGCCCAGGGCGAGGCGCTCGCGAAGGTCCGCCGCTAGTGGGGGAGGCACCCCGGCGGCTCCTGGTCGCCACCCGGTCGCGCCACAAGCTGCGCGAGCTGGGCGAGCTGCTCCACCTGCCCGACGGCGTGGAGCTCCTCTCGCCCGACGACCTGGGCATCGAGGGCGAGCCCGACGAGACCGGTCTCACGTTCGAGACCAACGCCCGGATCAAGGCGCGCTACTACGCGGAGCGTTCCGGTCTGCCCACGCTGGCGGACGATTCAGGCCTGGAGGTCGATGCGCTTGGTGGCGGTCCCGGCGTCTTCACCCGGCGCTACGCGGGCCCGGACGCCACGGACGACGACAACAACGCGAAGCTCCTCGCCGAGCTGGGCGACCTGCCGGCGTCGCGTCGCGGCGCCCGCTACGTGTGCGTGCTCGCGGTCGCGCTGCCGGGCGAGGCGGGCCCGCGGGGGGGCCTGCGAATCCTGGCCCGCCGGGGGACCTGCCGGGGGCGCATCGCCACCGGGCTCCGCGGCGTCGGCGGGTTCGGCTACGACCCGCTGTTCGAGCCCGCCCAGGAGGCGCCGGGCGGCCGGACGCTGGGCCAGTGGTCCGCGGCGGAAAAGAACGCCATCTCGCACCGGTCGCGCGCCGCGGCGCGCATGGCACCGGTCCTGCGGACCCTGCTGGCCGGTCGCTAGGTCCGGCGCGACCGTCCCGCGCCACCGGGTCAGTCGTCGGCCTGCCCGATCTGGAAGGAGCGCAACCGGCGCACCGCGATGGCGGTTGCGACGACGACGGCGAGGACGGCAAGGACGATGGCCGTCGGGGCGTCCAGCCGGTCGGGGTCGATCACCCCGGGTTGGCCGATCGCCGCCGAGATCGCCAGGGTGTACTGGCGGATGCTGAGCACCCGGGTGCCCTCGAGGAGCCCGGCCAGCACGCCCTCCCAGACCAGGATGTACACGAGCCCGATCGCGAGCGCCCGCCCGGTGACCAGGCGCAGGGCGAAGAAGACCGTCACGTAGACCGTCGCGCCGACCGCCGCGCCGACGGCGGCCCCGATCGCCCCGGTGAGCCCGGTCCCGCCCGGCTGCAGGATGGCCCCGGCGATGAACGCCGCGGGGGCGACCAGCGCGACCGACAGCCCCACCGCGACGACGAGCTTGGCGACGACGATCCGCCAGCGGGCGATCGGCTTGACCAGGAGGAACACGGCCGTCCCGTCCTCCAGCTCGGCCCCCAGGGCGGCCGTTCCGAAGACGAGCCCGACGATCGGCAGCAGGGTGGTGACGATCAGCCGGTCCATGATCGCCGTGGCCACAGTCTCGTCGCCATTCCCGGCGCGCCCGGACAGCTGGACCAGGAGCGCGATGGCGACCGGCAGGAGCGCGAGGAGCAACAGGAGCAGGCTTCGCCGCCGGCCCAGGAGGCTCCGGACCGTCAGCGCGGCGATCGTGACGATGACCGAGCCCCGGCTCGCCACCGGGCCCGTGCCCGTCGCCGGGTCGTGGGGCGCGGCGCCGGTCATCGCTGCACCAGGTAGCTGAAGACGCTCTCGAGGTCCTCGTCGGTCGGGCGGAGGTCGAGGAGCGAGACGCCCCCGTCACGGGCGAGCACAGGGAGCGCCCGGGCGAAGCCCGCGTAGTCCGACGTCCGCACGGCCAGCCTGCCCCCATCGAGCTGGACGCCGTAGACCGAGGGATGGCCGACGAGGGCCGCCGCCAGCCGCCGGTCGTCCGACGAGTGGATGGTGAACGTGTGGGGCCGGTCGGTCATGAGCCGACGGATCTCGCGGAAGTCGCCCGCGGCGGCGAGCCGGCCGCTGACGATCACCAGGACGTTCTGCGCGAGCCGCTCGACCTCCTCGAGGATGTGCGAGCTGAACAGGATGACCCGGCCCTCGTCGGCCATTCTCCCGAGCAGCTCCATCATCTGGAGGCGCTGGCGGGGGTCCATCCCGTTGAACGGCTCGTCGAGAAGGAGGATCGACGGGTCGTGGACGAGCGCCCCGGCGATCTTGGCCCGCTGGCGCATTCCCTTGGAATACGTGCCCACCGCCCGATCGGCGGCGTCCGACAGGCCGACGGTCGCGATCGCCCGGCGGGCGGCGGCGTCCGGGTCGGGCAGGCGCTGGAGCCGGGCGTTGAGCCGAGCGAACTCGAAGCCGGTCAGGAACGCGTGGACCGACTCGCGCTCCGGGACCAGGCCGATGTCGCGGTAGGTGGCAGGGTTGCCCCAGATCTCGGTCCCGCGGATCGCGACGGTGCCGTCGGATGGCCGGAGGAGCCCGGCGAGCATATGCAGGATCGTCGACTTGCCCGCGCCGTTCGGCCCGAGCAACCCGGTCACGCCGCCACCCAGCGTGAACGAGATGTCGTTGACCGCCACCACGTTGCCGTACCAGCGCGAGACCCCGAGGAGCTCCACGGCCGCCCCGGGGGTGAGCTCTCGCGGCCGCCCACGCCCGGCGGCGGCATCCACGGCCGGTCCCCACAGCGGGACCTCCTGGTGCGGGCTCATGCGCTGATCGTCCGATAGCGCTGGACCAGGATCGCGCTCGCCCCGAGCGCGATCACGATTGCGGCGACCAGGCCGAGCGAGACGGGCAGGCCCGTGATCGGCCAGACGCCGGCCGCGGGGGCGATCCCGAAGAACCAGGCATTGGCGGCGTCGAGGACCGTGCCCAGGTCGAGCAGCACCAGGTAGCGCGAGGCGGTGCCCAGCTCGAGGGCGATGACCACGGCCGCGATGATGCCGGGCACGATGAACACGCCGAAGATCGCCGCCGTCGCGTAGGCACGGCGGGCGATGAACGCCGCCACGACGAGCGCCACGCCGGACGTGGCCACGGACGTCAGGGCGGTGGAGCCGAGGATCGCCGGCCACCGCCCGGCTTCGCGGCCCAGCACGCCCAGCACGTCGGGCGTGAGCAGCGCGGCCCCGATCGTGAGGATGACGTGGGGCAGGAGCAGGATGATCAGGACGGCCGCGCTCAGGGCCGCCAGCTTGGCCAGGGCGTAGTCGACCCGCATGAGGGCGCGGGAGAAGGTGAGGCTGAGGACGCGGTAGCGGACGTCGCGACCGAGGAGCTCGGGCGCCTGGACCGCCACCAGGATCGTCGCGAAGACGCCGACCGCACCGGCCATGTCCGGGTGGCCCGGGATCACCCCGAGATCGCTGATGCCGAAGCGGGAGGCAAACGCCGAGACCGCCACGATGATCACCGCCGTGAGCGCGGGCAGCGCCAGGCTGAACGCCGGGAGGATCTTCGCCCGGCCGGACCGCCCGAGCCCGAACGTCGCCCGGAGGCCCCCGACAAAGAGCGTCGCGAAGGCATGACGACGTCCCAGACGCGGCCCGTCGTAGCCGCGGTAGCCGAGGTCGTAGATGCTGCCGGCCGGTCCGGGCCCGGCGGTCACCCGGTCGCCGCTCGCGGTCATGATGGGTCCCCGCTCGGCGGGCCGCCCGCGCCCGCGGCAGCCTGCAGGTCGTCGCGGAACAGGTCCTCGAGGGAGTGCCGGCCGCGCTCCATCCGGACGAGGGGCAGGCCCAGGTCGGCCACCGTGTCGCGGACCACGTCGAATGGGGCGCCGCCGTCGAGCGCGACGCGGACCGTCCGGTCGGAGGGGCCGAACCCGTCGAGGACCCGCAGGCCGCGGCCGGCGAGACCCGCCGCGAGCGCGTCCCGGCCATCCTCCACCTCCACGGTCAGGATCCCCGTCTCGGCCGTGAACTCGGCCATCGGCGCGGCCCGGAGGAGTCGCCCGCCGTCGATGGCGACGAGGTGATCGCAGACCGCCTCGATCTCGCCCAGCAGGTGGCTCGCCAGCACGATGGCGATGCCGAACTCGGTCCCGGTCCGGAGGATCAGGCCGAGCATCTCGTCGCGGCCGGCCGGGTCGAGCCCGTTCGTCGGCTCGTCGAGCAGGAGCAGCCGGGGGTCGTGGACGATGGCCTGGGCGAGCTGGACCCGCTGGCGCATCCCGGTGGAGTAGCCGCCGATCGGCCGGTACCGCTCCTCGGCCAGCCCCACGTGACGGAGGACGTCGGCCGTGCGCTCCCGAGCGGCCTTCGCCGGCAGGCCGGACAGCTGGCCGGCCTGGGCCACGAACTCGGTCGCGCTGACATCCGGCGGCAGCGCGGGATGCTCGGGCATGTAGCCGACGTACCGACGGAGCTGGGTTCCCTGCGTCCACGGGACGTAGCCCATGACCTCGACTCGGCCGCTGGTGGGGGCGAGCAGGCCCAGGAGGATCTTGAGGAGCGTGCTCTTGCCCGCCCCGTTGGCCCCCACGAGACCGACGATCCCGGGTGCGACGTCGAGGGTCAGCGCATCGAGCGCGGTCACGCCTGGGAACCGCTTGGTCAGCGCCTCGACGCTGATCAGCGGCGCCGTCGGTGGGGAGATCGATTCGGGCATCGACGGTGATGGTAGCCCTGCGGACGGTGCGCGTCTGCGCGCTCGACCCCGGAGGACCGCGGAGCATCCCGAACGACGTCAGGCGGTTGCTATGGCGGTCGACACGAGACGCGTGTGGGACCGGACCCGCGTGGCGGGCACGACGAGGCCGGGGTCGAAGTCCCGCCGTCGCGACACGTGGTTGGTGCCTGCCGGACGATCGTGATCATCGGACCGGTCCTCGCCGGGCGCACGATCCCGATGGCCGCAGCGCTCGGCCGTCCAGCCGCGGAACCCGCCGAGGATGCCCGGCAAGCCGATCCCGCCCAGGAGGCCGATGCGCAGGGAGTCATGCCCGAACCTCGCATACAGGCTGGCGAAGGCGATCCCGAAGGTCGCCCCGTTGACCAGGTGGAAGGCCCAGCCGGCGGCCTGGATCGCGACCGGCGATGCCGACTCGCCGATCAGCAGGGTCCCGAAGATCCGCGTCGCCTCGAACGGGTTGAAGGGGCTTGGATCGAGCTGGGACAGCGCGACCTTGGTGGCGTCGTAGACGAGCGTGGCGAGGATGCCGGCGAGCAACCCCAGCCGGATGATCCGACCCAGGGCACGTCGCGCCGAGCGGTCGCCGGTCGAGGTCACCGCGAGCATGCTCACGACCGCGACCCTCCAGGTGAAGGCGAGCACGAGCGGCAACGGGACACCGAGGACGATGTGCGCGACGAGTGCGATCCCGTTGGCCAGCGCCGCCAGCGCGGCCACCACGAGCGCGTTCGAGCGCCCTTGGATCGCTGGAGACCTCGGGGTTCGGCCGGCGGCCATGCTCTGGGACCCTGCAGGACGGTGGGGTGGCAGTCGCATGAGCGACGCATGACGCAACGGGGCGCTCGCACGAGCCCGACCCAGCGGACCGTACCGTCGCGATCGGGGCCGCGTCAACGCATGGTTGCGGCGGACCCTTCCCGCCCGGGGGCCGCTTGGTTCGCGTCCGGTGGGTGGCGGGCGGGGACGGCAGCCGTCTGCGGGCGGCAGGATCAGTCTGCACCCGTGAGCATGGCGAGCCGAGTGGCGTAGGCATGAACCGGTTCACGCGGCCGACCCGGGAGCCCACTCCGCGCAACAGTGTCACCCGGTGCCGGTTGGCAACGGGCCCAACGGCTCTGGCAGGCCGCCGGCGTATGCCCCGACCATGCAGGTCCGGCCGCTGCGAGCGCATCCCGCGATGGTTCGCGACCAGGGGAACCCGGGCCGTGGGGCGCCGTGACAGTCCCGCAACCTCATGGGTGGGAGGGCACCTCAACCGTGCCGAGGTTTGCCGAGTGACCTGGCGGCTCGCGGTGTCCACCGTACGCATCCGGTCAGGCGACATCGGGCGTGGTCGTGCGGACGTGCTCGACGCCGGTCTCGCCGTGATCTCGGCCGGTCTCATTGTCGGGACGGTCGCCGCCTTCGTCTGGCCGGCGCTCCGGACAAGCGTGTACGCAATGGGCCTGGATACTCTCCTGGACACGATCGCCACTCTGGTGACGATCGCCGTCGCGGTCCTGATGTCGACCCGCTTCCGCGAGCGGGGGGAACCCGTCGCGCTTGTCCTGGCGGGAGCCTTCGTCGTGCTGGCGATCGCCAACGCAGTCGCCGTGTTGCTCGTCATCGCCCACATCGACGACGGTCCGGTCGCCGCGGGCCTCCCGTCGGGCCAGGGTCCCGCCTACGTGTCTGCCATGGCCCAGTTGCTGGCGGCCTCGCTGGTGGTCGTGGGCCTGTGGGCCGCTCTCCGCGGTGCGACCGCCAATTACCCGTGGATCGTCGTGGTGGCCCCGGCAGCCGGGCTGCTGATGGTGATCCTGCTGATCGTGCGGTTCAACCCAGAACTGGCGCCGCTGAGCGCCCCGTATGTCCCGCCCGACCTGCAAGGCTCGACGGCGTCCCAGTTGGTTCCCGTCTCGACGCCCCTTGGGTGGCTCCTGGGCGCCGCGTGCGCGGTGCTCTTCTTCCTGGGGGCCGTCATGTCGCGCCGGCTGTATCGACACACGAGCTCGATCAGTGACGCCTACCTCGCCGTCGGCCTGGTCTTCGCCGGATTCGCCCAGATCCACCTGGCGCTATCCCCAGAGGTCTATTCGGGCCTGATCAGCGGGGGCAGCCTGCTCCGCGTTGGGTTCGACATCGCATTGCTGCTCGGGATCCAGGCTGAGGTCAGTGCCACCATCTCGAGCCTGCGGCAGGCCAACCAGGATCTCGCGCGGCTCAAGGACGCCGAGGCCGATCGTGCGGCGCTCGAGGAGCGGGCCCGGCTGGCCCGGGAGCTTCACGATGGCCTGTCGCAGGACCTCTGGCTGGCGAAGCTCAAGGTTGGCCGGCTCTCGTCCCTGTCCGCGCCCGGATCCGAGGCTGCGGAGCTCGCCGGCGAGATCGGCGGGGCGATCGACGCCGGGCTTGCGGACGCCCGCCAGGCGGTCATCGCCCTGCGCTGGACGGGCGACGGCGAGACGAGCTTTGACCAGCAGCTCGCAAGCTACGTGGACGACTTCGCGGATCGCAGCGGGCTGCAGGCCGAGTTCGTCGGCGACCAGCCCCTGCGGAGGATGAACCCGCGAGCGGAGGCGGAGCTGCTGAGGATCGCGCAGGAGGCCCTGAACAATGTCCGGCGCCACGCGGACGCAACGGTCGTGCGCGTCTCTACGACTACCGGGGCAGGCTCCCTGCGGCTGGGCGTTGTGGACAACGGGCGCGGCTTCGATCCGGCATCCGCGGGTGACAGCGCGTTCGGCCTGCTGAGCATGCGCGAGCGGGCCGGCCTGATCGGCGGACTCCTGACGATCGAATCCCGGCCCCACGATGGGACCCGGGTGTGGGTGGACGTGCCGCTCGCCTGCATTGCCGCGGCTCCGTCGCCGGTGCCGTCGTGAGCCACGAGCCCGGAGCCAACCCTCGCGCCGACCGCCTCCGGGTGATGGTGGTGGACGATCACGCCCTGGTACGCGCGGCCGTTCGGCAGGCGATCTCGGCACCCGACATCGAGGTCGTGGCGGAGGCGGCGACCGCCGAGGAGGCCTTGACGCTGGCGCTGGAGGCGCGGCCCGACCTCCTCCTGCTCGACATCGACCTGCCCGGCATGGATGGCGTCCAGCTGGTCCGCGAGCTTGCGCCGCGCCTGCCAGAGACGCGGATCGTGATGCTCACGGTGTCGTCGAGCGACCGCGACCTGGTCACCGCCATGCGCAGCGGCGCCGTCGGCTACCTCACCAAGGACCTCTCGCCCGAAGCCCTGCAGCGGGCGGTCCGGAGCTCGGCGAGGGGCGACCTCGCGATGTCGCGCCGCATGGCGGCCCGACTCGTGGACAAGCTTGTGGACGCGTCCCACCACAGCGGGGCTGCCGCCGACGCCGACGCCCTGGGGGTGCTCAGCGAGCGCGAGCAGGAGGTCCTCAGGCTCCTGGCACGGGGGCTCACCGACCGCGACATCGGCACCGCGCTGGGCGTCTCGCCGCGGACCGTGGAGAGCCACGTCAGCAGCATCCTCCACAAGCTGGGGGTGAGGAACCGGGCAGAAGCGGCGGGGCGCTACCGGATCGGCAGCTGATCGTTGGCGCCCACCGATCCTCGCCCGGCGCGGCCTCAGGCCCGCAGCGCGGCCCGGGCGGCGGCGATCTCGACCCGGAGCAGCCGCGGACCCTCGACGTCGAGCGCGAAGCTGGAGCCGTCGCGCATCGCGACGAGGAGCCGGTCGCCATGCAGGAAGACGTCATCCATCTCGACGAGCTCGAACGCACGGGTCTCCCGCCCGAGCAGCAGGAGCCGGTGCGTGGTCAGGTAGAGGTCGCCGGCGACGCTCGGGGGCGAGCGTGTGCCGGTCGCCGGCTCGTCCAGCCCCGCCGATCGGCGGACGGCCAGAAGCTGCTCGCCGGGCTGGAGCAGGCTTGCGATCGCCGCGTCGGGTGGCAACGGGGTCCAGCTGTCGGTCCTGTGGCGGAGCCGCGCGTCGTTGGCTGCGGCCTCGTCCGCCTCGGCCCGGGCCAGGATCGCGGCCGCGTCCCGGAGCGCCGGCGCTTCGTTATCGTTAGTATCGGCGTGCCCGGGGATCGGGGCGGCGCTCCCATCGGTGCCCGGAAGCACCGCTGAGGTGGCCTCGCCCCCATTGACGGCCAGGTGTCGGAAAGGCGCCGGTGCCTCGGAGCGCTCCATGACGGGATCGTATGGCGGCCGTGATCGCGGGGCCATACGAGGAGATACGTATCGGGTACGCGTTTCCGCGTCCGTACCCGGGGGTCCGTTCCCGTACCCGTCTCCGTGGGGCCACCGATGGCAGCCCGCGGGTCGTGCGCAAAGGTGGCCGGAGTCGGCCGCGCGCAAGACATCGGCGTCCCGGGTGATCTCGCCGTCGGCCAGTTGCCCCACCAGGTGGGCGGTCGGGGCCGAACTGCTGCGAGCGGCTCGGGCCCGGATACCGGGAACCGGATGTCCGGGATGGGGAGGTGAGTCCAGCAACACCTTGAAGCGAACGGGGAATGCTTCAGATAGGAACGAGGAGAAAAACGGCTATGTTCACTAGGAAGATCGCAACTCTGAGCGGTGTCGGCATTGCC
The DNA here is from genome assembly GCA_038250545.1 of Candidatus Limnocylindrales bacterium. Taxonomy (GTDB): domain Bacteria; phylum Chloroflexota; class Limnocylindria; order Limnocylindrales; family CSP1-4; genus CAIXZV01. Next base: position 8,396 of record JBBSCF010000017.1, on the reverse strand, counting down.
GGACTTGCACTCATTTCGGCCGGCGCGATGGCCACGTTCACCCAGACGACCCAGTCCTATCAGCAGGTCACGGCTGGGACCATGAACGTGACCCTTTCGGGCGAGGGCGTTCTCTCAGACAGCGCTCACACGCTCACCTTCGCTAACTTCGGACCGACCGGGTCGACGTTCACGACTGGCGACAAGCTCGTCACGATCACGAACTCGGGCGACATCAGCGTCAATGAAATCACCTCGCAGATCGGCGTGAGCGGTGACGCGGACCTCATCAGCCAACTCTACGTTTGCGAAACCAGCTCGGGAACAGTCATCCGCAACGGACCCCTGTCCGCTGCGCTCGGCGTGCAGGCCATCGTCGGGACACTGGCCCCGACCAGCACGGACGCCTACACCATCAACGTCTACGCAGGCAACGCGACGACCGCTTGCGGTGCGGTCACAGCCGTTGGGGCCCCGGCTGTTTCGGGCACCAGCACTGCGCCCAGCCTGCCCAATGCTGCCCAGGGCCTGAACGCCACGGTCAGCGTGACGGTGGGCTACTCGGGCTAGCCGATCACGGCGAGCTGATCTGACCGTTGAGGTCGGGGGCCTCCGGCCCCCGACCTCAATTCCGAGTGATTGCAGGTGAGGACATGAGCACGCCCAGCCTCCATGCCGTCGCCCACGGTTTCCGCCGGGCACTCTGGCCGCTGCTCAGCGCGCTTCTCCTCGCCGGCGCGGCGCTCGTCACCTTCTCGGTGCTGAGCGGCAGCTGGACCATCGCCCCCATCCTCTCCGGGAGCATGCGACCGGGCTTCCCCGTCGGCGGTGTCGTCGTCGCCGAGCGCACCCCGACTTCCGCGCTCGCCGTCGGGGACGTGATCATCTTCCAGGACCCAAATGTCCCCTCGGAGCAGGTGGTGCACCGGATCGTCCAGCTCACGTTCGAGCAATCCGGCCAGCCGGTATTGAAGACGAGGGGTGACGCCAACAATGTGGACGATTCCTGGACGATCACCCTGCAGGAGCAGAGCGTCTATGTCGCCCAGTTCACCCTGCCGCTCCTCGGCTACGCCGCCGTCAGCGCCAATCGCGGTATCTACCTGATGGTCGGCGGGGTCATCCTCCTGCTGGTTGTGGCCAGCACGGTCCTGAGCCGTGAGCGCCCCCGGCCTGCATCGGAAGAGGAACGGAGCAGCCTGAAGGCTCTGTGGACCGTTGACGTCGCGGCTTCGCCGCCCGGCGATCGGATCCCTGGATGAACCGAGGCGACGTATCGCGGCGCGCGGGCACGACCACGTTATCGGAGGGTCGTGGGATCGTCGTGCCGTACCACCTCGTGGTATCGCCCGCCGGGTTGGCCTCGGGTCGGCCAACACGTCTTGGCCGGCGCGACCAACGACAGCCAGTACGTTCAGCCCGGTGCCAACGGCGCTGGATTGGACGTAAAGCCGCACATGATCCATCGCCGGACTGAGGCGCCACGTCCATGACCGCGATCCACGTCGAGCGAGAGGTCGGTAGCCACCCGGTGGCTGTCGGCGCTCGCCCGGCGCGGCCGCAAACTCGACATCGGCACATCGAGCGGCTGACCAGGGTGGCCATCGTGGCGGCCCTGGTCTCCGCGTTCGCGCTGGTCGCGTTCGTCGGCGCCGGCCTCATCGGCAACCCGTGGTACCGCCTGGTTTCCGTGTCCGGCGGCTCCATGGCCCCCACGATCTCGCGCGGGGATGTGATCGTGGTCGTGCCTGCTCCCGCGAAGGTGGAGCAGGGCATGGTGCTCGTGCTGAGCGTGGACGGCGAGGTGGTCACGCACCGCGTGGTGGCCGTGAACGCCGATGGGGCGTTCCAGACGCGCGGCGATGCCAACAGGGTGAACGACGACTGGGGCGGCCGGCAGGTGCGGGTCACGGGCCTGTACGTCGCGACGATCCCGTGGCTCGGGCGCTTCCTGACGGTCTCGGGCGCTTCCGAAGCTACGTTCGTGGACCGGGTGACGGCCGGAATGACCATCACCGCCGGGTGGTGGGACGTGCCACCGGGGCCGGTGGCCGCGACCGTCCGCATCGAACCCGAGACCATCAACCTGACGTCCCAGGGCGACGATGCCAAGTCGAATGGCGCCGACCCGAAGTCCAATGGCGAGGTCACGGCGTTCATCGACGGCTTGGCGAACCCGCGTCAGCTCTCCGAGATCGACCTCGCCTCGGTCCAGCTCTGCTACCAGGACGCCTGCATCGCGAGCGACGGCACCGCGGAGCTGGACGGCAAGGCGCACGTCGCCGCCAAGTTCACGCGGACCGCGGCGGCAGGCCTGGTTGGTGCCGATCAGGGCGACCTTGTCCTGGTCGTGCAGGGGACGCTCACTGGCGGCGGCACGTTCTCCGGACAGCACACCAACACGATCCTCGCCGACGGCCCGGGTGTGACCGGTCCCGGCCAGAGTATGGTCCCAGTCGCGCCCACCCCGACGGCCGACCCCACCCCGACGGCCGACCCCACCCCCACGGCCGACCCCACCCCCACGCCCTCCCCGACCCTGCCGCCCGTGCCGCCCGAGTGCGGCGACATGAAGTTCGCTGAGGTGATCTATGGCACCGACGGCCCCGACGTCATCGACGCCGGGAACGCCGGGGCGCTGATCTTCGGGCGTGGCGGCAATGACGTCATCTACGGCGGGAACGGCACGGACTGCCTCGTTGGGGGCGACGGCAACGACACGATCTACGGCGGGAGCGGGAAGGACGTCGTGATCGGCAGCGATGGCGACGACACGCTATTCGCGGGTGGGAAGGACGGCGAGTCCGACGGCGGGAACGGCAAGGACCTCGTCCACGGTGGCCCTGGGTTCGACGCCTGCTACGGCACGAAGAAGGACACCTTCGTGATGTGCGACTCCGTCGACACAAGGGCCGCCACCAAGGTGCCTGAGGCGCCGGAGACCCCCGAGCCTGCCGAGGCGACGCCGACCGCGGACCCCACGCCTGCCGACCCCACCGAGACGCCGGGGGTGTCTCCGGCTCCGTCGCCGTCGCCCGATCCGACCTCATCGCCAACGCCGGTCGAACCCTGATCCTTGCGCGATCGCTGGCGCCCGATGCCGGCAAGGCCCCTGGTCCTTGCTGAGGCTCGTCGGTCGAGCCCAGATCCCGATGCCTCGGAGACGCCCTGCCTCCAGCAATTCGGCGTCTCAAGTCGGCACGGTGACGACCATCCCGCCGTCGAGCGGTGTAGCCTAGGCTTCCGCCGGCTCGAACCGAAGCTCATGCGCTTCGCGAGCACGAAACCTGTCGGGGCGTGGCGCAACGGTCGCGCACGTGCTTTGGGAGCCCCACAGGCGAAAGCGGTGGAGGTCGGGCCTGGCTGAGCACGAGCCCACGAGCGGTGAAGGTGCCGATTATTGTGCGGTTCCCATCGGTACGGGGACCGAAGTGAACTTCCCAAACGCTCGGCCGTGGCGCGTGGTCAGATCCGCGGCGCCAGCTCCGGCAGGTAATACCGACGCCCTCGGGTATTTCCGGCGGCCACGATGAGCTGGGATCGCACCAGGTCGTTGAGCAGATGCCGGACGATCTGCACCTGCTCGCCGAGCAGGTCCGAGCCCTCGACCGTCGAGATGCTCCCCCTGCGGCGGATCTCGTCCAGGAGCATCTGACGCTGCCGCCCGCGTGCTTCGAGGCCGGATGCGCCGGCGCGGAGGAGAACTTCCTCGGAGAGCACGTATCGCGAGCCGCCGCGCTCGCCTTCCTGGCGCAGCAGCCCCTTGGCAACGCCGCCGGTTAGCAGGGCATCAACGTTCTCGTCTGGCATCTCTGCCCGCAGCCTCCGTGGCGTGATCCAGCCCTCGCGCCGAACCCTCACGAGCAACCTCCGCTCGGAGGGTGTGAGGCTGAGGTGTCCAAGCAGCGCGAGCCACGCTTGATCCTCAGCAGACAGGAAGGAGCCCGCGTACATGGTGAGCGTCACCGAGACCGCGTCGGCAACGATCACAGGAGGACGCATCAGGCGCGCCTCCATGGCGTCGAAGATCCGCGGCATGCCTTCGCCGTACTCCTCGACATAGCCGAGGACCTTGAGCACGTTCATGATTCGCCGGTTCCGCGAGTAGTGTTGTTCCCGGATGTTCTCGACCGTGATCGGCCCGGGAAGCGATCCTGGGCTCCGGATCTCGATCCGATCATTCCAGATCGTGATGTCAACCGTGGTTCCCGCGATGCCGTAGTCGCGGTGCGCAACCGCGTTGAGGACGGCTTCGCGCAGGACCTCGGTCGGGAACACGGGGATGCGCTCGCGGCGCGCGCCACTTACGACCTCAACGAAGGAGCCGTGGCGGGTCAGGAACGCGAGCACGCCCTCCACGACGTCGGGCATTGGCCCGGCGAATTCCTCGCGAACGGTCGTTGGCCCAGGTCCTGGCCCGACCCCGGCACGCCGGACGACCTGGACCGCCGCCCCAGGAACCAAGCGCCGCGGATCTTTGCCGAACAGGAGGATCGCCGCCTTTGTGATCACCGGCCCGGTTGGTGGCAGCTCGGGCCGTGCGACTCCAAGGTCCATTAGCGCGCGGACGAGCGTGTCGCGCCGGACCCGGGGCTTACCCTCGGCCTCGAGCGCCCGGTTGACCAGCGCAAGGTCGATGTCGTCGGTGTTCTGGAGCGGCACAGCGTCGTCCTCGACGATGTGTTCGACGCGCGCCAGCACGAACCTGGCGAGTGCATCGCCAACGACGGGACGACTGGAGCTCCCAACGCGACGCAGCACTCGGCCGTCCGGGGTCGTCACGAGCCGACCACGGACCTCCGGCACGACGACGATCGTGAGACCGACATCACCGACGGCGACCGCCTTGAGCACGACGTCGACGCCGACGTCCGCCCCGACCGTCGTCACCCGGTCGAGCACATCCTGGCTCAGCGGACAGCCAACCAGCTCTCGAGGTTCATTGCGGATCCCGAGGACGATGAGTCCCCCGTCAGTCATCGCCATCGCCGGCACGGTGTCCTTGAGTCCGTCGGCGCGCACCTTGAAGTCGAGCTGCTCCCTCTCGATCTCGCCGATGAACCCCCAGAAGGAGGGCGCGTCATCGAACTGGTTAGGGATGGCGTCAAGACTGCGTGCTGGCATTGCGTCTCAAAGATAGCACTATCTTGGCATCAGATCACTGGCAGGATTTGATCCGTGGCAAAGATAGTCAATCATTGGGGACGCGCTGGCGCGTGACCCGCCCGGGATCAAGCCCGCTCGCAAAGCAGCCGCGGCGGGTCTTGCGCCCCCGCGACTCCTTGCGTATGCGAGCCTCGGCTTTGACATCGGACGCGACCGTCGCTCCGCTGGTGAGTCCATCGCTCCGCTGGTGAGTCCGTCGATCCGGGGTCGATCTCCTGGGCCGCCAGACGCGCGTATTGCCCGCGAGCCGCGGCCGACGAGTGGAGCCGCCGCATCGGATCGTGGGGTCCGCTGCACGGCCATAGCCACGGAGCGCGACCCCCGCGTCGCAGCCGCGATCTTGTGCTCGATTCCTGGGTTCTGATTTGCGGGCATTGAGCAGCAGTCGGGAAGCACATGCGCATGGGCTAGCATGTGTGCCAGGAGCGGTGGAAGCAGGCGACGGTGCACGTCGATGCCTCCGGCCGAGCCGAACCGCGAAGCCCATGCGCTTCGCGAGCGTGAACCTGTCGGGGCGTGGCGCAACGGTCGCGCACGTGCTTTGGGAGCACGAGGTTGTGGGTTCGAATCCCACCGCCCCGACCAAGTTCCCTGCGTGGTGAATGACGCGAATCTTGTCCAGGTGGCGACATGAGAGGTGTCCGGATTGACGCGCATCGTGTCCCTTGGTGGCCCCGCCGAGCACGAACAGCCAGTCGATCGTGGTGAATCGCCGGCTGTAAGCGGCGAACTTCGACCGGTGGCGCCGAGGTAGTGCTCGACGCCGTGAGCCAGGTGACCCGGGCGTGATCCCGATGCCGGCGGCGACCCTTCTTCGGCGCCGGCATCTTGGGAACATCAGCAACATCAGCAACATCAGCAACAAGAGGAACGGACGCGCTCGACGCGAACCTCCAAGTATGCGGTGATGATCCCGACGGAGTCGGGACCCCTCGCGATCACCGCACCTGGAGGGACAGCGTTGACGGAAACCGGAGATCCCGGGCTCGACATCTTCACGATGGCCGGCGAGACCATCTCGGGCTGGCAGCCGATCGAGAAGACCGGCGATGGGCCCAAGTCGCGCAAGGCGATCCCCTACGCGACCACCGTCGAACGCGACGCGATCAACCACCTGCGGTTTCACCCCGGCTTCGCCTATGCTCAGCGGGGCGACATCAAGGTCTCGTTCGCGAAGAAGCACGGGCTCAGGCACCGCCTGCCGGTGCCGTATGTGATCCCCTACGCGGAGATCGACGGCACCAAGCAATGTCCGTCTGCCCAACTGGGGCGACGCCAGCGGTGCCGGGCACAGCCCCCTCGTTCCGGCGTCACGCCTTGACATTGGCTGCCACAACCTCTATGGTTTCATAGAGACTTTGACAGGAGATGTGGGAGATGCCAGCAGACACAGCCCGTGCGCGGCTTCGGGGCTTCGCATACGAGCATCACGGCTACTTCACGACTCGTGACATGCAAGCGCTCGACGTCGATCATGGAGGGCTCTGGCAGATCGTCGACCGAGGCTTCATCGAGCGCCGCGGGCACGGCGTCTACAGGTTTCCCGACTACCCGGCCGAGCGCGAGGCTCACTTCCTCGAGGCCGTCCTGCTCGCCGGGCCTGGCGCCTACCTGATCGACACGGGGACCCTCGCGCTCGCCCGGCTTGGTCTCGTCGTCCCCCCGCGCATCCGGGTCGGCACCCCACGGCGAGTGCGGATCGATCTGCCGAAGCGGATCGAGGTGGTGAGGACGCATCATGAACCGGGGGAGATCACCACGATCGAGGGTGTTCCGACGGTCACCATCCGGCGGGCCATACTCGACGCGCGTGGTCGTGTCATGACAGAGCGTCTTATCGACGCTGCGATGGAGGCCTACGAGAAGGGCCTGCTTGGCGCGAGGGATCGGGATGCCGTGATCAAGGATCTGCGACAGCCGTGAGCATCGGCGACGCAAAGACCTGGGACTTCCCGCCGCCGAACGCGGCGTCGCTGGGCAAGCGAATCCGAAATCTGGCGGACAAAGTCAGAATCGAGCCCGACCTGATGGAGGTCGCGTTCGCGCAGGTCATTCTCGGCCAGATGCTGCCGGGCGTCCTGCGCGGTGGCGCCGCGCTCAAGATCGGACTCGGACCTTTCGGTTCTCGGTTCTCCAGCGACGCCGACCTCGTCCTCCCCACGGCCTGGTGCCCGACTCCTTCGAGGAGTGGATCAACGAGGGCAAGAAGGAGTGGGGTCGGTTCCGCGTCGAGATCTCGGTCCGCAAGAAGGATGCTCGCCCCGAAGGTGTGCCGCCCGACTACGTGATCCGCACCTACACTGCGCGCGTCTTCTACGGCGATAGCGAGTGGCGAGCCGTCAAGCTCGAGGTCGGGCGTGACGAGGTCGGCGGATTCGAGCAACCTGTCGAGCGGATCGCCGAGGATTGGACCGCTTACTTCCGCAAGGTCGGTCTCGAAGACCCCGCGGCCGTTGCCTTGTTCCCCTACCCGGAGCAGCTCGTTCAGAAGGTGGACGGCTGCACGAGGCCGGATAAGAAGGGCGATAACGAGCGGGCCCACGACCTTGTGGACATCCAGTTGATCCTGCTGGACACGAACATCGAGCCATCCGATCTGCACGAGCTCGCCCGACGAACCTTCGCGTATCGAGGTGTGCCTTGGCCGCCGATGGCGCGCAGGTTTCCATCCTGGGAGAAGCTGTATCCCGCCGAGGCTACGGACTACCCGGAGGTCATCCAGGACCTGGACGAGGCTGTAAGCTGGCTCCAGGGATTCATCGACGCGATCGGCTGACCGCCGAGGGCTCCGGCGAGAACGTCAATCCGACAACCCAAGAGCCTCTCGCGCTGGTGCGGCAGCATCTGCGGCTATGGCGCCCGGGTGGTGGCTGGTGAATCGTGGACACGATCGGCGTCGCCGGCCGTCGCCGGAATCATGTCCAGGCCCGGCATCGCTACGCACGAACCCGTGGACACGATGCTCGCGATTCACCACCCTGCGCGCCGAATCGTGGGGCGAACTCGCGCGACGACCACGTCGACATACCCGGTTGACCCGGGCGGCGTCGTCCTCCCGCGGCTCTGGACAGTCAGGTCTGTCAGCCTGTGAGGGCGGCCGGCTTGAGCCCTCGGTCGCGTCCTGAACCCGCTGTAAAAGTGAAGACGGCGTAGGCTCCAAAGCTGACCTTGCAAGTCGCAGAGGAGACCACGCCGTGGATCGAAGAATAGCCCCCAGCGTCCAGATCGAGGCCGCCATCGAGGCGGCGCTG